>JADFSP010000003.1 GCA_022560695.1 Pseudomonadota bacterium
CCGGCACGTTGAAATCGCCGTGTGCGTCGATAAAAACCAGGCCAACCCGGCGGGCGTTGCCGTCTGAGTCATACGTCAGGCCGGCAAGCATGCCGAGCAGGTCGTTGCAGTTGGCCTCCAGCCCAACAGTTAAAAGGCCGTCCTGCAAGCCGTCGCGGACGACAGCGGCGAAATTGGCGTTCGCCAACGCCATACGATTCCATGCGCCGTACTGCTTTTCCTGTTCCTCGTTCAGGCGAATATCTTGTACCGGCCGCGCCAGTTCGCCGCCCCACTCAGCGATGAGTCGTTCCAGACCCGCCGCATGGATGTAATCCGGGTTCAACGATATCTCGGGGACATTTCGAGAACCGCCATAAGGGTTCTTGATGACGTCGACTTTGACCTTGTCTGCACCGTGGACAGCCAATGGCAGTACGGCGATCAAAAGAGCAGTAGATAAAGCAGGAAGATAGCGCACGAGAAACTCCGGGATGCTCGGATCGCCTGCCAGAACAGGCTCCTGTATTTTCTTTTATTCGGTTCGGTGCATGATACTACTACCGAAGCGGCGAATACCCTGACACAGGGGGTCGGTATGGACCAAATATTGCTGGCGGAGAGAGAGGGATTCGAACCCTCGAAGGGGTATTAGCCCTTACTCCCTTAGCAGGGGAGCGCTTTCGACCACTCAGCCATCTCTCCGATACGTTCTATTCCTGTGTTTGTTCGATCCGCCGAGAGAGGGATAGATTCGGCGCTTCGCTTATCCCTGAGGTTATGCCCTCATCTCGGAGACGATCATTCTACTAATGGTCAGTCCGCATCAACCAGCAGAATAATTCCATAGTCCGCCTGCGAACTGCGGAGCGCATATTACTGATCGGAAAACGTGAGGTAAAGCCTGAATCGGGGCCTATCCGCCCTCGTCAGCCTTGGCCGCCTCCTCGGCGGCTTTCTCGCTCTGGATCCGCTCGTAGATCTCTTCCCGGTGCACAGCAATTTCTTTCGGCGCGTTAATACCGATGCGCACCTGATTCCCTTTCACTCCGAGGATGGTGATCGTGACATCGCTCCCGATCATGATCGTCTCACCGGCGCGTCGCGTCAGAATCAGCATGATTTCCTACTCCTGCCTGGCGAGGATCCAACCCCGTTCTAGTACGCGTCGTACATCCTTAAACCCTTGTAATTCTAGCTGATTTTCGGCCCGGATGCCCGCCACCGCCGCAACTCGCGTAATCTGCGGGCCGTGTCAGGATGTGGACAGTCGCGTCAGCGGAGTTGTTCCGCGACCCATGCGGACACCGATCCGAGCGCCTGATCGAGGGCATCGGGCTTGGTACCGCCCGCCTGGGCAAAGTCCGGCCGCCCGCCGCCCTTGCCGCCCACCAGTTCAGCGACGGGTTTGATCAGATCGCCGGCACGAATGCGATCCGTATTGTTTTTCGTCACACCGACCGCAAGACGTACTTTGCCACCGTCGACAGAGCCGACAACGACAATGGCATTCTGCAACTTGTCTTTGAAGTGATCCACAGCGTCGCGGAGCGTTTTCGCATCAGCACCGTCCATACGCGTCGCGAGCACCTTGATCCCGGCGATCTCCTGGACGTTGTCGGAGTGATCGGTTGCTTCGCCCATTACCAGCGCCTGCTTCGCGGCCGCGAGGTCCTTTTCGAGATCTTTGTTACGCTTCAAAAGCTGCTCAACTCTGGTCGCAGCCTTATCTGGCTGGCTGCGCAGCAATGCCGCAACGTCGTCCAGCGCACGCAAGCCTGCTTCGATCCAGGTCAGCGCGCCCCTGCCAGTCACGGCTTCGATGCGGCGTACACCGGATGCGATGCCACCTTCCGATGTAATCTTGAATACGCCGATGTCGCCAGTGCGATCGACATGCGTGCCGCCGCAAAGCTCGACCGAGAATGCGCCGAAGCGAAGCACGCGTACCTCGTCAGCGTACTTTTCGCCGAACAATGCAATGGCACCCGAGGCGACGGCATCGTCGTATTTCATCATGCGCGTTTCAGCTGCGACATTTGCCCGGACCTCGTCGTTGACAAGATCCTCTACCTGCTGCAGCTGTTCGGGCGACACTGCTTCGTAATGCGAGAAATCGAAACGCAACCGGTCCGGCGCGACCAGCGAACCCTTCTGCACAACATGTTCACCGAGTATTCTGCGAAGCGCCGCGTGCATCAGATGGGTGGCCGAGTGATTCAGGCGAATTGCCTGGCGGCGTTCAGCATTGACTTGCGCATCGACCTTGTCACCAAGCTTGAACTTGCCACTTTGCAACGTACCGTAATGCACGATTGCCTTGCCGCTCTTTTGTGTGTCCGCAACTTCGAACGACGCTTTCCTGACTGACAGCGAACCCATGTCACCGACCTGACCACCACTTTCGGCGTAGAACGGCGTCGACGACAGGATGACGCCACCCTCATCACCGGCCACAAGCGATTTCACGGCCTTGCCACTCTTATATATGGCGACGACCTCTCCTGACCCCTGCGTGCCCTCGTACCCCGAGAATGCGCTTTCGGCGTCAGTCTTTAATGCAGCAACATTGACGACGCTGAATTTACTTGCGGCTCGCGCCCGATCCCGCTGTTGTCCCATCGCTTGCTCAAATCCTTGTTCGTCGATCGTCAGGCCTCGTTCGCGCGCGATGTCGGCCGTCAGGTCGAGCGGAAATCCGTAAGTATCGTAGAGCTTGAATACGACCTCGCCCGGAATTTCCTTGCTATCAAGATTGTCAATGGCTGACTCGAGCATCTCCATGCCCTGGTCGAGTGTCTCGGCAAATCGAGCGCCCTCTTTCTCGAGCACTTTCTCGACATGCGCCTGCGCCTTGACGAGTTCGGGATACGCGCCGCCCATTTCTTTGGCGAGAGGTGCGACAAGTTTATGAAAGAAAAGCTCATTCTGTCCCAGTTGTTTGCCATGGCGGATGGCGCGCCGAATTATGCGCCGAAGCACATAGCCCCTGCCCTCGTTGCCCGGCAGCACTCCGTCGACAATCAGGAAAGCGCACGCGCGGATGTGATCGGCGATCACATTCAGGGAACTGGAGCCGTCATTCTTGACGCCCAGCGTCCTGGCGACAGCGTGGATGAGATTCGCAAACAGGTCGATCTCGTAATTGCTATGCACGCCCTGCATGACGGCTGCGATGCGCTCGAGTCCCATGCCCGTGTCCACCGATGGCTTCGGCAGTGGCGTCATCTTGCCGTCAGCGGATCGATCGAATTGCATGAACACCAGGTTCCAGATTTCGACGTACCGATCGCCTTGCGCATCGGGTGAGTCCGGCGGGTCACCAGCAACGCTGGGGCCATGATCGTAGAATATCTCGCTGCACGGCCCGCAAGGCCCCGTATCCCCCATCGACCAGAAGTTGTCCTTCTCGCCCATGCGTGCAAAACGCTTCGGGTCAACCTCGATATCCTTCAGCCAGATATCGGCGGCCTCGTCATCGTTGTCATACACGGTGACCCAAAGCCTGTCGGCCGGCAATCCAAGTACTTCGGTCAGGAACTCCCACGCATACCTGATCGCATCGCGCTTGAAGTAATCGCCGAAACTGAAGTTGCCGAGCATTTCGAAAAACGTGTGGTGCCGCGCTGTATAGCCAACGTTCTCGAGATCGTTGTGCTTGCCTCCTGCACGGACACAGCGCTGCGATGTTGCGGCTCGATCGTAACTGCGCTTGTCTTGGCCGAGAAAGACGTCTTTGAATTGCACCATGCCAGAGTTCGTAAACAGCAACGTCGGGTCGTTGCCGGGCACAAGGGGCGAGCTCGCAACGATTTCGTGCCCGCGCTCGCGGAAGAAGTCCAGGAAGGCCTGGCGCAACTCGTTGCTGTTCATGGATTTCATTGAATCTAGATCTGTGCCGGTGAGGCGAAGTCAACCACGGTAGTGTACGGGACTTGCCAGCCGGGATTAAGCGCTAATCGTCGTCTCCCCCGACCGCCGCCTGGATGTGGTCGTGTTCGAAGCCCCGGTATTGAAGAAAGCGCATCTGGCGAGCCTTCTCCTTGAAGTCGGTTGGCAAGCCTGTGCCGAACTTTTTGTGCCTGACCTCGCGAGCAAGCTCGTGCCAGTTCTGGCCGCTCTGAGTGAGGACTTCCGCGACCAGGGCGCTCGCTATACCGCGCTGGCGGAGGTCCGCACGCACGACCACGGGTCCCTTGCCCTGATGGATGCGTGACTGGACGAAGCTGCCGACAAAGCGGCGGTCGTCCTGCAGATTGTCCCTCCTGAGCTTTTCGACAGCCGCGCCGGCCACATCGGGCAAGAACCCCGCAGTCTCGAGTTTGATGCACAATTCCCGGTGCCCGTACTCACGCCGCGCGAGATAGTTCATCGCCTTTCGACGGGCTTCGGTGGGACTGGCGTAGCGATCGTCCTCGAGCGGCGGGACGAGTTCTTCGATTACGTCATGAATGGTGGGTTTATTGGGCACGGCGACCATCGCTCATCATATCGCAGGAGGGCCTTTAGGCCCGAATGGGTAGGTGCCCTGTAGTGGCTAAACCCGCTCCTACATAATCGCTGACAAATATCCCGTGGCCGGCGGTGGCGCTACGCCTCCTGCGCGACCGCTTCTTTCTTGTCACCAGCTGCCTTGACCGATTTCGGCAACAGCTCCGCACGAATCTTCTGCTCGATTTCGGCGGCGATTTCGGGATTCGTTTTCAGGAACTCGCGCACGTTCTCCTTGCCCTGGCCGATGCGATCATTCCCATAGCTGTACCACGAACCCGCCTTGTCGATGAAACCGTGTTCCACGCCGAGTTCGATAATTTCGCCAAGCCGCGAGATTCCCTCGTCATACAGGATTTCGAATTCCGCCATTTTGAACGGCGGCGAAACTTTGTTCTTGACGACTTTGACGCGCGTCTGGTTGCCGATGATCTCGTCGCCTTTCTTGACCGCACCAATGCGGCGAATGTCGAGACGCACCGATGCGTAGAATTTCAGCGCGTTGCCACCCGTCGTCGTTTCCGGATTGCCGAATACGACACCAATCTTCATGCGAATTTGGTTGATAAAGATCACCATCGTGTTCGAGCGTTTGATATTGGCCGCGAGTTTTCTGAGCGCCTGTGACATCAGGCGAGCCTGCAGCCCCATGTGCGAGTCGCCCATTTCACCTTCTATCTCCGCCTTCGGCGTCAGTGCCGCAACCGAGTCGATGACGATCACATCGATCGCCCCCGAGCGCACAAGCATGTCCGTGATCTCGAGCGCCTGCTCGCCCGTGTCGGGCTGCGAGACGAGCAACTCGTTAACATCGACACCCAATTTTTCGGCATAGGTTGGATCAAGCGCATGTTCTGCGTCGACGAAAGCTGCCGTGCCGCCGTTCTTTTGTGCCTCGGCGATAACCTGCAGCGTCAGCGTCGTCTTGCCCGATGCTTCCGGTCCGTAGATTTCGACAACCCGGCCCCTTGGCAGCCCGCCGATGCCGAGCGCGACATCGAGCCCGATCGAGCCCGTTGAGATGGTGTCCATCTCCCTTGCACCCACATCATCGCCGAGGCGCATGACAGAGCCTTTGCCAAACTGCTTTTCAATCTGTCCCAGGGCCTGTGCGAGTGCTTTCTTGCGGTTGTCGTCCATCTCTTGTTTGCCATCCGAAGGGTGAGGTGAGACCGCCATTATTCCACAAAGCTCCGCGCAGGACAGCCGGCCATCCGTTCTCAATCGGGGCGTTGTGTGAAGAAAATCGTCGAAGTTATTGTTTCATTGGGCGGTATGCCGAGCCGCCCGGCTGCGATACGGAGTCGATGAGGTCGAAGTCCGACCACTCGGTCACCGCCGCTCGCGCCAAACGCTGCTCATCGAAGAACCGGGCGCCACGAAGCACCGTGATGTGGGGCAGGAATCGCCGCTTCTCGGTGCTGACGCCGAAGTCCGCGACCATGTTGGTCAGCGACGTTACAAGGCGCTTCAGTTCAGGTGGCACAGTACCCGCGACCAGGCAGGCCAGCCTGGGTCGTTTCCAGAACTCCAGGCGATCGAAACACAGGCGGAATGGTTCCACGGCAATGGTGGCCGCCTTGGCCTGTAACTCGGGGATCAAACGCCCGGAAAACTTGCCGATAAAGACCAGTGTGACGTGCCAGGTGCCGCGATCAACCGGCGATCCGTCAACCAGCCCGACAACAGGGTCGATCGTATCGTGCAGCCGCTCGCGTTGCTTCTCTGATGGCCACAGCGCAAAAAACAGCCTCTTGTGGCTCACGTTTCAAGTCTCTCCTGCACGCCTCTCAAGGCGTGGACAACCGATTGCAGGCGAATGCGCTCACGGCTGCCCTCGAAATTTTGCCGGTCAGTATCGGTCGTGATGCCCGGCTTGCCGCGGACGGCCCACGCAAACCAGACCGTGCCGACCGGTTTGTCGTCGCTGCCGCCGTCGGGACCGGCAATACCGCTGACCGCAACACCGAGGTCGGCGCCGCTCAACCTCAGCGCGCCCTCTGCCATTTCCGCGACCGTGTCCGCGCTCACAGCCCCGTGATCGATCAGGGTTTGGCTCCGGACTCCGAGCAAGGACTCCTTCGCGCCATTGCTATAGCTCACAATTCCATAGGCGAAACACGCAGAACTTCCCGGGATGTCCGTCAATGTCTTCGCGATCCAGCCGCCCGTGCACGACTCGGCCGTCGACAGCGTCTTGCCGGCCGCATTCAGAGCGATGACCAGTGCCTGTGCCAGGTCGTGGACTATTGTGTCTTCAGTCATCGCGCACCGACTCGTACACATCGATGTGCTGATTTGCCATCGAATCGATCGAAAATTCCTGCTGCATCCTGATGCGGCCGGCTGCCCCGAACCGCTGCCTCATGTCATCGTCGTCGATGAGTGTGGTGATGGCGTTCTGCAACGCTTCGATATCCTCTGCCGGGACGAGCAGACCGGTTTTCTCATGGGCGACCGCTTCTGCCAGGCCGCCGGCCTGAAATCCGACCACTGGCAAGCCGGCCGCAGCGGCCTTGAGGGTCGCAACCCCCAATCCTTCGGCCAGCGCCGGGTGCACGAACAGATCGAAACAGGCTATGAAGTCGTCGAGATCCTCGCGAAATCCTGCGAATTGCACTGTGCTGCCCAGGCCCAGTGACGATGCCTGTGCGCGCAACTGGTTGCCGAGGTAGCCCTCGCCAAAGATGATCAGTCGTATTTGCCGATTGCCCTGACGCAACGCCGCCATGGCTTGCAGCAGGTAGCGATGTCCTTTGCGCGGAATCAGTTGACCGGCCGCCGCCATGACAAACGCGTCGGTCGGCACGCCGAACTCAGCCCGAAACGCCTGACAATCGGGGCGCGCCCCCAGAGTCTCAGCATCGACCGCGCTGCGAATGACGGTCAGTCGTGCATCCTCGACGCCGCGGTCGCGAAGCACGTCGGCAATGGCCTCGGAGATGGCGATGACTTTTCTGAAGGGCCGATACCGCAACGCAGCGACGAGCCGCATCTCGGTGTTGTCAACCCGCCGCGACACGACGGCCGGAACATCGGCGATGCTTGCCGCGAGACCACCCAGAAGGTCCGCGCCGCGGCGGCTGTGGCAGTGAACGATGTCCGGGCGCGATTCATTGAGGTATTGCGACAGGCGATACGCGAACGGCAAATCCAGATCGCCGGCACAGAACAGGTTGCGTACCGGAATCGCCGCCGTGCGCGCCGCCGTGTCGACTCCCGAATCGGGCGGACAGACCAGGGTGCAGTCATGACCCATCCCCTTCAACGCCGTCATCAGATAGATAACTTGCTGTGGCCCACCGTAAAGATGGCGCCCGGTTTCGACATGCAGTATTTTCATTATCCGATAGACAACAAGCCGTGTCTCCCGGCACATGATAGCCTGAAAAACAAGCATCGATGAGCGCCAACGTCACTCCCGTGCACACGCCGATGATGCGCCAGTACTTGCGCATCAAGGCCGACCATCCGGATATGCTCGTGTTTTACCGCATGGGCGATTTCTACGAGCTGTTTTACGGTGACGCCGAGCGGGCGGCATCCCTGCTCGACATCACGCTGACGTCCCGCGGCAAGTCGGGGGGCAACCCGATTCCAATGGCTGGCGTGCCCTATCACGCGATCGAGGGCTATCTCGCCAAGCTCGTCAGGAAGGGTGAGTCCGTCGCCATTTGTGAGCAAATTGGCGACCCGGCCACGAGCAAGGGTCCGGTTGAGCGCAGGGTGACGCGCATCGTCACGCCCGGGACGCTGACCGACGAGGCGCTACTCGCCGAGAACCGCGACAACCTCGTCGCGGCCGTGTTTGCCGACGCCCAGGGCATCGGCATCGCCTGGCTCGATCTCGCAGGCGGGCGCTTTCGCCTCACCGAGGTGCCAAATGCCGAGGCCCTGGCGGGCGAGGTCGAACGCCTGCATCCGGCTGAACTCATCGTTGACGAGGAGCAACATCTCGGCGAGCCGTTCGCCGCAGCGATTCGCGTCACACGCCGCCCGCCGTGGCATTTCGAACTCGACAGCGCGACGCGCCTGCTGTGCTCGCAATTCGCCACACGGAACCTGAGTGGTTTCGGCTGCGATGAATTTCCACGCGGTGTCGCGGCAGCCGGCGCTTTGCTGCAGTACGTCACGGACACGCAGAAAGCATCGCTGCCGCACCTGCAGTCCATTACGGCCGAACGGCACGACGACGCCGTCATCATGGACGGCCCAACGCGCCGCAACCTCGAACTCGAGGCATCGTTGAGCGGACACGACCAGCACACGCTGGCCGGTGTTATGGATCATTGCCGGAGCCCGATGGGCAGCCGTCTTCTGCGTCGCTGGATCCAGCGGCCGCTGCGCGATGCCGAGGTGCTGCGCGCGCGCCACCAGGCAGTTGAAGCGCTGGCTGATACCGGTACAGGCGGTGATCTGCAGCACTTGTTGAATGGCATCGGCGACATCGAGAGGATCTTGTCTCGCGTCGCATTGCGCTCGGCGCGACCGCGCGACCTGCGACAGCTTGCAGAAACTTTGTCACGTCTTCCGGAACTGCGCCAGCAGCTCGCGACTCTCGAATCGCCATTGCTGCAAGCGATGCACGACGACATTGGCGAGCACCGCCGCGAGCAGGACCTTCTGCGGCTGGCCATTGTCGACAACCCGCCGATGCTGATACGCGAAGGCGGCGTCATTGCCGAGGGTTTTGATAGCGAACTCGACGACCTGCGCGCAATCGCGGCCAACGCCAATCAGTTCCTGCTGGATCTCGAAACGCGCGAGAAGCAGCGCACTGGAATCGCGAAGCTGAAACTCGGCTACAACCGGGTACACGGCTATTACATCGAGATCAGCAAGGCTCAGGCCCATAAGGCGCCAGTGGAATACATACGGCGCCAAACATTGAAAGGCGCCGAGCGCTACATCACGCCTGAACTCAAGGAATTCGAAGACAAGGTACTCGGTGCACGCGAGCGAGCACTCGCGCGCGAGAAACATCTCTATGACGGGCTACTCGATCGACTGCACGAGGTTCTCTCCGAGCTACAGCGATCCGCCCGCGCGTTAGCCAAGCTCGACGTGCTGACGTGTTTCGCCGAACGCGCCGTGAGCCTGCGATTGACCAAGCCCGAGATCACGGACGCGCCGTGTATCGAAATCGAGGGCGGGCGACACCTCGTCGTCGAACAGGTCATCGACACACCCTTTGTTGCGAATGACCTGTCACTGGCTACGACGAAACGACTGTTGGTCATCACGGGACCCAACATGGGTGGCAAGTCGACCTACATGCGGCAAACCGCGTTGATTGTAATTCTTGCGCACATTGGGAGCTTCGTGCCGGCGGATCGACTGCGTATCGGGCCGATCGATCGCATCTTCACGCGCATCGGCGCATCGGACGATCTTGCTGGCGGGCGCTCGACGTTCATGGTCGAAATGACCGAGACCGCGACGATACTCAACAATGCGACAGAGCAGAGCCTCGTGCTCATGGACGAAATCGGCCGCGGGACGAGTACGTTCGACGGCCTGTCACTGGCGTGGGCCGCAGCACATTACATGGGTGAAACATCGCGTGCGTTCACACTTTTTGCTACGCACTATTTCGAACTCACGGCGCTCGCACAGGAACTCACCAGTTGCAGCAACGTGCACCTCGATGCCACCGAGCACGACGGACAATTGGTGTTCCTGCATGCCGTCAAACCCGGACCGGCAAATCAAAGCTATGGTCTGCAGGTAGCCGCGCTGGCCGGCATCCCGCGTGAAGTCATCCGGCGCGCCAAATTGTACCTGAGTACGCTCGAGTCGCAACAGGCCGCACAGGTGCAGAGTCCGCAGGGGCAGTTGCCGCTGGTGCCCGCGAGCGAAGATTCGTACGACGAGCTACACGATGCGGTCGACGATCTCGACCCCGACATGATGTCGCCACGTGAAGCGCTTGGTGCGCTGTACAAACTCAAAGATTTGTAGGACGGCCTTTGCGGTCAGGACGACCTTATGTCGCGGAGCACAGGGATGTGCGGGAGCGACCAGGCCCGAAAGAGTCAGCACCCTGTAGTGGCTAAAGCCCGCTCCTACAGGTTCTATTTAGCACGGCAGCAGGGCCTTCTGGCCGGATCGCCGATGCCGCTCCTACGTCGCGCGCGGCGTCCGCAACCGGATGCCGGCTTCCTTGAGTTGCTCGGCAGACACCTCACCAGGTGCGTTCGTCAGCGGACAATGCGCCGACTGCGTCTTGGGAAAGGCAATGACATCGCGAATGCTGTCGGCGCCGGCCATGAGCATGACGATGCGGTCGAGGCCAAATGCGATGCCGCCGTGTGGCGGTGCTCCGTACTCAAGTGCGCGCAACAGAAAACCGAACTTTTCCTCAGCCTCCTCCTTGCTGATGCCGAGCAGTTCGAACACGGCTGCCTGCATACGCCGATCATGGATGCGGATCGAGCCACCCCCGATCTCGGCACCGTTCAACACCATGTCATAGGCACGTGACAGCGCATTGCCCGGATCCGCACGAAGTGCATCGGCATCATTGACCGCCGGCGCCGTGAACGGGTGGTGCAAGGCAGTCCAGCGCCTGGTCTGCGCGTCTTTCTCGAACATCGGAAAATCGACAACCCAAAGCGGCGCCCAGCCGTCGGCGACAAGACCGCGGTCCTCTCCCAATTTTACGCGTAATGCGCCCAGTGCATCGTTGACAACGCGCGCTTTGTCCGCGCCGAAGAAGATCACATCTCCGGACTCAGCGCCGGTGCGCTCGACGATGCCGGAAACGGCATCATCGGGCAGGAATTTCAGTATCGGCGATTGCAGCCCGTCACGTCCGGCGGCCACGTCGTTGACTTTGATATAGGCGAGACCCTTGGCACCGTAACGGCCGACGTAGGCCGTGTAGTCGTCGATTTCCTTGCGGCTCAAGGCAGCACCGCCCGGCAATCGTAACGCCGCGACGCGGCCCTCGGGATCGCTTGCGGGTCCGGAAAATACCTTGAATTCGACCTCATCCATCAGGTCGGCAACTTCGACGAGCTCGAGATCGATGCGCAGATCCGGCTTGTCCGAACCAAAACGTCGCACCGCCTCCGCATACGACATGCGCGGAAATGGCTGCGGCAAGTCGACATCGAGTACCGCCTTGAAAATGTGCCTTACGAGCTCTTCCATGGATTCCGTGACGGCGGCTTCATCAACGAAGCTCATCTCGACGTCGAGCTGCGTAAACTCGGGTTGCCGGTCCGCACGCAGGTCTTCGTCACGGAAACAACGCACAATCTGGTAGTAGCGATCCAGCCCGGAAATCATCAGGAGCTGCTTGAAGATCTGCGGCGACTGCGGCAGGGCGAAGAATTTTCCCGCGTGAGTGCGGCTCGGAACAATGTAGTCGCGTGCGCCCTCTGGCGTCGCCCGCGTCAGCATCGGCGTCTCGACATCGATGAAACCGTTGTCATCGAGAAAACTGCGCATCGCCATTGTAACTTTGTGACGCAAGCGCAAATTGCCGAGCATGCTCTCACGGCGCAGATCGAGGTAACGATGTTTCAGACGCAGCTCTTCGTTGGCTTGCTCATCGTGATGAAACGGTGGCGTTGCCGAGCGATTCAGGACCTCGAGCTCATGAGCGAGAACCTCGACATGGCCTGTCGGCATGTTCGGGTTAATGGTGCCCTCGGGGCGCTCGCGCACCAGCCCTTTGACAGCGAGGACATACTCGCCGCGGATGCGCTCGGCCTGTGCAAAAATCTCCGCGCGGTCGGGGTCGAAGACGACTTGCAACAGCCCTTCACGATCTCGCAAATCGATGAAAATCACACCGCCGTGGTCTCGCCGCCGGTGTACCCAGCCACAAACGGAAACGTCCTGGCCGATCAGAGATTGCTCAACTTGTCCGCAATAGTGGCTGCGCATCTTGAATTGTCGTGAGCCTCGAAAAAAGTGGCGGAATGGTACGGCCTGCACGCCGGGTGCGCAAGGTGGGTGGCACGCCCGACATTATTGCGGCTGATCGTTGTCCGGGGGTGTCTCCAGTGGCAACTCGCCGATGCGATCGTGGCGCCATTCCGGTACCACGACGCCCAGCGAGATGATCATCTTCAATGCTTCGTCGACTTCCATGTCGAGAACGGTGATGTCCTTCTTCGGCACGATGATAATGAATCCCGACGTTGGGTTCGGCGTCGTCGGCACAAAGCAGCTCACGACTTCCTCGCCGGTTCGACTCTGCACTTCGCCAAGCTCGGCCGACGTCTGAAACGCCAGGCTGTACGTGCCTTTTCGCGGATATTCGATCAGCAGCACTTTCTTGAACGCGCTGCCGGAGTCCGAGAAGATGATCTCTAAAAACTTCTTGGCCGCGGAGTAAATCGATCGAACCACGGGGATGCGCTCCATCAGCGATTCCCACCCGCCAATGAACGCACTGCCAACGAAGTTTGTGGCCAGCAGACCTGTCACGAGCAGTAGCAGGATTGTCAGCAAGATACCGAGCCCTGGAATTGCGAAACCGAGCAATTCCTCCGGCTGGTATTGCTTTGGCAACCACAGCAAGGTCCTATCCATGATGCCGACAATCACGCGCAGCAGAAGTAATGTAACGCCGAGCGGCAGCCACACGAGAATGCCGGCAACCAGGTAGCGACGGAAACGCTTCAACGGCTCTGTCTCAGGCCGCGCTGGCTTTGTTAGCGGAGGACGACTTCGTCTTGTCGCTTTTCTTGTCCACCGGGCTGGTGGTCTTGGCCGCGGACTTGTCGCTGGCTTTGTCTCCAATCTTGTCGCTGGGTTTTGCGACGGATTTGTCTCCGGTCTTGTCGCCGGGCTTGGCGTCGGATTTTTCGTCCGTCCCGGTTGCTTCCTTTTCACCGGCCAGGTTGCGCTGATTGTCGCCCTTGAAATCCGTCTCGTACCAGCCTTGCCCTTTCAGGCGGAAACGCGGCGCCGAGAGCTGCCGCCTGAGACCGGGCTCGCCGCAAGCCGGGCAATCGACCAGCGGATCGTCCACCATCTTTTGCAGCTCATCGAGCGTGTGGTCGCAAATTTTGCAGGCATACCCGTAGATTGGCACGCGTTCTCTCCCAGATTGCTATTCAGATCCGGCCAACAGCCGCCGAATTATAAGAGCCAAGCCGGCCATTGCCCAGCCCGGCGCGCGATGATCCGACTCAGGCCGCATTTTGAAACTCGAGCCGATCTGCGCTGACACCGACTTCGATGACATCTCCGGACTTGAACCTGCCTTGCAGGATCTCTTGTGCCAGCGGATTCTCGACCTGCTGCTGGATTGCGCGTTTCAGCGGCCGCGCACCGTAGACCGGGTCGAAGCCAGCCTCCGCCAGCCTGTCGCGCGCTGCATCCGACAGGTGAATACGCATATCACGCTCGGCAAGGCGATCGTGCAGATAGCCCAGCTGAATATCCACGATCTTGCGGATGTGATCGCGACCCAGCGGATGAAACACGACAACATCGTCGATGCGATTGAGGAATTCCGGACGAAAGTGGTGGCCGACGATCTCCATTACCGCCGACTTCATCGCATCGTAGTTTTCCTCGCCGGCCATCTCCTGGATCATCTGCGAGCCCAGGTTCGATGTCATCACGATAACCGTATTGCGAAAATCGACGGTACGTCCCTGTCCATCGGTCAGGCGACCATCATCGAGCACCTGCAGTAATACATTGAAGACGTCCGGATGCGCCTTCTCGACTTCGTCCAGCAAAATGACCGAATAGGGTCGACGCCGGACAGCCTCAGTCAGGTACCCGCCCTCTTCGTAACCGACATAGCCCGGCGGCGCACCAATCAGGCGAGCCACGGAATGCTTCTCCATGAATTCGGACATGTCGATGCGTACCATCGCTTCGTCCGTATCGAACAGAAAGTTCGCCAACGCCTTCGTCAATTCGGTCTTGCCAACTCCCGTCGGCCCGAGAAACAGGAATGAACCAATCGGGCGCCGCGGATCGGAAAGGCCCGCACGCGAACGCCGGATCGCATTCGCCACGGCCGTGACGGCTTCGTCCTGACCGACAACCCGCTCCTGCACGACGGCCTCCATCTTCAGGAGCCTCTCTTTCTCGCCCTCGAGCATTTTCGCGACTGGAATTCCGGTCCATTGCGACACGATCTCGGCAACTTCCGCGTCGGTTACGTTGTTGCGCAACAGAGTCTTCTCCCGGCCTTCAGCCTGCATCGCGGTTTCAAGCTGTTTTTCGAGCTCAGGGATACGCCCGTACTGTAACTCCGACATTCGCGTGAGGTCGCTCGCACGATGCGCAGTCTCGAGCTCGAGGCGCGCACGTTCCAGTTCTTCCTTGAGATGCGCCGTGCCTTGCATTGCCGCTTTTTCGGACTTCCAGATTTCCTCGAGATCGGCGAATTCACGTTCGAGCCCGGCAAGCTGACTCTCCAGGTCATCGAGTCGTTTTTTGGAGCCCTCGTCCGTCTCCTTGTTAAGCGCCTCGCGCTCAATCTTCAACTGGATGATGCGACGCTCCAGGCGATCCATCGACTCGGGCTTGGAGTCGATCTCGATGCGAATTCGCGACGCCGCCTCGTCGATGAGGTCGATCGCCTTGTCGGGCAGCTGCCGGTCACTGATATAGCGTTGCGACAGGGTCGCAGCAGCAACTATCGCCGGGTCTGTGATCTCGACACCGTGGTGAACTTCGTAGCGCCCCTTGAGGCCACGCAAAATTGCGATCGTGTCCTCGACAGTCGGTTCGTTGACAAGCACCTTCTGGAACCGGCGCTCGAGCGCGGCGTCCTTCTCGAGATATTTGCGATATTCGTCGAGCGTTGTCGCGCCCACACAATGCAGCTCGCCGCGCGCGAGTGCGGGCTTCAGCATATTGCCAGCGTCCATCGAGCCTTCGGCCTTTCCGGCGCCGACTACGGTGTGCAGCTCGTCGATAAACAGGATGATCTGTCCCTCCTGCTTGGCAAGATCGTTGAGCACGGCCTTCAAACGCTCTTCAAATTCCCCGCGGAATTTCGCGCCCGCAATCAATGCGCCCATGTCGAGCGACAGGATGCGCTTGCCGCGCAGGCCGTCCGGCACTTCGTGATTGACGATACGCTGCGCCAGTCCCTCGATGATTGCCGTCTTGCCGACACCGGGTTCCCCGATCAACACCGGGTTGTTCTTAGTGCGTCGCTGCAAGATCTGGATCGTACGGCGAATCTCGTCGTCGCGGCCAATAATTGGATCGAGCTTGCCCTGTTCGGCACGCTCCGTCAGGTCAATCGTAAACTTGGCTAGTGCCTGCCGTGCATCCTCTGCATTCGGGTCGGTGACCTTTTGGCCGCCGCGCAAGTCGTCAATCGCCTTTTCGATCGCATCGCGAATCGCCCCCGCCTGTTCAAGAACGGCCTTGAGCGGCGATTTGTTGTCCATAGCCGCAAGCGCAAACAGCTCGCTGGAGATGTACTGATCGCCTCGCTGCTGTGCGAGCTTGTCGGTGAGGTTGAAAAGCCTGGACAGGTCGTTACCGATGTGAACGTCACCGCCAACACCTTCGACGCTCGGCAGTCTGTCGACCGCATCGCCGAGTTGAGAGCGCAGCAGGTTGACGTTGACGCCGGCTTTCGTCAGCAACCCACGCACGCTGCCGCCCTCCTGGTCGAGCAGTGCAACCATGACATGGACCGGTTCGATAAACTGATGGTCCTGACCGACCGCCAATGACTGCGCATCGGCTAGCACGATCTGCAATTTGCTGGTTAATTTATCCAATCGCATGTGAGCACCTGCCTTGCTCCGGGCATGTTTTGCAACTCACCCATAAATTGCGCCGGAACCCCATAATTCAAGGCATTCGGGCGGAAAAGTGGGGTCGAACCGCAGTTTTCTGCGTGGTCAAGGTGACAATACCGGGGTTCAAGAAAAGTGCGGTTCGACCCCACTTTTCCTAGCTGCGCCGGTGGATGAACGTTGCCATGCGGCCGCAGGAACCGTCGCGGCGATGGGAGAAGAACCGCTGCGGGTCCGCTGCGGTGCAATATTCACCGCCATGGACCGCGGTAACACCCGCGGACGCCAGCCGCATCCGCGCGAGCCCGTACAGGTCAGCCTGCCATCGGCCGCGATCGTTGGCTCGAAAACAAGCGGCCGATTCCGCGTCAAGTGCGGTGAACGCGTCTCGCACATCATCACCGACTTCGAATGAGTCCTGCGAAATTGCCGGCCCGAGCCATGCGATCAGACTGCCCGGCGCGGCAGACATCTCCTTGACCGTCGCCGCGACAACCCCGCCCGCCAGACCGCGCCAACCGCCATGCGCTGCCGCAATCTCGTGCCCGTCGATCGAGCACAGCAAAATCGGCACACAGTCGGCGGTCATGATCGCGCAACTGTCACCGATGCCCCGTCCAATCGCGGCATCCGCCTGCGGCGGCCCGCCATCCACATCCGTGGCACCCGCGCATACGACCTGAATGCCGTGCACCTGCCTGAGCCAGCACGGCTCCTCGGGAAGATCGCACATCGCGACAAAGCGTCGCCGATTTTCGACAACGTGCTCGGGCTGGTCACCAACGCATGCACCCAGATTCAGTGACGAGTAACGACCGCTGCTGACGCCGCCACGACGCGTCGTGGTGCCCGCAACGATATTCGCGGGCGCGGGCCAGTCAGCCGTGATCCAATCGCTGCTCACGGGATTTCCTCGCGAAACACGCTGAGAAGGTCCTGAAAGTCGTCTGGGGGCGGCACCTCGAAGGCGAGCGGTTCGGCGCTGATCGGATGGGCCAGCTCGAGCCCGGCAGCATGCAGCGCCTGGCGGCGAAACCGGCGCAGCGCCGCAATCAAGCGGTCGGATGCCCCGGCCGGCAAGGCGAGGCGACCACCGTAGACCGGGTCGCCCACCAATGCATGTCGCCGGTGAGCGAAATGCACCCTGATCTGGTGCGTCCGCCCGGTCTCGAGGAGCACGTTGATATAGGTGTGCGCGCCGAAGCGCTCGCGAACCGTGTAATGGGTCACAGCGGGCTTGCCGTTATCGCGCACGCACATCCGAGTGCGGTCGACCGGATGCCGGCCTATCGGCGCGTCGATCTTCCCGCCACCGGTCAGTGCGCCGTTACAGACCGCGAGATAGCGGCGCGACACCTCTCGCCCGGCAAGGAGGCGCACCAATGCTGTGTGCGCGGGCAGTGTCTTCCCGACCAGCAGGAGTCCACTCGTATCCTTGTCGAGACGATGGATGATTCCTGCGCGAGGCAACTCCGCCAGTGTCGGAACAAGGTGCAGCAGACCATTCATCAATGTCCCGGACGCATTGCCCGCGCCCGGATGCACCACCAGTCCGGCCGGCTTGTTGACGACCAGCAAGGATTCGTCTTCGAACACGACCTCGAGCGACATCGGCTCCGGCATGGAGCGCTCGCTTACCGCGTGCTCCACACGCAATTCGACCTGCTCGCCACCATCGACCCGGTCCCGCGGCCGCTTCAATGCCCCATCAACTTCAATCGCCCCCGCCAGCAACCAGGATTTCAGCCGACTGCGCGAGTACGCGGGAAACATCTGCGCGAGCGCCTGGTCCAATCTCTGGCCGGCAAGCTCATCAGGAACCGTTTTAATCTCTGCCCGGATAGTCATGAGTGTCTGTTGAATCTGCTATTGGTCACACAATCTCAGCCACGTCTGTCGTCGGTCAAGTTTACGGTATACTTCTCGATTCGGCCGGTGCGCCGACAATCACAGGCCCGATCGAGCCTATTCGTCCGTTAGCGGACGGGAATTTAGCCCTATGAACGACTCTACAAAGCTGCGGCATTCAGGCCGGCATCTCTTGCGACAGGGCCGACAGCTATTGCTCGTTGTGATGCTGACGTTGTTCGCTGCTTGCGCCGGCAACGATGAGCAACAGACTGTGATTCAGGATCTGCAGGACGCGTACGATACCGCCAAGAAGGCCGTGGCCGGCGGCAATTACAGGCGTGGCGTCCAGATCTTCGAGGCGATTCAGGCACGTTACCCGTTCAGCGACCTGAGCCGGCAGATTCAACTCGAACTGATGTACGCGTATTACAAGAGTGGCCAAAAAGAGCTGGCTGTCGAGACGGCCGATACATTCATGCGCGAAAATCCGATCCACGCGCGCGTCGATTACGCCCTGTATATCAAGGCACTGACGTATTTTGAACAGGACCCCGGAATTCTCGAGCGTTGGTTCAAAAAAGACATCGACAAGCGCCCGCCCAAGGATGCAGGGTTGTCCTACGCGACACTGCGTCGATTGGTCGAACGCTATCCGGCCAGTACTTACGCGGCTGACGCCGAGCAACGCATGGTGTTTCTGAAGAATCGCCTTGCAGCATACGAAAATGAAGTGGCCGACTACTATT
Organism: Pseudomonadota bacterium; assembly: GCA_022560695.1. Classification (GTDB taxonomy): domain Bacteria; phylum Pseudomonadota; class Gammaproteobacteria; order Steroidobacterales; family Woeseiaceae; genus UBA1847. The sequence goes on from JADFSP010000003.1 coordinate 18,809, forward strand.
TGCGTCGCGGAGCATACGTGGCAGCTCTGAGCCGAGCCAAGAACGCGCTCGAGGAATTCAATGGCGCTGACAGTAATGCCGAATCGCTGGTCATCATGGCAAGTGCCTACGAACAGCTTGGAATGATGGATCTCGCCGCGGATACGCGCCGCGTACACGCCTTGAATTTCCCGGACGAGAACTGAAGCGCGCAAGGCGGGTTTCCGCCGGTTACCGGCTCAGCCGGGAAATCGATATCCTGAGGTGATGGGATAACGCCAGTCGCGGCCAAAAGCGCGGCCACTGATCCGAATGCCCGGTGGCGCCTGGCGGCGTTTGTATTCGTTCCGTTTGACCAGCTCCAGCACACGAATGACCGTATCTCGCTCAAATCCCCGAGCGGAGATTTCCTCCACTGACAGGTCTTCTTCAATAAAGGCCGCGAGAATGGGATCAAGCACTGCATAATCAGGCAGAGAGTCACTGTCCTTTTGTCCGGCTCGCAGCTCCGCCGACGGCTCGCGCATAATGACACGCTCGGGTATCAGGTCTGAGATCGTATTGCGATAGCGGGCAAGCTGATATACAAGCGACTTGCTGCAATCCTTGATCGGTGCGAAGCCACCGGCCATATCACCATAAAGCGTCGCGTAGCCGACGGCCATTTCGCTCTTGTTACCGGTCGTCAGCAGCATGTATCCGGTCTTGTTCGAGATAGCCATCAACAGCAGTCCCCGGCAACGTGCCTGAATGTTTTCTTCGGTCACGCCTTCCTGCTGATCAGCAAAAATCGGGGTAAGCTGCGCAAGCGCTGCGTCGAAAAGTTTTGCTATCGGAATGACGTCGTATTGTATGCCGAGCGTCTTTGCTTGCTTTGCCGCGTCTTCCTGACTCATCGTCGACGTATATCGAAACGGCATCATGACCGCGCGCACGCGTTCGGTTCCGATCGCATCGCAAGCGATAGCCAATACCAACGCTGAATCGATGCCGCCGGACAGTCCAATCACGACACCCGGAAATTGATGCTTGCCGACGTAGTCCCTGGTGCCGGTCACGAGCGCCCGGTAGACGCTGGATTCGCGCGGCAGCAATTCGACGACTTCGGCCGCTTCCGGCTCCACACCGCCAGCTGCACCATGTAACACAATGCGATGCAAACCCTCGTCGAAGGGCGGCGCGCGAAACCGGGTATTGCCACCAGCATCAACCACGAAAGAACCGCCGTCGAAAACGAGTTCGTCCTGACCGCCAACCATATTGACATAGACCAGGGGCATTCTCGTTTCAGCCACCCGGGATCTTACGACCTCTTCACGCTTCGCCTGGGCGTCGGTTTCATACGGCGATCCATTGATCGCGATGATGCACTCAGCACCCGCCGCGCGGCTGGCGGCGATCGGCTGCGGATCCCAGACGTCTTCGCAGATTTGAAGTCCAATGCGAATGCCATTGATGCTGAACACGGCGGCATCCTTACCCGGCCTGAAGTAACGTTTCTCGTCAAATACACTGTAATTAGGCAATTTCTGCTTGCGGTAATGACAAAGTAGTTTGCCATCCGAGAACACGGCGCAACTGTTATGGATATCGTCGTCAACGTACTCGGGAAATCCTATGAGTACCGCGATGCCCTTTGTCGAATCCCGGATTTCAAGCAGCGCTTTTTCGACACGCCTGCGCAGCCCCGAGTGAAACAGCAAGTCCTCGGGCGGATAACCGCAGATGCTGAGTTCCGGAAAAATAACCAGGTCAGCCTGCATCTCATCACGCGCACGATTCGAGTATTCCAGGATTTTCGCCGTATTCCCGGCGACGTCGCCGACCGTCAGGTCGAGCTGGGCGATTGCCAGGGTAACGCTGCTTTTCATTACTTCACCGCCCTCGACCCGACCATTGCATCAATCGGTGAGAATCTCCCGCATCCTGCTACCGAGTTCGGCCGGCGACCGAACAGTTGCTACGCCAGCGGCATCGAGCGCCTCGAATTTGGCCGTTGCCGTGCCCTTGCCACCCGCAACAATCGCACCAGCATGACCCATGCGTTTGCCAGGGGGCGCCGTCACGCCGGCGATATAGGCAACCACGGGTTTCGATACATGCGATTGTATGTACTCAGCCGCGGCTTCTTCGTCCGTGCCGCCGATTTCTCCGACCATGATGATTCCGTCGGTGTCCGGGTCGGCCTCGAATAATTCGAGACACTCGATAAAGTTCATGCCGCGCACGGGATCTCCGCCGATACCGATGCAGGTGCTCTGCCCGAGTTCATTTTGCGTCGTCTGATAGACAGCCTCGTAGGTCAACGTACCCGATCGCGACACGACCCCGATGCGGCCTCTCATGTGAATAAACCCCGGCATTATGCCGATTTTGCACTCGCCCGGCGTGATGATACCGGGACAGTTCGGCCCGATCAGGCGGCACTCATGGTCACGCAGGGCCGACTTCACCCGCACCATGTCCAGAACCGGAATTCCCTCGGTGATGCAAACGACGAGTCTGACACCTGAATCGGCTGCCTCGAGAATCGCGTCGGCGGCAAATGGCGCCGGCACGTAAATCATGCTGACGTCAGCGCCCGTCTCGGCTACCGCGTCACGCATCGTGTCAAAGACCGGCACGCCGAGGTGCTCGTCGCCACCGCGGCCCGGCGTGACGCCTGCCACCACTCGGCTACCGTACTCGATGCACTGCTTGGTATGAAACGAGCCCTGATTGCCGGTAATCCCCTGACAAACGATCTTGCTGTTCTTGTCGACCAGAATGCTCATAAATTTCTCAGCGGGCCACCGCGGCGACGACCTTTTGCGCGGCATCCGTAAGATCGCTTGCTGCGATAATATCCAGCCCGCTCTCGGCCAGGATCTCACGTCCCTTACTTACGTTTGTGCCTTCGAGGCGAGCGACGACAGGAATCATCACGCCAACCTCCTTGACCGCACTGATAATTCCCTGTGCGATCAGATCGCATCGAACGATGCCTCCGAATATGTTCACAAGAATGGCTGACACATTTTCATTCGACAGAATCAACTTGAATGCGGCCGCGACCCGTTCGCTCGTCGCACCGCCACCAACGTCGAGAAAATTGGCCGGCTCCCCGCCGTGTAATTTGATCAGGTCCATTGTCGCCATCGCGAGGCCCGCACCATTGACCATGCAAGCGATATCACCGTCGAGTGACACGTAATTCAGATCATGTTCAGCAGCGTCGCGTTCCCTGTCATCTTCCTGCGTCGGGTCGCGCAACTCCAAAAGTTTGGGCTGGCGAAACAGTGCGTTGTCTTCAATATTGATCTTCGCGTCGAGCGCAACAATACTTCCATCCGGGGTAATGATCAGCGGATTAATCTCGACAAGACTCGCGTCGCATTCCCGGTACAACCGATAGAGGTTGCGAATCAGGCCGGCGAACTGCCGCATCTGTTTCTTGTCGAGCCCGAGACCGAAGGCGAGTCGTCTGGCCTGGTAGTCCTGCACTCCGGCGTCCGGGGCAATTGCCACCGTAAAAATTTGCTCCGGAGTATCGGCCGCCACCTGCTCGATATCCATACCGCCGGCCGCCGATGCAATGAACGCCACGCGACTCACGTCGCGATCGACCAGCATCGACAGATATAGCTCGCGATCGATCTCGGATCCTTCTTCGACATAGACGATGTTGACTGGCAGCCCTTCCGGGCCGGACTGGTGTGTCACCAGCCGGATGCCAAGCATGCCGTCAGCATGTTGCCCGACTTCCTCAGGACTTCGCGCCAGTTTGACACCGCCCGCCTTGCCACGGCCGCCGGCATGCACCTGCGCCTTGACCACCCATAACTTGCCGCCGAGATCTTCTGCAGCCCTGATCGCAGCATCCGGTGAGTCCGCCGGAATCCCGCGCGGTACCGGAATGCCGTAGTCGGCGAACAATCGCTTCGATTGGTATTCGTGCAGATTCATCGATTTGTCCAGCTGGTTTCAGGGGCACGGGCGGCTTCGCGAGGGCCGTCAAAAATCCGGCGTATTTTGGAGCAAAGCCGCTGTGGACGCAAAGCAGGACGCTTTTCGCCCGGGGTCGCCAGGGCGGGATGTCGCGCGTCGAAAAGGTGACACCGTCGCCACAATGACGCTGGCCTTCCATTACAATTGGCGCAGACCGACAAAGCACAACGACAAATCCATGAATCAGGCACTCACCGACATATCTTCGAGACAAACGTCGCGCCCCAGCGCCGACGCATTGTTGCAGAAAGCGATCGAGGAACCGGATCTGAGCTGGCGGATCCTGAACACACTGAACGCGTTCCGCCTGCTGATCGCCGCTGTACTGCTCGTGCTGTTTTTTGCCAGCGGCGACCCGCGTATATTCGGTGACCGATTCCCCACTATTTTTTCCGCCACGGCATCGGGCTATCTTGTTTTCGCCATCGTATCGAGCATATCGCTGCGTCAGCGCTGGGCCCCGGTCAACGTACAGGCCGTCACGCAGACCATTGTCGATATCACCGCGATCATCGTCCTGCTTCATACCAGCGGAGGTATCTCCAGCGGTCTCGGCGGCCTGCTCATCGTATTCGTGGGTGTCGGCAGTCTGGTGCTGCCGATGCGCTTTCCGGCGGTTCTCGGCGCGTTTGCGACATTTGCGATTCTTGGCGAGCAGGTCTTTACACAACTGAGTAGTGCCGCAGCACTCACGAATTATCCGGCCGCCGGTCTGCTAAGCGCCGTCATCTTTTCAATGTCCCTGGCCGTGCGCCCGCTGTCGCGGCGAATTCAGATGAGCGAGGCCCTGGCCCGGCAGCGCGGCGTCGATCTCAAGAACCTGTCGGAGCTCAACGAGTATATCGTGCAGCATCTTCGCGAGAGCATCGTCGTCGTTGATTCGCGTGACAATGTTCGCCTGAGCAATGCCTCGGCAATGCAATTGCTCGGCGCAAGCGGCTCGGCGCGCGGACGCCCGATCCGCAAGGTCTCCGGGCAATTGGCGGACTATATCAGTCTGTGGCGCCGGGACGGCAGCTTGTCGTCGCACCCTGAATTCACATTGATCACGGCCGGCAGCAATGCACGCATCACCGCGCACCTTGCGCCACTTGGAAGAGATGGAGAGCGTGACGCGCCGATCCTTATTTTCCTTGAAGACGCCAGCCTCATGAACGCCCGTGTGCAACAGTCGAAGCTGGCTTCGCTGGGGCGCCTCAGTGCGAGCATCGCACATGAAATACGCAATCCGGTTGGCGCCATGAGCCATGCGGCGCAGTTGCTTGCCGAGTCAGCCGGACTGACTGACGACGACAGACGGCTTACCGACATCATGCAGTCGCACTCGAACCGCGTCAGCCACATTATCGACAATGTACTGCAATTGTCGCGACGTGAAATAAGTCGGCCGGAGCGGCTCCGACTCAAGCCCTGGCTCGACGAATTTGCGAGCGAGTTCACGCGCACGCTCGAACTCCAGGAGGGCGAGCTCGCCGTTGCCAGCATTCCGGACGAACTCGAGGTTCGCATGGACCGCAGCCATCTGCGCCAGGTACTTTGGAACCTGTGTGACAACGCCGTCAAATATGCGAGCAAAACCGGTGGCATACTTGTCGAGCTGGAGGTCGGTAGCCTGAAGGGGCGTGGTCGCGACTATTTGCAGGTGCAGGATCACGGTCTGGGTGTCGACGCGGCCACCGCCGACAAGATATTCGAGCCGTTTTTCACCGAACATTCCGGCGGCACAGGGCTCGGTCTGTACATATCCCGGGAACTGTGCGAATTGAATCGCGCGACGCTACTGTATCTTGACAGGCCCGGTGGAGGCAGTATCTTTCGAATCGTTTTTTCCGATCCCGATCGATGGGACAGACTGGATTGATAATGCGCCAGCCGCTTGCCCTGGTCATTGATGACGAGCCCGATATCTGCGAATTGTTGTCGTTGACGCTGGGACGCATGGATATCGAGACGGAGTCCGCCGCGGACGTCAGCGGCGCCAAGGCCCTGCTCGACAGCATGAAATTCGACCTGTGTCTGACCGACATGCAATTGCCTGACGGCGATGGCCTCGAACTCGTCGCATGGATGCAGAAGCACGCGCCTGACGTTCCGGTTGCAGTAATCACCGCGCACGGCAACGTCGAAACGGCCGTACAGGCACTCAAGCTCGGCGCATTCGATTTCCTTTCCAAGCCGCTGGACCTTAACCATCTGCGAAACGTCGTTGAAAGCGCCCTGAAAATCGACCGCACCGCAGAAGAACACAAGTCGACGTTGCTCGGTGATTCACCGCCAATGCACGAACTTCGCGAGATGGTGGACCGCGTAGCACGATCTCAGGCACCCATACACATTTCCGGCGAGTCCGGCACCGGCAAGGAACTCGTCGCGCGCCTGATTCACAGCAGCGGACCACGTTCGGACGGCGCTTTCGTCCCGGTCAACTGCGGTGCAATTCCAGCCGAGCTCATGGAAAGCGAGTTCTTCGGCCACCGCAAGGGCAGCTTTACGGGTGCGATCAGCAACAAGATTGGCCTCATGCAGAGCGCCGACGGCGGCACTTTGTTTCTCGACGAGATCGCCGATTTGCCGTTCGCCATGCAGGTTAAATTGTTACGGGTAATCCAGGAAAAGACGGTTCGACCGGTTGGATCCTCTACTGAAGAACTGATCAACGCCCGCATACTCTCAGCGACGCATAAGAACCTGGCACAAATGGTCGCCGCGGGCGAGTTTCGCGAGGACCTTTACTACCGAATCAATGTCATTGAGCTGAGCGTGCCGGCCTTGCGTGACCGCGGCGACGACGTGACAATTTTGTCCGAGCATATATTGAAGAAGCTGCGCCCCGATGTTTCTCTCGATGACAGCGCCCGCAATGCCCTGCTAGGCTACTCGTTTCCCGGCAATGTGCGCGAGCTCGAAAACATGCTCGAGCGCGCGGTCACATTGTGCGGAAGCAATACGATCAGCGAGGCTGATTTGCGCCTGCGTCCAGCGGCTCCGCAAGCGGAAGCGGTCAGCTCTTCCACCACCGAAAATCTTGGCAGCCAGGTCGAAAACATACAGCGGCAGGCGATCATCGGCGCGCTGCAAAAAACCCGCTACAACAAGACGGCCGCGGCCAGGCTCCTGGGCCTGTCGTTTCGGCAGCTCCGCTATCGCATCAAAAAGCTCGGCATCGAGTAACCCACAAACTGCCGGCAGCAGTGACGAAATTTGTCAGCATGTAACAATTTGGACACATCTGGTCATCGAATTCGGCCTTGAAATCGTCAACATTTCGCCGCCAGAATTATGTACTTGGCATTAAAAACAATGGCTTACACGTTGATCAAGAAACTTGGCACGGGGATTGCTTTATTACCGGGTACAGGCGATTTCGCCGTTTTGAACTACCACTCTCAGTCATGGAGACAGACAGATGAAGAAGCAACAAGGTTTTACACTGATCGAACTGATGATCGTTGTCGCGATTATCGGCATACTCGCGGCGATCGCCATCCCGGCATACCAGGATTACACGATCCGCGCGCAGGTCTCTGAAGGTCTGAACCTCGGCGGCGGCGGCAAGACGGCTGTCACCGAGTACTATCAGGACACGGGCGTTTTCCCGTTAGACAACGTAACGGCGGGTCTCGAGGCTCCCGGCAACATCATGGGTAAATATGTCACCTTGGTTACTGTTGCGACCGGTGTCATCACTGTTACCTATGGTAACTCTGCAAACGCCAACATCACTGGCGCCACCCTGATCCTGACGCCAACCGACAACCTGGGTAGCGTCAGCTGGGCTTGCACCGCCGGCAACATTCTGGTCAACAAGTGGCTTCCGGCTGCTTGCCGCACAGCCGCGCCGTAGTAATGCACGGCTAGCAGGTTTTTTGCCCGATCAAAAAACCCCGGCGTGTCCGGGGTTTTTTTTGCCGGAGAAACGATAATGTGCGCTGCATCACACTCGACTTCGGGAATCACGACGGGCAGAGTTGGCCGCTCAGAGGTAAACTACGCTCAGCAATGCGAGCGCTACTACCGCGTATCGCAGAAGACCATCGGGCAACAGGGTATGGGTCGACAGGTTCGTGGCTTCACATTGATCGAACTGATGATCGTGGTTGCGATCATCGGCATTTTGGCATCGATTGCGATTTCGGCCTACCAGACCTACACGGTCAGGGCACAGGTTACCGAAGGACTCAATTTCGCGGCGGGCGCCAAGGTCCCTGTCGTCGACGCCTACAACAATAGCGGCCTCGCTCCGGCAGATCGCCCGTCTGCCGGCATGACTACGCCACCAACGGATACGCGCGGCACCTACACCAGCCAGGTCAACATCGTCGGTGGCCGGATCGATGTCACGTTCGGCGGAACGAGAGCACACGCCGCTATTTTTGGCGGGACGCTGTCGTTGACCCCATACATCACACCAGGCAACACGATAATCTGGCGTTGTGGCTACGACGCGGCACCAACCGGCGTCCTGCTGCAAGGCGGCGCCGCACACATGGATCCGACGATCGATGCGCGCTACTTGCCGACCACCTGCCGGTAGGAGGAAGGCCTTAGTGGTCAGGACGACCTTATGTCGCGCAGCACATGGATGTGCGCGAGCGACCAGGCCCGATCGCGGCTGACGCCGCGCATGCGAATTTCGGCCAAATGCTGTTTATTTCATGTTTGACTTAATGAAATTCCACATTTGTGATAGGGCGCACAAAATCCAGTTGATACGGGAACTTAGATCAGTAAGACTGTATCGTTCGGTATAACACGACGGCGAAATTCGACTTATGGCAGCAACCGCATCTCAGACCAATCTCGCAGGCTTGCCCAGGCGGCTGGTTCAGGATGGCATTATCTCCGAGGAACAGCTGCACAAAGCGAGCGCCGCGGCCCGCAAACAGAAGGTGCCACTCGTTGCCTACATCGTCAACGAGGACCTCGCCGATTCGCGTGCCATCGCCGTGGCCGCATCTCACGAATTCGGCGTACCGCTGTTGGACCTGGACGCCATCGACATCGATATCGACGTCATTCGCGCGGTCGATCAGAAGCTGATAAACAAACATCGTGTGCTGCCATTGGTCAAGCGCGGCCATCGGATATTTCTCGGCATCTCAGACCCGACGAATTTGCAGGCGATCGATGACATCAAGTTTCAGACCAGCTTGCGCATCGATCCTGTCGTCGTTGAACAGGACAAGCTCGAGGACCGCATCACGAAGGCAATCGAGGCCATCGACACCAGTATGTCGAGCCTCGAAGACGACGACTTCGACCTCGAGAATCTCGATATCGCAGGGGACGACGACGATGCCGAAGAAGTCCAGCGCGACGAAATCGAAGATGCGCCGGTGGTTCGATTCGTCAACAAGATTCTTCTTGACGCAATCAAGCGCGGGGCGTCGGATGTCCACTTCGAACCTTACGAAAAATATTTCCGTGTCCGCACGCGACTCGATGGCGTTCTGTCCGAGGTCGCACAACCGCCTGTCATTTTGGCCCCGAAGGTTTGCGCTCGCCTCAAGGTCATGTCGCGCATGGATATTGCTGAGCGGCGAGTTCCTCAGGACGGTCGCATCAAGATGCGCCTGTCGAAGAATCGGGCGATCGACTTTCGTGTGAATACCTGCCCGACCCTGTATGGCGAGAAAGTCGTATTGCGTATCCTGGATCCGGCGACCGCAAAAATTGGTATCGAAGCGCTGGGTTACGAAGATGAACAGAAGAGTCTGTATCTTAAGCACCTCGCGAAACCATACGGCATGATTCTCGTCACCGGTCCGACAGGTTCCGGCAAGACGGTATCACTTTATACTGGACTGGGTATTCTCAACACTGAATACCGCAATATTTCAACGGCTGAGGATCCGGCGGAAATCAACCTGCCCGGCGTCAACCAGGTCAACGTCAATCCCAAAGTCGGCCTGACATTTGCGACGGCGCTCAAGGCATTCCTGCGCCAGGATCCGGACGTCATCATGGTTGGCGAGATACGTGATCTCGAGACCGCGGATATTGCGATCAAAGCGGCGCAAACGGGCCACCTCGTGTTGTCGACACTGCATACGAACGATGCGCCGCGCACGTTATCGCGCCTCGTTGACATGGGCGTCAAACCCTATGCAATTGCCACGTCGGTCAGCCTGATCATCGCGCAACGTCTTGCCCGGCGCCTTTGCGACAACTGTAAAGAAGTTACGGACGTTCCGCGCGAGGCGCTGGAAAAGGAAGGTTTCGAGCCGGCGGATCTCGAACGCGGACTGACGATCTTCAGGCCGAAGGGATGCAAGCAATGCAATGATGGATACAAGGGCCGCATCGGTATCTTCCAGGTCATGGAAGTATCCGAAACGATGGGGCGCATAATCATGGAAGGCGGCAACGCGATTCAACTTGCCGACCAGGCTGTAATCGAGGGTGTTATCGATTTGCGACGGGCCGGACTGAACAAAGTCAAGGAAGGGATTACCAGCCTCGAAGAGGTCAATCGGGTTACAATCGATTAGGATTTTAGCTCCGCAAACGGACAGGAAACATGGCTCACACTGAAGCAATCAGCGCCCCCTTCCTCTGGGAAGGAACCGATAGAAAAGGCAACAAGATCAAGGGCAAGAGTACGGCGGCCAGCGAGGCCGCAGTGCGCGCCGATCTGCGTCGCCAGGGCGTTGTGCCGACGCGCATCCGGAAACAGCGCAAGAGCCTGTTTGCCGGTTCGAGCAAGATAACGACAGGCGACATCGCATTATTCAGCCGCCAGTTGGCAACGATGCTCAAGGCCGGCATTCCACTGGTGCAGTCATTTGAGATCGTTGGCTCCGGACATGAGAATCCCGGGATGCAGAGGCTCATCATGGCGGTCAAGACGGAGGTCGAGGGCGGCTGCTCGCTTGCCGAGGCTCTTGCAAAGCATCCGCTATACTTCGATGACCTGTTCGTCAATCTTGTCGAAGCAGGCGAGCAGGCAGGCGCACTCGAATCCCTCCTCGAGAAAATTGCGACTTACAAGGAAAAAACAGAGGAAATCAAGAAAAAGATCAAGAAGGCGCTGACTTATCCGGCCGCAGTTCTTGTCGTGGCGCTTGTGGTTACGACGATTCTTCTGATTTTTGTAATTCCTGCGTTCGAGGACCTGTTCAAGGGTTTTGGCGCTGACCTGCCGACGTTCACGCGAATGATCATCGACTTATCGCTGTTTGTGCGCTCCAAGGGCGTGTATGTCGCACTCGTGATCGGCGGTGCCATCGCTACGTTCCTCTATTTCAAGAAACGCTCGCGCCCGATGCGACACTTTTTGGACCGGATGACTTTGAATGCCCCCATCATAGGATCCATCATTCAAAAGGCGTCCATCGCACGCTATGCGCGTACACTTTCCACGATGTTTGCGGCCGGGGTGCCGCTCGTCGAAGCACTGGAATCGGTTGCCGGCGCGACCGGCAACATCGTCTACGAGATCGGTGTCCTTAAGATGCGCGACGAAGTTGCGACTGGACAGCGTCTGCAACAGGCGATGGAAAACACCGGCCTGTTTCCGAACATGGTTATTCAGATGATCGCTGTCGGTGAGGAATCCGGTTCACTCGATGAGATGTCAGGCAAGGTCGCCGACTTTTATGAAGACGACGTTGACAATGCGGTCGACAATCTCAGCAGTTTGCTGGAACCGATGATCATGTCCATACTGGGTGTGCTCGTCGGCGGTCTGGTGGTTGCGATGTATTTGCCGATCTTCAAGATGGGTGCAGTGATCTAGAAGAAGTCACGATCCGACTGCCCGTCTTCAAGATGGGCGCGGTCATCTGCAAGAAATCGCACACGTTTGCACTGCGACGGCGTTCGGAGGACACTCCGGACGCCGTTTTCGTTAACGTTGCCCGTAAATTATCCGGAATTGAAACATGGGTGAACTTTTCAGCGCAACACCGATATTGTTTGTCGCGATGACTTTTGCGTTCGCGTTACTGATCGGCAGCTTTCTGAATGTCGTGATTTTCAGGTTGCCGGTCATGATGGAACGCGAGTGGCGTGAGCATTGTGAGGAACTCGCGACTACAGCGGTGACGGACTTGCCGCAAGGCCGCTTCGATCTGATCACGCCTCGCTCGCGGTGTCCGTCTTGTGGCAAAGACATCACGGCGTGGCAGAATATTCCCGTGTTGAGCTACCTGATGCTTGGCGGGCGGTGCGCATATTGCAAGCAGGCGATCTCGTCCCGGTACCCGATTGTTGAACTCGCAACTGCCGTGCTCGTCGCGGCCGTTGCGTGGCGTTTCGGTTTCGGCTGGGAGGCGCTCATGGGCATCACCCTGACGGTCGCGCTGGTGCCGATCACGATGATCGATTTCGATCACCAGCTCATTCCCGACTCTATCGTATTGCCGTTACTGTGGGTCGGCCTGGCATTGAGCCTGGTTCATCCGCTGCCCGGCGCAGACGTATTGTTCATCTCGCCCAGCGATGCCATCGTCGGCGCGATTGCGGGCTACCTGAGCCTTTGGAGCGTTTATCAGCTTTTCCGGCTGATAACCGGCAAAGAAGGCATGGGCTACGGCGACTTTAAATTGCTCGCCGCCCTCGGCGCGTGGCTCGGCTGGCAACAATTGCCGATGATAATTCTGATGTCCGCTGTCGTCGGTGCCGTCATCGGTATTGCAATGATCGTGTTTCGTGGCCGCGACCGACAGATCCCGATCCCGTTTGGTCCATATCTGGCCGCTGCCGGCTGGATTTCGATGCTCTTCGGCGAATCGATCAAAACCGCCTATTTCGACCACTTCTTTTAAGTGACTACGACAGCGGACAACACCGCGAGCGCGCCGATGCGGATCGGTCTGACCGGCGGGATCGCGAGCGGTAAATCGACAGTCGCCGATATGTTCGCCGAGTTGGGTGTCGTGGTTATCGACACCGACGTCATTGCGCGCGAGGTCGTGCAGCCCGGTGAACCGGCTATTGATGAGATTCGCGCGGAATTCGGTGATCGGCTGATCCTCGCCAGCGGTGAGCTTGACCGCGCCGCGATGCGTGATCTGGTATTTGCCGACGCGCCCGCAAGAGGCAAACTCGAGGCAATCCTGCACCCACGGATTCGGGAGTCCACCGTTCAGCAAGCAGAGGCAGCTGGTGGCGAGTATCAGTTGATCGTCGTGCCGCTGCTCGCTGAATCACCCATCAGGGATTTCGTCGATCGGATTCTTGTGATCGACTGTCAGGAAGAAATGCAGATTCAACGCCTGCTGGCTCGTGATGCCGGAACAGAGAAGCAGGCACGGCGCATACTTGCGGCACAGGCCAGTCGCGAGCAACGCCTGGCAATCGCCGATGACGTTATCCTCAACGATGGAGACCTCGAGCACGCACGCGACCAGGTGCGAACATTGCACGGCGTCTATACGGATTCGGCCCGCCAGCGCCAATGATGAGCAATTTGCCCTGATTGCCGGGGTAGCGCAGAATACGAGAATGGCGAAACCCGCGGGAAAAGTTGACGCCCATGCCACTGTGAGCCACGCATTCTACGAGCAGCCGCTCAACGAGCGCATGCGTACCTTTCTGCGACTCGAGTTTCTCTACCAGCAGATGCTTTACAACAGTGAGCGCGAAGCAAACTGGGCCACACGCACGACGATAGCGACTCTGCTCGAAGTCCTGGCGATCCTGTCGCGGGGGGATGTTCGCAGTGAGGTGCATAAAGAGCTCGACCATCAGATAAGCGTCTTGCGAAAGTTTCAAAGCCAGCCCGAGGTCGACTCGGGACGCCTTGACACCGTGCTGCGCAGCCTTGTCGAAAGCCGCAATGCAGTCGCGGCAATCGGCACACAATTCCTGCGGCCCTTGAAAGACAGCGTATTTCTCAATGCGATCAAGCAACGAAGCGCCATTCCGGGCGGCACATGCGAATTCGATTTACCCGAATACAGTCATTGGCTGCGCCAACCGTTGCCGCGACGACAGCAGGACCTCGTTCGATGGATAGATGAAATCCGGCCTCTCTGTGATGCCGCGACTCAAGTTCTTTGGGTCATCCGTGAAAGCGCGCAATCGGTCGACAAGGTGGCCACAAACGGCATGTATCAGCACACGATGCGAAAAGATGTGAACTGCCGACTGTTGCGAGTCTGCCTTATCAATGACAGCATGTTGTTTCCCGAGATCAGCGGCAGCCAGCATCGCTTCACGGTGCGCTTTCTCGAGTGGTCGACGACCGATTGCCGCTCTGTGCAGACCAGTTGCGCCGTGCCCTTTCAATTGACTGTCTGCTGAGCCAACCATTCGCGGAGCACAGGGATGTTCGAGAGCGACGACGGTCAGGACGACCTAATGCCGCGGAGCACAGGGACGTGCGAGAGCGGCGCGGCCGCGAGTGGCGCCTACAAACTCCGCAAAGCTTCAACGACCGGCAAGTCCGCAGGCAGCAACTCTGTCGCGTCGAGCGACGACACATCCACCCACCGCAGGCGTTGACCCTCACGGCCAGCCGGGTCGTTGCGCCAGTCGGTAACCAGGAAGAATTCGATCGACACGGATCGGTCGGGGTAGTCATGGCACACGTTCATGAGGTGTTGCGCCGCCTGCAGTTCGATTCCCAGTTCCTCGGCGAGTTCGCGCGCGAGCGCCTGCCTGGCGCTTTCGCCGCGCCCGATCTTGCCCCCGGGAAACTCCCACAGGCCGCTGAAAGGTCCGTCGCACAAACGCTCGGTGATGAGTATGCAGCCGTCAGCATCGCGCAATATCCCGGCCGCAACTCGCACCCGCTCGATGTCAGCTGAGCGCGCCATGGCAGCGCTTGAATTTCTTTCCTGAGCCGCATGGGCAGGGTTCGTTTCGACCGACTTTGCGGCCATCGCGAACAAATGGAACAGCCGCAGCGGCCGTTTGCGGCGTCGCTTGTTGCCCCGCCTGAGACGCTTGGGCACCGCCGAGCGCGGACGCCTGTGCATGGCGAAATTCCATAGCCTCGGCGGCACGTTTTTGCCGCGCCGCCTCGCCCAGATCCTGCTCACTCTGAATTCGAATACGCGCCAGGATGCTGATCGCGTCATGTTTGACCAGCTCGAGCATCGCGCCGAACATTTCGAAAGCCTCGCGTTTGTATTCCTGCTTCGGATTTTTCTGAGCATACGAGCGCAGTCCAATGCCCTGACGCAAATGATCCATCGCCCCGAGGTGCTCTTTCCAGTGGTGGTCAAGCTGCCGCAGCATGATTTGTTTCTCTACATTGCGCATCAGCTCGCTGCCAACCGCCTGTTCTTTCTCGCCGTATGCTTTGGCGGCCTCTTCGATGCAGCGATTCCTGATGCCTTCATCATTGATGGTTTTGTCCTCGCGGGCCAATCGCGCAATGTCGAGGTGCAAGCCGAATTCTGATTCGAACGCCTGCGTCAGGCCATCACAGTCCCACTGTTCCTCGAGACTGCCGGGAGGAATATGCGCTTCGACCGTTATTTCGATCACCTCGTCGCGAATCGCGGCGACGGAATCCTTGATTTCGTCGGCGGCCATCAATTCAGTTCGCTGGTGATAGACCACCTTGCGCTGGTCATTGGCAACGTCGTCGTATTCAAGGAGGTTCTTGCGAATATCGAAGTTATGCGCCTCCACCTTGCGCTGTGCGCGTTCGATCTGCCGCGACAGCAACTTGCTCTCAATCGCCTCCCCTTCGGTCATTCCAGCCATTGACAACCAGCTCTTGGTACGCTCAGGATCGCCGAAAATCCGCATCAAGCTGTCTTCCATCGACAGATAGAAACGGCTCGATCCCGGATCGCCCTGGCGGCCGGATCGTCCGCGAAGCTGGTTGTCGATGCGCCGGGATTCATGCCGCTCCGTGCCAATGATGTGCAGGCCACCGGACTCGATTACTTCGGCGTGCAGGGCCTCCCACTCTTCGCGAACCTTCGCCGTGTCCCCGTCACCGGATGCCGCAACCGCCGCGTCAAAATTACCGCCGAGCACGATGTCCGTGCCGCGGCCGGCCATGTTCGTCGCGATCGTGATTGCGCCGGGGCGTCCTGCATGCTGCACAATATGGGCCTCTCGCTCATGTTGCTTCGCGTTGAGCACCTGGTGTTTTATGCCACGCTTGTCGAGCAGTCCTGACAGAAACTCGGACGTCTCGATTGACGTTGTACCGACCAACACAGGCTGGCGTCGCTCACGGCAGTCTGCGATATCGTCAATGATTGCTTCGAACTTGTCCTTTTGCGTCAGGTACACGAGATCCGCATGGTCGTCACGAATCATTTCCATGTGGGTCGGAATGACGACGACCTCAAGCCCATAGATTTGCTGGAACTCGAACGCCTCTGTGTCTGCTGTACCGGTCATTCCCGACAGGTTCTCGTACAGTCGAAAGTAATTCTGGAATGTGATCGACGCGATCGTCTGATTTTCGTGCTTGATCGCGACACCCTCCTTCGCCTCGATCGCCTGGTGCAGCCCGTCCGACCAGCGACGCCCCGCCATCGTGCGGCCGGTGAACTCGTCGACGATCACAATCTCACCATCTTTGACGATGTAGTCGACATCGCGCTGAAAGATGACATGCGCACGCAGTGCGGCATTCAGGTGGTGCAGCAGGCGAATGTTGCCCGCATCGTAGAGGCTCTCGCCCCCTTCGAGCAAACCCGCCTGAGCCATGAGCGCTTCGACCTTCTGGTGGCCGTCCTCGGTCATGTACGCCTGCTTCGCCTTGAGGTCCGTCACAAAATCACCGCGCGGCGCCAGCCGGCAGGCTGGCGTCTTGCCGCTGTCATCAACGAGCACGACGTCCGCCTGGCGCGATTCCCCGATAGCGATCCCCTCGTCGAGGCTCATGACCTCAGTCGATTCGCCATCATCGGTCTCGGCCATGACAGTCTTGCCGTTTTCATCGACAAGCGTGATCTTGCGCGCCAGGATGTCGTAGTTCGCGGCGTCCTCGGGCTCGGTGTGCTCGACCAGTTTCGGAATCAGCTTGTTGATCTGCCCGTATAAATCCGTGCTCGCCTCCGCAGGGCCGGAAATGATCAATGGCGTGCGAGCCTCATCGATCAGAATTGAGTCAACCTCGTCAACGATGGCGAAATTGAGTTCTCCCAGTGCCCTGTCGTCGAGTGAAAAAGCCAGATTATCGCGCAGGTAGTCGAAACCGAGTTCATTATTTGTCGCGTAGGTGATGTCGCTTGCATATGCGGCGCGCTTTTCATCCTGCGTCTGACCGCTCTTCGATACGCCGACGGTCAGGCCCAGGAATTCGTAAACGGGCCGCATCCAGTCGGCGTCACGCTGCGCCAGATACTCATTCACGGTAATGATGTGCACGCCCCGACCGCTAAGAGCGTTCAGGTAAGCCGGCAGCGTCGCGACAAGGGTTTTGCCCTCACCCGTTCGCATCTCGGCGATGTTGCCGTCGTGGAGTACCATGCCGCCGATGAGCTGCACGTCGAAGGGCCGCATGCCGACTGTGCGCCGTGCCGCCTCTCGAGCGGCTGCGAAGGCTTCCGGCAATAACTGCTCGAGCGTCTCTCCAGCCGCGAACCGCCGCCGGAATTCGTCAGTCTTCGCACGCAGGGCAGTGTCTTCGAGGGCCTGAACACCGTCCTCGAGCGCATTGATTGTGGCGACGACCTTCGAGTATTGGCGCAGAAGCCGCTGATTACGACTGCCGAAGATACGGGTCAGGAACTTGGCCACTTAGAACTCCTGCAGAACATTGGGGACCGGCGCGCGACAGAGCCGCAGATTCGCAAAGCCGGCTATTCTAAGGTCTTGAGAGCGTATTTAGTACCAGACCCGCGATTTGTGGGCGAATTCCCTGATCACAAGGACTGGAAAAACTGCGGGTTGGTGCTTAGTCGGACGATTCGCGGATGAAATTGACCGGATTTACACGGCGGCCATTTTGCAGCACCTCGAAATGCAGGTTCGGACCCGTGGCTCGGCCCGTTTCGCCCATGTGCGCGACCGTCTGGCCTTTCTTGATCTCGTCGCCGACTGACACGAGGTTTTCGGAATTGTGCGCATACCGCGTCGAATAGCCGTTGCCGTGGTTGATTTCGACCATGAGCCCATAACCGAAGCGCTTCGCAGACCAGGTGACAACGCCAGCCGCCACGGCAACCACGTCGGCACCGATTCTGCCGGCAAAATCGATGCCGGTATGATTTGCGGGCTTGCCGGTGAATGGATCCGTGCGCTTACCGAAGTAAGAGGATATCCAGCCGGAATTCACCGGGCGGCCCTGCGGGTATACACGCTGCTTCAGGTTCTCGTTCATCAAAACACTTTCGAGCACGCTGAGTTGTGCTTCTCGATTGGCCAGCTGGTCGTCCAGCGATCGCATTGCCTCAACGACTTCCGGCACGGCAATGTTCGAGCCGCTTGCAACCGGTTCCTCGGGACCACCGAGTGCCGGTGCCGAGTCAAAATCGAACTCACCGTCATCGAGATCCGCCATGCTGGTCAGCCGCCGTCCCAGCGCATCCAGGCGAATCATTCTTGCGTTCATCTGTGCAATGCGAATCGCCATCGCATCAAGCGTATCTTCGTTCCCCTGCCGGATGGTTTCGATATTATCGCGTTGATATCGGAGCTCGTCGCTGAGAGTATTCAGTTCGGCCACGCTGACGCCGGAACCTGTGATCGAAGAGTACCAATAGCCGCCGCCGAAACCGATCGCGCCCAGAATGCCGGTAACGACAAAGGCAATTGCGCCGGCCGTCAGGCCCGATAGTGTCATCTGCCGGGGCTTGCCCAGCCCCTTACCAAATATAACAACGTTCATTGAGTACGCCCCGGATTCGCTCTCGTCGACTTATTCTTGTTTGCACTGCAAGCCGCTGTGCCGCAGACTTGATGCCGAGGACGACATCCGCTCGCATGGTCTGGCCTACAGTCAATCATCTCTTCGGTAGCCCCGCTGTCTTAGGATTCTGTCCCGTAGACCGGTGGTTTTGCGCCCCCACCTTTCGGCAGGTATGCCCTTATCGTGAGGGACAATATGCATAATGTCGGAATTTATTACAAGATCAGCGGTGTCGAACGGTGACTTTTATCACCTCGAAGGCCACAAAAACGCCAACTGCGTCACATTTTTATGTCTAATCAGCGCCTCAAAAATCTACTGAATTCCAGCGCCGACGGGGATTTAGGCAGGATTGTCGCGCGCGCTCAGGAGATGGGCGCCCTCACCCAGGCGCTGGGCAGGGTTTTGCCGCCGGACGAGCGTTCCTGCCTCATCGCCGCCAATATCAGGGATGACGGCGAACTCATCGTGATATGCCAAAGCTCCGCCTGGGCCGCGCGACTGCGTTTCGAGACGGATACCCTGCTTGCTGCCGCGCGCGCCCATGGCGCCAAAGTCGAGCATTGCACGATCCGCGTCGCACGACAGGACACACCTTGAATCTCGGCCAGCGCGTAGGAGGGCCGTCAGGCCCGAATGGGTACGCACCCTGTAGTGGCGCCGCTCCGGCAATTCTTCGATGACAGAGAATCAGGCGTACGAGGGCGTCGCGTAGGAAATAGGTGCGCTGCGCGAGTCGGCAAACGTAACTTCCTCCCACGCCGATTTCTGATCGAGCAATGCCCGCAGCAACTGGTTGTTGAGATCATGGCCCGATTTGTAGGCACGAAATTCGCCGATCACGCTGTGGCCGAGCAGATACACATCGCCAATCGCGTCGAGAATCTTGTGAATGACAAATTCGTTTGAGTAGCGCAGCCCATCCTCGTTCAAAATGCGGTAGTCATCAAGAACGATTGCGTTGTCCATACTGCCGCCGAGCGTCAGGTTACGCTCCCGGAGCGCTTCGACGTCACGTAAGAAGCAGAATGTTCGCGCGCGGCTGACTTCCTTGAGAAAAGACGTGGACGAAAAATCAATGGTCGCCTTCTGATTGATTTTATTGAAGACAGGATGGTTGAAATAAACCTCGAAACTGACCTTGAAACCGTCGAACGGAAGGAGCTCCGCCCACTTGTCGCCATCTTCCACACGAACTTTTTTCCTGATGCGTATGAAACGCTTTGCCGCATTCTGTTCTTCGATACCGGCCGACTGCAGCAGGAAAACAAACGGTCCGGCGCTGCCATCCATAATCGGCACTTCGGGTGCCGACAAGTCCACGGTGATGTTATCGATACCAAGACCCGCCAGCGCCGCCATGAGGTGCTCGACGGTTGCAATTTTGACGCCGTCCTTGACCAGCGTCGTGCCGAGCATCGTCTCACCGACCATTCGCGGATCCGCTTTGATGTCCACTGGCTCGTCGAGATCGACGCGACGGAATGTAATGCCCGCGTTTACCGCAGCCGGACGCAACGTCATATAGACCTTTTCGCCCGTGTGCAGGCCGACGCCGGTCGCACGAATAGTCGTTTTTAAGGTGCGTTGTTGCAACATTGCCACTACTGGTTCATCCCTTGGCCGCGTCCAGGTTCGACGCCCCGGCGTGTTCAGAAATTCTTAATTGACGCGTTTTCGCTGACACACCGGGTGTACCTGACCCGACGGCCGGCAACGTTTGTCTGCCAGGCCGCGTCGAATCTGTTGCAAGCTCACCACGCAAAGCAGCGGTTTTGTCACTCTTGTATTAACGGCGTCACGCGCAAGAGTACCACACGCTCCAAAAACTCTTCAAGATTTTCAAACTGTTAGCGGGTTATTGTCAGGTCGCTGCCGGCTCGCAACCCAAGGTGGCGACCTGGTCACGATGGATCGCTGGGGATGCGTGGGAAGGGACAAACCGGCCCGGAATCATCCGGGCCGGCAGACGGAGGAGTCGTACTGCAGCGAGTGAGCATCGCCGCGGGCGAAAGTTCTTTGACATCAGTCAGCCTGACGACGCAGAAACGCGGGGATATCCAGCATCTCTTCCTGCAATCCCCCGACCTCGAGACCGTCACCCACGGCACGTTTTCTTTGCACGGTCGGCTTGTCGAGACCATGATAATTGGGCTCGGCTGTCGCCGCCGAACGCCGCACGATGCGCATTGGCGAATCGGCATTCGCCGCTATCCGGCCAAGCCCGGTCGCCACGACAGTGACACGAATCCGATCGGTCATTTCCGGATCGATTACGGTACCGACAACGACCGTCGCATCCTCCGACGCGAATTCCCTGACCGTGTTGCCAACCTCCTGGAATTCGCCGATCGACAGGTCCGGGCCCGCTGTCACGTTGACGAGTACACCCTTGGCCCCGGCGAGGTTGATGTCCTCGAGAAGCGGGCTTGAAACCGCTGCCTCGGCCGCTTCGCGTGCACGATCCTCGCCCGACGCAGAGCCGGACCCCATCATGGCCATACCCATCTCGGCCATAACCGTTCGAACATCGGCAAAATCGACGTTGATCAGCCCCGGGCGCGTAATCAGTTCGGCGATGCCCTGTACGGCACCCTGCAACACCTCGTTGGCCGAGCGAAATGCATCGAGCAGCGTCGTTTCGCCGCCGAGTACGCTCAGTAATTTCTCGTTGGGTATCGTAATCAGCGAATCAACGTATTTGCCGAGTTCGGCAATACCCTGTTCCGCGATCATCATGCGCTTGCTACCCTCCATGCTGAAAGGCTTGGTAACCACGGCGACGGTGAGAATACCGAGCGCCTTGGCAACCTGAGCGACGATTGGCGTCGCGCCTGTACCGGTGCCACCACCCATGCCGGCCGTAATGAACAGCATGTCGGCGCCTTCGATGACCTCTTGAAGTCGATCCCGGTCTTCCATCGCCGCCTGGCGACCGATATCCGGGTCAGAACCGGCACCGAGACCTTTCGTAATATTGCATCCGATTTGCAGCGCGGTTCTTGCGCGTACCGCTTGCAACGCCTGCGCATCGGTATTGGCGCAGACAAAATCGACACCTTCAATACCGGCCTCCACCATGTGCGCTACCGCATTGCCACCACCGCCACCGACTCCGATGACCTTGATGATGGCGTTCTGGCTACGTCCATCCAATAATTCAAACATTGTTACGTCCTCCGCTTTGTCCTCAAGGGGTACTCACTCCCCCGTTACCTGATCCGGCACACGTTTACCGGATCTCCCTTTGGCAATGTCGTTGCCACAACATCAAAACTGTCCTGAAAACCAGGACCTCATTCGTTCCCAGACGGCGCCGAGACTGCCGCTGACGGGCGTACTGCGGCGACGGCGCCGAGTGAGGCTCTGATATCCGTACAGCAGCAATCCGGCACCGGTCGCGTGGATGGGGTTTCGCACAACGTCCATGAGCCCGTTGACGTACTGCGGCACGCCGAGTCTCACCGGCATGTGAAATACTTCTTCGGCCAGTTCAACGGCGCCTTCCATCTTGGCGCTGCCACCCGTGATCACGACGCCGGCCGCGATGAGTTCCTCGAATCCACTACGCCTCAGCTCATCGCGGATGAGGCCATAGAGTTCCTCGTAGCGCGGCTCGACGATCTCCGCCAGGGTCTGTCGCGCGAGCCGCCGCGGCGGCCTGTCGCCGACGCTCGGCACTTCAATCGTTTCATCGGGATTGGCAAGCTGCGACAGGGCACACGCGTACTTGATCTTGATTTCCTCGGCGTACTGCGTCGGTGTGCGCATGGATACTGCAATATCGTTCGTCACCTGGTCGCCGGCGATCGGAATAACGGCCGTGTGCTGAATCGCGCCGCCGAGAAATACTGCGATATCCGTTGTGCCGCCACCGATATCGACGATGCACGAGCCGAGTTCCCTTTCATCGTCGGTCAGCACCGAGTAACTCGATGCGAGCTGCTCGAGCACGATGTCCTCGACTTCCAGCCCGCAGCGCTGCACGCATTTGACGATGTTCTGGGCTGCGCTTTCCGCACCCGTCACCATGTGCACCTTGGCTTCGAGGCGTACA
The DNA here is from genome assembly GCA_022560695.1 of Pseudomonadota bacterium. GTDB lineage: Bacteria > Pseudomonadota > Gammaproteobacteria > Steroidobacterales > Woeseiaceae > UBA1847. Next base: position 41,602 of record JADFSP010000003.1, read on the forward strand.
CCCGACATGCCTATCGGTTCGCGAATACCTCCCTGGTTATCGATGATGAATTCTTGCGGAAGTATGTGCAGAATCTTCTGGTCCGCTGGAATGGCGACAGCCCGCGCCGCGTCGATAACGCGATCGACATCACCCGGCGAAACCTCCTTGTCACGAATCGCGACGATACCGTGTGAATTCAGGCTGCGAACGTGACTGCCTGCAATACCGGTGTAGACGGAGTGAATGTCGCACCCGGCCATCAGCTCGGCCTCCTCCACCGCGCGCTGAATTGAGTGCACCGTCGATTCGATATTGACAACCACTCCCTTCTTGAGGCCGCGCGATGGACGCGAGCCGATACCGATGACCTCGATGCTGCCGTCCTCGGTGACTTCGCCAACGAGCGCGACCACCTTTGACGTTCCAATGTCGAGTCCGACAATCAGATTTGTGTCATCGCGATTGGACATTCTAAGGAGAACCTCTCGACGCAAGCATTTCCTTTTCCACTTTCACGTGCTGCGGATTGCGCCCCGGCGTCCGCGCGCCGTTTTTCCAGCCAATTGCGAAGCCATTGCTGTAGCGCATATCGACGTACTCGATGTCCGCAGCGCGACCCGTGATGATGCTTGCGACCACGTCCAGGAACAGGCTGGTTCGTTTGTCAATCTCGCGGCGCCCGAGACGAATCTCCAGGCCATTTTGCAGCGTCATTTGCCAGGCGCCGCGAGCATTCAGATGCACCCGCCGCAGATCGAGCCCAATAGGAATCAGCTTTTCGCGCACCTCGAGATAGCGTTTCGCGACCTCGCCTGAACGAGCATCAGGTCCGCTGAGTTGCGGCAATTCGGCCGGAACATGGCGGGCGCTCCTGACGAACAGCTCGCCGCGAACGTTGAGCAAGCCGCGTTCGCCCCAGACCGCGGCCGGCTCCTGCTCGGAGACGGTGACTGCAATGCGGTTGGGCCAGCGGCGTGCAACCGATGCCTGATCGATCCACGGCAACCCCTGAACCAAAGCCTGCATGCGACTCAAGTCGGTACCGAGAAAGCCTGCATCAAGTTCGTCACTGATCGCTGCTTCGATTTGCAATGCGGTAACGCGCTGAAGGGGTCCATTGATCTCGATTGACTGTATGGGTCGATCGAGTAGCCGGCTGCTCACGTCATAGGCGGCGAAAATAATCGCAGCCGCGATGCATGGTGCAATGATGCGTCCGACACGCAGCTTCGGTACCTGCATGCGCCTGGGCTTACCCGGCTTGCGACGCCTGGCCTGCTTACGCGCCATATGCCACTCCCTTTACGTCGGTAACGACTGTGCCAGCGGCGACACTCGTCTCAAGTATCCGCCAGCACAATTCTTCGAAGTCGATGCCGGCCCGCTTCGCCGCTATTGGCACGAGGCTGTGACTGGTCATCCCCGGAACCGTGTTGACCTCCAGTACCAGCGGTCGCCCATCCTTGCCGCTCATGAAGTCGACGCGCCCCCAACCCGAGCACCCGAGTTCGTCGAACGCGGCGATCGCCATATCCGCATACTGTTTTTCGATGTCGGCGTCCCGGGCGCCGGGACAGTGGTATTCGGTACGATCTGATTCGTACTTGGCGCGGTAGTCATAGAACACGCGCGGTGTTTCTATTCGAATCGAGGGCAGCGCTTCGCCTTGTAATATTCCAATCGTCAACTCTTCACCGACAATGCAGCGCTCCATGATTGCCACGTCGTCGAAGCGCAACGCCAGTTCGGCAGCTTCACCAAGCTCAGCGGCTTCAAATACTTTTGTCATGCCGACGCTTGAACCCTGCCCGGCAGGTTTCATGACCAGGGGGTACCCGAGTTCGTCGGCCGCCAGCACGGCATCGGACTTGTTCCGTATCACCGCGTATTCAGGTGTCGGAATGTCCGCAGCGTCGAACAGGTGCTTGCTCCGCACCTTGTCCATCGCCAGCGCCGACGCTTTCACTCCGCTGCCCGTATAAGGCACGTCGATCCATTGCAACGCGCCTTGTATTGCGCCGTCTTCGCCCCCGGTCCCATGGAGTGCGATCCAGGCACGGTCGAAACCGGCGGCCACGAATTGACTGATGCCTTTTTTAGCCGGATCCCAGCAATGGGCATCAACGCCCCTCGATCGCAAGGCTTCGTACACGGCCATGCCGGAGTCCAGCGACACTTCGCGCTCGCTTGAGAATCCACCGTACAGGACCGCAACGCGGCCGAAATCGTGTGCGTCGACGACGACTTCACGGCGTTCGTCGATGCATGCCGGGCGAATCACTCTGGCGCCTCGCCGACGATGTGGACCTCATGGACGAGCTCGACGCCATGCACTTCCAGGACGGTTTGTCGCACGTGCTCAATCAACTCCTCAACGTCTGTCGCGGTCGCATGGTCGCGGTTGATGATGAAATTGGCATGTTTCGGAGACACTTCGGCGCCACCGATACGGTGTCCCTTGAGGCCGGCAGTCTCGATCAGGCGCGCGGCATGGTCGCCAGGCGGATTGCGAAACACCGACCCGCAGCTCGGCAGCCCGAGGGGTTGAGACTTCTTGCGTCGCTCGAGCATCTCCTTGAGCGTGTCCATGCTCGCACTGGCTTCGGGATCGAAGCGAAAGATCGCTTCCAGAAACCATTCGTTCGCCGGGCCCTCAACACTACGGTAACCGACCGTGTATTCGGCCGGAGAGCGATCGTGAATCTCGCCGGCGCGATCGATCGTGCGAACCGAGTCAACTCGCTCCCAGGTCTCGCCGCCGTGTGCACCCGCGTTCATCGCCAGTGCGCCGCCGACCGTACCCGGAATGCCAGCAAAGAATTCCGACGGGCCGAGACCCCAGCGTATGCATTGCCTCGCCAACTGCGTGCAGGGCAAACCCGCGCCAGCGCGGACGAGGTAATGGTCGACGCGTTCGAGGTCTTTCAGGATGCGCGTCGCCGCGATGACGACACCGGGCAAGCCACCATCGCGTACCAGTAAATTGCTGCCTACACCCAGCCAGAGCACCGGCGTGCGCATGTCGAGTTCGCGCAAAAAACGCTGCAGGTCTTCGCTGCTTTGCGGCACAAAAAACAGCTCGGCAGGACCGCCAACCCGCCACGAAGTGTGGCGGCTCATCGGCTCGTCGTGGCGCAGTTCCCCCTGCACGCTTGCACAGTCCGGCGCCGTCATCATGAGTGCACCACGAGCGTTGGCTTTGTGCCGAGTGCTTCGGGCATGCCGGCAGCGTGTGCGCCGATATCACCGGCGCCCATCGTCAATAGCAAATCATCCTCGACGAGCAAGTCTTCAAGAACAGGATTCAGATCATCCAGCGATTCCACGAACACGGGCTCGAGTGAACCGCGTGAACGAACGGCGCGCGCGATCGCACGACCATCGGCACCGGCGATCGGCGCTTCGCCTGCTGCATACACGTCAAGAAGAATCAGCACGTCCGCGTCCGACAGGACCTGCGCAAAATCATCCAGGAGATCGCGCGTACGCGTGTATCGGTGTGGTTGAAATACAAGGACGAGACGGCGATCGGGCCAGCCCGCCCGCGCGGCTGCAATCGTCGCCGCGATCTCAGTCGGATGGTGGCCATAGTCGTCGATCATCAACACCTTGCCGCGCTTCGTATTTATTTCCCCCAGATTCTGAAAGCGACGATCGATGCCTTCGAATTCCTGCAAGGCCTTGACGACGGCGGCATCGTTAATTTGTAATTCCTCCGCGACCGCGATCGCCGCCAACGCGTTACGCACGTTATGCAGGCCGGGTAGTTGCAGCGAAATATTGAGAGGCTTTTTGCTGGCGCTGCGAACCACGTCAAAACGCGAGATCGTCTCATCAAACTCGATGTTTTCCGCACGCACATCGACGTCATCGGCAAGCCCGTAAGTAACGATGCTGCGGCCGATTCTGCCAATTATCGCGCCGACACCAGGATCGTCGCCGCACACAACGGCAAGTCCGTAGAACGGCAGGTTATGCAGAAACTCGACGAAACCGGTTCGCAATTGCTCGATGTCGCCGCCATAGGTCGACATGTGGTCGGCGTCGATGTTCGTCACGACCGCGAGCATCGGCTTCAGGTGCACGAATGACGCATCGCTTTCGTCGGCTTCAGCCACCAGGTACTCGCCCTGCCCGAGCCGGGCATTGGCATCCGCGCTTTTCAAGCGCCCGCCAATGACGAACGTGGGATCGAGTCCGCCCTCGGCGAGCACGCTGGCAATGAGGCTGGTCGTCGTGGTCTTGCCGTGCGTTCCGGCAACCGCAATCGAATAACGAAAGCGCATCAGCTCGGCCAGCATTTCGGCACGTTGCACGACAGGCATCAGCTGCTCTCGCGCTGCAACCACCTCGGGATTCGTTTCGTCGACCGCGCTGGACACGACGATGGCATCCGCATCACGAATATTATCCGCAGCGTGGCCGATGAAGACTTTCGCACCTTGTGCCTGCAGTCGTTTCGTTTGTTTGTTCGCGCGCAGGTCCGAACCCTGCACACGGTAGCCGAGACTCAGCATGACTTCGGCGATGCCGGACATGCCAGATCCGCCGATGCCGACGAAGTGAACGCAGTGAATTCGACGCATCCGACTGATCATGCCGCGACCCCCGCCTGTTGCAGGCACAACTCGGTGATACGGCTTAGCGCAGCCGGCATCGCAAGTTGCCGCGCCTTCTCTGCTCGTCGCTGCAGTTCTTCGCGCGTAGTGAGCCAGCGCCTCAGTTCCAGCGCCAGCGATTCAGCGTCGAGATCACGCTCATCGATAATCGCGGCTGCGCCCGCGTCCACCATCGGGCGTGCGTTGGCCGTCTGGTGGTCGTCGACCGCAGCCGGATACGGTACGAACAGCGCCGGCAAGCCGACGGCGCAGAGCTCCGCGACCGTCAGCGCACCCGCGCGGCACACCACGAGATCCGCCCAGGCGTAAGCCGACGCCATATCGTCGATAAATGGCAGCAACTCGACATCGATGTCGTGCCCCGCATAGGCGTCGCTGGCCACAGCCTGCGTCCTGGTGCCGCATTGGTGCCGCACGACAGGTCGCAGATCGCCGGGCAATAGCGCGAGTGCTGCAGGCACCGTTTTATTCAGGGCCAGGGCCCCCTGACTGCCACCCAGCACAAGCAGGCGAAGTGGGCCATGACGATTGACATACCGCCCGGCAGGTTCTGCGACGGCGGCGATGTCGTCGCGCACCGGATTGCCAACGGTTTCCGCGTTGACACTGGGACTAAAACTGCCCGGGAAGGCTTGCAGCACAACCCGGGCAAGACGCGCCAGAAGACGGTTTGTAAGCCCGGCAGTCGCATTCTGTTCATGAATCAGGAGCGGCCGGCGGGTAAGCCAGGCGGCGACGCCGCCAGGCCCGCTGACGAAGCCACCCATGCCGAGCACGGCGGCGGGGCGACGTCGAAGAATGACGGCTAGCGACTGCAGGAGCGCCCAGCCAATTTGCAGCGGAGCGATTAACAGTGCCAGTAATCCCTTACGTCGCAGACCCCGCGCTGTGATCCACTCGACGTCGATTCCAGCTGCCGGCACCAGCCGCGATTCGAGCCCGCGATGGGTGCCGAGCCAGATGACTTCCCGCGACTCCTGTTGCAATGCGCGTGCAACCGCGAGCGCGGGGAATATGTGGCCGCCGGTCCCGCCCGCCATGACCAATATCGGCCGGGCGTTCACTTATGACCCCCAGGCCTGCGGTGCCTGCTGTTCACGGGTCTCGTGTCGACGACGAGTTCATGGTGTATGCGCAGCAATATGGCCACCGCGATCATCGTGACGATCAGGCTCGAGCGGCCGTAACTGACCAGCGGCAGTGTCAGCCCCTTGGTCGGCAAGAGGCCCATGTTCACGCCGATATTGATGAAGGCCTGCAGCCCGAGCCAGGTACCGATGCCGATCGCGACGTATCCCTCGAAATGCCGTTCGGCCCGCACGGCCCGCATCGCGAGTTTGAAGACGCGCCATAGCAACGCCAGGAACAGCACAATCATGAGCATCGATCCCACGAGCCCGAATTCCTCGGCAAACACGGCAAACACGAAATCGGTGTGTGCCTCCGGCAAATAAAACAGCTTTTGCACGCTGTTGCCGAGACCGACGCCGAACCACTCCCCGCGGCCGATCGCGATCAACGACTGCGTCAACTGAAATCCCGAGTCAAACGGGTCGGCCCAGGGATCCAGAAAGCCGGTCAGCCGTTTCAACCGGTACGGCGACGTAACGGTCAGGACGATCGTCGCGATCGCAGCCACGCAGAAGAACAACAGGAAGTCACGGAACCTGGCGCCTGCAACAAACAGCATCGTCAGCGCGGTCGCAAGCAATACAATCGCGGCACCGAAATCGGGCTCCACGAGAAGCGCCGTGCACGCGAGACTCAACAACATCATAGGACGCACAAAGCCCGTGAACGCCTCACGAACGTCTTTGTTGTGCCGTACGAGATAGCCGGCAAGGTAGAGAATGAAACACAGGCGTGCCGGTTCGGACACCTGCAGATTCATGATGCCCAGGCGAATCCAGCGTTTGCTGCCGTTCACCTCAACGCCAATTCCGGGTATCAGGACGACGAGTAGCAGTCCCAGCCCTGCGAGCAGTAATAGCGGCCCGAGGGTCCTCCACACCTGCATCGGCACAAACAGGCATACCATGCCTGCAAGCCCTCCGATTCCCGCCGCGATGAGCTGCCGCTCGACGTAGTAAAAGGGTTCGCCGAGCGCGTTGTCCGATATGGAGATGGACGCTGACGCGAGAATGACGAGGCCACCGAACAACAGGCCCAACACCAGTGTGAGCAGCACCGGATCAAATTGCAGCGACGTCTTGAGTTGCGCCGGAAAGGGCGTTGTCGCGCTTTGCGTCGTCATTGCCTTAGCGCCTCGACCGCGGTACGAAACGCGTCTCCGCGAGCCGCATAATTGTCGTATTGATCCAGGCTCGCACACGCAGGCGCCAACAGCACCGTCTCGTCGGAGTCGGCATATTGGGCTGCCTGCTGCACGGCATCGTCCATGTCCTGAGCAAAGTAAACCGGCATGACGGTATCGATGGCCGAGGCAATTTTCTCGGCATCCTTGCCGACCAGCACGGCGGCGCGCAGCTTGTTCTCCAGCGCTGTCGCAAGCTCGCCGAAATCGCTGCCTTTACCATCACCACCGGCAATCAATACCAGCATTCCGTGCACGGACTCGATCGAAGCAACCGCCGCCGCGACGTTCGTTGCCTTCGAGTCGTTGATATAGTCGACAGCAGCAACGCGGGCGACGAACTGCATGCGGTGTGGAAGCCCGGGAAATTCACACAGCACCTGCAGCATTTGTGACAGCTCAAGCCCAATCAGTTCACCCGCGGCGAGTGCGGCCAGCGCATTCGCCTGGTTGTGCACGCCGTACATTGCCATGTCGTCGACGGCGAGCAGCAATGTCGAGCCGCGGGCGAGATAGGCGGCGTCATCTTCGAGACGGATGCCGTACTGGCCATCGTCAGGCTCGTCAAGGCCGAAACTCACGACCGATTCGATGTCGCTGACATGTTCGCCGGCCACAGCGTCGGCGCGATTCACAACGGCAGCTGTCGCCTCGCGGTAGACGCGATATTTCGACTGCCGATATTCGTTTTCGTCGGCATGCCAATCGAGGTGATCAGGAGCCACGTTGAGCAAGACAGCCACATCGGCCGGCAACGATTGAGTCCGCTGCAGCTGAAAACTGGACAGCTCCAGGACGTACCGGTCCGGCGTGTCCTGGTCGAGCAGATCGAGTGCCGGCTCCCCAAGATTGCCGCCAGCCAGCACGTTCTGGCCGGCCGCTCGACACATGTGATACAACAACGTCGTCACCGTGCTCTTGCCGTTGGAGCCCGTTACGGCGACGAACGGCGCTTGCGCGTCGCGTGCAAACAGTTCGATGTCCGACACGATCTCGCGCTTCGCCTTTCGTGCAGCGACCAGCATCGGATGACTGTCGGCGATACCCGGTGATACAACGATGCGACCGATTTTTTTCGGAAACTTCGCGTCCCCGGTAATGACGTCCGCATCGGGCCATACGTCGGCCAGGTCGTCTGCGCCGGGCGGATTTTCGCGGCTGTCGTAAAAGGTGGCGTCGAGCCCGTTGCGGCGCAGATAGCGTGCTATCGACAGTCCGGTCACACCGAGCCCGAGCACGAGATTCCTGTCCTCCAGTGCCATCTTTTTTACGGCGTTCATCGGATTTTCAAACTCGCCAGCCCAATCAATACGAGGATGACCGTAATTATCCAGAATCGCACGATGACCTTGGGTTCCGCCCAACCCTTGAGTTCGAAGTGATGGTGCAAAGGCGCCATGCGAAAAACGCGCCGTCCGGTCAATTTGTACGAAGCAACCTGGATTATGACTGACAGCGTTTCCACGACGAACACACCACCCATGATGGCGAGTACGATTTCCTGACGGACGACGACCGCGACAGCGCCAAGCGCCGCACCGAGCGAGAGCGCGCCGATGTCTCCCATGAAGACCTGTGCCGGGTAGGTGTTGAACCACAAGAAGCCCAACCCCGCACCTGCCAGTGCCGCGCAAAATACGAGGATCTCGCCCGCACCGGCGATGTATGGAATATCGAGGTATGCCGAGAAGTTGACGTTGCCCGTGACGTACGCGAATACGCCGAGCGCCCCGCCGACGAGTACCGTCGGCATGATGGCGAGACCGTCAAGGCCATCCGTCAAATTGACGGCATTGCTGAAGCCAACAATAAAAAAGTACGTCACGACGACCTGGAACATGCCCAACGGTATCGCGAGATTCTTGAAGTACGGAATCAATAACGAGGTCGACGCCTCGTCTGCCGCCGTGACGTACAAAGCAACTGCAGCGACTATCGCCGCCGCGGACTGCCAGAAGAGCTTTTGCCCGACCGATATGCCGGCCGGATCCTTAAGAATCAATTTCTTGTAGTCATCGACGTAGCCGATGACGCCGAAGGACAAGGTGACGAACAACACGAACCAGATGAAGCGATTTTCGAGGTCGGCCCAAAGCACGGTACTGACGGAGATCGCGGTCAGGATCAGCGCGCCACCCATGGTCGGTGTGCCCGCCTTCGGCAGATGCGTCACCGGACCGTCGTGGCGCACGGGCTGACCCACCTGGTTCAGGCTCAGCCTTTCGATCATGCGCGGCCCAAGCATGAAGGACAGCAACAGCGCCGTCAGCGCACCAAGAATTGCGCGCATCGTCAGGTAGTTGAACACATTGAAGCCCGATTCGAACTGCGCCAGATAATTAGTCAGATACAGCAGCACGATCAGGCCTCTCGTCGCATCGTCTGCGATGCCGCCAGCGCAGTCACGACACGCTCCATACGCATGAACCGCGAACCTTTGACCAGCACATTGACGTCATCGGATATCTCGGCGCGCAGGGTATCGACAAGCACCTCGATCGACGGCAACCAGACGGCGCCGTCACCGAATCCATCGACGGTATTGCGCGATAGTTCGCCAACGGCAAACAATCGCGCCACCCCCGCACGTCTCGCAAAGTCTCCAACCTCGCAATGCAACTGAGCCGCTGCGTCACCAAGTTCGCCCATGTCGCCGAGTACCAGCCAGTTATCGCCCGCCAGCCCCGCAAGAAATTCGGCTGCCGCCGCAACACTGGACGGATTGGCGTTGTAGCTGTCGTCGTAAAGAGTTGCCCCATTGACGCCGGCAAGCGGCTGCAGTCTGCCGGCGACGGGCTGCACGGACTCGAGGGCCGCCTTGATCTGCACGGCGTTCACACCGAGCGAGTGGGCGATTGCTGCCGCTGCACAGGCGTTTCTGACATTGTGTGTGCCAATGAGCGCCAACGTGATTTCAACGGCATCATCGGGCAGTTGCAGCTTAAATCGCGTCGGCGCCGCATCGTCGATAATCCTCTCAGCCCGCACATCAGCCGCATCGTCGAGGCCGAAGCTGACGACATTGATGTCCGCGGCCAGTGACGACCAGTACTCGAAGTAATCGTCGTCCACATTGAGGATTGCCACATCGGGCCGTTGGTCGTCGCTTAGAATCTCGCCTTTCGCCTGCGCTACTCCTTCGACCGTGCCGAACCCCTCGAGGTGTGACGCCGCGGCATTGGTGATGGCGACGACATCCGGTCTCGCGAGTGATGTCAGGTAGGCGATTTCGCCGGCATGATTCGCGCCCATTTCGAGAACGGCGTATCGATGCGTTGCATCGATACGCGTCAACATCAAGGGCATGCCGATGTCATTGTTCAGATTGCCCTGCGTCGCGAACGTCGACGCCGTCTGTGCCAGGCACGCGGCCGTCAATTCCTTGAGCGTCGTCTTGCCGTTGCTCCCCGTAATGCCAACGACGACCGTGGACAGGCGGCGGCGCCACGCAGCCCCTAACTCGCCGAGGGCAAGTCGCGTGTCCGCCACGGTAATTTGCGCGATATCGTCGTCGGAGAGCGTCGCAACAACCGCAGCAGCCGCACCCTTGTCGTGGACCTGTCCGACGTAGTCACGACCATCGAAATTCGGGCCCTGCAGTGCCACGAATAACTCGCCGTTTTTCAACGTCCGGCTGTCGATGCTCACACCTTCAAAGTCGCGATCGCGACCATGCAGGGTACCGTGCATCGATTCGGCAGCGGCGGCAAGCGTCGTCATCATGCGCCGGCCTCCTCACGTTTTGCGCGAGCGGCCAGGTTGGCGGACGCTGCGTCAAAATCGGAAAAGTTGCGGCGTTCGTCGCCAATCAGCTGATAGTTTTCGTGTCCCTTGCCGGCGATCAGGATGACGTCCGCGGAGTCCGCGTTGCTGATCGTCCAGGCAATTGCAGCGGCGCGGTCCTCGATGACTGTAGCCCGGTCTGCATTTGAGAGGCCGCTGACGATATCCGCGATGATGCTTTCCGGTTCTTCGCTGCGCGGATTGTCATTCGTGATTACGACCTCGTCGGCACGCCGCTCTGCAATTTTCGCCATCAGAGGGCGCTTACCACGGTCGCGATCGCCACCACAGCCGAAGACGCTCCAGAGTCTGCCGCGGCAATGAGGTCGCAGTGCCCGTATCGCAGCTTCGAGCGCGCCCGGCGTATGTGCGTAGTCCACATACACCGATGGCCCTGCGGACGGCGCCGGCACACGCTGCATGCGGCCCGGTGGCGCATCCACGTGCGACAGGACTTCACAGGCCTCCTGCATCGCCACGCCCTGGTTCAGCAGCAACGCCAGAACGATAACGGCATTGGCGACATTGAAATCGCCGGGCAGCGGCAATGACAGATGGCCGTCGCCCCAGGAACTACGAATTGAAATTTCCGATCCGGCTTCTTTCGCAACGACTGAGCGCACGAACACATAGGTTCGACCATTCGCCACCCGATCGAAATTCGTCGACACGGTCACGACATCCGAGCCGCAACGCGACGCCAGCTGCGTGCCGAACTCGGAATCGAGATTGATGATTCGGTGGCGCGGACTGCACTGCAAAAACAAGGACGCCTTGGCCTCACCGTAGGCGCGCATATCGCCGTGGTAATCAAGGTGGTCGCGGCTCAGGTTCGTAAACATCGCCGTATCGAAGTGCACACCATCGACGCGGTTTTGCGCAAGTGCATGCGACGATATTTCGACAGCCGCCTGCGTTGCATCATCGTCGCGAAATTTGGCAAGGCGACGATGCAATTCGACGGCGTCGGGCGTCGTCATGCCACCGACACCCTCGAGTTCGTCGATGCCGAAGCCCAGGGTGCCTGCGTAGCCGCATCTCTGCCCGAGGAGGTGTTGGCACTGCGCAATAAGCCAGGCAACTGTCGTCTTGCCATTCGTCCCCGTTACGCCGATGACGCGTATTTGATCCGATGGACGACCATAGAATCGATTCGCTATCTCGCCGAGCTTCCGCTTGAGGCCGGCGACGGCAATCACCGGCACGCCGACGTCACGCGGTATGGATGTCGCAGTTGTCGAATCAAACGCGAGTGCAGCGATGCCCGCACCGATCGCGTCTTCGACGTAGTCAAGCCCGTGGCTGTCCAGGCCCGCACAGGCGAGAAACAGGAAGCCTTCGGCCAGGGCCCGGCTATCGCTCGCAATGCCGAGCAGTGGACACGCCGGCGCATCCGCCAGTCCACTCAGCAGTACTGCGAGAGTCGGCTGTGTCGTCAATTGTTCGGCGGGCATGCTCATCGACTCATTGCCTGCAAGATGCCACCCGGATCTCGCGCCGGTAGCGCATCAGGTGGAACCGCGAGCAGGCGTAGTGATTCCGCCATGACGTCGGCGAACACGGGCGCTGCGACGTCACTGCCGTAATACAGTTCACCACTGGGCTCATCAATAACGACGATCACGGCGAGTCGTGGGCTGCTCGCCGGCGCCAGACCCGCGAAAATCGAAATGTACTTGTGTTCGGAGTATCCTCCCGCCGCGAATTTCCATGCTGTGCCGGTCTTTCCGGCAACGCGGTAACCCGCCACGGCAGCCTTCGTGCCCGTCCCGCCAGGTCGCACGACTTCTTCGAGCATGCGGCGCACGGCGATCGCCGTCGTGGCGGCGAGAACCTGTTCGCCGTCGCCGGCTTGCTCAACGGCGATGAGCGAAATGGGGTGCATGCGGCCGTCGCTGCCGAGTGCAGCAAAGGCCTGCGCCAGTTGCAACGGCGTAACCGAGACGCCATACCCGTACGCCAGGGTTGCCTGGCTGATCGGCTGCCAGTGACTGTAATGAGTCAGCAAGCCGGCCGATTCGCCGGGAAAGCCGCTAGCCGTGAGCGACCCGAGTCCGAATTTTGTCATCGTTTGCCACAACTGTTCGGGTTGCAGCGACATCGCGAGTTTCGTCACACCGACATTACTGGAGCGCGCCAGTATTGTCGTCAGGCTGATGCGCCCGAGATTGCGAGGGTCTTCGATCCGCTTGGCGTCGACCACGACGTAACCGGGCGCCGTGTCGACGATGCTGCTCGGACGGTAATCACCGCTTTCGAGCGCCGCAGCAACAATCAACGGCTTCATGCTCGATCCGGGTTCAAAAATATCCGTGATGGCGCGATTTCGGTATCGCTCGGCAGAGTACTGCGAACGATCGTTCGGGTTATAAGTCGGCTGGTTGACAATCGCCAGCACTTCACCGGTACGGACATCGAGCACGACGATGGATCCGGATTCGGCATTGTGCGCCTGTACCGCCGCTTTGAGGGTGCGATACGCGACGTATTGAATCCGCAAATCAATACTCGCGCGCAACTCCTTGCCGTGACGCGCTGGCCGGATGCTTTCGACATTCTCGACCGAACGGCCGAGCCTGTCCTTCAGGACGCGCTTCAAACCGGACTCACCAGCAAGCCAGTGGTTGAATGCCAGCTCAAGCCCTTCCTGACCGGCGTCATCGATATTCGTAAATCCGATCAGGTGGCCCGTGACTTCTCCCGCCGGGTAATAGCGCCGGTATTCTCGCTGCACATTGACACCGGGCAACTTGAGCGCCAGCACTGCCTGCGCTGTTTTCGGACTTAGGTGGCGCTTCAGGTACAGGAACTCCCTTTCCATGCTGCGGGTAATGCGCCGCATCAGGGTCTGCGAATCGAGGCCCAGAATTTTTGCGAGTTTTGGCACCTTGTCGATCGCGGACGCCAGCTCCTTCGGGTTCGCCCAAATGCTGTCGACGGGCGTGCTGATGGCGAGCGGCTCACCATTGCGGTCCGTGATCGTGCCCCGATGCGCCGATATTTTTTCCGTGCGCAGGTGGCGCGAGTCCGCCTGACGGTTCAGAAAGTCTTTATTGAGTACCTGCAGGTGAACCGCACGCGCGAGCAATGACGTCGCGGCAAGGGCAAAAAACGCCAGTACCAATGCGGACCTGCCGGCGAATCGCCGTGCAGTTTGTTGTTTCGTCTCGGCTCCGCGTGTCATTGTCGGTTAATTATGTAAATTTCCGATGCCTCTGGACGGACCAGCGACAGCTCATCGGTTGCGACCCGCTCGATGCGAGCATGTGTTGCCCATGTGCTCTGTTCGATCTGTAACTGGCCCCATTCGATATTCAGTTCGTCGCGCAGGTGCGTCAGGCCTTCGAGCTCGACGAACAGTTTTCTGGATTCATGCTTCGTGAAGACGAGCGCCATCGCACTCAACACACAGACAACGGCCATAACGAACACGAATACGACAGGCTGTCGTTTTGGCATGAAGTTCATCCCAGCCGCTCTGCGACGCGCAGATGCGCGCTCCTCGCACGAACGTTCAGCGCGATCTCTTCGGCGCTCGCGGAAATCGCTTTGCCGATGGGCCGTAATTTCGGCCGCATCGCCTCGGGTATCGACGGCATGCCTCGATATTGTTCCGGCTCGCGCGACGCATCACGGATGAAGCGCTTGACCATGCGGTCCTCCAGCGAATGAAAACTAATCACACACAGCCGACCACCTTCCCGCAACACATCGACCGACTGTGCAAGTGCCGCCTCGAGTTGTTCGAGTTCGGCATTGATCGCCATGCGGATGGCCTGGAATGTCTTGGTTGCCGGGTGCTTCCTCTGCCAGCGCGCGGGCGCCGCGGCGCTGACGATGCCGGCAAGTTGCCGGGTCGTCGTAATTGCCGTCTCATCGCGTGCAGCGATGATGGCGCGCGCGATGCGCGCGGCCGATCGTTCCTCACCCAGTGTTTTGAGGACGCGTTTCAATTCCTTTTCACCCACGGTCGCCAGCCACTTTGCTGCGCTGACGCCCGAATCCGGGTCCATTCGCATGTCCAGCGGTCCGTCGCGAAGAAAGCTGAAGCCTCGCCCGGCTTCATCCAGCTGTGGTGAGGAGACTCCGAGGTCAAGGAGAAATCCGTCGACTTTTCCGGCGAGCTGCATCTCACCAACGATTGTCTCAAGTTGCGCAAATTCGCCCCTTATCAATTCGAGCCGCGGATCATCCCGCAGCACCTCGGGTACCGATGTGATCGCCTGCGGATCACGGTCGATCGCTACTAACCGGCCGTTTGCATTCAATCGCTCGAGAATTGCCTTGCTGTGCCCCCCGCGACCAAACGTTCCGTCAATGTATATGCCACCGGCTTTTATGCTCAGCCCATCAAGGACCGGCCCCAGCAGCACCGGCACATGCTCGTTGCTGCTCATCAGCACGCCTGCTGCTCAGAACGAGAGCGATTCGAGTTCGGGTGGAAGATTCATGTCTTCGTCCTCACTCAACCAGGCATCCCGTTTTTCGATCCAGCGTTTTTCATCCCAAAGTTCGAACTTGTTGCCCTGCCCCAGCAAAATCGCCTGCTTGTCCAGCCCCGCGAAGTCCCGGAGTTCATGTGACAACAAGATCCGCCCGTTCGTGTCCATGTCGACCTCGGTCGCATAACCGACCATAATGCGCAATATGCGGCGCGCGATCTTGTTCATGCTGGGCAGTCGAACGAGCTTGCGCTCCAGTTCTTCCCAATCGGGAAACGGATAAATCAGGAGGCAGTAATCCTTGTCCACGGTCACCACGATCTGGCCATCGCAACGCGCAGCAATCTGCTCCCGATACCGGGTCGGCATTGCCATACGCCCCTTGGCGTCCAGCGTGACGTTGGTGGCTCCTCGAAACACGGATAATCGGACGACCCCGGTTTCGCTCTTCTGGCGCGAATTCCGGAAATGAAGCCCATTTCCTCCCACTTTTTTCCACTTTTCAACACTATAGGTGCGACATTCCGAAGCGTCAACCAGTGTCGACGATTAGTTGTTGTTGTACAGGGACTTAGGGGCAATTTGATGGCTCAATTCGGGCGAATTGTGGCATCGGTCGCGCCAGAAAAATCAGGTAGTTAGCGCTTGTTCTTCGAGGAACACTTAAGAATAGGTCGGTAAACGCCGACAGACCGTGATGCCGACAACTGCTGCGCGCGCCGCGGGGCGCGTGCGCAACGCGTTTGCCATGCCTCAGGACAAATCGTAAATTGCTGATTCGGACGCTTTTATTTGCAAGCGGTCGCAGCAATTCTCATAGCAATTGTTGCGACAGCGTCGAGGTGGGAAAACCGGAGCCAGCAATAAGCCGGGTTCTGTACTCGACAACCATTCATCTGGGACGGCCGTCACCGGTCGCCTCTAGCAACCTACCCGGGAGTCCGCTCGGAACCGGCGGTGCGGACGAGCCGCCTACTCCCCTATTTGGTCTTGCTCCGGGCGGGGTTTGCCGTGCCGCGGCCTGTTACCAGTCGCGCGGTGCGCTCTTACCGCACCTTTTCACCCTTACCGGCATGAGCCGGCGGTCTGTTTTCTGTGGCACTTTCCATGGGCTCGCGCCCTCCAGGAGTTACCTGGCGCCCTGTCCGAAGGAGCCCGGACTTTCCTCTGCAACGTCCAGCGCTACAGCGGTTGTCTGGCCAACTCCGGTTTTCCCGGACGCGGATTCTACGCCATTTTCGCCTTGGGAGTCTGCACGACAGTAAAAGAATTCCGGCTTCGCAGACCCCCGGCAGGCACGAAATTTGTGGCTTCAGCGCGATTTCGTCAACTCCAGCATGCGCTGGTACAGCGCGTTACGCTTGCCGTTCGTGACCTTCGCCACAATCGCCGCCGCCTTTCTGCCAGGCAGTACCTCGACGAGTTCAACCAGCAGTCGGTCGATATCAACAGACGACGGGTCATCGGCTTGCGCAGCGGCGACAACGATGACGAATTCGCCCTTCATTGCGATGCTGCCGTCGTGCAGCGAATCGCACAACTCACCCAGGCTCGCGTGCACGCATTGCTCATGCAGTTTGGTGAGTTCCCTGCCAACAAATGCGGGCCGTTCCCGGCCAAAAATATCAGCGAGGTCCGCGAGGCCGTCAACGATGCGATGCACGGACTCGTAAAACACGAGCGTGCGTTGTTCAGTCGCAAGCCGTGTCAATAACTCCCGGCGCGCAGCTCTTTTCGACGGCAGGAATCCTTCGAAGCAGAATCGATCCGTCGGCAAGCCCGCCGCTGATAGCGCGGCCGTTACGGCACATGCCCCTGGCACCGGCGACACGTCAATACCTTGGGCATGTGCAGCGCGAACCAGACGATAACCGGGATCGCTGACCAGCGGCGTGCCCGCATCGCTGACCAGTGCAACGGAAATGCCCTGCCCCAGCTTTTCCATAAGCCTCGATACGGCCTGTTTTTCGTTGTGGTCATGCAGAGCATATTGCGGCGTTTTGATCCCGAAATGCGATAGCAATCGCCCGGTGTGGCGGGTATCCTCGGCGGCAATGAGATCCACTTCGGCGAGCGTCTGGCGCGCCCGCTGAGACAGATCGTCGAGATTGCCGATCGGTGTTGCCACGATAAAAAGTGTGCCGCTCATATGGCTCCGGACTCCAGCCCGCATCAACTTTCAAAATCATGAGATATCGAAGACATCCTGCCCGTCATCAGCGCTTGCTGGCAAGCATTGCAGTAATGATACTAACGTCATTAGCGCTATCCGCATGTGGGACAACAGGCGGTGGAGGTTGGAGCGGACGACCGTCAGAAGCTCGCGCCGAGCGATTCGCGCGCAATGGCGGGCATGCAGAGGCTGCCGACATTTACATCAGCCTTGCCACGAATGCCAGCTCCGCCGAACGCGATCGCCTGACCTTGCTTGCGGTCGAACAGTGGCTGGACGCCAGTGATGCGCTACGTGCCCGCAACGCATTTCGAACCGTGTCACGACCGGCGGGCGGCGACCTTCTGTGGCTGTGGAGCGCCAACTCTGCGGCGCTGTCGATCCATGCGGGCAATCCGGACGATGCGCTGGAAATCCTGGAAGCGCTGAGCCGTGAGTTGCTGACACTGGAACGCAGGCTGCGCATTGAATCTTTGCGGGCTGACGCATGGTTTCAAATTGGTGATCCCACTCGAGCCATTCAACTGTTGATGCATCGGGAGACGTGGCTCGGGAGCAGGCAAAGTATCGCAAGAAATCGCGAGCATCTGTGGCAGGGGCTCACTGACAGTAACCCGAAGTTGCTTCGCGAAGCGGTTGAGACAGCCGTGAATCCGTTACTCAGTGGATGGCTGACACTGGGATCGCTGGCCGCAACCACGGGTCAGCAGGGCATCGGCTGGAGCAACGGTGTCAGGCGCTGGCGTGATGAGCATCGCGGACATCCGGCGATGAAAATCATTGATGAAATGGATTTGCCGCAAGGCGAGCTGCTTGAGTATCCGCGACGGATTGCACTGTTGCTGCCATTGTCGGGACCTACCGCGAGCGCGGGCAAGGCCATTCAGAACGGTTTTCTCGGCGCCTACTTTGCGGCCGCTGGTGGCCTGGACGACCGGCAGACTGTCAACATCTACGACGTCAACGCCGAGGGCGGTGCGAGCGCTGCGTATTCGGCGGCGGTTGACGGCGGCGCAGAATTCGTTGTTGGTCCACTGCTGAGAAACAACGTTTCAACTCTGGCAAACGACATACTCGTGCCGGTCCCGGTGTTGACCCTCAATTACCTGCCGGATGAAACCCTTGCGCCGCCGGGCTTGTATCAATTTGCGCTCGCGCCCGAGGATGAAGCAGCCTCCGCGGCCGAACGCGCGCTGGCCGATGGCCACGCGAGAGCCGTGGCGCTGGTACCGAACAACCGTTGGGGACGGCGCGTATTGTCGAGCTTCTCGCAACGCTTCGAATCGAATGGCGGAACACTGCTCGATGCCCGCTACTACACACCCGGCGACCAGGATTTCTCCACGGCCATCGAAGGCTTGATGGCGCTATCGGGCAGCGTGCGCCGTTATCAGCGCATGCGAGCCAATATTGGAGGACCGTTGCAATTCGATCCACGCCGCCGCCAGGATGCGGAGTTCGTGTTTCTCGCCGCCGACGCGCCGGCTGGCCGCTTGCTCAAGGCACAACTCAAATTTCATTATTCCGGCGACCTGCCCGTGTACTCGACATCATCCATTAATTCGATGGACGGCCGCTCGAATACGGACTTGAACGGCGTCATGTTTGCCGATACACCATGGGTCATCGCGCCGCAAAGCTGGATTAAATATTTGCCCGAGTTATATCGCAGGTATTGGCCTGAAGAGCGGCGGCTCGGGCGCTTGCACGCCATGGGCTATGACGCCTTTCATCTGGTTGCGCCATTGTTCGCGGTTCGCAGCGGTCCGATGCCGGAAATCGACGGTGCTACCGGGCAGCTCTACCTGGACGGTGACGGACGCGTACACCGACGCCTGGCGTGGGCCGAATTCCAGCGTGGCGAGCCGGTAGCGCTTCCGGATTCCGGTCAGGTCAGCGTACCGATAGAGGATATCGGCGTGGATGGCCACTTGCTGCCGACCGAAGATGAAGATTCGCAGCCGTGGTACGAGCCAACACGCGAACTCTAGGAAACGAAGCGGAACAACTCGCATTTCGGTTCCTGCGACGTCGCGGCCTGAAGCCGGTCCGTCGAAATTTTCGCTGCCGTCTCGGTGAAATCGATCTGATCATGCTCGCGGGCGAATGTCTCGTATTTGTCGAAGTTCGCTACCGTGCGCCAAATCGATTCGGGCGTGCAGCGTTCACGGTCGGTCCGCACAAGCAGAGAAAGCTCGCCAAAGCGGCAGCAGTATTTCTGGCCTCCTCCCCTTTTTATCAGCGCCACAGCACGCGTTTCGACGTTGTCGGCGTCGATCGGGATGCGAATAACCGTATTTCGATCGAATGGCTCGTCGATGCATTCCGTCCTGGTAGCCGGTGAAGGTAATATTGACGGAGTACCGGCGCGGCCGGCTGATAGAATCGCACGACCGGATAACCTGCTGGAGCAAACATGGACCCCGTGACTCGAGTTCGCGAGCACTTCGCTGAAAGCATTGCGCTCAAGGAAAAATCGGCTGCTGAACTTGGCGAAAGCATCGCAGCGGCTGGCGCCATCATGAGTACTTCATTGCTCGAAGGGGGCAAAATATTAAGCTGCGGTAACGGTGGCTCGGCGGCCGACGCACAGCATTTTTCTTCCGAGCTGCTGAATCGCTTTGAAATGGAGCGTCCGGGACTCGCGGCGATGGCGCTGACGACCGACAGTTCGACATTGACGTCAATCAGCAACGACTACGCCTACGAAGAAATTTTCAGCAAGCAAGTACGTGCACTGGGCAAGGCTCAGGACGTGCTACTCGCGATTTCCACATCGGGTAATTCGCAAAATGTGTGCCGCGCAATCACGGCGGCACACGAACTCGGCATGAAGGTCGTGGCACTCACCGGACGTGACGGCGGGAGCATGGCCGGTATGTACTCGGAGAATGACGTTGAGATTCGAGTCCCGGCCACACGAACGGCACGCATTCAGGAAGTACACCTGGTGGTCATTCACTGCCTGTGCGATCTCATCGACACAGCATTGCCGGCCGAAGCGGCGACGGACTAACAGCTTGTTGAGGGGTGCTCTGTTGGTGCGATACGGCGTGCAGACCCGTTGTTGCAAGCAGCTCTCACTTGACGATCTTCAAGTGTGGCCGCGATCGCGTAGTATCACCATCAACCGAGACGCGATGATCAGGGCTACCCGAGTCATGGGAGAAGATCATGCCCCGCCCTGTCTCGCGGGCATAAATACCGAGTACCGAGCGCATCGGCACCCAGACGTCGAAGGGTGTACCGCTGAATCTCGCGCGAAAACTTGCGGCGTTATTGGTGAGCTTGAGATTGTGAGCCGCAGTGTCGCTGATATTAAGGATTATTTTGCCGTCTTTGACGTGCTCCCGCGGCACGCGGACACCGTCGACCGAAGCGTCAATGACGATGTGCGGCGTATGGCCATTGTCGACCATCCATTCGTGCATCGCACGTATGAGGTAAGGTCTCTTCGATCGACTTGAATTCGACAACGGCTTCAATCCTGAGCAATAGCGTCGCTGTGTGCCATAGCTTAACACCGATCGCGAGATCTTCCTGGGACATGACATAAGCCCCGCCGGGCGGTCTCGCGACTGCGGGTATTATTGAGGCCGCTGCTACAGACGCATCTCCTGCTCAAGCTCAGTCAGGCTTTGCTGGAACGAGCGACGCGCGAACACGCGCTGCATGTAGCCTTCGATCGCTTCACCCCGGCCGCCAATCTCGATGCCGTATACGCCGAGGCGCCAGAGGATCGGCGCGATGGTGCAGTCCACCAGTGAAAACTCATCACTCAGGAAATACGGTTTTGCATCAAATAATTCGGCGCTTTGCAGAATGCTCTCGCGAAGCAACTTTCTCGACTTGCTGCTGAGCTTGCCATCGCCCGTATCAGCTTCCTCGGCCAATGAGTACCAGTCCGTCTCGATGCGAAATAACGCCAGGCGAAATTGTGCGCGGGTGACCGGATCCACCGGCATCAGCGGCGGATGCGGGAAGCGCTCGTCGAGATATTCAACAATGACGCGCGAATCGTACAAGGTCAGGTCGCGGTCGACCAGAGTCGGAACCGAGTGATATGGATTGAGATCCATGAGGTCTTCCGGCAACTCCGAGCCCGATATGTTATTGATCTCAATGTTGATGTTCTTTTCGGCAAGGACCAGCCGTGTACGATGACTGTGTATGTCCGTAGGTCGTGAAAACAACGTCATCACGGACCGCCTATTGACTATTACTGCCATGCTTCGATCCCTCAAAAATATTGCAATTGAAAACTTGTCACTTCGACGCGTGTTAATTGAACTCCGCATCCGGTTCCCGAGAAGCACTCCCGAATTGCGGAATACACCCCGTGGTTGTAGTCAGCTGACGTCCTTCCAAATTTGTTTTTTTAGCATCGTCGCGATGATCAGGAAAAACAAGAGGAACATCAGCACCCAGACTCCAAGTCTGCGGCGTTCCGATCGGATCGGCTCCGTGATGTACGCAAGAAAGTTCACAGTGTCGCGTACGAAGTCATCGTACTCCTCGGCGTTCATCGATCCCGCCGTTACCTGTTCAAAACCCTCAAACTCGAGGGATGTCACACTATCGACAATGTTTTCTGAATAAATTGCCGCCTGAAAACCCTGCAACTCCCAAAGAATATGCGGCATGCTTGTGCCACTGAGAACGATGTTGTCGACGCCGGTCGGGCTGTTGGGATCCACGTAAAATCCCTTGAGAAAGCTGTAAATGTAATCCGCACCCTTCGCTCGAGCCCGTAACGACAAATCCGGTGGCGTCTTACCGAACCAACGCTCTGCGGAGTCCGCCGGCATCGCTACATTAATTGTCTCAAATGTATTCGCAGCGTTGAACATGAGGTTGTCGATCAGCTGATCTTCCGACAATTCGAGGTACTTGCCAATCGTCTTGTAGCGCACGTATTGAGCGGAGTGACAGCCGGAACAATAGTTCATGAAATTGCGGGCGCCGCGCTGAAGTGACGCAATATTTTCGGGATCGATGTTCGCTTCTTGCAATTGAATTTCGCTGGCGCCGATCGCAACACTTTGTGTGGCAACGAGGCACGCCGCAACAACGATGAATCTGGCGACCGTGTTAAGTTTAAGCACGGTAGACCACCCTCTCCGGGACAGGCTTGGTTTTGTCGATGCTGGTGTAATACGGCATCAGCAGGAAAAATGCGAAATAGATCACCGAGAAAATTCTTGCGGCCAGCACGAAAACGCGGTCGGCGGGCTGCATTCCGAGCCACCCCAGAGCGACAAAGCTGACTGTAAACAAAGTCAGCGCCACCTTGTACAGCCAGCCGCGGTAGCGAATGGAATTGACTCTCGAGCGATCCAGCCACGGCAGGAACATCGGCAGCAGTACGGCCCCACCCATCAAAATAGCGCCCCAGAGCTTGTCCGGCACCGCGCGCAAGACCGCATAAAACGGCGTGAAGTACCAGACCGGCGCGATATGCTCGGGCGTGGCCAGCATATTGGCGGGCTCGAAATTTGCGTGTTCCAGAAAATAGCCGCCCATTTCCGGCGCAAAGAAAATCACCGCCGAAAAAAACATTAGAAATATTATGATCGCCACAAGATCTTTGCTGGTGTGGTACGGATGGAACGCCACGCCGTCCAGCGGGATGCCGTTGGGTCCTTTGTGTTCCTTGATTTCGACCCCGTCGGGATTATTCGATCCGACTTCGTGCAACGCGACAATATGCACAAACACGAGGCCAATCAGTGCAAGCGGCAGGACGATGATATGCAGCGCAAAAAAGCGATTGAGGGTGATGTCGGAAATCGAGTAGTCGCCGCGAATATATTCCACCAGTGCGTCGCCGATGACGGGTATTGCGCCAAACAGCGAGATGATGACTTGCGCTCCCCAGTAGGACATTTGACCCCAGGGCAACAGGTAACCGGCAAACCCCTCGGCCATTAGCACGAAGAAAATCAACATGCCGATTATCCAGATGAGTTCACGAGGTTTTTTGTACGACCCGTAAAGCATCGCACGAAACATATGCAGATAGACGACGATAAAAAAGAACGACGCACCCGTCGAATGCATGTAACGGATCAACCAGCCCATTTCGACATCGCGCATGATGTACTCGACCGATGCAAAGGCTTCTGCCGCGGATGGCTTGTAATTCATCGTCAGAAAAATGCCGGATACGACCTGAATCACCAGCACCACCATTGCGAGCACGCCAAACACGTACCAGAAATTGAAATTTTTGGACGCGTAGTATTCCGTTATGTGATAGCGCATGGTTTCCGATAACGGAAAACGATCGTCGATCCAACGCAACAATCCGCCCTTTGGCGTGCCGACTTCAGCCTCAATCCTCGCCATCAAGCTGCTCCCGTATCCTGCCCAATCAGAATCAAATCGTCCCGGACAAACCGGTGCGGCGGAATCCGCAGGTTCGTCGGCGCTGGAACGCCATTATAGACGCGCCCCGCCAGATCGAATTTCGACCCGTGACAGGGACAGAAGAACCCACCGTTCCAGTTTTCGGCCGGCCGAATTTCGAAATCCTCAAGTGGCGCGCAGCCGAGATGCGTGCATGAGCCTTCAACAACAAGGAACTCGGGCTTGACGGAACGATACTCGTTGGTCGCATAAATGGGCTGCTGGTCCTTCTCCTCGGAGTTCGGGTCCTTGAGATCGCCGGTATTGTCCGACAAGCTCGCCAGCATTTCCTCGGTCCGCCTGAGCACGAATACCAGCCTGCCGCGCCACAGAACCCGAATCAATTCGCCGGGCTGCAGTGAACCAATCGGCACCTCAACGGGCGCTCCGAGCGCCTGCGCCCTGGCGCTCGGCTTCAACGAGGACAGAAACGGAATCGACGCGAAGCCTATGCCGACCACGCCGGTCACAACGGTTGCAACAGTAAGAAAATGACGTCTTTTGTGGTCAACGTCGTTTTCGGTCATCGGGCACTCCCATACGTTAGCTGGTCAAGGTCGGGTGAACGGCACTCGCTACTCTGGCCGCGGCAACCTGTTGCATCACTCACATGTTCTGGGGGGTGGTCTTGTCAGGATGCCCATGCCTTGGTATTAGCTCGTTGCGTTCTGGTCACGGCCTGTATTATCAGCGCGCTTTTGCTTAGTTTCGGTACCGGTAGATTTGCAGCAGACCCGCTTTGCCGTCAGGATGGCGGTTTTTCGGGACTTGGTGCGGAACCAATGGCGCATTATACACGGGCGTCATTCAAATTGGCCAGCAACCAGGTGTGAACAGTCAAGGCAAGCAGAGACCCATCGTGGCCGGTTTGAGATCAGCGCTCGTGTTTCTTTTGCAGTCGATCGTCGTCGGTCTGGCGGTCGCCTTTGTCGTAGTACTCATCCGTCCGGAGCTGCTGCCAACGGCCGGCACGGGACAGAACGACGGCCCGGTAAGTTATGCCGACGCTGTGGATATCAGCGCTCCTGCCGTTGCTAATGTCTACACGAAGAGGCTGGTGGAGGACAGTGCCGCAGGGACCGATCCCACTCGCTTCCGGGTTACCACGAGTTATGCCTCCGCTGTCATTATCGATCCGGCCGGCTACCTCGTGACGAACTACCACGTCATAGCCGACGCTGCCGAAATCCGCATTCAACTGAGCGACGGGCGCATCGCCGAACCCGAGCTTGTGGGTGTCGACGCCGAGACAGACGTGGCATTGCTGAAAGTCGATCTCGGCGTGCTGCCCGCTATTCGTCTCGGGCGATCGTCGCAACTGCGTAGCGGAGATGTCGTGCTCGCCATCGGCAATCCGTACGGCCTAACCAAGTCGGTTACGCAGGGTATTGTCAGTGCAACCGGGCGCGGACTTCTGACGCTCGCCACTTTCGAGAACTTCATCCAGACCGACGCAGCAATCAACGCCGGCAATTCGGGCGGCGCACTGAT
The DNA here is from genome assembly GCA_022560695.1 of Pseudomonadota bacterium. Lineage (GTDB taxonomy): Bacteria > Pseudomonadota > Gammaproteobacteria > Steroidobacterales > Woeseiaceae > UBA1847. The sequence continues at coordinate 66,814 of JADFSP010000003.1, forward strand.
CAACAGTAAAGGCGAACTTGTTGGCATCAACACGGCCATTCTGGCACAAGACCCCGGTACCGAGGGCATCGGCTTTGCAATTCCGATCGACCTCGTTCGCGGCGTGGTCGAGGAAATCAAGAAAAATGGCCGTGTCATTCGCGGCTACCTGGGGCTGGAGCCCGACGATTTGACCAATGCCGAGCGAACCGCCCTGGGTCTCGACGCCAACGTCGGCATCCTGCTTATCGGTGTCTATCCAGGCAGTCCGGCCGCGATGGCCAATCTTAAAAGTGGCGACGTGATTCTTTCGGTCAACGGAGAACCTATTTTGTCGCAACGACAGGCGCGATTGCTGGTCGCAGGCACAAATCCCGGCGACTCGGTCGACGTCGTTGCGTGGCGCGACGGCCAACAGTTTCGCACGACCGTTGTGGCCGGCGAGCGTCCCTGAGGAAAGTGGGGTCGAACCGCAGATTTTCCTGAAAGTGGGGTCGAACCGCAGATTTTCCTGACAAGCTTGGCTCGATCGCTGTTTCCTGTGAAAAAACTGCGGTTCGACCCCACTTTCCTGCTAGCCCGGTACGCGGCGAATTTTCGCGCCGAGCACCTGCAGTTTTTCCTCGATTCGTTCATAGCCACGATCGATGTGATAGATGCGATCGACGAGGGTTTCCCCTTTTGCCGCCAGCCCTGCGAGGACCAGGCTGGCCGACGCCCTGAGATCCGTGGCCATGACCGGAGCCGCCATCAGCGTGTCGACACCCGTGCAAATTGCCGTGTTTCCCTCAAGTTGAATATCCGCGCCCATGCGCTGCAACTCAAGCACATGCGCGAAGCGGTTCTCGAACACTGTTTCCGTTATCGTCCCAACACCTTCAGCCACTGCATTGAGTGCACAAAACTGCGCCTGCATGTCAGTCGGAAAAGCAGGGTATGGCGCCGTGCGAATATCGACGGACCTCGGCCGCTGCCCGCGCATGTCCAGCTCGATCCAGTCATCACCCGTCTCGATGGCAGCACCGGCTTCCGCGAGCTTGATGAGCACCGCCTCGAGTGTTTTCGGCGCCGCATCGAGAACCTTGATACATCCACCTGTCATCGCCGCCGCGACAAGATAGGTACCGGTTTCAATCCTGTCCGGCAACACCTCGAACTCCCCGCCAGCGAGTCGCTCGACGCCCTGTACGGTAATAGTGCTGCTGCCGACACCCTGCACGCGAGCGCCGAGACAAATCAGAAAATTCGCGACATCGATGACTTCCGGCTCGCGAGCGGCGTTTTCAAGCACGGTCTCCCCGTCGGCGAGGACCGCCGCCATGAGCAGGTTTTCGGTTCCGGTCACGGTCACGGTATCGAAAACGATATGTGCACCCTTTAGACGATCCGCTCGCGCCTTGATAATGCCGTTCTCGACGGACACATCGGCGCCCATGGCCTGCAAGCCCGCTATATGTAAATCGACCGGACGCGCACCGATCGCGCAGCCGCCAGGCAGAGATACGTCAGCCTCGCCGAAACGCGCGACCAACGGACCGAGCACAAGTATCGATGCACGCATCGTCTTGACGAGTTCGTACGGCGCTGTGCGATTCCGGACATCGCTGGCATCGACTTCAACGCGCAGGTTTTCGTCTACCGTTACCTGGACACCCATTGTCTGTAACAGCGAAATCGTCGTTGTCACATCATTGAGGTGTGGAACGTTGCTCACGGTCACTGGTTCGGTGGCTAGCAGCGTCCCGGCTAATATCGGCAACGCCGCATTTTTTGCGCCCGAGATGCGAACCTCACCCGCCAGCGCCGTGCCACCCTCGATCAGCAGTTTGTCCACGAAGCACTAATCCTCGCGATCTTGTTGCCGCAATTCCGCGGGCGTGAAGGCCCGGATAGAAAGCGCGTGAATTTCATTGCCAACCAGAGCACCAAGGCTCTTGTACACGAGCTGATGCCGGGCGAGTGGCCGTACGCCCTCAAATTCGGCGGCAATTACCAGTGCTTCGAAATGGGTATTGTCGTCACTTGTGACCGTGACATTCGCGTTATCGAAATTGGCCTCGATAAGGCGGGCGATCTCGGATGGCTCCATTGCAGTATTGCCAGCATCTTTTCCGGGCACGCAATTTAACCATAAATCATGAGGCTTCCCAATGCGGGACGCCGATTGTGTATGATAGCCGGCCCGCGGGCCCTGAGGGCCCGTCGATCGGGTTCCGGTTTGAGCCGATAATCATCAGAACGACTGCTTTATGCGTGGCGATATCCTCGAAGTAATTGGCGGCTTCGTACTCCTGGTCTGGGGTGCAGACCGGTTTGTGCATGGCGCTGCAGCGGCGGCCCGCAACCTGGGCATAGCTCCGCTGTTGATTGGTTTGACGATCGTTGCGTTTGCCACATCCGCGCCAGAGATTCTTGTGTCGGTCGTGGCCGCCAGTCGCGGGGAACCAGGCCTCGCGATCGGTAATGCAATCGGCTCTAATATTTGCAATATCGGCCTGGTACTGGGCTGTGTCTCTGTCATTCGCCCGATCAAGCTGCGCTCGGCAACCTTGCGCCGTGAGATGCCAGCGTTGCTGGCCGTGACGCTGCTCACGGTGTCGTTATTCCTTGATTCGTATCTGTCTCGCATTGACGGGCTGGTCATGCTGACGGGACTCGTCATCGTGATGATCTGGCTGGCGCGACTCGGCATGCACTCAGCGGTGAATGACCCGATCAAGCGCGATTTCGAGGCTGAAATTCCGCAGCATGTCCCGATGAAAATGGCCCTGATCTGGTTCGTGCTGGGTCTCGCCACGCTGCTTGGCGGCGCCGCACTGCTGGTGGACGGCGCTATCGATATTGCGCGCACGCTCGGCGTCAGCGACGTCGTGATCGGCATCACTCTCGTCGCTCTCGGTACCAGCGTGCCGGAGCTTGCGGTATCGCTCGTCAGCGCCTTGAAGGGCGAGTACGGACTTGCGATCGGCAATATTGTCGGGTCGAACATTTTCAATTTGCTCGCCGTCATCGGTGTTGCCGCAACGATCGCTCCCGCACCGCTCGCACCGTCGGTTTTGTCCCTGCATATTTTCGTCATGGTCGCATTCACGCTGGTGCTGTTTGCGATGACCTACGACTACGACGGCAAAAGCGAGCTGTCCAGGGTCGAAGGCGGCGCTTTGCTTATCGCCTATGTGGCATTCATTTCCTACGTTATCGTACAAAACGTTTAAAATACCTGCATAGCACATTCTGAGGCCTGCACGTGCCCGAAAACCTGACAGATGAGGAGCTGCTTGACCTCGCGCGCGAAGTACTCGGGATCGAGTCACGCGCCGTGGATCAGCTGCGATCGCGGCTCGATAGCGAATTCGCTGCCGCATGCCGCCTGTGCATTGCTACGCCGGGCCGCGTGGTTGTCACCGGGATGGGAAAGTCCGGCCACATCTCCGGCAAGATCGCTGCAACGCTGGCGAGTACCGGCACCCCGGCATTTTTCATGCACCCGGCTGAGGCCAGCCATGGTGACCTCGGCATGATCACGAACCAGGATTTGCTGCTTGCGGTTTCTTATTCGGGAGAGACCGAGGAAATTGTGACCATCCTGCCACTCGTCAAGCGCATGGGCGCCAGGTTGGTGTCAATCACCGGAAATAGCGATTCGACTCTGGCCAAGGCGGCCGACGCACACCTCAATGTTGCAGTGACCGAAGAAGCGTGCCCGTTGAACCTCGCGCCGACAGCCAGCACGACAGCAACATTGGCGATGGGTGATGCCCTGGCCGTTGCTCTTTTGAAGCACCGCGGATTCACGGCCGAGGACTTCGCGCGTTCACATCCAAGCGGCAGTCTCGGCAAGCGATTGTTGTTACGTGTCAGCGACGTCATGCGCAGCGACGATGAAATACCGATGGTCCGGCCGGATGTCCGGCTTCGCGACGGCCTCATGGAAATGACGCAAAAGGGACTGGGCATGACGGCTGTCGTCGATGAGAACCAGCGGATTCTTGGCATTTTCACCGACGGCGATCTGCGTCGCGCACTCGACGACGGAGTCGATGTTCATACGATGAAGATGAGCAACGTAATGCACACAGAATGCAAGACAACGACGGCCAACGTACTGGCCGCTGAAGCTGTGCACGTTCTCGACGAAAACAAGATCACGTCGCTGCTGGTTGTCGATGAGGACAAGCGCCTGATTGGAGCACTAAACATTCACGATCTGTTCCGGGCGGGAATCGTGTGAGTACCGCGGCGATTCAAGAACGACTGCGGAATATTCGGCTGGTCGCATTCGACGTCGACGGCGTCTTGACTGACGGTCGATTTTATTTGTCCAGCGACGGCATCGAATCCAAGGCTTTCTGCACGCAGGACGGTTACGGAATTCGGCAACTTCTTGCCGGTGGCATCGAGGTTGCGGTCGTCAGTGGCCGGCGCTCGGGGGCCGTTGAGCAGCGCATGGCCGAACTCGGCGTCACTCACGTCATCCTTGCCTGCAGCGACAAGGTCAGCGCATTTGATGATCTGATCACCGGGCTCCGCATTCGCGAGTCAGAGTGCGCTTACGTGGGCGACGACATCCCGGACCTGGATATCTTGCAAAAAGTCGGCTACTCGATCGCTGTGGCTAACGCCGTTGGCGCAGTACGCGCCGCGTGCGATTACACGACTTCGGCCAGCGGGGGCAACGGCGCCGTGCGAGAAGTCTGCGAACTGGTATTGAATGCGCGGCGAGGCGACCCGTCGTGAGCCCGCGCAGCATTGTCGTGTTCATCGTCCTGGCCGCCGCTACGCTAGGCAGCTGGTATCTGTCGCGATTCGACAGCCACGACAGTGATCGTGAGTTGCCGCTCAATCCCGTCTATCGTGGCTATTATCTGAAATCAGCGCGCATCCTCGGCACCGGATCCGACGGCCATGCACTCTACGAAATCCGGGCCGAATATGCAGAGCAGAAAGAGGACGAGAGTATCGAATTCACGGTCGTGCAGGTCCGTTACTCGCCGGACAGCAATGTACCCTGGAGCATCAAGGCCGACACCGCGACGATCTTGCCGAATGACCAGCGCATCCTCTTGCGAGGCCATGTCGTGGCTATCAGTTCAAACGGCGGCAGAGACACCGAGATTCGCACCGAATTCCTTGAGCTGGATCCAGAAAATTACCGCGCTGAAACTGACGCACGTGTGCAGATCCGTATCGGCGCCCGAAGTATCACGGCGACCGGCATGCTAGCATCGCTGCAGGACAACCATATCGAATTGAAGTCCAATGTCAGTGGCAAATTTATGCCGTAACGCAACTGATATGATGCATTCATGAATTTTTCTGGCCTTTTGCTGCTTCTCCTCCTGTTGCCCGGCGTCGCGGCGGCGCAACTCACCACCCTGCGCCTGCCCATATCGCTCGACGCCGATTCTACCGACTACGACGGCAAGAATTCGATGCTGATGTTTCGTGGTCTCCGGCTGACCCAGGGCAATATCGGCATTGAGGCGGACGAGGGTCGCGCCAGCAAACTCGATTTTCAAGACAGCGTATGGCATTTCTCAGGCAACGTCATCATTGACGTCGAGAACGGACACATCGAATGCGACTCTGCAGACCTGCAATTCATAAATCACGAGCTCAAATTTGCGACGATCGCAGGAACGCCGGCGACGTTCGAGATGAAGCGGCCCGGCAGCGACGAAGTCACCTACGCCGAAGCAGGTACTCTTCGCTACGATCTCGAGGCGGGCGTAATCGAGTTTTCCGGCGACGCGACGATCACCGAAGGCGGCAACCAGATATCTTCGAGCTTTCTCGTTTACAACATCAAAGAGCAACGTATCAGTGCACGATCGACCGGCGACGGCGATGGTAGAGTGAAAATCACCTACACGCCGCCGAATGCGGCCGCGATCGGCAAAGAACAGGCTGTTAGCGACGACGAGCAGAAAGCCGGAGAAGGAAATCCATGAGCATCCTCAGTGTTCAGGATATCTCAAAGAGCTACAAACTCCGCAAAGTCGTCAAGAGCCTGTCTCTGGAAATAAAAAGCGGTGAAGTCGTCGGGCTGCTGGGGCCGAATGGAGCCGGCAAGACCACCGCATTTTATATGATCGTCGGTCTGATCGTCGCCGACAAAGGCAAAATCCTGCTCGACGGGCAGGACCTCACGGTCCTGCCGATGCATCGTCGCGCAAAAATCGGGCTTGGTTACCTCCCTCAGGAGGCATCGATATTCCGCAAACTGACGGTCGAGCAGAATATCCTCGCAATCCTGGAGAACCGCAATGATCTCGACCGCGCCGGCCGTGAAGAGGAACTCGAAAAACTGCTGGCCGAGCTTCACGTCGGTCAAGTGCGCACGAGCCTGGGCATCAGCCTGTCCGGCGGCGAGCGGCGGCGTGTGGAGATTGCCCGCGCACTGGCCGCGAACCCGCTGTTCGTCCTGCTCGATGAACCCTTCGCTGGCGTCGACCCGATATCCGTTCTCGACATACAACGCATAATCAGACACTTATGTGAACGCGACATCGGCGTGCTGATTACTGACCATAATGTCCGGGAAACGCTCGGAATTTGCGCCAGAGCCTATATACTGAGTGACGGAAGCCTGATCGCATCAGGCTCGCCGGCCGAGATACTGGAAAATCAGCACGTACGAGAGGTGTATCTCGGACAGGAGTTCAAACTCTGAGGCAAACTCAACGGAGGGCTGTAACGATTCTGCGAAGTTTGATTGCACCGCGCAGAATCGAACGCAGATTGAGAGGCACCGGAACCATCCGTTCATGTTGAAACCTTCGCTGCAGCTAAAACTCGGGCAAACGCTGACAATGACGCCGCAATTGCAGCAAGCCATCCAGCTTCTGCAACTGCCGATTCTTGATTTGAACGCGAAGATACAGGACGCGCTCGAAGAAAACATCATGCTCGAGATGGAGGATCTGCCGGACGTCCCGCAGACCAGTCCCGAGACGACGGCCGAAATCGAAACCATCAAGGCCGAAGACAGCTGGTATGAGCGTTCGAGCCAGCGTATCCAGGATGGCGGCTGGAACGGTGAAGGCCGCCCAAGCAGCGAATTCGCCGACGAGTCCGGACAATCGCTGCGCGAGCATCTCCTGTGGCAACTCGAGATGGAGAATTTCACTCCGCGGCAGTTTTTGATCGGCGAAGCACTCATCGATGCGATCAACGACGATGGTTACCTGACCGTCGAACTCGACGAAATCGCCGCCATCATCGAGCCGGAAACCGTAGTCACAAGTGCGGAAATCGACGAGACGCTGCGCAAGGTGCAGCGGCTGGATCCTATCGGCATCGGTGCACGCTCATTATCCGAATGCATCATCTTGCAACTGCGGCAGCTCGACCCGGCAACGGCTGGGCTGCAGTCTGCGATCGACGTCGCATGCGCACACCTCGACCTGGTCGCAGACCGTGAATACGGCGAGTTACGTCGCTGCCTGCGAACGTCGGAGGACGAGCTGCATGCTGCACTCGCGCTCATAAAGAGTTGCCATCCGAAACCGGGCCAGGCCGTCAGTCCGGCTGCGCCGGAATACGTGATACCAGACGTATTCGTGCGCAAAGTCGATGAGCGCTGGCAGGTCGAGATCAGTCCAACGGGCGTGCCGCGACTGTCGGTTAATCAGCAATACGCTAAAATTCTGCGCGGCAGCGGCGATCACTCGGCATTGCGAGCGCAGTTACAGGAAGCTCGCTGGTTGATCCGGAGCCTGGAAATACGCAACGAAACGCTGACGAAAGTCGCCACATCTATTGTGTCGAGGCAGACCGCGTTTCTCGAGCATGGTGACGAGGCCATGAAACCGATGGTTCTCAGGGATATCGCCGAGGAAATCGGAATGCACGAATCGACGATTTCTCGCGTGACGACCAACAAGTACATGCATACACCCCGTGGTGTCTTCGAATTCAAGTATTTTTTTTCGAGCCATTTGTCATCGGCAGACGGCGAAGAACAGTCATCAACATCGGTACGCGCAAAGATCCGCAAGCTAATCGGCACCGAAGACCCTGCGAAGCCGCTGAGTGACAGCAGCATCGCCAGCCTGCTTGCGGACGATGGAATCAAGGTTGCGAGACGGACGGTTGCGAAGTACCGTGAGGCCATGAACATTGTTTCGTCGAGTGAACGGCGACAATGCACAGACAATTAGGTGGTGTTCGCAACACAAGGGGGGAGTCGGCGACGGTTGTAGTGAGAGTACCAAGACGCGAACTCAGTCCTGATTCGGCGGGGGGCGATCAGGCCGGGTACGCACAAACTGACAAGAATGGGAGGCAATTATGCAGTTGAATGTTTCGGGCCATCACGTCGAAGTAACTGAGTCCCTCAGAGGTTATGTCACCACCAAAATAGAGCGACTGGAGCGTCATTTTGAAATCGTATCCGACGTGCACTGTATCCTGACTGTTGAGAAACTCAGACATAAAGCGGAAGCAACAGTGAATGTAAACGGTGATACGATTTACGCCGACGCCACTGAAGAAGACATGTATGCAGCAATCGATGGCCTGGTGGACAAGTTGGATCGACGAGTAAAGAAGCTCAAGGAAAAGCTTGCCGACCATCACGCAAGAGACACATGCAAGAGAAATTTCGTCTAATCCGGTCTTCTGCCAGTACAGCAGGTCGACCGCGCAGGTCATTACACGGCAAACAGCTGAATCACGATGTTGCTCGAAGAAATCATAAAATCCGACACAGTCTTGTGCAACGCGCATGCGCGCAGCAAGAAACACTGTCTGGAAATCCTCAGTGAATTGCTCGTACGGCCCACGCCCGCGATCGCCAGTGAAGATATTTTCGAGAGCCTGATTGGGCGCGAGCGCCTCGGCTGCACCAGCCTCGATAATGGCGTCGCTTTTCCCCATTGCCGCGTCAAGGGTCTCGACAAAAGCACTGCCGCTCTGATCAAGCTGTCCGAGGTTGTGGATTTTGATTCACCGGACGGTGAACCGGTTGATTTGATATTCGGGCTAATGGTGCCCAAGGTTCTCGATGCGAGTCATCATGCCGATATCTGTATGATCACGACCCTGTTGAGCGATCATGCGCTGCGCGTGCGTCTGCGTGACGCGACCACGAGTAGCGATCTTTTCGATGCACTCCTGCGGGGCAGCGTGACGGCCGCGGACGATGATCTGAAAACCGCCCAGGGATCCTGACACCGATCCTGATGCGGCCAGGAGGTGACTGGTGTCCGAGGAGATGCGCCTAATCATAGTCAGCGGCTTGTCCGGATCGGGCAAGTCAATCGCGCTGCACGTTCTCGAAGACCTTGGCTATTACTGCGTCGACAATCTGCCCGCCGCCCTTCTCAAGTCTGCCGTCGATGAGATCACTTCGGACGCCGGGCCGCACGGCAAATTGCTCGCCGTCGCCATCGATGCGCGCAATCGTCAAAGAGATCTTCAGGCGCTGCCACGCCTTATTCAGGAATTCCGCGAACAGAAAATACACACTGACGTACTATTTCTTCAAGCTAGCGACAATATATTGTTACAGCGCTACGCCGAGACGCGAAGGCGCCACCCGTTGGCAGAACATGGCACCGCATTGCGGGCCGCGATCGCCAAGGAGCGGGAAATACTCTCGGAGGTGATCAATTCGGCCGACCTGATTATCGACACCTCACGAACCAGTATTTACGAATTGGCCGACGCCATTCGCGAGCGTGTCGACCGTCGGAGCAGCGACACATTGTCTGTTCTGATCGAGTCGTTCGGATTCAAGAACGGAATTCCCGCAGACGCGGACTTCGTGTTCGACATGCGTTGTCTTCCGAACCCGTATTGGACGGTCGAGCTCCGAGGCCTCACAGGACTGGACACCGAAGTCACGACCTTTCTTGACAATCAGGAAAGTTTCGTCGCAATGCATGCTGATATTCTGGCGTTTCTCGAACGCTGGATTCCAGAATACCGGACCGCACATCGCAGCTTTCTAACCGTCGCTATCGGTTGCACGGGTGGCCAGCATCGGTCAGTTTATATGACTGAAAAACTCGCGACTTCTTTGCGCGCCCAACACGAACTTGTACTGGCGCGCCACAACGAACTCGGCAACAGGCGCGTCAGCAAGTCGTAGAGCGAGCCGTGCGCGTTGCGCGCAAGACAGTTACACTCGCGTAATCTGACGCACCCGCATCGTACAGCGGGCATGCATTACCCGCCGGGATATCGCATCAACTGACGCGCAATAGATGCCGTATCCGGGCCAGCCGGGGCCGAATCCATGCAAACGAGAGAGCACACCCAGGCCAGTTTGCGACTGCTGCGCGAGCAACTCGACAGTGGTCGAATGCGTTCTGCCCGGCTCATGATCAACAGCCTGCACCCGGCCGAGATCGCGCGACTGCTCGAATCGTTGCCGTTACGCGAACGCGCCGTTCTTTGGGAAATGATCGATTCCGAAGACGAGGGAGATGTCCTTGTCGAGGTGGCCGAGGAAGTCCGCGATGGCCTGATCGAGGGCATGCAGGCCGAGGAACTCATCGCCGCAATGGAAGGCATGGAACTCGACGACCTGGCGGACTTGTTTGCCGATCTGCCGGAAACGGTTGCGCAACAAGTTCTACAATCGCTGGACAAGCTCGATCAGGAACGCCTGCAACGGGTCCTGGCGTACGACGAGGACAGCGCGGGCGGCCTGATGAACGTCGACATCGTGACTGTGCGTCCCGATGTCACGCTTGAAGTCGTTGCTCGATACTTGCGCGCTGTAGGCGAAATACCGGATGGCACTGATCTGATGTTCGTTGTTGATCGCGACAACAGATACGTTGGCTCACTGTTTCTGTCACGGCTCCTGACGAACGATGTCGATACGATCATCTCAAGCATCATGTCGACGGACGTCATGCCGATTCCGGCAAACACGCCATCAGCACAGGTAGTCTGGGAATTCGAGAATCGCGATCTCCTGTCTGCGCCTGTCGTTGACGACGACAACAGGGTAGTCGGGCGAATAACAGTTGACGACGTTGTCGACGTGATCCGCGACGAGGCCGAGCACTCATTGATGAGCGCCGCCGGTCTCGATGAAGAAGATGACATGTTTGCCCCGGTCGTAAAGAGCGCGGGCCGCCGTGCACTGTGGCTGGGCGTAAACCTGTGCACGGCATTTCTTGCGGCCTCCGTCGTCGAACTTTTTCAGACGACGCTCGACAAAATTGTGCTACTCGCCGTATTGATGCCAATCGTACCCAGCATGGGCGGCGTTGCTGGAAACCAATCTTTGACGATTATCACGCGCGCAATCGCCCTGGGGCAGATTGACAGGACGAATGTGCGCGGAATTCTGCGCAAGGAATTGGCCGTGGGACTGCTCAACGGCGCTGGCTGGTCAATCGTCGTCGCGGCATTTACCTACCTCTGGTTTGGCGACTGGCAAATTGGCGGCCTGATTGCCATCGCGATGGCCATCAATCTGGTCGTCGCGGCACTGGCCGGATTCAGCATACCGCTGATTCTGAAGCGGATGAACATTGATCCCGCGTTGGCCGGCGGGGTCGTGCTGACCACAGTGACTGACGTCATTGGCTATATGACATTCCTTGGCCTCGGTGCGGCCCTGCTGATGTAGGACGGCCTTTACGGCCAGGACGACCTTATGTCGCGGAGCACAGGGATGTGCGTAGGAGGGCCTTCAGGCCCGAATGAGTCTGCACCCTGTCGCGGCTTCAGCCGCGAATCGTTCGGGGTCGTTCGGGCCTGAAGGCCCTCCTGCCCTTTTTGTGACGTCTATTCTGCCGGGTGAAATGCGCTCAGATCCCGTTGGATCCAGCTCGGCGCAAACAGGCGAGGCACGTCCGCACCCGTTGTAAAGTCGATCAACTGGCTCGCGACTTTCATCGCGTCGCGATAACCGAGGTCGATGAGTTCGCGTGTATACGTTTGCTCAAACAACAAAAAGCTGAGCAGGCGATTTTCGCTGGGATTCTTGCCGCCAACACCGCGCAACAGGGCGCGGATGGCGAACGGCAATTCCTGTCGATGTCTGTGTGCGATAACACGCAGGTCTGCACTTGGGACAATCAGCATCGTATCGATGGGCCGCAATCTGGCAATCGAACCAGTGCGCTTTTCAGGCGCCACCGAATCGATGATCTGGTTGATACGAGTTATTCGTTCGAGATCAGAGTACAGGCCGTCCATGAAGAGTGTATCGAGCATGTATCCGGCGATCTGCGAATAACTCGGATACGCCTGCGGACGCTCCGGGTCGGGTGCTTTGTCGGCCGTCTCGTCGCGAACGCCAATGACGAGCAGGCGGTCAGCGCCAAGATGAACTGCCGGGCTAAGAGGCGTCGCCTGGCGCATGGCCCCGTCGCCGAAATATTCCCCATCGATGAGCACTGGCGGAAAAATCATCGGCACAGCAATGCTCGCCATGAGGTGATCGAGATTGAGCTGGCTGCGCCTTCCGATACGTCGCGTGCGTGACCAATCCGCGTGCTGGCTCGATGCCTGGTAAAATGACGTTGAGCGGGCCGATCCATACCCTGCGGCGGTCACCGTGACCGCTTCGAGCCAACCGTGATTGATCGCGTCCTGAATGCGTGGAAAACGCACATTGCGACTCAGTAGCGCCCGCAACGGTGAGTTATCCAATAACGACTTCGGCATACCGACGAACAATCCGCCAAGTAAGATGGCGCTGAACCAATGCAGGCTGCTCCTGAGCATTGTGAGGTGGTCGGTTCGGTACACCTGGTTGCAATGAAAGTTGCCCCATACGCGCTCCAGTTCCGCAACGGCCACGCGAAAACGCCGTGCCCTTGACGCCAGAACCACTGTATTGAGGGCGCCAGCCGAGGTACCGCTGATAATGCCGAACGGATTGATGGTGCCCTTCGGCAGAAGCTCGGCGATTGCCTTGAGCACGCCGACCTGAAATGCGCCACGCGCGCCGCCGCCCGGGAGCACCAGCGCCGTTTTTACCTGCTTTGGCTGCGGATCCATGGATTTGCCTTGTACGTTACCTGTCCCGGGTTTTGCCGCCCAACGTCGAATCGTATTATAGTGTTGACAATCCCGTTGGCGATTTTCTCCCGCTGTATCCCTAAGGTATACAACCGACCGCTGCGGCATAATCATCACATGACCGGATCTAACCCGATGAAGCGCATACTCCTCACTGTACTTTCATTCGCCACCGCGTTGGTGGCCGGATCATTCGCGGCTGCTGCGCCCAACGTCACTGTTGGCCGGCCCGCACCCGAATTCGAGCTACCGGACCAGAGCGGTCAGCTGCACTCGCTCGAGGATTACCGGGAACGGTGGGTCGTTCTGTATTTCTATCCAAAAGACCAGACGCCGGGTTGCACGACCGAAGCTTGTCAATTTCGTGACAACATATTTGCGTTCCGCGATCTCAACGCGCAGATACTCGGTGTGAGCCTCGACAACGTTGGATCGCATAAGAAATTCGCCGACAAATACGGACTGCCGTTTCCATTGCTCGCCGACCCGGATGGCACGACGGCCGATGCCTATGGCGTCAAGACCCGGATGTTTGGAATGAAAGTCGCCAAGCGGCAGACGTTTCTGATCGATCCGGATGGCAATATCGCCAAGCACTACGAAACGGTGAAACCCGCGACACATTTCGCCGAAGTACTCGCCGATCTGAAGTCGCTTGGCGCTGGCGAGCCTTCAAAACAATCCCCGTAACTTCAGCGGGCGTTTCGGTCGGCGCGCGACCGGCTCCTCCACGACCTCGCTTCAGCGCAATGCCCTGATGCCCTCGTCAAGGCCTGCGATCGTCAGCGGGTACATGCGATCATCCATGATCTCGCGAGCCAGTTTGATTGACGGCGTGAAATTCCAGCGGTCTTCTGGTTCCGGATTGATCCAGATCGCTTTTTTGTAGGTGTTCAGCAGCCGCTTGATCCAGACAGCGCCAGGCTCTTCGTTCCAGTGCTCGACGCTACCGCCGGCGTAGACTATTTCGTACGGACTCATCGTAGCGTCTCCGACAAAAATCAGCTTGTAGTCCGCGCCGTATTTATGGGTGATATCGAGTATCGGAATTCGCTCCGAGAGACGTCGGCGATTGTCCTTCCACAATGACTCATAGATGAAATTGTGAAAATAGAAATACTCCAGATGCTTGAACTCACTGCGCGCGGCGGAGAACAATTCCTCGCAAACTCGAATGTGATCGTCCATCGAACCGCCGATATCGAGACAAAGCAGAACTTTGACGGCGTTGTGCCGCTCCGGAACCATGCGGATGTCCAGAAAACCGGCATTGCGCGCAGTCTTGTCGATCGTATCTTCCAGGTCGAGCTGATCTGCCGCGCCTTCGCGCGCGAACTTGCGCAGTCGACGCAATGCTACCTTGATATTGCGCGTGCCAAGCTCCACCGAATCGTCCAGGTTTTTGTACTCGCGGCGATCCCATACCTTTACAGCCCGGCGGTTGCGTGATCCCCGCTGGCCAATGCGCACACCCTCGGGGTTGTAACCATAAGCGCCGAACGGAGACGTTCCGGCCGTGCCGATCCATCGACTGCCTCCTTCGTGCCGCTCGTCCTGTTCTTCGAGCCGCTCTCGCAGCGCCTTCATCAACTCGTCAAAACCGCCGAGCGCCTCGATCATGTCGCGCTCCTCGGCGGACAATATCAGCTCCGCCTGGCGATTCAGCCAATCGTCCGGAACGTCCTGCATCATGTCGGCGAGCGAGTCCTCGACACCTTTGAAGTAGGCCGCAAAAATGCGATCGAAACGGTCGAGCTTGGATTCGTCTTTGACGAGGCAGGTGCGGGAAAGAAAATAAAAATCATCGACGCTGTAATCCGCCAGCCCGCACTTCATCGCTTCATGCAATGTCAGAAGCTCGGTAATCGACGTATTCATGCCGCCGTTGCGAAGCATGTAAAAAAACGGGATCAGCATAGACCCTTACTGCTGCCCCGCTGAACAACTGTGAATATTCATGAGCATACGACTTTATTAGTGTCCCGACCGACGGTCCAGAAAAACCAGCCGCTCGAACAGATGCACATCCTGTTCGTTCTTCAACAACGCGCCGTAAAGCGGCGGTATTGCCGTTCGATTGTCGTCGGACCGCAAGGCTTCAGGCGGAATATCCTCGGCCAGCAGCAACTTTATCCAATCCAGAAGTTCCGACGTTGACGGCTTCTTCTTCAGCCCCGGAACATCGCGTACCTTGTAAAAAGCATTCAATGACTCTCTCAAGAGTGTTTTCTTCAGACCGGGAAAATGAACATCGACGATCTTTGCCATCGTGTCCTGATCCGGGAACTTGATGTAGTGGAAGAAGCAGCGGCGCAGAAATGCGTCCGGTAATTCTTTCTCGTTGTTGCTCGTGATGACGATGATCGGGCGATGCGTGGCCTTGACCAGTTGCCTCGTCTCGTAAACATAGAATTCCATGCGATCAAGTTCCCGCAGCAGGTCATTCGGAAACTCGATATCCGCCTTGTCAATCTCATCGATCAGCAATACGGGCTTCTCTTCGGATTCAAACGCCTCCCAGATCTTGCCATGCTGAATGTAGTTGCCGATGTCATGCACGCGATCGTCACCCAACTGCGAATCACGCAGGCGTGCGACAGCGTCGTATTCATACAGACCCTGCTGCGCTTTGGTCGTCGATTTGATGTGCCACTCGAAGAGCGGCCTATGCAGGGAGTTCGCAATTTCGATCGCAAGCTGCGTCTTGCCCGTGCCGGGTTCTCCCTTGATGAGTATCGGCCGTTGCAGCGTGACGGCAGCGTTCACCGCCATCTTCAGGTCATCGGTGGCGATGTACGTGCTAGTGCCTTCAAAACGGTCTTTTCGCATGATCGGGTCCGTAGTGGTCGTGCCACAACAGTCATCTTACCGCCTGACGAATACGGCACAAGAAGCAACGCCTGGATTCGCAGAGTTGACGGACGTTTATGTCAAGATGCGGGCGTGAGTGTCAGCGTGTGAAGGGTCTCGCCCGGCAGATACGGGCTCGGCCGGCCATGCACCCAGTCGTCGTGCCCCTGCCGGTAGAAATCAGACAACGGATGTCCGCTTTGCCCGGTCGGCATTTGCATGAGCCCGTTGGCTTCGTCGCCGGGCGATACCGAGAATCGCTCCGAAGCGCCAAAACCCGGACCTTGTGCCTTTGGCATGTCATGGTCGCCGCTCAACGGCTCGTGCGGCATATCCAGCCATTTCGACAAGGCCGGTACGGCGCGGCTCAAGGGATGCCGTATCAACGCCACGTTCAGTTCACCCCAGGTTCTTTCCGCCAGCGGGCCCTCGTAGTTGTGGTCGAGCCAGGCGATGTTCGCGCGAACGGCCGCCACCAGGAGCGCGTGCCAGCTTGCGTATCTTGCCGGCAACATGTGCATGGGGCGCTCGGTCACGAGCGACCACAGCGGCGCCTCGAACTGATTGCTGAGCAAGGGTTTGACGTCATCACCATAGGCGTCCCGCACCGAACCCATCAGGCCGTGAAAGACGACAGAACGAACCTCGAGCCGAAACGCCCGGACCAGCCGATAGCCCGCGGAATCCGTGGCGGCGCGTGGGATCCACTCGTCGACCAGGCGCCGAAACTCGGTAAGTTCTGCATCACCGGCAATCGTATCGTCGTCGAGTACGGCCAGCAGTAATTCCTGCCACGGAGCGAGAAACAGCGCCCGATCGTCGAGCTGGATCCGCAGCATATCGCGTGCATCGAAACTGTCTTTTTCCGTCAGGCTGTCACGAATCTGCCGCGCCCGCGCGCCCAGATCATAGCCGCCATCACCGATCGTCGAAAGCGCATCGCCGTCGGCGACCCGTGCGTTCGCCGTCCAGATCCGCCCGCTCCCGGGGTTAACGATGCGTGGATAGTCGGCAGGATCGAGCCAGCCTGTCCAGCCGTGCACCTGACTCCAGTCAGCCGGCACCATCGCATTGAATTCGGTTTTCACCGGAATCCGGCCCGCGATCGTCCAGCCGATGTTGCCATCGGAATCGCCCGTCACAAAATTCTGCGGCGGCATGCCGATCGTATTTGCTACGTCCAGCGCGGCAGTAACGTTCTCCACCGTCTCCAGAGCGATGAGCCTTAGATTGACCGCTTCGGGCTTGTGCGCAATCCAACTGACCGCGATTTCGCCATGCGGATAGTCAACGTCATCAACGGGGCCCCAGACTGTCTCACGAATCTCGAGGACCTGCGAACGGCCGCCCTTGATATCGATGACTTCGCGATACACATCGAAAGGCCGATCGCCATCGGCTGTGCGATACGTGCCGGGCCCCGATCCGGGCCGCACGACCACGGCATCGGACCAATCACCGTAGCTGTTCGTGTATCCCCACGCGATGTTGCCGTTGCTGCCTGCAACGACGAACGGCGTCCCGGGCAGCGTGACGCCGCTCAGGTCGATCTGCCGGCCGTCCGTGACGACGAGCCTGGCCTGGTAATAAATGTTCGGCGTCGAGAGCCCGAGATGCATGTCGTTCGATACCATCGCTCGGCCGGTCTCCGTCAATGCACCGCTGACGGCCCAATTGTTGCTGCCATTGAGCGGTATCTTGCCCCGTTCCTGCGTCGGTGGCGCCGTGTCCACGACATCGCGGATCGAGAATTTGTCGGCTGACGGAATCGGTGCAACCGCTCGCGGTTCGCCCATCAACGGCGCATCCCATGGCGTACCCTCAGGGTACAGCCAGTCATAGACTTCTCCGGGCAGCACATTGTGTGCGAAGCCTCTGCGCACGTCGCGGCGGGCGCGCGCGTCATTGAGCTGCATGAACATCGCGTAGACCACGAGGATGCTGTCTTCAACCTGCCAGGCTTCCGGGCTGACGCGCAGCATCAGGTATTCGAAAGGCCGCAGCACGAGGCTGTCGACACCCGCGTTCACGCCCGCCGTGTAGCTTTCGAGGATGGCCAGATCTGCGGCTGAAGATTGTTCCAGCACGACATGCGCGCGTTGCCGGAAGCGGTGAAAGCGGTTGCGTTTGTCAGTTTCGAGCGCCACCTCACCGAAGATTTCGGCCAGCTCGCCAGCGGCCTGACGACGGATCAGGTCCATCTGGAAGAATCGATCCTGACCGTGCGCGAAGCCGGTCGCAAACGCCAGGTCCTCGCGATCGCTCCCCGTAATCGTCGGTATGCCCGCAGCGTCCCGCTCAATCGTCACTCGCGAATGCAGCCCTTGAACCCGCAGGTCCCCGCTCAATTGCGGCAGGCTTGCACGCACAAGCAAGAACAAAACGACGGTCAGAACAGCAATACCCGCAAGCACGCTCAGCAACAGCCGTTTTATCACGGTCATTCGGGCGCCTGGACTTTAAGGATTTTCATCGCGTTGGTGCTGCCGCTTACACCGTCGAGATCTCCTTTCGTGAAAATCACGAGATCATCGACTTCGACCAGGTCACGTGACAACAGCGTCTCGAAAACATCGACGTACAAAGTGCGCATGTCGGTCGCAACTATTTCGAACGTCACAGGAAACACGCCCCGGTACATCGACACGCGACGGCTCGTCGCCACATGCGGCGTAAATGCGTAGATCGGAATGTCGGAACGGATTCGCGACATCCACAGTGTCGTAGCGCCGGATTCGGTCAAGGCAATGATTGCCTTGACCTTCATATGGTTGGCCGTGTACATCACGGCCATCGCGATAGCCTCATCGACTAGCTTGAAGTAATCGTCGAGACGGTGGCTCGCACGACCGACCGGAAGCGGATGCTTTTCGGCTCCTGTGCACACTTCGCTCATCGCGCGGATTGCTTCGACCGGATATTTTCCTACGGCCGTTTCCCCAGACAGCATCACGGCATCGCTGCCATCCATGACGGCGTTCGAAACATCGGACACTTCTGCGCGCGTCGGAATGGGGTTTGTGATCATCGACTCCATCATTTGCGTTGCCGTAATGACAACTTTGAATTTGGTGCGTGTCAGCCGGATCAGTCGCTTCTGTATGCCGGTCAACTCCGCATAACCCATCTCGACGCCGAGGTCACCGCGCGCAACCATGATGACGTCTGCTGCATCGATGATCGAATCGATATTTTGGACGGCTTCGGCCCGCTCGATCTTCGCAACGATCAGGCCATGCCCGCCTGCCTCCCGAAACAACTTGCGCGCTTCGACGACGTCGTCTTCGCTGCGTACGAAAGAGACAGCCAGGAAATCCATTTCGAGCTCGGCGGCAAGGCGGATATTTTGCCGATCGATATCGGTCAGTGCCGGAGCTGACAGCCCACCGCCTTTCTTGTTAATACCCTTGTGATCGGACAGGATGCCGCCCGTGACAACGGTCGTGTGGATGCGCGTTCCCTGAATGCGCTTGACCTCGAGCGCGATCATGCCGTCATTCAACAGCAGGACGTCGCCGGACGAAAGATCCTCGTGCAATGAATCGAATGCAACGCCGACGCCCTGTTCGGTACCATCCTCAACGCCCAGCTGACTGTCCAGGAAGAAAGCGTCACCATTGATCAGTTCAACACTGTGATCCCGAAAGCGCATGACGCGAACCTTCGGCCCCTGAAGGTCGCCCATCAAGCCGACGTCGCGGCTGCAATCCTGGGCCGTCGAACGGAGCACCGCAGCGCGACGCTTATGCTCTTCAGCACTGCCATGTGAAAAATTCAGGCGGGCTACATCAAGACCTGCTTCGATCATCTTGCGCAGCGTCTTACGATCATCGGTCGCGGGGCCCAGCGTCGCGACGATTTTTGTTCGTCTCTGCATGGCCGCGATTATTGCACAGGCATGTAGAAGCGGTCTCAATAATACCCATGGCGATTAACCGGGCTGCTATTGGTAATGGTTGTTACCTATTGCCCCGATTATCTTCCCTCGGCGATACTGGGACGCTGTACGCTGCCGCTTTTCGTAACGCATGCGATTGATATGTTGAACCGACGTCGATTTTTGCAGGGCCTGATGATCGCAGCAACGAACCCCGTGCTGTCTCTGCCCGCTCACGCCGCTGATGGGCGAATCGGTGCACTGCTCAGCGACCCGGGTGAATTGCTCGACCTGCCGGAAGGGTTTTCCTATCACGTCATCTCGCGCGCCGGCGATCCGATGAGCGACGGCCTCGTGATTCCCGAAGCTCACGACGGCATGGCTGCATTCGCAGGCCCGGACGGACGCGTCATACTTATCTGCAATCATGAACTCGGCCCGGCTTTCCGGAGCCGCAGCGCATTCGGCAAAGCGTTCGATAGCGTGCCGCAATCGATCAGGGACAAGATCTACGATCTGGGCGGCGGCAGGACGCCGGGCGCCGGCGGCACCACAACAACCGTGTACGACCCGGAGACCGGCAAGACCGAGCGGCAACACCTGAGCCTGGCCGGGACGGAGATTAATTGCGCCGGCGGCAGCACGCCGTGGGGCAGCTGGTTGTCGTGCGAAGAATGCTTCGAATCCCCGGGTTCGGAGTTGCAGTGGGGACGCTGGGTCACGCGGGAAAAATCGCACGGCTATGTGTTCGAGGTGCCCGCCTCTGAGACCGGCCTGGTCGAACCCCGTCCCATCAAGGCGATGGGGAAATTCGAACACGAGGCCGCGGCGGTGCATGAACCGACTGGCATCGTCTACCTGACCGAAGACCGGCACCACGGACTCTTTTACCGCTACTTGCCGGACGAGCCCGGACGACTGCACGCAGGCGGTCGCTTGCAGGCACTCGCAATCGAAGGCCGGCCCGCATTCTCAACACACAACTGGTCGAAGACGTCGGTGGTCGTGGCCGGACAAGCGCTGCGCACCCATTGGGTCAATCTCGATAATGTCGACGGTGAAGACAACGATCTTCGCTTGCGCGGCGCCGCCGCAGGTGCGGCAACATTCGCGCGTGGCGAGGACTTGTGTGTAGCCGACGGCGATATTGTTTTCACCTGCACGATCGGCGGGCGCGCCCGTCTCGGACAGGTATTTTCCTATCGGCCAAGTCCACACGAGGGCCAGCGAGCGGAGAGCGAGGAACCAGGACGGCTCACGTTAATTGCCGAGTCGAGCGCGCGATCACTTCTTCGGCATGCCGACAACATCACGATGGCGCCGTGGGGCGATCTCCTCGTGTGCGAAGACACCGGAGGAAGCCACTGCGGCATCATTGGGATACGCGCTGACGGCAGCCAGTACCATCTGGCCGACAATTCCTATTCGAATTCCGAACTCGCCGGCATTTGTTTCTCGCCGGACGGCCAGACGATGTTCGTCAATATCCAGTATCCCGGGACGACCCTCGCGATCATGGGCCACTGGCCCGATTAGCTGCCGTCGCGCGTTTTTCGAGCATGGCGACGGCTGGCAGTTTCTTGCCCTCGACGAACTCAAGAAATGCGCCGCCGCCGGTCGAGATGTAGGAAATCCGATCCGCGATGCCGTACTTGTCGATGGCAGCCAGCGTATCACCGCCTCCCGCGACAGAAAACGCGTCGCTCGCGGCAATCGCTTCGGCCAGCAATCTCGTGCCGTTGCCGAAATTATCGAATTCGAATACGCCCACAGGCCCGTTCCAGATGATCGTGCCCGCACCTGCAAGTATGTCAGCGACACGTTCGCTGGTCTCAGGGCCGATGTCGAGAATCATTTCATCCGCGGACACGGCTTCGACCACCTTGATTGTCGCGGCCGCGCCGGCCGTGAACTGATCCGCGACGACCACGTCGCTCGGTATCGGGATGTGCGCGCGATGATCGGCACCGGACATCAGTTTGCGGGCCATATCGAGCATGTCGGGCTCGTAAAGAGAGCAACCGACGCCGTGACCGGCCGCGGCAATGAACGTGTTGGCAATGCCGCCACCGACGATCAGGCAGTCGACGATGTTCGTCAACGTGTCGAGCACAGTCAGTTTCGTCGATACTTTCGAACCACCGACTATCGCAACCATCGGGCGCGCGGGACTGTCGAGCGCCTTGCCCAATGCATCGAGCTCAGCCACAAGCAGCGGCCCGGCGCACGCGACCGGCGCGTACTCGGTGACGCCGTATGTGCTCGCATGGACGCGATGGGCAGTGCCGAACGCGTCCATGACATACACATCGCAAAGCGCCGCCATTTTACGCGACAGCGCCTCGTCGCAGGCCTTCTCGCCTTTCAGAAAGCGGACGTTTTCCAGCAACACGATGCCACCAGGTTGTATGTCGACACCGCCGATCCAGTCGCGCCGCAATGGCACGTCGCGATCGAGAAGTGTCGCAAGGTGTTCGGCCACTGGCGTCAGCGAGAACTTGTCGTCTGGCTCGCCCTCGGTGGGCCGGCCCAAGTGTGACATCAGCATGACTGCCGCACCCTCGTCGAGTGCCGCCCTGATGGTCGGCAGCGCGGCACGAATACGCGCATCGCCACTAACCTTGCCGTCAGCAATGGGAACGTTCAGATCCTCGCGGATCAGCACGCGCTTACCCGACAGGGCGATATCGACCATGTTAAAAACTGGGGTCGAACCGAAGTTTTTGCTTGGTGGAGTCATCTATTCGCCAGTTCCTACGAAAATCTTCGGTTCGACCCCGGTTTTTCTGTCGCCTACTGCGCGTTGTGAAAGGCTATCGTCGTGTCCAGCATGCGATTCGAGAAACCCCACTCGTTGTCATACCACGCGCAGACCTTGACGAGGGTCCCCTGCATGACCTTGGTCAGAGTCGCATCATAAGTGGACGATGCCGGATCGTGGTTGAAGTCGATGGAGACCAGTGGTTCGTCGTTATAGGCCAGTACGCCCTTGAGATCGCCTTCGCTGGCGGCCCGCATCACGTCGTTGATTTCCTCGATGCTCGTCTCGCGCTCGGCGACGAAGGTCAGGTCGACAGTGGATACGTTGATGGTCGGCACGCGCATCGAAAAGCCATCGATACGTCCATTCAGCTCCGGCAGCACGAGACCGACGGCCGCTGCCGCGCCCGTTTTCGTCGGAATTTGCGACATGGTTGCCGATCGTGCGCGGCGCAGGTCCGAGTGGAATACATCGGTCAATACCTGATCGTTCGTGTACGCGTGGATGGTCGTCATGATGCCGTGCTTCACGCCAATTTTATCGTGCAGCGGCTTGATGAGCGGTGCCAGGCAATTCGTCGTGCAGGACGCATTCGAGATGATCGTGTCGCTCGCCTTCAGAATATCGTGATTGACCCCGTATACGATCGTCGCGTCAATGTCCTTGCCGCCAGGCGCCGAAATAATGACTTTCGACGCACCCGCTTCAATGTGTTTGCCGGCGAGCTCACGGGTGCGGAAAAATCCGCTGCACTCGAGCACGATGTCAACGCCGAGCTCACCCCAGGGCAATGTCGCGGGATCGCGCTCTGCGAGCACGCGAATACGATCGCCGTTGACAATCATGTGGTCGCCCTCGACCTCGATCGTGCCGGGAAACCGGCCGTGAACCGTGTCGCGGCGCGTCAGGTGCGCGTTCGTGTGTGCGTCCCCAAGATCGTTAACGGCAACAATTGCGATCTCGGAACCCTTGTCGCTCTCGTACAGCGCACGCAGTATGTTTCGACCGATGCGGCCATAACCGTTAATGCCGACCTTGATCGTCATGTCTTTCTCCTGGTCAAGTGTTTTTTCAGGCGAGCACGTCCCTTGCGACGGCGACGACGTTACCGCTTGAGAATCCGAAGTGCTCAAAGAGTTCGTCGGCGGGGGCCGACGCGCCGAAACAATCAATGCCGATGATCCTGCCACGAGGCCCGGCATACCGCCACCACATTGCCGTCACTCCGGCTTCGACGACAACGCGCGCGGTCACTTCATCGGGTAGCACTTGCTGCCGGTATTTGTCGCTTTGTGCATCGAACAAACTGGTGCACGGCATCGACACGACGCGGGTCTTGATGCCGTCGCCTGCCAGTTGTTCCGCCGCCGAGACCACCAGCGCGACCTCGGAGCCGGTCGCAATCAGGATAAGATCGGGGGTGCCGTCGACATCGATCAGACTATATCCGCCGCGAGCAATAGCCTTGATTTGCCCGGCGTTGCGCGGCTGATGCGGCAGGCCCTGACGTGTCAGCACAAGACTCGTCGGGCCATCGCGACGCTCGATAGCGTCGCGCCATGCAACGGCCGTTTCGACCGCATCGCAAGGACGCCAGACACGCATGTTCGGAATGATTCTGAGCGATGCCACATGTTCGACCGGTTGATGTGTCGGGCCGTCCTCGCCAAGGCCGATCGAGTCATGCGTGTACACAAGAATATTTTGCAGTTTCATCAGCGCGGCCATACGCAATGCGTTGCGCGCATAGTCGGAAAACGTCAAGAACGTTCCGGCATACGGAATAATGCCCTTGTGCAAAGCCAAACCATTGCATATGGCCGTCATTCCAAATTCGCGAACACCGAAGTAGATGTAATTTCCGGCCGCGCCGGCACCGGTGATGACGCTCGATCCCTGGTGCCTGGTCAGGTTCGACCCGGTAAGGTCGGCCGACCCACCCGCAAGTTCAGGTAACACCGGGGCAAACGCATTCAGCGCAAGCAGCGAAGCCTTGCGCGTGGCCATGTCTTGTGCGGCTGCATCGATTTTCGCAATCGCCTTATCGGCAAACTTGTCCCAGTTGTCCGGTAACTCGCCACGCGTTCGGCGCTCGAATTCGGCCGCAAGATCAGGATGCGCATCGCTGTACCGGACAAACAGCTGGCTCCAGGCTTGCTCCGCCGCCGCGCCACGTGCGCGCCCGTCCCAGGCGCTCGCAATGTCGGACGGTATCTCAAAAGCCGGCGCATCCCAGCCGAGCTCGGCACGTGCAGCGGCAATCTCATCGTCGCCCAGCGGCGCGCCATGTGTCGACGCCGTACCTTGTTTATTTGGCGCACCGAACCCAATGACCGTTTTGCAGCATATGAGCGACGGTCTTGCATCGTCCGCCGATGCAGCGTCAATCGCGGCGGCAATCGATGCACTATCGTGTCCGTCAACGTTGGCAATCACCTGCCAACCGTAGGACTCGAAACGTTTGACAGTATCATCCGTAAACCAGCCATCCACTTCACCGTCGATGGAAATGTTGTTGTCATCGTAGAACGCGACGAGCTTGCCGAGTTTCAGGGTACCGGCCAGCGAACATGCCTCGTGCGAGATACCTTCCATCATGCAGCCATCGCCGAGAAACACCCAGGTCCTGTGATCGACGACCTCGAATCCGTCCCTGTTGAATTCGGCCGCGAGCATCTTCTCGGCCAGTGCCATACCCACAGCATTACTGATGCCCTGCCCCAGCGGCCCGGTGGTCGTTTCGATGCCCAACTCCGGTTCATACTCGGGGTGTCCGGCTGTGCGTGAACCAAGCTGCCGGAAATTGCGAATTTCATCGATGGACAAATCGTATCCAGTCAGGTGCAAGAGACTGTAAAGCAGCATCGAGGCATGCCCGTTCGACAAAACGAAGCGATCGCGATTCGCCCAGCATGGATTGGCCGGGTTGTGCTTCAGGTAATCGTTCCAAAGGACTTCGGCAATGTCGGCCATGCCCATCGGCGCCCCGGGATGCCCGGATTTGGCCGCCTGAACAGCGTCCATGCTCAGCGCCCTGATGGCGTTAGCGAGATCTTGCCGGGCGGGCGGGCCGGCACGCTTTGATTGTTGTGACATCGGATATTTGTAACTCTCCGGCCTGGTAGCCTTTGTTATGGTGAGTCAGCGAAAAATCGTCTTCGCGCGCGGCGCATTTTCGTGGTTTTTGGCGGCAGCCGCAAGAGACAGTTTCCCGGCCGGTCCGCCGCCGCGCAGGACGAACGATCCGATTGTGACATTATCCACGGCCTGCCATCGTTGATGGTCTGACTGCCCGGCATTGCGGTACAATGCGCGACCCCAGAATTCGATAGTCGAAAGCCATGAATGACTCTTTCGTGTTCACCTCGGAATCCGTATCCGAGGGACACCCGGACAAGATTGCCGATCAGATCTCGGACGCGATTCTCGACGCAATCCTCGATGCAGACATCAAGGCACGTGTTGCTTGCGAGACGCTGATCAAGACCGGCATGGTGATTGTTGCCGGGGAGATTACGACTTCGGCGTGGGTCGATATAGAGGAAATCGTTCGCAAGACCGTGCTCGACATCGGCTACACGGAATCGAGCATGGGGTTTGACGGCGCTTCCTGCGCCGTCATTAACGCCATCGGCAAGCAATCGGTCAACATTAAGCAAGGCGTCGATCGTGATTCCGCGAAGCAACAGGGTGCCGGCGACCAGGGCATGATGTTCGGCTATGCAAGCAACGAAACCGATGTTCTGATGCCGGCGCCCATTACCTATGCGCACCGTCTCATGCGCCGCCAGGCGGAGGTGCGCAAAAACGGGACGCTGCCATGGTTGCGACCCGATGCCAAGAGTCAGGTGACGTTCGTCTACGAAGACAACAAACCCGTCTCGGTTGACACCGTCGTTCTTTCGTCGCAGCACCGCGCGGACGTCAAAATAGACGATCTCCGCGATGCCGTGATGGAGGAGATTATCAAGCCGACAATTCCGGCGGAATGGATCAGCAAGGACACCAAGTTTCACATCAACCCAACCGGTCGATTCGAAATTGGCGGGCCGATGGGCGACTGTGGTCTGACCGGACGCAAGATTATCGTCGATACCTATGGCGGTTCCGCGCGACACGGAGGCGGTGCATTTTCCGGCAAGGATCCATCGAAGGTCGATCGCTCTGCCGCGTACGCGTGCCGTTATGTCGCGAAAAACATCGTTGCCGCAGGCCTCGCGGACCGCTGCGAGATACAGGTCGCGTACGCCATCGGCGTGGCTGAGCCGACGTCCATCAGTGTGCACACGTTTGGAACGGGCAACGTCCCGGACGAACGCCTGACCGCGTTGATTCGCGAAAACTTCGACCTGACGCCCTATGGCATCCTGCAAATGCTCGACCTGCTGCGGCCGATCTACCTTCCAACTGCGGCATACGGTCACTTCGGCCGTGAAGACATCGATTTCACTTGGGAAGAAACTGATAAGGCAGAAGCGCTTCGCGGCGCCGTCGCCGCGTGAACCGATACGACCAGGAGAACACCATGAGCAGCGAGGCCGTTGCCATTCAATCGCCCGATTACAAAGTCGCCGACATCACTCTCGCTGACTGGGGCCGCAAGGAAATCGCTATTGCGGAGACCGAAATGCCGGGGCTTATGGCCGTGCGCGAAGAATTTGCGCAGCAGCAGCCGCTGGCTGGCGCCCGTATCACCGGCTGCCTGCACATGACGATCCAGACGGCGGTACTCATCGAGACACTCACGGCGATCGGCGCTGAAATTCGCTGGTCGTCTTGCAACATTTTCTCGACGCAGGATCACGCTGCCGCAGCCATTGCGGCCTCGGGAGTGCCCGTGTTCGCCTGGAAAGGCGAAACCGAGGAAGAATATTGGTGGTGCGTGGAACAGACCATCAATGGCCCCAACGGCTGGCGGCCGAATATGCTACTCGACGATGGCGGTGACCTGACGCTCCTCATGCACGAAAAGTATGCCGGGGACATGAAGAACGTTCGTGGCTTGTCCGAAGAAACGACGACGGGCGTCAAGCGCCTCTATGACATGATGAAAGATGGCAGCCTCAAGTGCCCGGCATTTAACGTCAACGACTCCGTCACAAAATCGAAATTCGACAATCTTTACGGCTGCCGGGAGTCCCTCGTTGACGGCATCAAGCGTGCCACTGACGTCATGATTGCCGGCAAGGTCGCAGTTGTCTGCGGCTACGGTGACGTCGGCAAAGGATGTGCGCAATCATTGCGCGGCCTTGGCGCAACCGTCTGGGTCACCGAGATCGATCCGATCTGCGCGTTGCAGGCAGCAATGGAAGGCTACCGCGTCGTCATATTCGACGAGATTTGCGATCAGGTCGATATAGTCGTTACCGCAACCGGCAATTACCATGTCGTAACAGGTCCGCAGATGGCACGCATGCGGAACCAGACCATCATTTGCAACATCGGTCACTTCGACAACGAAATCGATGTTGCATACCTGCGCAAATACGAGTGGGACAACATCAAGCCGCAGGTCGACCACATCATCTTCCCAGACGGCAAGCGCATCATATTGCTCGCCGAAGGCCGCCTCGTGAACCTAGGCTGCGGGACGGGCCACCCGAGCTTCGTCATGTCCAATTCGTTCACGAACCAGGTGCTTGCGCAGCTCGAACTCTGGCAAAGCCGCGGCAAGTACAAGAACGAAGTCTACGTATTGCCAAAGCACCTCGATGAGAAAGTCGCGCGCCTGCATCTCGATCGAATTGGCGCGAAGATTACCGAATTATCGGGCGAACAGGCCAAGTACATCGGCGTTTCAAAGCAGGGCCCTTACAAGCCCGAGAACTATCGATACTGACCATCCGTTGGCGGCGTCGCGGCCGCCACTTGCGGATTGCCCCTTGAATCGTCCGCCGTTATGATGCAAGTCATTGATCTGGCTTGAGGTCTGGGCAAATTCACGACACCGATGACCCTGTCCGGGTCCTGCATCTGACGGACCCGCATCTGTTTGGCCACACAGCCGGCGTTCTGCGCGGCATCGTGACCCATGCATCGTTGTCGAGCGTTATCGAGCACTACAGGGCTGGCGGCTGGCGCGCACATGTCGCAGTACTCACCGGTGACGTGATTCAGGACGACGCGAAGGCAGCCTACGCGGAATGTCGCAAGCTGTTCGCACAGCTCGAGCTGCCAATCTATTGTGTGCCAGGCAATCACGACATTCGATCCCTGATGCGTGAGGCGCTCGCCGAGCCGCCTTTTCATTATTGTGCATCGACGGTCTCCGGCAACTGGCTGATTGTCGGCATCGATAGCTGCGCCGAGGGCCGTGCCAGCGGGTACGTTACCGACGATGAGCAATCTCGACTCAGTGCCGTCATCGCTGCCAGCCAGGCACAACACGTCATGGTATGCCTGCATCATCCGCCGATTTCCATGGGCAGTGCCTGGCTCGATGCTGTAGGCCTCGACAACGGCGAAGAATTTCTCGCCAGGCTGCGGTCGACCGGTAAAGTCCGGCTGGCAGTATTCGGCCATGTTCATCAACCCTACGATGAGCTTCACGATGGCGTTCATATCATCTGCACGCCTTCGACCTGCCGGCAGTTCATGCAAGGCAGCGATGAGTTTGCGGTCGATGACCATCCGCCGGCGTATCGCCGCATCAGCCTGCATGCCGACGGCCGGGTGCAAACCGAGCTGGTTTGGGTGCAGCATGACTAAACCAATCGCCTCACTGTTGCTCGCGCTTTGCTCCTGCGCCGCAGTCGCCGCCGACCTGGGCCACCCGGTGACGCTGTGGATGGCCGAGGGTTTGAGCAATCGCGTTTACTTGCTCGGCTCGATACATCTGTTGCGCGAACAGGACCACCCACTGCCGTCCGTGATCGACGACGCCTACCGAGACGCGGAAATCCTGTTCATGGAACTCGACATGGATGATCTCGATCCGGTTGCGGCACAAGCGATGATCAATATGCTCGGCGTCATCGACGACGACAGGACCTTGCGCGATTTGCTGGGCGAGGACGTCTATGCACAGGCCGCCGAAATGGCGGCGGCGATCGATATACCGTTCGACATGTTGGCGAAGAGCGAGCCGTGGCTTGCAGCCATCACGATCGAACAGCTGGCGCTGGCGCGCGTCGGTTTTTCGCCGCTGCACGGCATCGAGATGTACATGTCCGCCAAGGCCGCTCAAGACGGTAAGACCATCCATGGCTTCGAGTCCGTTGATGAGCAGTTACGCTTACTCGACGAGCTGTCAATTGACGCGCAAAGTACGCTGCTCATGCAGGTACTGGTGACTGCAAGCAGCATTGAATCAAGCATGGACGCAGTGATATCGGCCTGGCGTCAGGGTGATGTGACCTATCTCAATGACGTCTTGCTAGCCGAAATTGCACAGGATCCGGATCTCTATCAGACGCTTATCGCCGACCGAAATCATCGCTGGACCGATCGGATCGCCGCGTTGCTCGACGACCGCGATGACTACCTTGTCGTCGTCGGCGCGCTGCACCTTGTCGGTGACGATGGCATTCCTGAACTACTGGCAAAACGCGGCATCCGGGTCAGCCAGATGCGGGAACCCGGCGGCTCGCCGGTAGAAAATCCATGAGCCTGTATTCTGAAGCACGGCAATATATTGCGGGCGGAGTCAATTCGCCGGTGCGTGCGTTTGCTGGCGTTGGCGGCGAGCCGATATTTTTCAAAAGTGGCAGCGGCGCCTGGTTCGAAGCGGAAGACGGTCGCCGCTTTATCGATTACGTGGGTTCCTGGGGGCCCCTGATCCTTGGCCATGCACACCCTGCCGTTATCGATGCCGTCATCGAAACCGCCAAACGCGGACTGAGCTTTGGCGCACCGTGCGTGCTGGAAACTCGTATCGCCGAAAAAATATCGGGGCTGATGCCGTCGATCGAGCGGTTGCGCATGGTCAGCTCGGGCACTGAGGCGACCATGAGCGCAATTCGACTGGCACGGGGCCACACGGGGCGCGAGACCATCATCAAGTTCGAGGGCTGCTATCACGGGCATTCAGATTCGTTGCTGATCAAAGCCGGCTCGGGGGCGCTTACTTTGGGCGTGCCGAGCTCGCCCGGCGTGCCCAGGGCGCTCGCCGCACACACGATTACGTTGCCGTATAACGATCTGAGTGCCGTGGAAAGCGCATTTGCCGAACTTGGTGACGAAATCGCCTGTCTGATCGTCGAGCCGATCGCCGGCAACATGAACATGATCCAGCCCGTGCCCGGCTTTCTCGAGACACTGCGCAGTGAATGTACAAAAGCGGGATCCGTGCTGATCCTGGATGAGGTTATGACGGGATTTCGCGTCGCAAAGGGCGGCGCACAGGCCCTGTTCAACATACAACCCGATCTGACGACACTGGGCAAGATCGTCGGCGGCGGCATGCCGGCCGCGGCATTCGGCGGTCGCGCCGACATCATGGCCGATATCGCGCCTGACGGCCCGGTCTATCAGGCCGGCACATTGTCCGGCAATCCGCTTGCGATGGCAGCGGGCCTCGCAACCCTCGAACTGCTCGACAAGCCGGGATTCTACGAGGCCTTGAGTGAGCGAACCAGCCAACTGGTCAACGGACTGGCCGCGTGTGCAAGCGACGCGGGTGTCCCGCTGTCCGTCGAGTTCGTAGGCGGGATGTTCGGTTTCGTTTTTACTGATGACGGTCCGGTGCGACGCTTTGAACAAGTGGCAGGAGCCGATATCGAGCGCTTCAAGGCGTTTTTTCACGGCATGCTGAAGGAAGGTATCTATCTCGCGCCGTCCGCCTATGAGGCTGGCTTCGTATCCGCAGCCCACGGGGACGACGAAATCGGGAAGACGCTTGCCGCCGCGCGTAAAGTACTCCGGGCAATCGCCTGACGAAGACTATTCGACGCTCAGCGGGCCACGCACGGTGTCAAGCACGCCGTGCACGAGCCGCAAACGGGCGGCAGGATCATTTTCCTCGAGGCAGCGCTGCTTTTGCTCGATATCAATGGGCAGAATTTCGACAAAGCGATTGCTCACCCAGCCAGCATCATCAAAATGACGCTCGAGATTTTCATACAGGCGGCCCAGGTCGTCCAACACGCCAGCCAGTATGCGCGCCATCGACTGATATTCCTCGGGAAGCGCCAATCGCGCCTCATCTGCCAGCGCCTCGATTTCGCCGATATTGAGCCCGTTTGATTGCCGCTCCGACGATAACAGCCGAAAGCGCTGCCCGCCGACCGCGGTGACGCCCAACAGGCCGTCGCTTCCCTGGTACCAATCCGTGACTCGCGCCAACGTGCCCACATCGAAAGTCGTCGCCGAGCCCGTCTCACGGCCTTCGCGGATAAGCAGCACGCCGAATGGGGCATCGTTCTTGACTCGCTCGCCGATCATGTCCAGATAACGTGCCTCGAATATTCTCAGCGGCAGCGGGCCGCCCGGAAACAACACGGTGCTCAATGGAAACAGGGGTACGTGCAACGCCTCGGCCTTTGCTCAAAATCCTTATCCAAGTATAGGACCGGAATGCCATCTTGGGCGTTGTAATCGATTATTTCGCCGGCCGTGACGCGGACCCGTCATGCCTGCTCCTGGCAGACTGCCGTGTCACTTCACGCGCGTTCTCTGCAGCACCGCTGTCAAGGTCTGCCGGGCACCGCCGAATCCACCATTGCTCATGAATACGACCTGGTCACCGGACAACACACGAGTTGACATGTCGTTGACGAGCTTGTCGCGGTCATCGAACAAACGCAGCTTGCTGCTCAGCGGAGCGAGCGCCTCCTCAAAGTCGTCATCCATGTCCGCGGGCCGGTACATCCATATCAGGTCCGCGTCCTGCAGAGACTCCGCCAACTGCTTGTTGTGAACGCCCAGC
Source organism: Pseudomonadota bacterium (assembly GCA_022560695.1). Classification (GTDB taxonomy): domain Bacteria; phylum Pseudomonadota; class Gammaproteobacteria; order Steroidobacterales; family Woeseiaceae; genus UBA1847. Next base: position 99,139 of record JADFSP010000003.1, read on the forward strand.
TTCATTGTGTTGGAACGCGGTTCGACGGCGACCACGACTCTTTGCCCCGGGTAGCGCTTGCGGAGCGCTTCTATCGTGCGGCGAATGGCCGTTGGATGATGCGCAAAATCGTCGTAGATAGCGATGTCAGCGACGGTCGCTGTCCTTTCCATGCGGCGTCTGACGCCCTCGAAGCTCGCCAGCGCGTTGACGGCGCGTTCCACGGATACTCCGGCGGACTGCGCCGCCACAATGGCCGCCACGGCGTTTTCAAGATTGTGCAAGCCACCCAGCTGCCAGCGACCTTCGGCAGCCTGCCCCTTTGGCCCACGTATGCGGATACGCCGTTCAGCGGCTCCGAGAAAGCTCGCCTTGAAGTCCGCCTTGCCCTGCGTTGCGAACGTTTCCACAGGCGTCCAGCAGCCCATGTCGATGAGCGTGCGCAGGTTCTTATCGGCCGCGTTGACGATGACACGGCCCCGCTGCGGCAACATCCTCATGAGCTGATGAAATTGCCAGAGAATCGCGTCGAGGTCTTTGTAAATATCCGCATGGTCGAATTCGAGGTTGTTCAGAATCAGCGTACGCGGACGGTAGTGAACGAATTTTGCTCGCTTATCAAAAAATGCCGTGTCGTACTCATCGGCTTCGACGACGAAGAATTCAGATTCACCGGCGCGCGCCGACACGCCGAAATTGGCGGGCACGCCGCCGATCAGAAAGCCTGTCGAATACCCGGCTTCCTGCAGTATCCAAGCGAGAATACTTGCCGTCGTCGTTTTTCCGTGCGTGCCGGCGACGGCGAACACGTGTCGGCCTCGTAATACGTTTTCGGCGAGCCACTGCGGTCCGGACTGGTATGGAATATCCCGATCGAGCATGGCCTCGACCACCTCGACGCCGCGGCTCATTACGTTGCCGACCACAATGCAATCCGGCTCTACATCCAGTTGTGCGGCATCAAAGCCTTCATGTATTTCAACGCCGAGTTTTTTGAGTTGCGTACTCATGGGCGGATAGACGTTGCCATCGCATCCTGTGACACGATATCCCGCTGCCCTGGCCAGTGCAGCGATGCCGCCCATGAACGTGCCGCAGATTCCGAGTATGTGTATGTGCATGCGGCTTTCAGGGCTCCGGAGTCACTGCTGACGTAAATGTGAACTCTAATAGGAAAATTGCCATTGCGACAATAATGCCAGCATACCAATGGCCATTGATGGCGCGCGCAATGATATGTCCATTGACGGGCACCGACCAGAACAACAGCAGCCAGGCGACGAGATCCGTCAGGGAAGCACCCAGAATCGGCGTAATCATCACGAGGTCCAGAACCTGCGCGAATGAGATCACTGCACCACAGCCGACTATTGCCGAAGCCGTTTGCAATGAGCGGCTGCTGTGTCCGGCTACGAGGAGTACGCCCATGTAGCAGGAGACTCCAATCAGAAGACTGACGACGGCGATCCAGACGTCCCGAACATCAAAGCTTTCGATCAGTACTGCTGCTGTAAGTATTGTGAACAACCACAGCGCAGCGCTCAAGTACAATAGCAACCAGGAGCGGGGAATATCCTCCGGCCCTTTGCGCAACAATGCGATGTCGAACAATGTTCTTATAAATGGCAGCACGGCACGATCATGATTACTTGCGATATGCCGATGATCGCATGTTAACCTTCCGATCCGAAAATCGCTGCCTGTCCTGCTGATGCCCGAATACACGCTTGTTTCCGAACGCGACGCGACAATCGCAGATCTCGACGCGTGCGACGTTCTCGGTGTCGATACCGAATTCATGCGTGAAAAAACTTTTTTTGCGCAACTTTGCCTCGTGCAGCTGGCAACACCTGAAGACATTTTCTGCGTTGACCCTCTGGCTGATTTCGAAATGTCGTCGTTCTGGAGGAAAATCAGCGACAAGACCTGGGTTGTGCACTCGGCCCGGCAGGACATTGAGGTCGTGCATCAATCAGCCGGATGCATGCCACGCACACTGTTCGACACACAAATCGCAGCCGGTTTGCTCGGCTACGCGCCGCAGCTCGGTTATGCCGGACTGGTGAGCGAACTTTTTGGTGTCGAGATCGCCAAGTCACACACGCGCGCCGACTGGACACGAAGGCCCCTGTCCGAAGCGCTGCTGCAGTACGCGGCCGAGGATGTCGAGTATCTGCTGCCCGCATACGATGCACTCGCAGAGTCGCTTGATCACAAAGGCCGATTGAGCTGGGCGCAACAGGATTCGTCTTTGTTGCTCGATCCGGCCCTCTATCAAGTCGATCCCCTGCGCGCGATCGAGAGGCTCAAGGGGGCCAGGAATCTTCGCGGCCGGTCGCGTACGGCTGCCGCGAATCTCGCAGGATGGCGCGAGTCCGAAGCGGTGCGGACGAACCGGCCACGGCAATGGGTACTCCGCGACAACGCACTTCTGGAACTCGCTAAAAGCCTGCCGTCGTCGACCGGCGATCTGGCGCGGATCGAGCAGTTGCCACCGCGGCTGATTAGACGGGCCGGCGACGAATTGCTCGCTCTCATTGCGGATTCAGCCGGCGAGCACGCCAATTTCCGACCACCGGCGCCTTCCAACGAGCAACACAAGATGCTACTGAAGTCGATGCAGTCCACGGTCGCAGAATGTGCGGATGATCTGGGCGTTGTCCCTGAAATCATCGCATCGAGGAAGGAATTATCGGCCGCTATCGTATCGGGTACGCGCGATTCGCGCGTGTTCTCGGGCTGGCGTAAAGAGCAGATCGGGGAGCGGTTGCTGCAATTGTTGTAGGACGGCTTCGATTAGGGGTCGAACCGAACTTTTCTTACGGCGATGCGGGGCAACGCCGACAACGCTCAAGAAAAGTTCGGTTCGACCCCTGATTATCAGCCAATCGCCGACTGCAGCCGTGCGTGGACTTCGTCGATCGATCCTTCGGCGTCCACGGTTTTCAGACGATCGCGCTTGCGGTAGAACTCGATGACAGGCTCGGTCTGCCGTCGATAAACGTCGAGCCGGTTGCCGATTATTTCTTCGTTGTCGTCGTCACGCTGAATCAGTTCGCCGCCGGCCGCAGTGCATTCGTCGATTTCTTCGGGCGCCGAGAAAAAGATATTCAGCAACTTCCCGGTCACTGAGCACGTTCGACGTCCGGTCAGACGCTTCATCAGGATGTCGAAATCGACGTCCATGAGTATTGCCGCATCCAGCGGTGCGCTGAGCTGGTCCAGCAATTCCTCGAAATCCTCGGCCTGCTGCCTGGTGCGCGGAAAACCGTCGAGTATGAAGCCATCACCCGCATCAGCCTGCGCCAGTCGCTCGCTGATGATGCCGAGCATGACGTCATCGGACACGAGATCGCCGGCATCCATGATCGTCCTGGCTTTATGACCGAATCGAGTGCCTGCGGCAACGGCCTCTCGCAACATGTCGCCTGTCGAGATGTGCGGAACGTTCCGCTCGGCCATCAGCATTTTTGCTTGTGTGCCCTTGCCCGAGCCCGGTGCCCCCAGCAACACAATTCGCATCAGTTCGCTCTCACTGCTTAACCCAATGACCCGGCCCGATGCTGATCGCCCGAACCGCGGCGAGGTACGCTACCGGCAATGGCCTGCGGCGTCAAACCAGTGCCTGCAATTCGGCGATGATCCTCCTATCGGATTCCGTTATGCTCAGGCGCCTTCAGTCAACGCTCAGGGATTTCTGAACATGCCAGCAATGAATGCGTTTTATGCCCAGTCGGGAGGCGTAACCGCCGTCATCAATGCCAGCGCCTGCGGCGTCATTGAAACCGCCCGGAAACATCGCAAGCAAATAAAAAACGTATACGCCGGCCGCAACGGCATCATCGGCGCGTTAACCGAGGACATGATCGACACGAACAAAGAGTCGGCGCGCAACATCGCTGCACTAAAGCATACGCCCGGCGGCGCTTTTGGCTCGGCCCGTTATAAATTGGGGAGCATCGAAAGAAATCTCGCCGAATACGAGCGCCTGATAGAAGTATTCAAAGCGCACAATATCGGCTATTTCTTTTATAACGGCGGCAACGATTCGATGGATACAGCCCACAAGGTGTCGCAAGTCAGCAAGCGGATGGGATTTCCGGTCGCCTGTCTCGGCATTCCGAAAACCGTCGATAACGATCTGCCCATCACGGATAATTGTCCGGGGTTCGGCTCGGTCGCGAAGTACGTCGCGGTATCGACGCGTGAAGCGGCGCTGGATGTATTGTCAATGGCAAAGACGTCCACCAAGGTCTTCATCCTCGAAGTCATGGGACGACATGCCGGATGGATCGCCGCGGCGGGCGGGGTGGCCGGGAGTGCGCCCGGGGATGCACCGCACATCATCTTGTTTCCGGAAATACCCTTCAACAAGCGAGCCTTCCTCAAGCGTGTTCGCCATTGCGTGGAACAATACGGCTACTGCGTCATCGTGGTCAGCGAAGGCGCACGATATGCGAACAATCAGTTCCTCGCCGAGGTCGGAACACGCGATGCGTTCGGTCATGTGCAACTCGGTGGCGTTGCGCCCGTCGTTGCAAATATCGTGAGCGATAACCTCGGTTACAAATACCACTACGCTATCGCCGACTATCTGCAGCGCTCGGCGCGGCATATTGCCTCTGCGGTCGACGTCGAGCAGGCCTATGCCGTCGGACGAGCAGCGGTGCGATTTGCGCTGCAGGGCAAGACCGCGATCATGCCGATCATCACGCGCGTCTCCGACAAACCTTACCGCTGGCGAATCGGCGAGGCACCCCTGTCCCGAATCGCCAACAGGGAAAAAATGCTGCCACGTCGCTACATCTCGAAAGACGGCTTCGGGATCACCGAAGCCGCGCGTCGGTATCTGCAACCGCTGATGCGCGGTGAGGATTATCCGCCATACATCAATGGCTTACCAGATTATGTATCGCTCAGGGGCGCTTCGGTTGCGCCCCTTTTGAAGAAAAAATTTGTGGTATGATGCGCGCCGGTTGCGAGGGGACAATTTCGAATCGACCCGGGTAATCAGCCAGGGAGGAACCCACAACCAACCGCAAGGAACCAACAATAGCGCCGCGGCCATCCGACTTTCGGTGAAGCGCACGTACGGTCGCAACAACAGCACGGGTTGTCGTGGCAGTTCGCCACCATGGTTCAACTTGAATTCCGAGCTTTGCCTGCCCATCGGCACCGTGTTTTGCCGTGTAGCCCGCATCGTTCGATCTGTTCGTTTATATGTCGGGAGACAATCTGATGATCAATGAGTTGACCCTGTGGATCTCCATCGGTGCGGGCGCAGTCGCCTTGCTGTTTGGAGCGATTTCGACACAGTGGATTCTCAAGCAACCGGCCGGCAACGAGCGGATGCAGCAAATTGCCAAGGCGATTCAGGAAGGCGCTGGCGCTTACATGAACCGCCAGTATTTTACGATTGGCATTGTCGGCGCCGTGCTGTTCGTGATCCTTCTCTGGGCTCTGGGCTGGCACACTGCGATCGGTTTTGCGATCGGCGCCACACTTTCGGCGCTGGCCGGCTACATCGGCATGTTCGTATCGGTGCGCGCTAACGTTCGCACGGCCGAAGCCGCCACCAAGGGCATCAATGCCGCGCTGAACGTCGCATTCCGCGGCGGCGCGATCACGGGTCTGCTGGTTGTCGGCCTGGGTCTGCTCGGCGTAGCGGGCTACTTCCTGGTGTTGATCCGAATCGGCGTCGCGACGGACGATGCAATTCACGCACTCGTCGGCCTTGCCTTCGGCGGGTCGCTGATATCGATCTTTGCCCGGCTTGGCGGCGGTATCTTTACGAAGGGCGCCGACGTCGGCGCCGACCTCGTCGGCAAAGTCGAGGCCGGAATTCCCGAGGACGATCCACGTAACCCGGCCGTCATCGCCGACAACGTCGGGGACAACGTCGGGGATTGTGCCGGTATGGCCGCCGACCTTTTCGAGACCTACGCGGTCACGATCATCGCGACGATGCTGCTTGGTACCCTCGTGGCGGCTCAATACGGATCTGCCGCCATTGTCTATCCGCTGATGCTGGGCGCCGTATCGATCGTTGCATCGATCATCGGCACGTTTTTCGTCAAGACGTCCGACGGCGGCAAGATCATGGGGGCACTGTACAAGGGCCTGTTTGTGGCCGGTGGTCTGGCCGCGATCGCATTCTATTTCGTGACCAACTCGATGCTGGCGGACAGTGGCCAGGCCAGCGCGATTTTCGGCTCCGCCCTGATCGGCCTGGGCCTGACAGCGGCAATGGTCGTCATCACCGAGTACTACACGGGAACGGACTACAAGCCCGTCAGGACGATCGCCAACGCATCGCTGACCGGCGCTGCGACCAATATCATCGCGGGCCTCGGCATCTCGATGAAAGCGACGGCACTGCCGGTTCTCGCGGTTTGCCTGAGTATCTGGGGCGCGTTCGAACTGGCGCCCGCCGGTGATTCACTGGCCGGCCTTTACAATATCGCCATTGCCGCGACGACAATGCTGTCGATGACCGGTGTGATTGTTGCGCTTGATGCGTTCGGACCGATCACCGACAACGCCGGCGGCATCGCCGAAATGGCGGACTTGCCGGCAGATGTTCGCAAGATTACCGACCAGCTCGACGCGGTCGGCAACACCACCAAAGCCGTCACCAAGGGCTATGCGATCGGCTCGGCCGGGCTGGCCGCGCTGGTGCTCTTCGCCGACTACACGCACGCACTCGAGGCGGCAAACAAGGCCGCCGTGTTTCTGCTCAACGATCACATGGTCATCATCGGTCTCTTCATCGGCGGCCTCGTGCCGTTCCTGTTCAGCGCGATGGCGATGGAAGCTGTCGGCCGGGCGGCCGGTTCGGTGGTCACCGAGGTGCGGCGTCAGTTCAGGGAAATCCCCGGCATCATGGAAGGCACGGCCAAGCCTGACTACAACCGAGCCGTAGACCTGCTGACGAAGGCAGCGATCAAGGAAATGATCGTGCCGTCGCTGCTACCGATTCTCGTGCCGCTGGCCGTCGGCTTGCTGCTCGGTCCGCAGGCCCTCGGCGGCCTGTTGCTCGGCACGATCGTCACAGGCCTGTTCCTCGCCATCTCGATGACGACCGGCGGTGGCGCCTGGGACAATGCCAAGAAATTCATCGAAGACGGTAACTGTGGCGGCAAAGGCTCGGACGCTCACAAAGCCGCTGTCACGGGCGACACCGTTGGCGATCCGTACAAGGATACAGCCGGCCCGGCGATCAACCCGTTGATCAAGATCATCAACATCGTGGCCCTGCTGATGGTTCCACTGATTTAGTGTCCTGTCCCGTAAGTTCACATGATTTCAGCTAGGATTTTGTCGGACTTAGTATGCGGTAGTTGCCGGTCGTGGGAGTGCCGAGCGACATCGGTGACTCGACGAAATGACCCTGCATGAAATCGACGCCGATTTCGCGCAGCCAGTCGAAATCCTCCTGATGCTCGACTTGCTCGGCGACGACACGAAAGTGCATCGTCCGCGCCAGCTTGATCATCGCCGCGACCATTTCCTGGTTGACCCGGTCGGACTGCAGGTTACGTGTGTAAGTGCCGTCGATCTTCAGATAGTCGATCGGCAGATGCTTGAGACTGGAGAAGGAACCGAGACCACTGCCGAAATCGTCCAGTGAGAATTCGCAGCCAATGCCGTGCAGGACTTCGATGAATCGCTGTGCTTGCTGAATGTTTGAGAGGATTGCTCCCTCGGTCACTTCAAAACAAATCGACGCCGGTTTGACGGCACTGCGATCGAGCGCATCGACGACAAACCCCAGGAAGCCCTCATCGGCGAGCGTTTGACCGGAGATGTTGATCGCACAACTGCGACCTCCCGGTAGTCTGATCTCACCGCCGGATATTGCGGCCAACGTGGCATTCACGACCCAGCGGTCGATTTGCGGCATAAGTTGATAGCGTTCCGCCGGTTGCAGGAACTCGGCGGTATCCTCATTTGAGCGGCGGACACCCGGCAGGCGAATCAAGACTTCCACGGCAGGGCCACGGTCGGCGCCGCTGGCCATTGCTATGATGGGTTGCACAGCGAGCGCGAATCCGTTTTCGTGCAGCGCTGCCTGCAATTCACGCAGCCACTCGATGTCACCGCGTTCCCGCGCCAGCGCCTCATCGCGTGCCGAGTAAACATGCACCTGCCCCCTGCCCTCTTGTTTGGCAACGTAGCAAGCCGAATCGGCGGCACCCATCACGTCCTGCACCTTGCCGCTGACGTGGCTGATTTCGACGAGGCCGATCGATATGCCGATATTGAAAATCTTGTCCTTCCAGACGAAGCGATAATCGGCGATAGCGTTGCAGACATCGGTGGCGATCTGTCGCGCCTTTTCGATCGGGCATCCCACCAGCAGGGCGCCGAATTCATCGCCGCCCAGGCGTCCGACAAAATCCGAATCACGCACCTGCTCTCTGATCAGCGCGGCGATCTCGCGCAGCATATCGTCACCGGCGAGATGCCCACAACTGTCGTTGACTGCCTTGAAGCGATCGAGGTCCATGTAAAAGAGCATGTGCACGGCCTCCTCGGCCTGCGCCGACTCCATGGCCTCGACAAGCCGTCGCTCGAATTCGCGGCGATTGATCAACCCGGTGAGCGGGTCGTGCGTCGCCTGATAGCTCATCTTGCGCGTCAGTCCGCGTAACTCGCTGACATCATGAATAACGACGACGGTACCGATAATACTGTTGCCAGGTCCTCGTATCGGTGACGCCGTGATTTCGACGGAATGTTCCTGCCGGCCTTCCCGATTGATCATGAGGGCCCGGCGTCCCATGTTGACGCGGCGGCGCATTTCCAGGCAACGATCGACCGGGTCACCAAGTGGGCGCCGGTCAATGTCATCGACCAGTACAAACAGCTCGCCGGTCTTGCGTCCTGACGCATCGTCACGACTCGTACCGACCAGGGACTCCGCGGCACGATTCATGTAATCGACACGACCGGTGCTGTCGGTCGTTATGACACCTTCGGATATCGACTCCAGCGTGTATTGCGCCTGGCGTTTACTGCGCGTCAGGGATACTTCGAGACTCTTGCGGTGACTGATATCGCGCGCCACGGTGAGAATTGCGGTGCGCCCGTGAAACTGGATAGCGGAGCTCTGCGCCTCCACCCACAATCCGGACTGGTCGCCATTGATCAGTTGAATCTCAAGACTTCGCGGCACTTTTTCACCCGCCAGTCGCTTCACCGTGGTCTTGCGAAACAGCGCGCGATACGCCGGTTTGACAAGATCGGCAATATCGCGGCCGACCAGCTGTGCCGCCTCGAGACCAATCAATGCAGCCGCCGCCTCATTGGCCAGCAAGATTTTCTCTTTGTGCACCATGACTATCTCGGGCAGCGTGCGAGTGAAGTCCTTGAACAGCTGGTCACGACCCTGAATTTGATCGTCACGCTCGGAGATCGCGTCGAAAAGCCGGTTGACCGTGTGCGCCAGCGCCGCGGTCTCGGGGTTCTCAGGGACCGTTATGCGGCGGCCGACAGATGCATCGCGTGACGTTTGAAGCATGTCTGTGTTCAGGGATGTCACTTGGCGCAGCAGGCGCCTCTTGCCGACCCAAAGCACGAACAAGAGCACGCTGGCCAGCAGCGACAACAACGACAGCGCGATGATGATGTGAAAAGACGACATTCAGCGGCCAATTTCCAGCATTGAGCGCCCGAGCGCAATTGCGTCAGTCACCTGGCGCGTCGAGTTTATTGATGACTGTCTGTTACGCATGTCCCGGCTGTCTCGCAAATGCTGCCGCACAATGATCATTTGTTATTATTGGTCGCCCGATGGTCATCTCCATTGCCGGAGACTTTAGGTGAAAGAGCCTTGCGACCACGCAACGGTAAGCATATCCCAGCGACTATGACACGCTGCTGCGATTCACCATAATTCCGGTGTCGTTGTCGAAAATTGCGACAGGACAATATGGTACGGCATCTGCAATTGCCTGTTTTTTTAGTATTTTGAATCATTTACGAGAAAACCCGACAATGAATACTGAGTTTGCGCGTCAACAGATGGTCAATCAGCAGGTACGTGCCTGGAATGTCCTCGATGCCACCGTACTGCAGGTGATCTCGACGGTGCCTCGCGAGCGTTTTGTTCCGGCCGGCTTCGAGGCGCTGGCATTCGCCGATACCCAGATACCGATCGGGCATGGGCAGTCAATGATGACACCGACGGTGGAGGGTCGTTTGCTGCAGGCGCTCGGACTCAGGCGGAGTGACAATGTCCTGGAAATCGGCACCGGCACCGGCTTCCTGACCGCCTGTCTCGCCAGCCTCGCCGCGTCTGTCACGAGTGTGGACATCCATGACGAATTTTTGCGCACGGCTGCCCGGCACCTCGAGGATATCGGCATCGAAAATGTCGATCTTGTTACGATGGACGCGACGCAGGAGCTGCCAAAAGATCATTACGATGCAATCGCGGTGACAGGTTCGATCCAGACATTCGATCCGCGCTATGTTGAGGCACTGCGTCCGGGTGGGCGGCTGTTCGTTATCGTCGGGGACGCGCCCGCCATGGACGCGCGCCTGATTTGTCGCACCGGTGACAATGACTGGCGCAGCGAAACCCTTTTCGAAACGAATCTGACCCCAATTTTGCACGGTGCGCTGCCACCGCAATTTTCCTTCTAGTCTGGAAACAACTCGTCGGTGACGGAAACCACTTTGACACTTGCAGCATCTATACAATGGCCGCCGGACGATACGACGGCGGCGAAACCCGGACCGATGGCGCGGCCATGCGGGCGAACTTTGGCAGCTGCCGGACGTCCGACCGCCGTGGGAGATCGATATCGCGATCACTGACGACACGCTTGACAGCATGAGTTTTCCCTGTACTGATTTAGTGTTATAGTAGACTATAACACCTCGGTATTTTCCGCCGCATGGCCATCCAAACCTGGAACGCAGAAGCATGAAAAAAATAATAAACATCAAGCTCTTACTTCTTGTCATCACGGCCTGCGCCGTACCGGCTGCGGGACAGGCCACATCGCTGCTCGAAATTTACCAGCAGGCACTGCAGAGCGATCCACGCATTCATGAGGCCGAGGCCCGTCGCCTGGCGGCATTTGAAGCCGCGCCGCAGGCACGCAGTCTGCTGCTGCCGCAGGTCTCGTTTGGCAGCGACTGGACGAAATCCGAATCCTCCGGCACCAGTATCGGAATTGATCCAAGCGGAAATTTCGGCACGTTTACAAGCGACATCGAGGATGAGACCTTGCGCTGGCAATTCACCCTGCGTCAGACATTGTTCCGCTGGGACCAGATCGTCGGCCTCCGGCAAGCCGACAAGATCGTCGCGAAAGCGGAAGCGGACCGCGAGGCGGCACAGCAGGACCTGATCGTCCGCGTCACGCTGCGCTACGTCGACGTACTTGCCGCCGAAGATCGATTGACGTCAATACACGCGAACCGAACCGCGATATCCCGTCAGCTCGAGCAGGCCAAGCAGCGCTTCGAAGTCGGGCTGATCGCCATCACGGCCGTACAGGAATCACAGGCAGCCTACGACACGGCGGTCGCCGACGAAATCGGAGCAAAGCGCTCGCTCGCAACCGCGCGCGAATTTCTGCGTGAGATCACCGGCCAATACGTGCCGGAATTGTCGGCTCCGGGTGAAGATTTCCCGCTACGAAATCCCGACCCCAGCGACGAGCAGAGCTGGATCGACCTGTCGATGAGCCAGAATCTGGCGCTGGTCGCGAGCCGTCTCGACGAACGGCTCGCGAGGGACGAGATTTCGTTCCGCCGCAATGGTCATTATCCGACGATCGACCTCGTTGCGAGTACCGGTGAATCAGACTCCATAACGGATCGCAGCGTCAATGGCGGTTCCTTTTTCCCGGCCGACAGCGATGGCCGCAGCGACAGCATCGGGATTCAGTTCAACCTGCCCCTGTTCGCCGGCGGCGGCACGTCATCCCGGGTGCGCGAGGCTGTTTATCTGCATCGCGCCGCGCGCGAACAACTGCAACGAGTAACACGAGAAACTGAACGCCAGGCACGCGATGCCTATCTCGGCGTCTTGTCTGAGATAAGTCGCGTCAAGGCACTTGGGCAAGCTGTCGCGTCGAGCACAACGGCACTCGAAGCGACTCAGGCCGGCTTCGATGTGGGCACACGGACGATCGTCGACGTCCTCAACTCACAATTCGCGTTGTATCAGTCGATCACGAATTATTATCAAAGCCGCTACGACTACATAGTCAACGTCTTGCGACTGAAGCAGGCCGCCGGCAATCTGGTGGTGCAGGACGTCGAAGACCTCGACCGATGGTTGCGGCCGCGCAAGACGCCTGAACAGCAGTTCGCCGAGGAGGCGGCAGCGGCGTCTGAATAGACCGCTAGTGTCCTGTCGGTTGCGTAAGAAGCGGCTCGAGCAGCTCGAGCAGTCTTTGCAAGGCGCCGCGATTGCTTCGCAGGACCTCATGCCCGTCGCTGCCCAGCTGATGAGCGCGTTCCGGGTGAGTCAGCAGGTCGTGAATAACGCTGGCCAGCTCTTCTGCATCGGCGACAACGCGACATGCGCCGAGCCGCAGGAACATATCAGCGATCTCCTGCGCATTGAAGACATGCGGGCCACTGATGATTGGCAGACCCACGGCAGCCGGCTCGAGCAGGTTGTGACCACCGATCGGCACCAGGCTGCCTCCCACAAATGCAATGTCGCTGGCCGCATAGAACAGCGGCACCTCGCCCATCGTATCGACCAGGAAGACGTCGGTAGCGGCGTCGCAGGCGCGACCGTCAGTGCGTGACACAAAATTGAAGTGCTCGTTTTCGATCAACTCGCGTACGGCAGCGAACCGTTGCGGATGGCGTGGTACGAGAATCAGCAGAAGATTCGGGTGGCGTTCGGCGAGCTGACGCTGCGCTGCGAGCACCTGTTGTTCCTCCCCATCGTGCGTGCTTGCCGCAATCCAGACCGGTCGGTCGCCGAATAACTCGGCGCGCAGCTCTCGACCACGCTCCGGCAGCTCGGGCGGGATCTCGATATCGAACTTGATATTGCCGGTTATGCGGGTTCGATCCGGACTGGCGCCGAGCGAGAGAAAACGTTCCGCATCGGCTTCGCTTTGGGCAGCGATGATGATGCCGTGGGACAGCGTTTCGCGAAACAACGGCAACAAGCGACGATAGCTGGTCACGGATTTCGGCGAGATACGTGCGCTGACGAGAACCAGCGGTATGCGGCGCACGCCGCAGCCACGGTAGAGATTGGGCCAGATCTCGGTCTCCAGAATCAGCGCGAGCTTCGGATTCACCGCCGCAAAGAAGCGGTTGATGGCAGTCGGCGTTTCGAACGGGATGTAACTGTGAAATACGGAAGCTCCGAATACTGCCCTGACTCTTGCGGCACCCGTGGCTGTCACGGTCGTGACGAGCAGCGGGCGGTCCGGGTATTGCCGGCCCAGTGCCTTGATCAGCGGTACGGCTGCCAGCACCTCACCAACCGAAACGGCATGAATCCAGATGCAATGCTCCAATTGCGGATGCCCGAAACCGAAGCGCTGCCCGATGTTTTCGAAGTAAGTACGGTCCGTAACGCCACGGACGAGCCAGTAGCAGGCATACGGGATCAACAACAGGTAGGCCAGAATGTTGTAAAGGATGCGCACAGGGCAATCAGGTCTCACCGGGCCGTGACAGCAGACCTCGCAGCATGCTGCAGGTGCCGGGTTCGCAGGATTCAGCCACGCAGCTTGTCGATGATTTGTGTCGTTGAGCGGCCACCGCGATATGCAAGCACGTGGACCTCGCCACCGTTCTTCAGAACCTCCTTGCCGCCGGCGATTTCCTCCGGGCGGTAATCTCCGCCCTTCACCAGTACATCGGGCAGCACGTCTGCGATCAGGGCAGCCGGTGTGTCCTCGGCAAACGGTACGACCCAATCCACGGCGGCAAGCCCTGCGAGAACCAGCATGCGATCTTCCAAAGGATTGATCGGGCGCGGCTCACCTTTCAGGCGACGTACCGAATCGTCGTCATTGACGGCCACAACCAATCGATCGCCGTGACTCTTGGCCTCCTCGAGGTAAGCCACATGACCGGCATGCAGCAGGTCGAAACAACCGTTTGTCATGACGATCCGTTCATCCCGGCTGCGCGCTTCACTGACCATGTCGAGCAGCTCCTGACGCTCGACAAGACCGCGCCCACCTTGCCCGCGCCGGTGCAGCGCGACTCGGATTTCCGATGGTGTCACTGTCGCGACACCGATCTTGCGCACGACGAGACTCGCCGCAACATTTGCCAGCGCCGCAGCCGATGACAGATCCTGGCCGCTGGCCATCGCCCCGGCGATGGTTGCAATAACCGTGTCGCCCGCACCCGTGACATCGTAGACCTCGTGCGCCTGCGTCGACAAAAATAATGGATCGGCACCGGCCTCGATCAGCAACATGCCTTTTTCGCTGCGGGTAACCAGCAGCGCATCGAGGTCCAGTTCCTCGATCAAACGCCGGCCTCGCTCAACGAAATCTTCGTCCGAGCTACTCGCACCCGCCACGGCCTCGAACTCCGTCTGGTTCGGCGTGATCAGTGATGCACCGCGATACTTGCCGAAGTCCGTTCCTTTCGGGTCGACCAGTGCAGGAACACCCGCTTTGCGGCACAGCGCGATCATGTTCCCGACGTCGGTCAGGGCGCCCTTGCCATAGTCCGATAACACGACGGCGCCGGCCTTTCCAATCGCCTTGCCCAATGCCCCGAGCAGTGCGCCGTCGCCCAATGCGGCCACGTGCTCCTGATCAAGGCGAATGAGTTGCTGGCCACGACTCTGTACGCGCGTCTTGGTCGTCGTCGGCCTGTCAGCGACTCGGCTGAATTCGCAACGGATACCCTGCTCGCGAAGTATTTTCTCCAGCGTGTCAGCCGCAGCATCTTTTCCCACCACGCCGATCAGACAGGTCGACGTACCCAATGATGCGAGGTTGACCGCCACATTTGCGGCGCCACCCGGTCGATCATCGGTTCTCTGGATGTGCACGACCGGCACGGGCGCCTCCGGCGATATCCGGCTGGTCGCGCCAAACAGGTACTGATCGAGCATGACATCGCCGGCAACGACGACGTGGGACGTCGAGAAATCAGGGATCGTTATTGTCACCGGCGCAATCTATCACGATGTGGCAGTCCGGGCAGCCGTATCGTGCGGCGAAAGCCGGGCTATGCCGAAACGCGTGGCGCTTTATCGAAAAGCGCTCAGTTGCGCGCGAGACAAGGCGAGAATGGGCGAACAAGCACAGTGTACACGCCAGTACACGAGCATTTTGAGCCCATTATCAACGTCGTATCGCGCCGACTGAGCGCTTTTGGGTCCCGTCTCAGCCGCATTTGGAGTCGCCACAGGACAAACAGGTCCTGCACCCTTCCATCGTGATCACGGCGGCCGTACTGCACTTGGTGCACAGCTGCGCTCCCTCCGGGTAGTCGCTTTTGGCAAACGCATCGCGCTGCTTTTTCGACTCTTCGTACTCCGCACGCTTCTTCTCGATCATTTTCCGTTGGCCTTCATCGAGCTCGGGCGCTGCCAGCATGCCGATCGAGATCAGGTGCTTCTCGATGACATACCCGAGCTCGGCGATGATCGACGGCATGTATTTGCCGCCCGGCTGCCAATAGCCGCCGCGAGGATCGAACACGGCTTTCAGTTCGTCGACCAGAAATGTCACGTCACCGCCTTTGCGAAACACGGCGGAAATGATGCGCGTCAAAGCGACGATCCACTGGTAGTGATCGAGATTCTTCGAATTGATGAAGACCTCGAACGGACGGCGCTTTTCAAATTCCGTGCCCTCGTTGAGGATGATGTCATTGATCGTGACATACATGGCGTGATCCGAAATGGGTGTCTTGACCTTGTACGTCGAACCGATCAAAACCTCCGGGCGCTCGAGCTTCTCGTGCATGCGAATGACTTCGGCACGGTTGCCGCCTCCACCTTCGCGCTTGTACTCGGGTTTCTCCGATTTCTTGTCGCCTGCCGATTGTTTGACCGTGTAGCCGACGATCTTTTTTTCAATCTTCATCATTTCGTGCAATCCTCATACATGCTTGCCTCTGCGTCACCGTTCGTGGGGCAACGACGATCAGAGTTTTCCGTAATAGCCTTCTTTGAGCGCGTCGAACAGATTCGCCGCCGTGTGAATTTCGCCGTCGTAGTCAATCTCTTCGTCACCTTTGAGGTCAACCGTCGAGCCATCATCGAGCGTAAACGTATAGACCGTGTTCTTCAGGTCCTTTTCCCTGACCAGCACGCCCTGGAAGGCCTCGGGGTTGAAACGGAACGTCGTGCAACCTTTGAGCCCCTGCTCGTACGCGTACAGATAGACATCCTTGAATTCCTCGTAGGGGAAGTCCGTCGGCACGTTCGCCGTTTTCGAAATCGATGAGTCGACCCACCTCTGTGCCGCCGCCTGGATGTCTACGTGCTTCTTCGGAGTCACCTCATCTGCCGCGACAAAGTAGTCCGGCAAGCTGTTACCTGCCACGTTCCCATCCGCGTCAGCAGGCATCGCATCCTTGTCGACGAGCTGCCGGTAGGCCAGTAATTCGAATGAAAAGACATTGACCTTCTCTTTTGTCTTCTTGCCCTGCCGAATCACATTGCGGAAATAGTGGTGCGCGAAGCTGGGCTCGATGCCGTTGCTCGCATTATTGGCAAGCGACAATGAAATCGTTCCCGTCGGCGCGATCGAGCTGTGGTGCGTGAACCGCGCGCCGACTTCCGCGAGTTCCTCGACAAGTTCCGGCGCTTGTGTCGCTATGCGCTGCATGTAACGGCTGTACCGCGCGTGCAGAATCCGGCCCGGTACCTTGTCACCAGCCTGGTAGCCGTCCGCTCGCATTTCCGGCCGCTTCCCAAGCATCTCCTCGGTGACCTCGAACTTTTCGCTCATGATCGGCGCCGGACCTTTTTCCCTGGCCAGCACGAGGCCCTCCTCCCATCCGGCCAGCGCCAGTTCCCGTGCAACGTCCTCGGCGAACTGGACAGCCTTGTCATCGCCGTACTTCATGCGAAGCATCGTGATCGTGGAGCCGAGGCCGAGAAAGCCCATGCCGTGCCGGCGCTTCCTCTGAATCTCGCTGCGCTGCTGCGCCAACGGCAGTCCATTGATCTCGACGACGTTATCCAGCATGCGCGTGAAAATCCTGACAACCTTTCGAAATGCCTCCCAATCGAAGCGCGCATCCGCTGTAAACGCTTCCACAACAAAGCGCGTCAGATTAACCGACCCGAGCAGGCAGGATCCGTAGGGTGGCAATGGCTGTTCACCACAGGGATTGGTTGCACGAATGTTTTCGCAAAACCAGTTGTTATTCATCTCGTTGACTTTGTCGATCAGCACAAAGCCCGGCTCCGCGAAGTCGTAGGTGGACGCCATGATGAGGTCCCAGACTCTGCGCGCCGGGAGCGTCTTGTAAATCTTGCAGGCCACCTGGCCCCGCTTGCTCGTCACGTAGTCACTGGCTTCGGGCCAGTCACGCCACACGAACTGCGTCTCGTCTTCTATGTCGAGATCGTCTTGCTCGACTTCCCTCTGTGTCACGGGAAACGCGAGCTTCCAGTCGTCTTCGTTGATTACCGCCTGCATGAACTCATCGGTAATCAGTAGTGACAGGTTGAATTGGCGCAGGCGTCCATCTTCACGTTTTGCGCGGACAAACTCCATGATATCGGGATGACCGATGTCGAATGTTCCCATCTGGGCGCCGCGGCGGCCGCCGGCGGACGACACCGTGAAACACATCTTGTCGTAGATATCCATGAACGACAGTGGTCCCGACGTGTAGGCACCGGCGCCTGTGACATACGCCCCCTTCGGGCGCAGCGTTGAAAATTCGTAGCCGATGCCGCAACCGGCCTTCAGCGTCAGACCCGCTTCATGGACTTTGTTGAGAATGTTGTCCATCGAGTCGCCAACCGTACCCGACACGGTGCAGTTGATCGTCGACGTTGCCGGTTTGTGGTCGAGCGCGCCGGCGTTCGAAACGATCCGCCCGGCCGGAATTGCGCCGCCCCGCAGCGCCCAGAGGAATTCCTCGAAATACTGCTCGCGCTTCGACTCGGTCTCGACGTTCGCAAGCGCGTGGGCGACGCGCTTGTAGGTATCGTCGATCGTCTCATCTATTTTCGTTCCGTCCCTCGCTGTAAGACGATATTTGGCGTCCCAGATATCGAGCGATGCTGCTTGGAACTCTATGTCGGTGCCCGTGTGTGCATCTAGGTGAACCGCAGACTTCATGAGCCTTTTTACTCCCCTTTACTCCCTAAGGAGACCCCAAAATGTTGTTGTATCGCACTTTTTCCGAGGGTATAGAATCCCTCTCGCCGCTAATCAATTTTTTAGCGGCGAGTACCCGATAAAGCCTCGGTTTCTTCGTTGATTAGACACAAGATGTTGTGTCTGAACGAGATTAAGATTATGCCCGTACGGACCGACTGTCAAGGTTTTCGGTGTTTTTTCTATTGACTATATTACTAAGTTAATTCAACAACTTATAGTGTTTTCCAGAAAAACTACATTAAAAACAATCGAAAAAAAATAACACTTTTGTAAAAATTAGTTTGCACTAGATATAGTGGCACAAGGTGTCCTTCCAGGCTTGCTTGCCGGCGTCCGAAGAAGGTGCCTCCAGCCACCAAAATGGCACCTTGAATTACGCTTTCGCGCCCCTACATCAGCGATCAACGACACATTAATGGTAGCCCCGGACGGGGTGCCGACATCATCATGCTAAGGAGAAATAACATGAACATTGTACGTTTCGAACCCTGGAAATTCGCCGATCTGTTGCATCGGGATCTTAACAGGGTCGCCCTGCGCCGATTTGGATTTGGCGACAACGAGGGCACGGTTGCACAGTGGGTGCCCGCCGTCGACATCGTCGAAGAGAAAGACCGCTTCGTGCTGCGTGCCGACGTACCGGGCGTAGACCCCGCCGATATCGAAGTCAGCATGGAAAATGGCGTGCTGACGGTCGCTGGCGAGCGACAGGCAAAAAGCGACAACGAGGATGCCCGTGTACAGCGTGTCGAGCGCGCGAACGGCCGTTTTTCCCGGCGCTTTTCATTGCCTGACACCAGCGATGACAAGGGCATTACTGCGCGAAGCCGCAACGGCATGCTCGAAATCTCGATTCCGAAGTTGCCGGACGTTCAGGCACGACGCATTACCGTCGAGGCCGCCTGACACGGACTTGCTGCTGCCGTCCCGCCCGATTGCGACGCATTGTCGTGATCGGGCATCTTCGACACGCGGGCCCATGAGCAGCGCCCGAAACGGGTACAAGGCCTGACCGGAACTATCGTGAATTGCCGGGGTCGACATTCGGGCAATTCGCCGCTGGCGCAGGGGCGAAATAATTGATCAGTGGCTTCCCGGGCCTATAATTCTGACTTAACCGGCGATGCAGCAGCATCGTCGTAGCGTTGCGATTACCCATACTACCCGGGCCATCGGATAGATAGAGGCACAAATGATGACGAAATCACGAATTGTCTGGTCGAGCATATTACTGATCCTGGTATCGCAGGTCTGGGCGGCATTGCCGGACCACGTTGGCGACCAGACGGTGCCGACGCTGGCTCCGCTCGTCGAAACCGTTTCGCCGGCCGTTGTCAATATTCGTGTCAGCCAAACCGTGAACACGCGCACGCCGTTCGGCGACGAGGCCTTTCGGCACTTTTTCGGGCTACCTGATTCAGGCGGTCGATTAAGAGAGATTGCGAGCGCCGGTTCCGGCGTCATCGTCGATGCCGCCAACGGTTATATCCTGACCAATCACCATGTCGTCAAGAATGCCGACACGATTCAGATTTCGCTGATCGACGGCGAAATACTGGACGCGGTGGTCGTCGGTTCTGACGCGGCGACCGACATCGCCGTCCTGAAAGTCGACGCCGAAAACCTGGTCGAAATGCCTATCGGTGACTCGACCCGTGTTCGGGTCGGCGATTTCGTTCTCGCGATCGGCAATCCGTTTGGGCTCGGCCACACGGTCACATCAGGCATCGTCAGCGCGCTCGGCCGTACCGGTATCAGCCGCGATGGCTACGAGGATTTCATTCAGACCGACGCGTCGATCAACCCGGGGAATTCGGGCGGTGCGCTCGTCAACATGCGTGGCGAACTCGTCGGCATCAATTCCGCGATCATCAGCCGTACCGGCAACAATGTCGGTATCGGATTTGCCGTGCCAACCGAAATTGCACGCTCGATCATGCTGCAGATACTCGATTTCGGCGAAGTGCGGCGTGGCCTGCTGGGTGTCTCAATTCAGACCATTGACGCCGAAATTGCGCGAGCCCTGGAGACCTCGGTGACCAACGGCGCACTCATCACGCGGGTCGAGTCAGACTCGGCCGCCGAGCGCGCCGGCCTGCAGGTCGATGACATCATCGTCGAAGTCAACCACAAGAAGATCGGCGGTGCAGCGGCGCTGCGCAACACCATCGGACTGATGCGTTCCGGCGACGACGTCAACATCAAGTACATTCGCGACGGCAGTACCCGCTCGACCGTAACGTCGCTCGGGCAACAACAATCCGCTCGCAACGTCGGCGCTGAAATACACCCGGGACTCGTCGGAGCCGAGTTTGCGGCATCGTCGAGCCGTGGCAATGGCGGCGTAGAGGTGATATCGATCGAACCCGGTAGCCCGGCAGCGCAGCGCGGCCTGCGTCCAGGCGACATCATCACGGCCGTCAATCGCCGTCCGGTGCAATCGCTCGCTGATCTCAACGAGATCGCAAGTAACAACCGGATACTGTTTTTGCTGGTGCAACGAGGCGACCGCGCGTTGATGCTCCAGGTTCGCTGACGCAGTACGAATTCGCGTTCCTGAAGGCCCGTCACGGCTTGTGATGGGCCTTTTTTTGCGCTCCCGAGATGTGACCGTGTCGGTGGTGACACACCATTTCGATCGGTAAAGTCGGTTTACCCTCTGGAAACGGGGTCTCGCGTCAGGACGGCAACAGGCAATGGCAAACCGATTTGTCATAAGTGGACTTCAATCAGGCTGCACCGCGGTGGCGCTGATGATGCTGCTGCTGTGGTCAACGACGCACGGCGCCGAAATCGACGATCAGCGCGACCTGTTTCGTCAGGTCCGTGCGTCGGTCGAGCGTGGCGACTGGAGCGCCGTTGAAACATTGGACGCCGCCGATCAGGAGCTATTGCAGCGCTATGTGCTATGGCCGGATCTGCGCGCCGCGTTTCTTCGCGCAACGATCAGCATGGCCAACCATGCTGACATCACGGCATTTCTCGATCAATACGATGAGCTCAAGCCGGCCCGGGAATTGCGTTATCGATACGCCCTGCACCTTGCCGAACACGATGATCTGACCGGCTATCTGAAAATCTACCAGGCGTATTATCAGGGTCTCGAAATCACCAGGCTCGACTGCCTCGCAATCACGGCGGAAGTCCAGGGCAGCAGCATTCCGCGCATCGTCAACCGAGCCCGCGAACTGTGGCTGGTCGGCAATAGTCAGGTCGACGAATGCGACGATGTGTTTGCATTCTTGCACGACAATAATTTGCTCGGTCCGGCCGAGTACCGCAAGCGCTTCGCATTGGCGATCGAGGCACGTGAGTTCACGCTGGCGCACTGGCTTGCTAAATCGATTGACCGGAAACACATGGATGAAGCGACGCAGTGGCAGAAAGCGCGGTCAGGTTCGGAGGCGTTCGTCCGCAGTCAGCACGCATCGACAAACGATGCAACGACTCTCAGGCAACTGGTCTATGCCATCAAGCGCGTAACCTATGCCGACCCTGTTCTTGCGCTCGAGCTGTGGAAAGATATTTCCAGTGGCTACCGTTTTTCGGAGGAGCAAAAGCTGCGCACGGCCCGTCATATTGCACTGTGGACGGCGCGCGACAATCTTCCGGGCGCCTATGTGCTGCTCGCCAGCCTGCCGATGGCTGCGCAGAGCAAAGAGGTGTTGCGCTGGCGCGCCCGCTTGAGCCTGCGCGACGCACAATGGTCCATGCTGTTGGCCGATATCGCGTTGATGTCACAGGAAGAGCGCCACTCCGAACAATGGCGTTATTGGCACGCAGTCGCGCTGCATCGCAGTGGCCAGTTGCCGGCGGCGGAGCGTGCCCTTGAGACGCTGTCCGCAGAGCGCAGTTACTACGGCTTCCTCGCGGCCGATGAACTCGGCAAGGCG
Organism: Pseudomonadota bacterium; assembly: GCA_022560695.1. Lineage (GTDB taxonomy): Bacteria > Pseudomonadota > Gammaproteobacteria > Steroidobacterales > Woeseiaceae > UBA1847. The sequence goes on from JADFSP010000003.1 coordinate 121,322, forward strand.
TACGCTTTCGACCACGGCAGCCTCGAAGTCGATGCAACACTGATCGAGAAATTGGCCGCCCGGCAGGACCTGATCCGAGCCCGCGAGCTTTTCCTCGTCGGTCTGGACGGTCGCGGCCGTTCCGAGTGGGATGCCGTCGTCGCGTATTTTTCTCCCGACGAAAAAATTCAGGCGGCCATTCTCGCTAACCGATGGGGCTGGCATTCACGCGCGATATCTACCGTGGCGAAGATCGGTTACTACGACGACCTGGCGCTGCGTTACCCGCTGCCCTACCGGCAGATCTTTGACGAGCACGCGTCCACCGCGAATATCTCAGCCACCTGGGCGTACGGCATCGCCAGGAGTGAAAGCCTGTTCATGCGCGATGTGCGTTCCAGCGCGGGTGCGGTCGGCTTGATGCAGTTGATGCCGGCGACAGGCCGCAGCGTTGCACGCACGATCCAGCTTCATTACTCAGGATTGGGCACACTCACCGACCCAGACGCCAACATTCGCCTGGGCACAACGTACCTCGGCCGGATGGCCGACCGCTACGATGGTAATCGCGTGCTCGCGACGGCGGCCTACAACGCGGGCCCGCACCGGGTCGACCGCTGGTTGCCGCAGCATGGCGTGATCGATGCGCGCGTGTGGATCGAAAACATCCCGTTTGACGAGACACGCCAATACGTGCGCCGGGTGATGGCAGCCGACACTATCTTTTACTGGCGCATGACCGGTGAGATTCGACGGATGTCGGATGAGTTGCCGCTGGTCGAGTCGGCGTCGGAATCGCAGCAGCTCGCAAGCCGTTAATACGCCGTCAAGCGGGTATTGATGGAGTTCCAGGGCGACCTCGCGGCAACGTCCTGCCTCGCGAGCTCATCGAGCCGCGAATCACGCTCCGGCTTGTCGAGATCGGACAGCATCCTCGACTGTGCGTAGAAGCACTCGATATCTTCGTGGCATGCCACCAGCAATGCCCGAAAGGCCGGCACGCGCCCCTCGTACAAGGTCATCGGTATCAGGTGCGCGTTATTCAGCTTGCCGCTTAGCCAGTGATCCGGCGTCCTGCCCGCCTGTTGCAACTCGGCCGCAACGTTCTCAGACAGTAGCTCCAGCCGATGTTCTTTCAGCAAGCGCTTCTCATCGGGATCCAGCGTCTCAGCGAAGTAGGCATTCAGGTCCTGGCCGGCCACGTCGGCCAGTCGCACCAATCGCCGATGCAACTCCTTGCGCTTCCGGTAGGCAGCGATTTCGTCATGCTTACCGCGCTGCTCGAGCCAGCGCTCGATACCGATTTCTTCGACGGTGGTCGCGAAAGACTCGTTGAACGCCGTGTCATCTTTTATGTAGAGGAGCTGGTGGGCAAGCTCGTGAAACAACACGGCGACGAGCTGTACGTCATTCCAGCGCATCATTGTATTCAGAACCGGGTCGTCGAATCTGCCGAGCGTCGAGTAAGCCGTGACGCCGCCGACGGCGACATCGTAGCCGCGCCTGCCGAGTTTCGCGGCCACGCGATTCGCGGCATCTTCGGAGAAGTAGCCCCGATAACTGACGCAGCCGACGATCGGGTAACACCAGTGTTTCGGCTCGAGTGAGAACTCGGGCGCGGCATAAACGTTCCATACCACGAAGTCTCGCCCGATATCGGAGTACGACAGATAGCTGTCGTTGTCCGGCAACCCCAACTCGCTGATTGAAAACTGGCGCGCCTCGACGATGAGTTGCAAACGTGCGTCAAGATCGTCTGGAATCTCTGGATCCTGAATGAGCTCGGCAATCGGGACTCGCTTGTTCAACACCTGCAGCTGGCCTTGTGCCGCCTGCAGGTAGTAACAGCCGGACAGCGCCACAGACATCGCGACGATAAGGAACATTCTCATAGTCGTATCTGGAAACATCGAAATTGTCTCAGGACCGGTTTGCTAGAATCGCCCGATGCAAGTGTACCTCGTAGGTGGCGCTGTTCGAGACGAGCAGCTCGGAGTTCCTGTCAATGAGCGGGACTGGTGCGTCGTGGGTACCACGCCTGGGGAACTCGACGCACTGGGTTACAAACCCGTTGGCAAGCACTTTCCCGTGTTCCTGCATCCCGAGACCCACGAGGAATATGCCCTGGCCCGGACGGAGCGCAAGACGGCAGCGGGCTACCACGGATTCGAATTTCACACCTCGTCCGATGTCACGATCGAAGACGACCTCGGCCGGCGCGATCTGACGATCAACGCGATCGCCAAAGATGCTGACGGCAATCTCGTTGACCCGTTCGGCGGCGTTGACGACATTCGGGACCGCGTGCTGCGCCACGTTTCAGATGCATTCGCGGAGGATCCGGTGCGCGTGCTCCGGACGGCAAAATTTGCGGCCAGGTTCCACGATCGGGGATTTGAGATTGCGCCGGAGACGCTGGCGATGATGCGCACGATGGTAGATAACGGTGAGGTCGACGCACTGGTGCCGGAACGTGTCTGGAAAGAGACAGAGGCCGCACTCGCCGGCCGGAACTGCCGCGTGTATTTCGAGACGCTCAGAAACTGCGGTGCCTTGCGCGCCCTGTTGCCGGAAATTGACGCACTTTTCGGAATTCCACAACCGGAAAAATGGCATCCCGAGATCGATACAGGCGTGCACACGATGATGGTCCTTGACCAGGCGGAGAAGTTGAGCGACAGCCTTGACGTTCGCTTCGCAGCGCTCGTGCATGATCTCGGCAAGGCGACCACGGACAAGCGTCATTTGCCCAGTCACCCCGGCCATGAGCAGCGCAGCGTGCGCCTGATACGCTCACTGGCTAAGCGCTTGCCGGTGCCACGCGGCTGCCGTGATCTCGCGGTCATCGTCGCCGACTATCATACCCGCTGTCACCGCGTGTTCGACTTGCGTCCAGCGACGATTGTGCGAATGCTCGAACGCGCCGATGCGTTCAGGCGCGCCGGGCGATTCGAGAAGTTTCTGCTGGCCTGCGAAGCGGATGCGCGCGGCCGGGCCGGGCTCGAAGATCGCGATTACCCACAGGCCGACTTTCTGCGTGGCGCGCTCGCCGCCGCATCAAACGTCGATGCGGCAGAGATCGTTGCGGACAAGGTGGGCGCCGAGATCGGCAAGGCACTTTCTGCCGCGCGCACGCGCGCGGTCAAGCAGTACCGCAGGGATTTTCAGGTGCCGCCGTAGAAATACAGGAACACTGAGAAAAACGTGGTATCACCATAGAGTTCGGAATCGTCGTATCCCAGGCCGAACTCGATATCGCTGCTCCCGCCCATGGGCATGAGAAAACGCATGGTGGCCGACGTCGTGCGCCCGCCGTCGACCGCCCCTCGCCACGACGCAAAGTCGAATTGCAGGTGCCGGCTGCCGACATCGATTCCCAGTCCGACGCTCGCCCGGTAGTCGACGAGGCTGTTGATCAGGCTCAGACGAGTCGCCGTCAGCAGCCGGATGAGGTTGACTCGACTCGGGTCCAGCCGCAAATTGATGCTGTAGTCATAGTCCATGCCGGACAGGTGCAGGCTGACGGCGTCGCTCAGATCCAGGCGAGCGTTCAGACCGACGCCGCGCGCATTGAAGGAAATGGTTCGCCCGGGGAACGTGTCCGTACGCGGAATCGTGAAATCGATATTGCGGAAATCGAATTCTCCCGCCAGCATGCCCTTCATCCCGCGCAGGTACAGGGAACCGCGCCAGTCGAGAGCGTCGAGAACATCCGGGTCACCCCAATAAGAGACACCTGCGCGTATTCCAAGCGACGTGAAGAAATGATCGATACCGATATCTGCGTACACGGTATTGAGCTCATCCCCGTTTAGCAGCTCGGAACTGCTGCGCGCCATTGCCGCTGAAATCCACGTATTCCCGGAGGCGCCGAAGTCACCGAAAACTGAAACGGCGGTGCCATCATTGGCGTCAGCTTCGATTCCAGCTCCGATCATGTATCCGTTGCCGGCGCTCCATGCATTGCCGGCGACCAACGTCAGAAGAATTGCTCTAAACCAGCACATACAAAATCACCGCGGCCAGTGCGATCCGGTACAGCGCAAACGGCAGCAGGCCGATGCGGCTGACGAAGCGCATGAAAAAGTCGATACTCAAGTAGGCAACGATCGCGGAGACGAGCGCTGCGGTTCCCAATCGAACCCACGCGACCGGCGCCTCGCCAGCGATCAACCCGCCCAATTCATAGACGGTCGCCAGCAATATGACGGGCACCGCGAGCAAGAAAGAAAAGCGCGCTGCATCGAGACGAGTAAAGCCCAGAATCCGTGCCGCCGAGATCGTGACCCCGGAGCGTGATGTCCCGGGTATCAGTGCCAGCGCCTGCGCGCAGCCGATGACCAATGCATCGCGAACATTGATACCGGAGACATGTCTTTCGCGGCGGCCGAAGCGATCGGCGAGAAGCATCAGGACCGCGTAGCCGGACAAGGTCACGACGATAACGGAGGAACTGCGCAGGTTTGCTTCGATCCAGCCGGCAAGTGTGAGGCCGACGACGGCAGCCGGTATCGTGCCAAGCGCAATCGCGAGTGCAAGACGCGATTCCTGTGTGTCTGTCCTGGCACGCAGTAAATGCCAGCCACCGCGAATCATCGCAGCGACATCGCTGCTGAAATACACGCACACGGCCAGTAGCGAGCCAAAATGCACGGCGACGTCAAACGCAAGTCCCTGGTCCGGCCAGCCGAATACCGATGGAACGAGTATGAGGTGTCCCGAACTCGATACCGGCAAAAACTCCGTAAGTCCCTGCACGATCGCGAGGACGATGACCTGCAGCCAGGTCATCGAAAGTCCTTGTCGGCAATCCCTGGTTTCATAAGGTATGCGTCCTGTCGCCGTCGACCAGTGCGGCTGGTCTGCTGACGGGCCCGCGGCTCAGGCCCAGGCACTTGATGTTTTCACCCATTTCGCCGGGCAGAGTAAGCATTTTGACCTGCCCCGACAATTCAAGCTGTGCCGCGAGTGGCATTTCCGTCAGTCCCTGAAGTTCCTCGTCCAGTCCGCCACCGATCAGGAATTGCGACTGGCTAACGTACCCCGCGACGTCCAGTCCGCTGCCAACTGCGGCCGTGGCGATGCCCGAGAAATCCACCCATGCCGTCAGATCCTGTACGCCCGGCAAAATCAGTGGATCGCTGTGCGCATGATGGCGAAAATGACAGCGCAACCACCCACCGGCGCGGTCCGCCGCATAGTACTCACGCCGGCTCAGGCCGTAGTCGAACAGGAACACGACGCCGTGCTTCAATGCGCCGGAAATGTCGGTGACCCATCCCGATGCTGCCAGGCTCACCTCGGATGCAAATCCTGGTGGCAATTTTTTTCCCAAGTCGTCTTCGATACCCTGCACGGCCGTCGCAAGAAGTTCCGGGGCGGGCTCTTCGACGAGCTTGAAACCGTCTCCAGCAGCTGCAACACGTATCTGTCCTATGCCACCGCTGCGACGCACGAAGCGCTCGACCGGCAAGGCATCGAGTACTTCATTCGCAACAACGACGCCGGCATGCTGATCCGGTAATCGATTCAGCCAGCGTACCCGATGCACAAGATCGCCGATCTCGGATCGCAGGTAGCGCTCCTGCCGCTCACGCAGATCCGCTGATATCTCGATGATCAGGTAGCTGTCCGGGAGCGCATCGAGCGCATGCAGCGTTCGCAACAGGTCGGCAGCAAGTTTGCCGCTCCCGGCGCCGAATTCCAGTATCGACCCGTGTTCGACTTCGTCGAGGACTGCTGCGCACTGCCGTGCCAGTACGCGTCCGAAGATCGGCGAGATTTCCGGCGCAGTGACGAAATCACCGTCAACGCCAAATTTTGTCGCGCCCGCGGTGTAATAGCCGACCCCGGGCGCATACAGCGCATGGTGCATGTACTCGGCGAAACTGATACTGCCGCCCGCATCGCGGATGCGATCATGAATGTACTCGGCGCAGCATGCGCTGTGTGCGGCGCTTGCGGCATCCGGTTCGGGCAGAGTCATCTGCATTTCGTGTTGCATGAGACGTTCAAAGTCTTTCAGAATGGCATCTTTATATCGCGCCTCGCGAAAAATTGCTGTCGGCGTGCGACGATTTGACTGGGAGGGAAAGTTTCTTCATGCCATCGCAGGTAAACCTGAACGGCAAAACCGCGCTTGTGACGGGCGCTGCGAGACGTATTGGCGCGGCAATCGCGACGCGTCTGCATGCCGACGGCGCGAATGTCGCGATCCATCACCGGGGTTCCGCGGACGCTGCGGCAGCACTCGCCGATAAGCTCAATGAATTGCGCAGCGACTCAGCCAGAACGTTTCACACTGATCTTGCGGATATCGCAACACTGCCTGGACTCATCAACGGTGTAGTCGGCTGGCACAGCCGCCTCGACGTTCTTGTCAACAATGCGTCGGCTTTCTACCCGACACCGCTTGGAGAAATCACCGGGGAGCACTGGGATGATCTTCTCGGCAGCAATTTGAAGGCGCCGCTGTTTCTGTCACAGGCCGCAGTGCCTGCATTACGCAAGCAAAATGGTGTGATCGTTAATATTGTCGACATTCATGCGCGACGCCCGCTCAAGCATCACGCCGTCTACAGCGCGGCCAAGGCCGGTCTGGCGATGCTGACGCGTTCGCTTGCGAAGGACCTGGCGCCCGGCATCCGCGTCAACGGTGTCGCGCCCGGCGCAATTCTGTGGCCCGAGGACGGCATGAGCGACGCGACCAGGGACGAGATTCTGCGCCAGGTGCCGCTGGCACGAAGTGGCGCTCCCGAAGACATTGCGGGCTGCGTGCTTTACCTGGTCCGCGACGCGACCTACGTGACCGGACAGGTCATTTCCGTCGACGGTGGCCGCAGCATTGGCTGGTGATCCCGCGCCCGGTCAGTCCGCGCGTCTCCAGTAGCGCAATGCAAAGCCCAGCGCCGTCAGGAAAACGCCGGTCGCGATGCCACCTTCCATATCCCGGTAGTAATAACCGTAAGAGTCGACCGTGAAATTCGCCACGAAATAGGCGGTGACGGTCGGTCCTATGACGAAGCAGCTCGCCTCGATCGTCTTGAACAGTGTCTTGGTATCGATTGTCGTCTGTGGGGGCATGCCGCTCTCCTTGTGAGCATCATTCTGTCGAACGCGACGTCTTCGTAGCCGTGCGCTTGGTGCGACCTGGCAGATTATGTTCTATGCGGTTTCGCGCGATCTGTGAACCAGTCGACAATTTTCCGCATCATTCAGTCGATGTGTTAAGCAACTGTTCATTGCGAATGTTCGAAAATGTCGTATGACAATACTCGGACAATCACTGCGGTTAGCGATCGTCGTTCTGACCGGGCTTATCGCCTGCGCAGTCCCGGGCGAGAGCAGTGCTCATACCTTGAAACAGGAACGGAATTGCCTCGCGCTGTCCATTTACTGGGAGGCACGCGGCGAGAGCCGTATCGGCATGATTGCAGTGGGATGGACGGTTCTCAACCGCGTACAAAACGAGCAGTTTCCGTCGACGCCGTGCGGCGTCGTGCACCAGGGCGGCGAACAGGCGCCGTGTCAGTTCTCGTGGTGGTGTGACGGCAGAAGCGACCGGCCCCGCGACCGCGATAGCTGGAGGACGGCTCTGCTCATAGCTGCCAGGTTACTGGTGGATCCGCCATCGGACCCGACCGGAGGCGCGCTGTTCTACCACAGCACGACTGTCAAAGTACCGTGGCGGCGCAAGCGCGTACGAACCGCCCGAATAGGCGCGCACGTATTCTATCGCTAGCGCGACAGGTCAGGTCGTGTCCGGCGATTCCTCGCCGGGCGACATATCCTAGAAGGACTTGCCGAGCGCGCGATTGAAGTCATCCTGGGTGAGCTCGCGAAACGCGTACTTGAATCCGAAGTAACCGGCCAAGCCATAGAACAGCACATCCATTATCTGGAACGTCGACACCAGCAGCTCATAGCTGAGCGCGAAGTCCAGTTGCGATACGACGTCCATGAACTCCACTCCTTCGTTCATGGCGACGAAATACGCGACGGTCAATACGTTACCCACCACGCAACCGAAGAGCGACAAGACAGCGCTCACGGCGCCGAATATCTGGTCGATACCTTTGCCGACGATGCGGATAGTGAAACCAACCAGAAATCCGATACCGATCGCTATCCAGCCAATTTGGTATTCAGTCGCGACGGTGACCGCCGCCCAAATTCCCGCGCCGACCATCGACGCGACGAATCCAGCCAGCGCGGCGGGAATCAGTTTCTGCTCGGAGCGAAATATCTCCATGGCCATTTGTGCCTCCTGCTCCGATACCACAGGTTCTTCGGCCGCGGCTGAATCCGTCTGGACTTCATCGTTCATTGGGCTATCTCCGTGAATCTGGCGGGGCCAATCGGCACTCGACCTGTGGCACCGCCGTTAGCTTGCGCGCCATTATACGGCCCGCCATCCTTGTTTTGTGTCGAAGGCGTCCCATTCCCTGGCGACAAACGTCTTTGCGAGCGCAACGCAGCAATCTCATTCAGAATGCCTCGTTGCCTGGCCTAAAACGCGTCAGCAAACTCTCGTGATGGCGGTCCGCGACGATCGAGTTGCGGTATTGCTGCGGCGGCATCGAGCTTTGCCGGCCCCGCCAGCGCGGCCGCGACGGGACATGCGCCGGTGTCCAGGTAGGCGAGTGCCGCAACCATATTGGGATCGGTGTCCACACCGACAGCCACGCTCAGATCGTCTGCCGCAGCACAGTCGACCGGCAAGCCGTCAAAGTAGTCGCCGAAGTTCTCCACGTTAACCGTCTGGAACGCAATCGGGCGCAGAATTTTCCCGCAGAACTCGATGCCTATCTGTCCGACAGGTTTGCCGAATGTCGTATCGCCGACGATGGTCACACCGCTCACGACGTAGGGATCCATACTATTGGTGACGAGTTCGCTCGCCGACGCCGTACCCATGGTGGCAATGATGACGAGTTTTGACAAGCTCACCGAATTGCCGAGGCGATCGAAAAACTCGGTGCTGTTGTTACTGGCACGATCCGCGTTGAACAGAGTGTGAGAGAAAACCAGGTTTGCAGCGATGTCACCGCCGAGATAATCACCAAGCAATTCAGCCGTGCTCACGAGGCCGCCGCCGTTATAGCGCAGATCGATAATCACATCGTTGACGCCCGCCGTGCGAAACGCCGCGAAGACAGTATCGAAGACCGGGTCTGCCGTGCTGATGAACGTCGCGAGCTCGAGGTAACCGACCATACGACCACTACCGGCGTCGATGATGCGCCATTGCGGTATCGGATTGATCGTGACGATGTCGTGCTCGATCGTGACCGTGAATTCGCTGTCATCGACATTGCGCATCGTGAATTCGAGCGGCGTAGTGCCGAATACAGCGCCGAGACCTTCCGCCGCATTGATTTCTACAATCGTGCGGCCATTGAGTTCCAAAATACGCTGGCCGCGTGCGAGGCCGGCCCGAAACGCCGGACTGTCGGTGAAGACGCGCGTCAGTCTCAGGTCGGTAGCATCGACGTCGACGAACTTGCTGCTGAAGCCGAAACCCTCGAACTTGCCTTCGCCAAAGAATTGCGCGTCCGCCACCGCGGAATTGATGAAACTGAACCTGTCGATCGGATTGCCGTTGCCGTCGTCGGGGCTGAAGGTCGTGAGATGCAACAGCAGGTCCTCGGGCGAGGCGAACTGGCTGATATCGACCTGGTCCGGCAGCAGATCATTCCAGAAATACCAGGTACGCATGTTGTCGAGGACGAATTGTTTTTGACTCGTGTTCGTGCACGTCGTATCACCGCCTGATGAACCGCAGGCACTCAGAATGGTAATGAGTAACAACATCAGAAAATTGCGCATGGGGCTTCCAGGTGGCCGGCGAACCGTGTCCATGATGACCCATTTTAGCGGAATACGGCTGCGCCAAGTCGGCTCGTCGCGGTCAATTGATCGATGTCATTGCGAGCACAGCGAAGCAATCTGTAAACCACTGTTTTTATGAGATTGCTTCGTCAGCTGCGCCTTCTCGCAAAGACGAATTTGACGTTTTTACAGAATAACGCGAACCGGCACCAAAGGATGACGCGTAGCATCGAAATCCCGCCAGTGCGCGGCAAGGGACCTGCCGGTTTCCGGATGCACGACGTCCGGCGCGAGTTCGGCAAATGGCCGCAGGACAAAGCTGCACTCGAGAACATCCTGCCGCGGCAACCGCAGCGGTGGCCCCGCACTGACGACGTCGTCATACATCAACAAGTCGATGTCGAGCGGCCGCGACGTCAACCTGTCGGCGCGCCGCCGCCGTCCCGACAGGGCATGAATCTCCTCGATCTGGCAATGCATGTCGAGCGGGCTCTCGTCGCTTGTCAGCCCGACAACCATGTTCAGAAAGTCATCGCCATCGAAGCCCAGCGCGGCGCTTTGATACACGGCGGACAGATCGACGCAGCCATAGCGCGAGCGGAGCTCTGCGATGCCCAGCCTGAGGTTTTCCTCGGCGTCGATGTTACTGCCAAGCCCGAGATATACCCTGGCCATTGCCGCGTCCCTTCTTCAGCTCGCGTCGGGCCGCTCGCCCCGCTCGATGACCACGCCGACGTCCCGTGCGCCCCGGATTGCGCCGGGCTTGTTGACCTTCACCCGCACCCAGGACACGCCCAACTCACCGATGAGGAGTTCGGCAATGCGTTCCGCCAGCGTCTCGACGAGCTGGAAGCTCGAGTCGGCAACGAATTGCTGCACACGTTTTGAGACGCGCTTGTAATTCAGGGTATCGTCGACACTGTCCGTCTTCGCGGCCTTGCGAATATCGGCCGCCATGTCCAGATCGATAACGACGGTCTGACGAATCTTGCGTTCCCAGTCCCAGATGCCGATCACCGTATCGACTTTGAGTTTGTGTAAAAAAATCGTGTCCATGAAACTAAGTACTTGCAGCCCGTTTCCTAGTTATTGCCCGGCGGTCTCAGCGTGTCGAGAGACCAGCGCGCCCGTGCCTTGATTTCGCTGACTGCCGCTGCATCGGCAATACGCAACGCACCTGCGATTGCGATCATCGCACCATTGTCGGTGCAATAGGCAGGCCGCGGGAAGTACACCCGGCCCTGAAACTGCGTGGCGATCTCCGTTCGCAACAGGCGATTGGCACCAACCCCGCCGGCGACAACAATGCGTTCAAGTTTTTCCTGTGCCGCGGCGCGAATCGACTTGGCGACGAGCGTGTCAATCGCCGCACGCTGAAACGAAGCCGCGATGTTGGCACGTTGAGCCGCGTAGTCACCGCGCTCGGTTGCCTTGCGAACTTCGATCATCACGGCTGTCTTCAGGCCGCTGAAGCTGAAATCAAATCCCGGACGTTTCAGCATCGGCCGCGGAAACGCAACTGCGCACTCGTCGCCCTCTTCGGCCAGCGCCGCGAGCGCGGGTCCGCCCGGATAGCCGAGACCGAGCAACTTTGCGGTCTTGTCGAAGGCCTCGCCCACGGCGTCGTCGAGCGTGGTGCCGAGAATCTCGTAATCGCCGAGTTCGCGGACGGCGATCAGCATCGTATGGCCGCCCGATACGAGCAACGCCAGGAACGGATAGGCGGGCGGCTCGTCCTCGAGCATCGGTGCGAGCAGGTGACCTTCCATATGATGTACCGGGATGACCGGGCAGTCCCATGCGAGCCCGAGTCCGGCCGCCATGCCACCGCCAACCATCAGGGCACCAACCAGGCCTGGGCCGGCGGTGTAGGCGATGGCATCGGGCCGCTTGATGCCGCCCTCGTCCAGCACCTGCCGCAGCAACGGCAGCAGGCGGCGAAGATGGTCCCGCGATGCGATCTCGGGCACGACGCCGCCGTACAGGGCATGCAGGTCGACCTGGCTGTGCAGCGCGTCGGCCAGCAAGCCCGATTCGGTGCTGAACAGCGCAACGCCCGTTTCGTCGCAACTGGTTTCGATGCCGAGGACGTTCATAGGCGGCGCATCATACCGCAGGTCGCCAGCAGCCCCGGAAATCATGGTGTTTCCACGCAGCAATGCATCGGTGGTCGGCCTGCCGATAACAAGGCCCGGTGGCTCAAAACGGCGGGCCCGGCAGGCTCAGGTATTTGCATTGGGGACACCGAATCAGTACCATGCTCGGCTCGATGTCCCGGCCTAGTGCCGGGTTTATTTGTATTGGACGGATTTTCCAGACCGTATGCCGAGTGTTCGCATAAAAGAGAATGAGTATTTCGACGCTGCCCTGCGACGCTTCAAACGTGCCTGTGAAAAGGCGGGTGTCCTCACCGAGCTTCGCCGCCGTGAGTATTACGAGAAGCCGACACAGGAACGCAAGCGCAAGAAAGCCGCCGCCGTCAAACGGCACCTGAAGCGCATTTCGCGCGAACAGGCGAAGCGCAAACGTCTCTTCTGAACTCTGTCCGCTCCGCTGCGCCGGGGCCACTACTATGTCCCTGAAAGTCAGAATCACTGACGACATGAAGTCTGCGATGAAGGCCGGTGAAAAAGACCGGCTCAAGGTCGTGCGCCTGATCATGGCCGCGATCAAACAGGTTGAGGTCGACAGCAGAATCGAGCTCGATGACGCCGGCATCCTTACCGTACTTCTCAAGATGGTCAAGCAGCGCCGCGATTCGGTGTCGCAATTCGGGCAAGGTGGCCGTCAGGACCTGGTCGACATCGAACTCGCCGAAATCGAAGTGCTCAAGGCCTATCTGCCCGAGCAACTCGATGATGCGGAACTTGACACGCTGATCGACGAGGCAATCCGGACGACGGGTGCTGCAAGCATTCGCGACATGGGCAAGGTCATGGGCATCATCAAATCGAAGGCGGCTGGCCGTGCCGACATGGGCGCTGTGGGCGCCAAGGTCAAGGCACGCCTCGGCGCCGCCTGAGACCACCCCGGACTGGCGGATTGCGCCGTATTCGCTATGCTTGTCGGGACCGGGCTGGCGCCCGGATCCAATAACAAGAACAGACTTTCGAAACCCGGTAGCACGGAGCTGGCGTTTACAAGTACATGGCCGGACTGATTCCCCAGGATTTTATCGACGACCTGATCGCTCGGGCAGACGTCGTCGAGGTCATCGGCCGCCGCGTGCAGCTCAAGAAGGCCGGCCGCGAGTTCAAGGCATGCTGCCCGTTCCATGACGAGAAGACCCCGTCGTTCACGGTCAGCCCGACGAAAGGCTTCTACCACTGCTTCGGCTGCGGCGCGCACGGCACGGCCGTCGGCTTTCTGATGGACTACGACCACATGAGTTTCGTCGAGGCGATCGAGAGCCTTGCGAATACGATGGGCGTTGCGGTTCCGCGTGATCAGAGCGATAAGCCGGCACGCCGCTACGACGAGCTTTTCGAGCTGACGGCCAAAGTTGAGCGGCACTGGCAGGGCTGCCTGCGCAAGCATCCGGCCGCGGTCGATTATCTCAAGGAGCGCGGCGTCGACGGCGCTACGGCGCAGCGCTTCGGCATCGGTTACGCGCCGGACGGCTGGAGCGGCCTCCTTGACAAGTACGGCAAGTCGCAGGATGCGATCGACCGGCTGCTCGCAACCGGCCTCATCATTCGCAAGGACAACGGGCGAAATTACGACCGCTTTCGCGATCGCATCATGTTCCCGATTCGTGACACGCGGGGCCGCACGATCGGCTTTGGCGGTCGCTCGATGGGCGATGGCGAACCGAAGTACCTGAACTCGCCGGAGACCGCGCTATTTCACAAGGGCCGCGAGCTGTATGGCCTTTACGAGGCGCGCCGGGCACTGCGGCACATTGACCGACTTGTCGTGGTCGAGGGCTACATGGATACCGTCGCCCTCGCCCGCCACGGTATCGACTTCTCGGTCGCGACACTGGGCACGGCGACGACCGTCGAGCACCTGAATCGCTTGTTCCGGCTCACTGACTACGTCGATTTTTGCTTCGACGGTGACCGCGCCGGCAAAGCCGCCGCCTGGCGAGCGCTGGAAACGGCGTTGCCACACATCCGCGAGGGCCGCCAGATTCGCTTCATTTTCCTGCCCGAAGGCGACGATCCGGATTCATTCGTCAATTCGCAGGGCCCGGATTCGTTCATGGAGTTACTGGATAGTGGTGTCGCCTTGTCGGACTACCTGATCGGCGGGCTCGCCGAGCAAGTCGACCTCGAAACGATTGACGGACGAGCGCGTCTTGCGGAACTGGCCAAGCCGCTGCTCGCAAAAATCCCGCACGGCGTGTATCGGGAATTGCTCATTGGCTCGCTCGCGGAGACGGTCGGCCTGTCGGCCGCGAAACTTGCGAAGACGCTCGAACAACCGGCAGCGGACAGCGGGTTCGCGCGCGGTGGCGCTCGGCGTTCGGCGTTGGGCCGGGCCGGTTCGGGATTGTCGGTGAGCCGACCCTCGGTCGTGCGCCGTGCAATAACCCTGCTGCTGAATCACCCGCAGGCAGGTGGCAAGCTCGATGTCGAGAAACTGGCCGGCGTCAGCCGGCCCGGTGTCGAACTGTTGCACGAACTGATTGAGACCGTGCAGGCGGAGCCGAATATCACGACGGCCGGACTGCTCGAGCGCTGGCGGCACGATGATCAGGGCCGGCACCTCGGAAAACTGGCCATGGCCGAGATACCGTCGGACAACGATTTTGACGCTAGCGCCGAACTGCACGACTGCCTCGATCAGCTTGCCTTGGCGGGACGCCGGGAGCGCATCAGTTTCTTGATTGAAAAGCAGAGAGATAAGACTCTCAGCGATGAGGAAAAGACGGAGCTCAGACAGCTCAACTAGAGCACGGATTTACGGAATTTTTGTAGCCTGGTCCCAGTCATACGAGTATAGTGGTTCGTTTGCATTTTTTAGGTGGAGGTCAATTCATTTTGAGCGAAAAACGCGCAACCGTTGGCGGCAATAAACAGGCCAAACAGCTTAAAGATTTGATTGCCCGCGGCAAGGAACAAGGCTATCTGACCTACGCAGAGGTCAATGACCACCTGCCGAACGACATTGTCGATCCGGAGCAGATCGAGGATATCGTCAACATGATCAATGACATGGGTATTACGGTGCACGAGAAGGCGCCGGATGCCGAGTCGATACTGTTATCGGACACCGCCGTGTCCAATGATGACGATGCAGCCGAGGAAGCAGAGGCGGCGCTGGCCAGTGTCGATGCCGAATTCGGCCGCACAACGGATCCCGTGCGCATGTACATGCGCGAGATGGGCACCGTCGAGCTGCTGACGCGCCAGGGCGAGATCGAGATTGCGAAGCGCATCGAGGACGGCCTCAACCAGGTCAAATACTACATGGCGCACTTCCCACCGACGATCGTCAGGCTTCTCGAGGTCGCCGATGCAGTCTCAGTCGGTGACACACGCATGCAGGATTTCATCGTGGGCTTCATCGATCCCAATGCGCCCGACGAGATCAAGGCGCCGGTCCCCAAGACGGACGATGACGACGACGAGGTCATTGACACCGGGCCGGACCCGGACGAAGTCAAGGCACGGGTCAAGGTCATTCGCCGCCTGCAAAAGCGCGCGCTGGCCGCGCTTGAAAAATACGGCCTTAAAGACAAGAAGACGATCAAGGCGCAGGCCAATCTCGCCGACCAGCTCATGGAACTCAAGCTGGCGCCGAAGCTGTTCGACATGCTGGTCCGGCTCCTGCGTGGCTTCGTCTCTGTGATCCGCACCCAGGAACGCCTGGTCATGCAAATTTGTGTCCGCGATGCCGGCATGCCGCGCAGGGATTTTCTCGCGAGTTTCCCGAAGAGCGAGACGGATCTCAACTGGGTCGAGAAACATATTCGGGCCAAGCGCAAGCACTCGTCGATTCTGGCGAAGCTCAGGGATGACATCACGCGTGCGCAGCGCAAACTGCTGACGGTCGAGGATCAGACAGGGTTGAAGATCTCCGAGATCAAGGAGATCAACCGGCAAATGTCGATCGGCGAAGCGCGAGCACGCCGCGCGAAAAAGGAGATGGTTGAGGCGAACCTGCGGCTCGTTATTTCAATCGCGAAGAAATACACGAACCGGGGCTTGCAATTCCTCGACTTGATCCAGGAAGGCAACATCGGACTCATGAAGGCCGTGGACAAATTCGAATACCGGCGTGGCTACAAGTTCTCGACGTACGCAACCTGGTGGATTCGACAGGCGATTACGCGTTCGATCGCAGACCAGGCACGCACGATCCGTATTCCGGTGCACATGATTGAGACGATCAACAAGTTGAACCGCATCTCGCGGCAGATGCTGCAGGAAATGGGCCGTGAACCATTGCCCGACGAGCTCGCTGATCGCATGGAAATGACTGAGGACAAAGTGCGCAAGGTTTTGAAGATCGCGAAAGAACCGATTTCGATGGAAACACCCATTGGCGATGATGAAGACTCGCACCTGGGCGATTTCATCGAAGACCAGACCGTGCACTCGCCTGTCGACTCGGCAACGTCGCAAGGACTGAGGGAGACGACGCACACGGTTCTCGCCGGTCTCACTCCACGCGAGGCGAAAGTGTTGCGCATGCGCTTCGGCATCGACATGAACACCGACCACACCTTGGAAGAGGTCGGCAAGCAGTTCGATGTCACGCGTGAACGCATTCGTCAGATAGAAGCGAAGGCGCTCAGAAAGCTGCGGCACCCGACGCGTTCGGATCAGCTCAGAAGTTTTTTGATAGAAGACTGATTTCACGGTGCCGCGAGCGGCTTAGCGCTATTCGCGACGATCTCGTGGGAGTGGCTTTAGCCGCGAACAGACAATGCCTTGTCGCGCGGCCGCAAGAAGAATCTGTCGGAGCGGCTTTAGCCGCTAAAAAACAATGGCCGTTAAGCAGCCACAAAATACAGAGGAATTTTTCGTACAAATAAATTATTTGGGCCTGTAGCTCAGTTGGTTAGAGCAGAAGACTCATAATCTTTTGGTCCCAGGTTCAAGTCCTGGCAGGCCCACCATTTCACGGAGACGCCAAACGTCGTCTTTGAGGTTCAGAAACTTTGCGCCCGTAGCTCAGGCGGGTGAGCGACGGTTGCCGCAAAGCGGCAAGTCGAAGCACGCTTCGCCAGGAGCGAACGCCGCGAGGGTGCGACCGAGCGGCCGGGCTCGAGGAGCGCAGCGACGAGAGGAGTACCTTGCAGTGCGAAGCGCTGCTACAGTCGGCCAGCACAGGCTGTCTTACGAAGTAACAGACAATGCGCCCGTAGCTCAGCTGGATAGAGTACCTGGCTTCGAATAATGTGCTCTATGTCAGAAAGACGTTTAGGATAAAGAAGTTACAGACACCCTGTGTCCAATAAATTCGGGGTTGTCCAATAAAACCAGATAATGCGCCCGTAGCTCAGCTGGATAGAGTACCTGGCTTCGAACCAGGTGGTCGGGAGTTCGAATCTCTCCGGGCGCGCCACCTCCTCCTCACGGGCCATGTGGTCCATGAGGGCGGGAGTGCAGCGGGTAGTGCGGTCCGTCAGTCCGCACTCTCACGGCGGTAACACGAGTTCGAATCTCGTAGGGAGTACCAATTAAAGCAAAGGGTTAGCTCCGTTTGGGTCTAACCCTTTTTGCTCGTACTGTGCCCGTACTGTGTTTGGTTTGCGAAAATATGCGCTAAATCTCCAGAGGTAGCCTTTCTTCAACGTATGCCGTACCTGTCGGCAGCAAATGAACGTCGCCCGTGCCTTCGTCATATTCAATCAATCGAGCTTTATGGGCGCGCCGCAACACATCCCGTCTGTAGTTAGACATATTCGAATGCTCAACCCAATTAAACAGGTCGGTGTCTTTAACTGCCCCGCTTGACGCGTAGAGCAGTAGCAGCGTTTCGTCTTTTTTGGACAGGCTAGTTCTTAGCACTCGTTTGATATCGCCCACCTCCCACACGACGGGAATAGTTCTCTCCACCAGCTTGTCTACAACAGCGGTCGCATCATCGACGCTGAGACCGTGAAATACGCGGACGAGTTCAGCCATCACCCACTTGGCTGATTCCAATACGTATCGGGCATCCATGTGGTTCGGGTCAACGTCTCCTCCGACATGCCCGACCCCACGATTATTTCGGACTTCGTATAGCGCAATTAGGACGCGAGGAATTTGTATGCGAACCGACCGCGGGAATATGTTCTTGTCGGCCTGCTCAAGGCTTTTGCAGGCATCAACCATGTTTGATGGCTTGGACGCCTGTGCGGGGAACGAACCATCAACGTGTCCGCGGAGAATTGAGTAGACGATTTCGCATAGTTTGCCGCCGTTAAGTTCGGCCGGCTCCCATCGCTTTTCACGAAAATTTCGCGCGATTTCTTCGTGTGCATTGAGCAGTTCCTGGCGAAGCGATGCAGGGAGACCAGATAAGACCTTGTTCTGATCCATTCCTTATATCTATCCTTCTACTATTTCTTTTTCGCGACTTTTTTCTTTGTTTTCTTCTTACTTATCTTCTTCTTTCTTGCTCTGGATCTTTTTGGCTTTGTCAACGCTCTTGCTGCTTCGTGATTCGGCAATGCGTCAATATAGTTTTGCCCGTAGTGGGACAATACCGCAGAATCCTTTCCGGTTTCCCTATTAAAAAAGCCTTTTATTCGCGCGTTGCCGATATCGCGAGCATAGTTTCTTGAATCGAAATTGCGTCTCGCGTCACTTGTAACGGATCTTATTTCCTCTTTTGAACTCGAAACTGCATTGACGCTTTCTTCACGGTATCGGGCGGCTGTCGCAAGCTCCTCCCCTTTTGTCTTCGGTTTCTTGGCGTCAAAGTACTCCTTGGCTGTCATAGATCCACCGCCACTAGTATCAGCACTTTCGCCACCGCTGCCGCTAGAGTCATCGGAAGTTTGGATGGGAACTTCGCCCTCGCCCAGGATGTTTAGCGCAGCCTGTACCGCTCGCATCCGTTCCTCGCTTTCTAGAGTATCGAGCGCCGCTACAATCTTGGACGTAGCTTTCAGTATCTTGTTCTCAACCATTTTCAGGCTCCCGACAGAATCAGGTTGCGACCCGGCGATTTTACGCAATTATTCAGATGTGGTCTAACTTTACCGAGCATGTAGCAAAAGGCGCGGCCGCGGTTTTGCCATATGACTGCAAAACCGACCGCATGAGAACGCCATCGACGCATTAAAAAGGGGTAGGCAATACCTTTGCCTACCCCTTATTTGCTCATGGTCGAGCAGCTCCCCTGTTAAGCCAATTCTATCACTTCCTCACGGACGAAGTTGCGAACCCAGCCCGTGGGCGCTTCGCCTTCACCTGACTTGGTCAGTACCGGGGGCCTCTTGGTCGCGCCGGCCGAGTAAAATATGCGAGAGGACGTAGAAATAGAGAAATACGGTTGAAGGTCATGGGATTGTGGTGAGATTGTAGAAAAGCAGGTGAGGCCGCCCGTGCCGGCGGGCATCAGTACCTTAAACGCGGATATGGCGAG
>JADFSP010000046.1 GCA_022560695.1 Pseudomonadota bacterium
GTATGACAATATCAATTTATTGGTCGCTTTCGCCGGCTTCATACTGATCCTTCTCTATTACATTCCCGTCTGGCGCCGCTACGGCAAGGATCCCGAAGAGGGTGTAATCGTTACGCGCTACGAGCCGCCGGACGGCTATTCACCGGCGTCGCTGCGTTACATTCGGCAAATGTATTACGACGGCAAGGTCATGACGGCCGCCGTCGTCAATCTTGCTGTCAAGGGATATTTGCGCATCAACAAGAATGGCAGCGAACATTCACTGACGAAGACGGATCCTGGTGCGAGCCCGCCGCAATTTGCCAGCGGCGAGAAAAAGCTTTACGAAGCGCTCTTTTGCGACGGCGATACGGTCATCCTCGACGATGAGTACCATGAACTCCTCGGCAAAGCGAAGAGCGAGCACGTCGATTCGCTCAAGAAAAACTACGCCTACCGGTATTTTCGGATTAACGGCGCATTGAATATTCCGCCGATCATTGTGGTCGTCGCCAGTTCCGTGCTTGCGCTGAATATCGGCGCTGGCGCGCAACCGCTGACAATTGCAATGGTCGTCGTCATGTACGTGACGATGGCGATGTTCGCGATTTTCATGAAGCGGCCGACAATTCGCGGTCGCAAATTGCTCGACGAGATGCTCGGATTCAAGGACTACCTGGAAATCGCCGAAAAAGACGAGTTAAATCTTCGCAACCCGCCGGACAAGACGCCGCAACTTTTTGAAAGTTACCTGCCTTATGCGCTCGCGCTGGGCGTCGATCAGCAATGGGCCGAAAAATTTGCGGCGATTCTGGCATCCATCCGCGACGTTGACGGCAGGCCATACAAACCTGCCTGGTACAGCGGTTCCTGGAGTACCAGCAATCTGACGTTGAACACGAGCAGGCTGTCGGGTGGCCTGAACACCGCAATCAGCAGTTCGGTGACGCCGCCCGGGTCTTCATCCGGCGCTGGCGGCGGCGGCTTTTCCGGCGGCGGCGGGGGTGGCGGCGGCGGTGGCGGCTGGTGAGGTCCGTCAGTTTTTTTGCAAATGTGATGGAGTACTAGTGCGTGAACGATAATATTTACAGGCGTCGGCCGACCGACAACAGCGCAATTCCCAATATTATTTTCTTCCTGCTCGTCGCGAACGGCCTCGTATTCGCATTACAGCAGTGGAATGGGAATTTCCTGATCGTGAATTTCGCGCTGTGGCCCGTCGGTACGCCACTGTTCCAGCCCTGGCAGTTGCTGACCTACGGGTTCCTGCACAGCCCGAGCTACCTGGGGCACATTTTCTGGAACATGTTCGGTCTGTGGATGTTCGGCCGCGACCTCGAGCGCATGATGGGTCCGAAGCGCTTCCTGATCTACTACCTGACTTGCGTAATTGGTGCCGGAATCGTGCAGCTCATCGTCGCCGGGACGCAGGGCGGTATCTATCCGACACTCGGCGCATCGGGCGGCGTCTTCGGTATTCTGCTTGCATTCGGAATGGCGTTTCCGAACCGGATGGTGATGCTGCTGATTCCGCCAATACCGATGCGGGCCAAATACTTTGTCATCGGTTACGGCTTGCTGGAATTTTACCTCGGCGTCAGCGGTAACGAACCTGGCGTCGCTAACTTTGCCCACCTCGGTGGTATGCTCTTCGGGTTCCTTTTGATCCAGTACTGGAAAAAATCGGCAAAGCGCTGAACCTGCCAATATCATGTCGACGGAGTACTAGTGGAAAATCTGATTGCACTGACGGTGGCGACATTGGTCCTCGTGTTGTTTCCCGGGCCCAACGTGGCATTGATTGTTGCGAACAGCCTGAGTTACGGGCGACGCGCGGGCTTTGTCACGGTATTCGGCACAACATTGGGTGTCGCGTTGCAGCTTGCACTCGTCGTATTCGGAATGGCGGCCATCATCGAGATGGCGGCGAACGCGCTCGCCTGGGTCAAGTGGGCCGGAGTGATCTACCTTGTTTGGCTCGGCATTCGAACCTGGAAACAGACGGCAGCGGATCTCGGAAGCGTTCATGCCGCCCCCACGGTGTTCTGGCGCGCCTTCGCCATTGCCGCTGTCAATCCAAAAACGATGCTGTTCAACGCCGCGTTTGTGCCGCAGTTTGTGCCGTCTGGTTCGAGCGGCGCCGGACAACTGGCGCTTGTGGCCGCCGTCTTCCTCACTGTGTTGTGCATTGGAGACACGCTGTGGGTGCTGTTCGCCAGTACGGCGCGCCGTCTTCTAGGGCGTGTAGGCCGGTGGCGCAATCGCCTGACCGGTGGATTTCTCGTCGCGGCCGGTGTCGGGCTTGCCCTGTCGCGGCGCAACGTCTGAAATAGCGGCTCGACCCGCATAGAATGCAACTTTATGCTGGTGCCCGGCATCTATACGAAGAACTGTGCTGGTCTGCCGGCCATGCGGCGGCTGCAAAAGAGTTCGACAAACATTATCGGGGGGTCGTAATGACCATCAAACGAAGAGAATTTCTCGGCCACGTGGCCGCGGGGAGTGCCGTGCTGAGTATGCCGGCATTCCTGTCGGCTTGCGGAATCCAGCAAGCAACCGCGGTAGGCGACACAACGCCGGAAAATCCGTTCATGGACTGGTTCGGCGTGGACCAGGCAACCGTTGCACGCGTCATGTCCGAACTGACGGCGAACGGTGCTGACGCCGCTGACCTGTATTTTCAGCATCGCCGTACGAATACGTTGATGCTCGAGGACGGCATCGTGTCGAGCGCGCGATCCGGCATCGAGCAGGGAGTTGGTCTGCGTGTCGTCATCGGCGATCAGACCGGCTATGCGTTCACCGAAGACCTGGCCTTGCCGTCAATGCTGGCAGCCGCGCGCACGGCATCGGCTATCGCATCGCGCAGTCGCGTTGTCTCGCCGCAGGCGTTCAGTCCCAAGCACATGGGCGACCTGTACACGACCTCGGTACCCTGGGCCGACGTCGGCATCGATAGAAAGCTGCCGCTACTCAAGTTCGTCGAATCCAAGGCCAAAGCGCTGGATGCGGCCGTCGAGAAGGTGGCCGTCTACTGGGCCGACCAGGACGAGCGCGTCATGATCGCAACGCTGGAGGGTAGTCTCGTAACCGACCACCGGCCGATGACGCGCGTGACATTGACGGTCACTGCAAAGAAAGGCGACGAAATCCAGTCCGGCTATTCGAACATTGCCGCGCGGCAGGATTTCAACTGGTACACGGAGGAACGCCTGAGCACGATGGTCAAGGAAGCCGTGGATCGCACAATGATCCTGTTCGATGCGCGCCGCCCCCCGGCGGGGGAGATGCCGGTCATTCTCGCAGCGGGTGCCAGTGGCATCCTGCTGCACGAGGCGATTGGTCACGGCATGGAGGCCGACTTCAATCGCAAGGGCACGAGCATCTATTCGGACATGATGGGCAAGAAAGTCGCCGAGCCGTTCGTGACCGTCGTTGACCAGGCGACGATTCCGCGCGAACGCGGCGCGTTGAACTATGATGATGAGGGTAACAAGACAGGCCGTACCGTGATGGTCGAGAATGGAATACTGAAGTCTTACCTGCACGATCGTATCAGCGCCAGGCAGTATGACCTGAAACCTACCGGCTCGGGCCGCAGACAGTCTTACAAGTTTGCGCCGATGCCGCGCATGACCTGTACGTTTATGGAGGACGGACCGCACACGAGGGACGAGATCATTGCGGCGGTCGATTACGGCATCATCTGCGAGACGTATACGAACGGTCAGGTGCAGATCGGTGCCGGCGATTTCACGTTCTACGTCAAGAACGGCTGGCTCATCGAAAAGGGCAAGGTCACGGCGCCGATCAAGGACGTCAACATCATCGGTAACGGGCCGGAGTGCCTGAAGCGCATCACGATGGTCGCGAACGACGCGCGGCTCGACACGGGTGGCTGGACCTGTGGCAAGAACGGCCAGAGAGTGCCGGTCTCGCAGGGTATCCCGACCGTTCTCGTCTCCAACATGACCGTAGGGGGCGAAAGTGTCAGCTGATCTGATAAATCGCGCAACCCAGGCCGTCGAACTGGCAAGAAACGCCGGCGCACAGGATGCCTGGGCGACAGCCAGTCAGGGCAGGGACGTCGTGTTCGAGTATCGCGACGGCAAGCTCGAAAAAGTCAAAGATACGACGTCGCGTAACCTGGCAATCAAGGTGTACGCGGCCGGCCGCTACTCGAGCCACCGGACGACGGACCTGAAGCCGGACCGTTTAAAGGGCTTCATCAACGAGGCGGTTGCGATAACGAGAGCGCTGGAGCCCGATGAGTATCGCCGCATTACGCCGGCTGCACTGTTCGAAAATCGACCGGGCGACGACCTGGATCTTGTCGATGCAAATGTGGAAACCCTGGATCGGGATCGTCGTGTCAACTGGTGCAAGGCGATCGACGAGGTCGCACACGGTCACGAACGCGTGATTTCAGCGACGGCCGGCGTCTACGACGGAACGAGTACCTCCGCCTCGGCAAGCAGCAACGGGTTTGTCGGCGAACGTCGGTCAACGTACTGCTGGCTCGGTACGCAGATCACGCTGAAAGACCAGGGCGACAAGCGTGCCTCGGACTCGTTCTATGCCGGCGGTGCACATATTGCAGATCTGCCCGATGCGGCGATGATTGGCAAGACTGCGCTCGAGCGCGCACTGTCGCGCCTCGACTCCAGGAAAGGCCCGACCGTTAGAACGTCGATGCTTGTCGACTCGCGTGCTGCCGCCTCATTGATCGGCCGATTGCTCAGACCCGCGAACGCCCGCAGCGTACAGCAAGGCCGGTCGTTCTGGGCATCATTGATTGGCGAACAGGCGTTCAGCGATAAGCTGACGATCATTGACGATCCGTTGATCAGGCGCGGACTGGCGTCACGCCATTACGACGGTGAGGGGATCTCGGCGAAGGTGCTGCCGATCATCGAGAATGGCGTTATTCGAAACATCTACGTCGACACCTATTACGGTCGCAAGGGCGACATGGCGCCGACAACAGGAACACCTTCGAATCGTCGCATTGAGCCTGGCAGGTATTCGCTGCCGGAGCTGTTTCGCGAAGTTGGCGATGGCGTGTACGTTACGTCGTGGCTGGGCGGTAATGCCAATGCGACGACGGGCGACTTTTCACTGGGCCTGCGCGGCCACATGATCGAAAATGGCGAAATCGGCGCACCCGTCAGCGAAATGAATGTCACAGGTAACCTGCGCGACCTGTTCGGTCGGCTCGAATTGGTTGGCAACGATCCGTATCCGTACTCGACAACACTGGCACCGTCGCTGGTTTTCGCTGGCGTCGATTTTTCAGGCGTCTGATCGACACACAATGATTCGGGTTGCTATGCGGTCGCGCCGCCATCGATCGGGATGGCCGCACCCGTGATGTGTTGCGCGGCATCGCTGGCCAGAAACACGACCAGTGCGGCGACATCTTCGGGTGTTGCGATGCGGCCGTTTGGACTTCGCTCCGCTGCCTCCGCAAGCACCGTTGCGACGTCGATGCCCCGATCTTCAGCATTCGCGGTGAGCATCGGCGTGTCGACATCGCCCGGACAGACGGCGTTCACGCGCAGACCTTCGCCGGAATGATCCAGTGCCATTGCTTTGGTCAGCAGCACGATCGCGCCTTTGCTGGCGCAGTAGGCGAGCGCGCGTTCACCGCCCTGAAGGCCCCAATCCGATGCGATGTTGACGATGCTGCCGCTCGTGCGTAGCAGGTGCGGGAGCGCAGATCGGCTCAGGTAGAATGGCACGTCGACGTTGATGGACATCGTAGTGCGCCAGTCATCGTCGCTGGTTTCGGAGATGTCGGCAGGAATATAGATGCCGGCCGAATTGACAAGGCAGTCGAGCGTGCCGAATTCCTCGATCGTGTCGACGATCAGTTCGTCACAGTCGTCGGAGCTGCCGAGCTCACCTGCCCAGGTGGCAATGTTTTCCGATTCATCGGCCACCTCGGCAAGTCGTTCCTCGTCCCGGCCTGCGGCCATGATGCCCCAGCCGGCGCCGGCAAACTCGAGCGCGATCGCGGCGCCAATGCCAGAGCTTGCGCCCGTCACGAGTGCAACCTTCATGATGATTCCCTCGTTCGCCGGAACGTGTTATGCAGTGTATACCAGACGGAGAACGGCGGTGCGCGAATAGCCGTGTGCGCCGCATGCCGAAAAAGACATGACAGCGACGATCGATCTCAATGCAGATTTGGGCGAGGGTGATTCCCAGGATGTCGAGCTTCTCGGCGTTGTCTCGAGTTGTAACATCGCTTGCGGCGGTCATGCAGGTGATGCGCAAAGCATGGAGGCTACGGTTCGGGAGGCGTTGGCGCACGGCGTCGCCGTTGGCGCACATCCGTCTTATCCTGACCGCGAAGGTTTTGGGCGGCGCAGGCATTTTTTATCCGGAGAGAAATTATTTTCATCGGTGCGCGATCAGTTGCACGCGATTCACCGGGTTGCGGATGCGCTCGGTACATCGATCATGCACGTTAAACCACACGGAGCGCTCTATAACGATGCGGCGGGCGACATCGATCTCGCTCAGATGGTCATTCGCGCCGTGAAAACGTTGCCGTACAGGCCAATGCTTGTTGGTCCACCGAACAGCGCCCTCGAGCTTGCAGCGGAGTCGCAGGGGTTCGCGTTCGTTGCTGAAGCGTTCATCGACCGCGCGTACCGGCCGGACGGTCGGTTGGTATCGCGTTCGGAACCGGGAGCCGTGCACTCGGATCTTACCGTCATCACGAGGCAGGCCGTATCGCTTGCGCTGACGGGCGACGTCAAAACTCAGGACGGCGAGATGATCACGCTGCGTGCCGACACGCTTTGCATACATAGCGATACGCCGGGTGCTGCTGAAGCTGCACGCGCCGTGCGACAGGCTCTGGGGGACGAGGGAGTAGAGATACGTGCGGTCGCGCAGTAGCCGTGAAACACTCGACACACGGATACTGGTGTGCGGCGACGATCTTCTGTCCGTATCGCTCGATGATATCCGCGCATGCCAGGAGCTGGCGGATCGACTTCGAGATTCAGGAGACTGGCTCGAATCGGTGGCCGGCATTGACAGCGTCATGGTGCAGTTTGATAGCGCAACGATCGACATTGACCTTGCAACGAAGCGTCTCGATGAAGAGTTGAGACAGGCTCCCGATGCGCCGGACACAGAGCCGGAACTCGCCGAAGTGCCGATTTGCTACGGTGGCGAATTCGGTCCCGACCTCGGCGACATCTGTGAGCAATTGGACCTGACGCGCGACGAATTTGTGGCGCTGCATGTGGGCCGCGAGTATCGCGTTGACATGCTTGGTTTTACGCCCGGTTTTGCCTATGTCGGGGGTCTGGACGATGCGCTCAACGTGCCGCGCCGCAAACAACCCCGTGTCCGTGTTGAAGCGGGATCTGTCGGCATCGCCGATGGCCGCAGCGGAATATACGCATTGGCTGGACCGGGCGGCTGGCCATTGATCGGGCGAACGCCATTGAAACTATTTGATGCAAGCGAAGCGGATCCGTTTCGTTTGCATGCCGGCATGCGCATCCGGTTTCAGCCTGTGGACCGTGACGAGTTCGACACGATTGTCGAAACGATCGCGCAATCATGACGCTTACCGTCATTAAACCCGGTTTGCAGACGACGATTCAGGCGGGACCGCGAGTTGGCATGCGCCATCTCGGCGTGCCGGCATCGGGCGCGGCCGACGCCCTGTCACTCGCACTCGGCAATCGACTGGTCGGAAATAATTTGCTCGCTCCGGCCATGGAGGCCACGATGGCCGGCGTGTCGGTGCGATTTGACAGCGATACGTCGTTTGCTCTAACGGGCGCTCAGGCAAGTGCTGATCTCAACGGTCGCGAACTGGCGTTTCACACGACGCTCGCTGCTCGTGCGGGTGATGAATTGCATGTCGGCCTGGCCAGGACAGGCGCGCGCGTTTACATCGCGGTGGCGGGCGGCTTTGTCGTCGACGAGATTCTTGGTTCGGCCTCGACATACTTGCCTGCGGCATTGGGCGGGCACGAGGGCAGGGCGCTCAGAGAGGGCGACCGCATCGCGGTAGGACAGAGCTCGGGTATGCCCACCGAACACGAAACGCCGGCTGAATTTCGGCCGCCTGTCTCGAGAACCTGGGCGTTGCGAGCGTGTCGTGCGAGCGAATTCGCGTTGCTCGATGACAATGGAAAAGACCGCCTGTTCGACACGAACTACACGATCGGTCAGCGCGCTGATCGCATGGGGATGCAGCTTGAGGGCGCGAGCTTCAACGTGTCTTCGCAAGGCCGCATGGCGAGCGCGCCCGTGTTCCCGGGTACGATCCAGTGCCCGGAAGATGGTCGTCTTTTCATTCTCTCGGCCGACGCCCAGACCACGGGTGGATATCCTCGCGTCGCGCAGGTTGCGCGTGCCGACCGTCATATGCTCGGACAATTGCGGCCCGGCGACCACGTACGTTTGCTGTGGCGCGATACCAGGAGCGCAACGGATGAGCTTCGTGCCAAGCATGATTACTGGCGAGAGTGGTTACCCGATATCGCCCAGGTTGTTTGAGCATCGAACGCGAGACGGCGCGGTATCGCTCGATATCACTTCGGTACAGGACTCAGGGAGCGCAGGTAGTCGAGAATCTCGGCTGCGTCTGCTTCGGACATCCATTGCGGCGCTTTGCCGCGCATTCGGCTGACGGTGTGGCTCCAGAAATCCTCCACATTCTCCGCCTTACTGAGATTCAGAAATACTCGTTCAAGCGTATGGCATCCCGAACAGCGCACGGCGAAAATTTCGGCGGGCGCGGTACCGTCATTGGTTGCGGCAGTTGATTTCGTGTCGTGCGATATCGTGCCGAGGTATGAGAGCACGCGCTCGACATCCCGATCGGAAAGCCAGTCGGTGCCGCTGCGACTTTGCATGCGGTTCACGACGTGCCTGAGGGATTCGCCCCGCAGCGGGCTGAGCAGCACGCGATCCACCGTATGACATCGGCTGCACTTCGTCTCGAAAACGATCCGGTCTTCATCCAGTGCGGCCGTCATGGATGCTTGCTGAGAATGGGACATCAGGTAGTCCAGTACAGACTGTTTCTGGTCTTTCTTGAGCCTTGCGAGCGGAGCCATGAGGTCGAGTTGCTCCACCCAGCCCTTCGACGGTGGCTGATCCGGGTCCGGAAGTTTGTGACAAGCGGTGCAGCGCTTCTCAAACAGATTCTGCCCATCGCCGGCGTCGGCGCGAGCCAGCGACATGGACACCGCGACGCCCTGGAAGACAACGAACCAGAGCAAGATTTTGATGAATCGTGACATGATTTTCGATTCGCTACTCGATCCTTGACGATACGAGGCGGCGCCAGGGCACTGGCGCCGCCCGTTATTATTGACCAACTTTTCCGTTAGAAAGCAGCAACGATTTGCAGCGTCAATCGGCTGTCTTCCTGCGCGGCCGTTGGCGCGTCAAATCGATCCCAGTACTCCAGGTACCCTTTGATGTTCTGGTTGAAGTAGTAACCGATATTGAATGTCAATTCACCAAAGGAGTCCACGCCGTCATTCGTCTCGTAGGTATCGTAACGCAACAGCGGTACCCAGGTCGGCCTGAGCGTGTCGTCCCGGAAAGTGTAAAAGGACTGCACCGAGAACGCGTTATTGTCGTCCTCACCCGGGCCGCGAGGATCAGCGGCGTCACGATCGTCGGTGGCCGCAATGAAGAGTCCCTGAATTCTGAGATCCGTCAGGTCGGCCTGGAATTGCACACCGGTACGACCGAAGTCGCGATTGGTATCCTTATCGTCACCATTCATCGTGAAAACGCCAACCATGATGTCATCGGTGATGTCGGCATTGAACAGCCCGCTGACCACAGACGCGTCCTCACCTTCGGCATCCGCGGCTTTGCCGCTGAAATTGACGTTATAGAAAAAGCGATCGGCGACGCGTCCGAAAATGCCGACGTTTTGCCGGACGGCACGGAATCGTCCACCGGCATCGGCGCTTCCAAATTTTTGATCGATTGCGCCGACGTGTCCGCGGGTCAGCCGGAAGTGGTCACCGAGGATACCGTAAGGATCCGCCCAGAACGTCGGCCCGTACACGAACTGAACATTCAGTGCCTTGCTGTGGTTGTACGTCAAGACAGCCGGCGCCAATTCCAGTTCGAATCCGGTTTCGTCCTCGGCTTCAATTTCGAAGTAGCCGGACCAGTTCTCGGAAAGATTTCCGGCGACAATCAATTCGACTTCGTGCAACGCCCGTACTTTCCTGACACCGGAGTCTTTCTTATCGTACGGCCGGGCCACGAGGATCGCGGACATCGGCACATGCTTCTCCAGCTGAAGAAAGTCCGAAACCTCCAACATGTCCGTGGCCTCCTCAGCCGTCAGAAAGCGATAGCCGTTTTCCTTGAAGTCACGACCCGTCGCATTCAATTGCGGATACGCGGTGTGGCAGGCTGAACAGTTGAGTTCATGCTTGCGCGCGAACGATGGTACGGCCTGTGCTGTGGCACCCCATACGAATGCAAGAATCGTAACTGCCGGGATGAGAATCTTACGGACTGGAACGGTCATGGCCAACTCTCCTGTGTGTCGGTGTGCCGCGAATCGGATGGGGCTTCAATCACTCCTCATACGATCATGAATTCCTAATTGACGGCAAAAAAGTACCATCGGCACACGCACGGTGTTATCCGTAATTCATGCGGTTTTCACCGCCCATGCACGTATCTGCATAGGTAAATGCCGTAGGGCGCTGCCACGGTCTGTACCCGGAGCGGCATTTGCCGTTAGAATCGTTGTTCGCAATTTCATATTATTGGTAGTTTTCGCAATAGCTGCGGAACAAACCGCTGGA
>JADFSP010000047.1 GCA_022560695.1 Pseudomonadota bacterium
CAGTTGATAAAACAGATTGTCATCCGGTTCGACAATTTGACCGCCGCGCACGGCGATAAACGGGATCGATGCCAGGATTAATAATGCGACGACAAGTAACGCGTCGTAAAGCATCGCGCCGAAGCGGCGTAACAAGCCCGCATTTTGCATCGTTACAGGTCCCTCACGTACTCAGTCATGCGTTTGCGCATCGCGTTGGCCGGCAACGGCCCGAAGCCCGCGCCGAGATTATCACTCATGTGATGCGGTTTGCTCGTCGCCGGGATAACGCAGGTCACGGCCGCATGGCCGATGATGAACTTGAGGAAAAACTGGCCCCAGCTGTCCGCAAACGACTGCGCCCAGTCAGGGACTTCGCGCCCCGAGACGGCGCGAAACAAGCGGCCGGCCTGGAACGGCCGGTTGATCAGCACGGCGATACCCAGGTCCCGGGCAAGCGGCAGCACGCGATCTTCGGCGTCGCGCTCGCCCAGCGAGTAATTGATCTGGATGAACTGCGGCTTGAATTTCGTCATCGCCGCTTCGAGCGCACTGTGCGCGCCGGCCGTGTAGTGGGTCAGGCCGCTGTATCGAATGCGGCCATGTTCCTGCCAGTCGCGAATCGTTGTCATGTGCACATCGGTGTCGCGAAGATTGTGCACTTGCATCAGGTCAATGACGTCGGTCTTCATGAGTTCAGCTGAATGTCTCATTTGGCCAATGCCGGCGTCACGGCCGTTCGTCCAGACCTTGGTCGCCAGGAACAGGTTTTTGCGTTCGCTGCCGGACGCAATGATGTTGCCGATGACTTTTTCCGAGCGGTTGTACATCGGCGACGTATCGACGACGCTGCCGCCGGCGTCCGTGAGCATGTCAACGATGGCGCGGCGTGTCGAAATTTCTTCGTCGGAGCCCGCAACATCGAACACCTTGTACGTACCCAGCCCGACAACCGGCATGTCCTCGCCGGATGACGGAATCGGTCGCGTAATCATTGCCCGTTCGCCTGCCTGTCCATGTCCCGGCAACAAAGCCATTGCACCCGCGGCCGCGAGGACTTCGCGCCGGTTCCAATTCGTGAGGTTCATGTCACACCACTGTCTCTGAGAATTGCTGCCTGGCGCCGATAGTCGCGGCCCAGCCACAGTGAAACGAAGCCCCACAGGGCCGCAAATGGCAGCATGACGACCGATACCGCCGATATTCCAAGACCCAAAACCGCCAGTCCTTTGATCACCCAACTGCCCACAAGATCCCCGCCACGATAAATGGCTGTATCGATGAAATTCTTGGTCTTGTATTTATCTTCCAGCGTTACCACCGAGTAAAGCATATCGGAGGTCGGCTTGCCGAAGCCAAAACCGAGCGCCCGCCTTAGTACTGTGAGCAGCGCGACGATTGCGAGCGTCGGTTCGACAGCCAGCAAAATGAACCCGGCAACCGATGCGATCGGAACCAGTGACAACGACACGCCCATTCCAAATCGATGAACGACACGCTTGACGAGAAACAGCTGCCCAATCAGGGACAGGCCGTTAGTCCAATTATTGATATTGGAGAAGAATTGCGTCTGTTCGTCCGTGCCTGGAATGGCCTGCCCGACGAGTTGTGCCATGAAAATGTAGAGCGCCGTGCCGAGCAGACTGGCAATCACTGACGAAATGGCGATGCCCGTGAAGTACCTCGATGAGAACACATGCATGATGCCGCTGAACGGATTACCGCCAAGTGATTTCGCGCTTGCGGCAGTCTCACCGATGTCCCGTGATGCGCTTTGTTCGACCCAGGTTCGGAGTCGCGTGATGCAAAAAATTGCAATCACCAACAGCATCGCCGCGATAGGAAACAAATTATGAAATCCAATTCGCATGACGAGAATACTGGTGGCCGCGCCGCCAATCAGAGCCCCGATGCTTCCACCGGCAGCGATTACGCCGAACAGGCGACGACCTTGTTTGCGCGTGTAAATATCGGCCATGAAACTCCAGAACACGGAGACGACAAACAGATTGAACACGCTGAGCCAGACGAAGAAGATACGACCGAGCCACACATGATCTGTGCCGCTGTCGATCGCCAGCGAAAAAACGATCCAGAAAATGACGATGTTCGAAATGAAGAACAAATAGACCCAGGGCAGGAACTGACGCCGCGTGTACCGTGACGCGACCCAACCGAATATTGGCGCCGCAACAAGCATTGCCATGAACGTGCCAAAAAACAGCCACGGAATAGTGTTCGGACCGCTACCGACCGCCATCGAATCGCGGACCGGCCGCAAGACGTAGTACGAGGACAGTACGCAAAAAAAGTATGCGAACGACCAGGCGACCGCGATGTACTCGCGCTTCTCGATGCCGAGGATACGGCCGAACAGGTTAGCGCGATCGGTGTCAGAGGAATTTGCGGACATCAGATGGCCATCTTAATGACCCGCGGCCAAAAGTCACCGCGAACGATCCGTAAGTCAGGCGAGGCGGGTGCAGGCTGGCCTGCAACAGCGTACATTTCGACGGGCTCGATACCAACAACACCAAACTAACGTGGGGTAAAAATCAATGGAAGCGATTGCAATTGTTACGGTTTTGGCGCTGATCCAGTTTTTCATTTTTTCCATGGACGTTGGCAAGGCGCGCGTTAAGTACGGCGTCAGTGCGCCGTCGATCTCGGGAAATCCGGAATTCGAGCGGGCGTTTCGCGTGCAACAGAACACATTGGAGCAGCTTATCCAGTTTCTCCCGGCCCTGTGGATGTTTGGCTACTATGTGCACGCTCTTTGGGGCGCCGCTATCGGGGTCGTCTTCATTATCGGCCGCTTCGTATACCGGGCCGGGTATCTGCAGGATCCATCGCAGCGGGGGAAGGGTTTCATGATCGGCATGGCGGCGAGTTCAATTCTGTTGCTCGGCGGCCTGATCGGCGCCGTCATGAATCTGCTCTGAGCCGCATTTCGGTTAACTGCAAAGATTTGCAGGTAGCCACGCCGCGGTCGCCGTTCGATCCTTGGTTCACACCCGAACCAAGGAGACGAACGATGGCGAAAAGGAATTTTGCTTCACTCTTACTGATTGCGGTGACCGGTATTTCGCTGGCACCTGCGGCATCCTTTGCGCAGCCGGCGACCGGCAACGCTGACGGTTGCACAATTCTGGCGGAGCTCGTGTACACGCAAGTGGTTAGCAGCGGTCTGTCACGACCGGGCGGGTTTGCAGCAGTGCCCGAGACGCTGAGCCGCGACGAAATGACGGTCTGTCACGAGACGGCACGCGCCACGTCCGAAGCGTTTACGGCGGCGCTGGTGCAGATGAATATTTACGTGACGTGGAGTGGCTACCCGGGCAATAGCGGCGACTATTGTTATAGTCATTACCTGTCGCAATGCTATCCGGAACGCGACCCGCTCGACGCATTCGCCACGATAGCGGAAAGCGTATTTTTGCGCGACACCTGGCGAGCGGTGCAAAACACTGTCGGTCAAAAGATGACGAACCGTCTCGCAAGCGACACGGCGCGATTCAACGCGGGTGAAATACGCCGCTCGTTGCAAGACTCGTTGGCCCGGTACACAACCGGAACGCTTCAGGATTATCAACTCGTGTTCTTCGAGCATTGATTGGACACACTGCAGCGGCAACTGGTTTCCACTAGTATAAATTTCTGAGGAGGGGCCGGAGACAATTTCCTGAATAATCACTCCAGTGCCGCAAGGGCGCGCGAGCACAACTTCTACCTGGCAATGGCAATCAGCCTTGCGGTCATTGTGTTCACCGGATTTTCGCGATCGTTCTTTCTTCGGCCATGGTTTCCCGAGGCCGCCGAAGACGCGGCGCCCGAGACGATTTTTTACGTACACGGCGTGTTGTTCGGCGCGTGGATGGTGTTTCTGATCATGCAGGCGTTGCTGGTGCGAAGCGGCAACGTCGCGCTTCACCGTCGAGCCGGTGTTTTTGGCGGGCTGCTCGCCGCATGCATGGTGGTCATCGGTATCTGGGGCGCGCTGATCGGCGCGGCACGCCCGGGCGGCTTCATGGGCGTACCGATTCCGCCGGAAGTCTTCCTGACCGTGCCGTTCTTCGACATGGCGATGTTCGGGACGTTCGTGGCTTGGGCGATCGCAAGACGGCGCGATCCGCAAAGCCACAAGCGGCTGATGTTGTTCGCGACGATCAACATCATCGAAGCCGCAATTGCGCGGATTCCGCTTGCGATCGTTTACGACAACTTCCCGATGTCGACATTCCTGCTGTCCGACGTATTCATCCTGCCGATCATGCTTTGGGATCTCGTGACGTTGCGGCGCCTGCACCGGGTGACGGTCTGGGCAACGGTGCTGACCATCGCGTTGCAGGCATTGCGGTTTGTGATTGCGGAAACGGAAGCGTGGCTGGGATTCGCGAGGTGGATGATTGGGCTGGTTTCCTGACCGCGCGAGACTTTTTAACGCAACAGCGCCAGGCGCGACATCACTGGCGTCCTAATTATCCAATTGTTTCGTCATCGGTATGACCAGCATGGACAGGCCATCACCAAGGTCGTAGTCAATCGGTTCGCCGGCCACGAATCCGTGCACGGCATAAAGCCGCTGTCCGGGCAATGTGGACCCCAGCGACAAGGACCGAAATCCGGCGGCGACGGCTGCTGCCTCGCAGTGCTGCAAAAGTAATGTGCCGATTCCTTGTCGCGCAAAGCCGGGACGCACAAAGAATGCCCGAATGCGCGCAGCGTCTTTCGCCGGATCGAGGCGCGCGGCATCCCGCGAAGCTTCGGCGTCCGAACCAAACAACGTCGTCCGGTAACTCCAGCCGCCGCACGCGGCCAGCTCACCGTCCACATAGACGAGGAAGTAGGTCGAATCCTTGACGAGCCGCGTGTCGAGTCCCCACGGGCCCTTGAGCGCCGCTTCGATCTCATCGTCGCTGTAATCGGGCCTGCCGAGCACGCGTGCCGACTCGGCAATGATTCGTGCGATGGCCGGGCAGTCGTCCATCGTTGCGACCCGTATCTCTACCGCCATGACGGTTCATTACCCCGGCTGACGGCAAGCAGCATCGATCTAGAACACGAGGTTGAGCATGAGCAGTGAAACCACCAGGAACAGGACGGTCATGACACTGCCGGCGCGCAGGAAGTCGGAGACTCGATAGCCACCGGGTCCCATGATCAGGGCGTTGACCTGGTGCGTGGGAATCAGAAACGAATTGGAGGTCGAAATCGCCACGGTCAGCGCGAACATCGCCGGATTGGCGCCGGTTGCCAATGCCAGGTTGATCGCGAACGGCACCAGCAACACCGTGGCGCCAACGTTTGATATCACGAGCGAGAAAACGCTGGCGAGGATGGCGATCATCGCTTGCAGGATCCAGGGGGAAACGTCCCCGATGCGCGCCAGCAGGTGTTGCACGACAAATCCCGCGGTGCCGGAAGTCTCGACCGCGATCCCGAGCGGCAGCAGCCCGGCGAGCAGGAACACCGTCTTCCAGCTGACGGCCTTGTACGCCTCATCCATGGTTATTACGCCGGACACGACCATGCCGATAGCTCCTGTCATGAGTGCAACCGGCAGGAGTATGTTGGTAAATATGATCATGCCGATTGCGAGTGCAAAAAAGGCCAGAGCCAGCGCGAGTTTGTACGGCTCTTGTTGTTCACGGGGATAGTCGGTTGTCACAATGACGAAATCCCGATCCTTTTCGAGCCGTGTCAGGTATTCCCAGCGCGTATGGCAGATGAGCATATCGCCGGCCGCGAAGGGCACAAAGGCGACTTTGTTCGTGATCGCCTTGCCGGCGCGGACGACCGACAACAGACTCAGCCCGTAGGTCATCCGAAAATGCATTTCCTTGGCTGTCTGGCCAATGACGTGCGAATCGGGCGGCACGAGGATTTCCGCCACGCCCGCGATTGAACGGGCAAGCAGGTGCCGGAACTCACGAAGTTTCGGCCGCAATGTCAATCCGCCCGCGTCGACGAAGGCTTTCAGCTTGTCTGGCTGTGCGATGATGGCGAGCGTCGCGGGGACGGCAATCGGCGCCTCGACCGGCGGCGACACAAGTACCTTGCCGGCGTAGCGTGATGCGACTATGCGCACGTTGTATTCGGCCTGAACGCTGGCGATATTCATGCCCGCGAGAATGCTGCCCTCGGGAACTTCGACTTCACGCACCGCCGCGCGAATGCCATGAAGGGTGCGCATGTAGCGCATCGTGCCGGTTGTGCGCGACGCACTGACCTTCTTGCCCTCCGGCAACACGGACTTGCCGTACAAAACAAAAAAAGCCAGACCGCTGGCGACCAGTGCAATGCCCACCGGGGTCACCGAAAAGAGGCCGAAATGCTCTATTGCCTGATCTGCGCCGAGACCGCGATTCGCATTGTCGATCAGGTCGTTCAGCATGATCAGCGGGCTTGACGCGACCAGCGTCATCGTGCCGCCGAGGATGGCGCAAAAACCCATCGGCATGACGAGCCGGGACATGGGTAGCCGGGTACGCGAGGATATGCGTGACACGACGGGCAGGAATAACGCGGCCGCGCCAACGTTCTGCATGAACGAGGAGATGACGGCGACTGCGCCCGCCGTCAGCGAAACAATCTGCTTTTCAGTCTTGCCGCCGTAGCGCAGGATTGCCCAGGCCACGCGTTCCATGACGCCGGTTTTGTCCAGGCCGCCGCCCAGGATCATGACGCCGATAATGGAGATCACTGCATTGCTTGAAAAGCCGGAGAACACGACATCGGGAGTCAATAATTCTTCCAGCCCGGGCACGAATATCAACAGGCCCAGGAGCGTCATGATCAGCATCGCGGCGACGTCGACGCGCAGCAACTCTGTCGCGAAAATGAACACCGCGAATACGACGATCAGCATGATGATCGCCATTTCGGTCGTCAGTGTCGGCAGCGCATCCATCGGCTTAGTATAGCCAAGGGTCGAACGGAGGCGTTCTTATTGCACGAGTTGCACCCAGTCATCCATCACCTCGATGCTGCAGCCAAACTTCGTATGGCCTCGCCCAAGTTCCTGGGCGCCGATGATCTGGGTGCAGGAGCATCCGGCCGTATCCTCTGTCGAATAACTGCGGCGGGGACCTACGCCTGAGGATGCCGTCGTGTCAAACATGAAATCGCCATCC
Source organism: Pseudomonadota bacterium (assembly GCA_022560695.1). GTDB lineage: Bacteria > Pseudomonadota > Gammaproteobacteria > Steroidobacterales > Woeseiaceae > UBA1847. The sequence goes on from JADFSP010000047.1 coordinate 7,113, forward strand.
GTGAGTGCGAATCGATTCACGCCAAGGCGCTCGCTGGGCATCTCCGGAATCGTCGTACCCGGACAGACGTCGGCGTCGTCATTGACGCCGTCGCCATCGATGTCCTTGGTCAGGAACAGCACGAGTCCATCGTGATCCGAGGCGCGCAGCACGGTGTCGCCGGCGTTAATGCGATCAACGGCGGCATCCGCATTGCCGCGTCCATACTCGAGGCCGCGCACGGAGTTGTCGAGTGCGATGCTCGTCAGGGCATGATCGAGAGCCTGTGCATTACCGCGAAATATAAAGGAGTAACGCTCATCCGGTGAGACGGACAACACCTGGTTGATGAGATCCGGATCAACGAGGTCATCGCCTGACAGCAGATTGTCATCCGGGTCAAAGTTGCCCGCGATCTGGCCAACGGCATCGACATAACCGTCGGTGAACTCGAATGCATTGAAGTCGCCGATGATGACGAGGCGGACATCCGGGTTGTCTGTCTGCATCGCCTGTACCTTCGCGGCGATCGACTGTGCCTGTGCGAGACGTTTGGCCCGAACGCGCGGGCCACGGCTGGATGAATCGATACCACCGAGCGACCGGTTGTGCACAACCATGACCGTGATGGGATAGTCGGCACCCTCATTCACAGAACGGCCTTCGAGAAGCAACGGCGGCCGATCATTCAGCAGCGAATTATCGAAGATCAGGATCTCGTCCTTGCCGAGTTGCGTGATGGCATCGACAGCCACGGTGTCGCGCACGAGGAATCCGACATCAATGGTGCCAATGTCGTTGCCCTCGACGAGGTACGCGGAGTACACGACGCTCGGTTCGATTTCAGTGATGTCGGCGGCAAGCGTCTCGAGCACCTCGAGTTTTTCGACCTCTTGCACGGCCAGGATGTCGGGCGCGTCGAGGACGTTCAGAATGTAATCCGCGAACTTGGCGCGGCGACGCTCGTACTCGGCGGTCGAAATTACGGCATCGTCACGCGTTCTTCCCGGAACGCTCGTGTCGGCCGGATCGTCCACGTCGTCGAACAACCGGAACATATTCAGGCTGCCGATCGTAAACTCCGCACGTTGGCGCGCACGCACACCCTGCGGAATCACCGCTGCAGTCACGGTGAGCTCCGTGGGCCAGAATTCATAGCCGCCGAACTCGAAGCCGACAACGCCGCTCGCGGAGAATGACGAACCGGCGGGAATGATCTGGTTTGTCAGCCCCAGCTTGTCCGGATCGAGTTCGAACACCTCCGGGTTGCCGTCCCACACGGGCAAGTCCGGGAGCCCCGGGTATTCGATGCCGATCTCGCGGAAGGTTCTGTCAGGTGCCGCGGTGATGTGTACCTCGGCAACGGGATCGCTGTTGAAGCGCTGGTTCGGTCCGGTCACGGTGCCGTTCGCGATCTCCACGAGCATGCCTTCGTAGCACTCGAACTCGATCGCACATGAGGGACTCATGGGATCGGGGCTCGGTGTGCTCGCGTCGAACTGCACGGCGGCGGGCAATGTCATACCCGAATTTCGGAAGACCACAGTCGGATTGTTGCTGAATTCGGTGAAACCGAAGAATTCGACAACGTTGCCCGTGACATCGACCATGTCACCGACGGCGACAAACTGCACGGCGTCGTACATTGGCGTGCCGCCGGTGAACACAAAAATGCCGTCGGACGTGTCGACATCATTGTCCGATCGGGACGTCGGGGTTTGCATGAAGAAGCCGTTCGGCGCAAGTGCAGTAACCACGTTATTCAGCGACTCGATCGTGTCGCCAGCGAAGGGACTTGCCGTGCCGGCGCCCTGAATTTCGAAAATCTCGGCGATCTGCGGCGGTTCGGGCGCCATGCCCTCGGCGATCACGATATTCTGGAACACGAACGCTTCCGAGCCGCCGTTCGTGTCTGCCGTCAGCGTCAGTTGCAGCTCGGAGCCACTACCCGACAGTGATGTCGTAAACGTTGTCAGCACATTCGTCAGGACCGTACCCTGCATGGTCATGGGGTCGTTCAGTGTGAACGAGGCGCCGCCTTCCAGCGTGTAGGTATGGGCTCCTGCTTCATCGACGCCATTGGCGAACGCCGTCATCGTCGGTCCGCCGTCGATGCTGTAAGTCCAGGTAAACGAATCGCTGGACTCGAAATCACCCATGGCACCCATGTCGATCGACAACGCCAGGTCTGTGCCGCCGATGATGTCGAACACCCAGGTCGCACTGACGGGGCCGGAGTTATCGCTATTGACGGTATCAGTGACGCCGAAGAAGACATCCAGGTTGCCTTCATCGATGATGCCGAGCGAGTCGCTGGTGAAGATGGATAAACTGTCATCCAGTACCGAGAACGGAATCGAGGATGACACGCCGCGCTGGTATTTCTGAAAGCCGTCGCCTGCGGATGAAAAAGCACCATTGAACGGATTGCTGAAACTCGTCAGGTTCTGCTCGCCGCTGTCGACCATGTCGAAGGCCACGGCCTGCAGCGGCAAACCGCCGGTTTTGATTTCGATGTTCTGAAACGCGAACGCTTCGGAGCCGCCATTCGTGTCCGCCGTCAGCGTCAGCGTCAACTCCGACCCTGTGCCCGAAATCAGCGTACTGAATGTCGCCAGTACGTTGGTCAGAACGGTGCCTTGCAGCGTCATGGGGTCATTCAGGGTGAACATTGCGCCGCCTGCCAGTGTATAGGTGTTGGCTCCCGCTTCATCGACGGCAGCGGCGAATGCCGTCATCGTCGCTCCGCTGTCGATGCTGTAGGTCCAGGTAAACGAATCACTGGATTCGAAATCACCCATGGCACCCATGTCGATCGACAAAGCAAGGTCTGTGCCGCTGGCGATGTCGAACACCCAGGTCGCGCTGACGGGGCCGGTATTGTCACCATTGACCGTGTCAGTGACGCCGAAGAAGACATCCAGGTTGCCTTCGTCAATGATGCCGAGCGAGTCGGCTGGAAAAATAGACACGCTGTCATCCAGCACCGAGAACGGAATCGAGGATGACACGCCGCGCTGATATTTCTGAAAGCCGTCACCGGCTGATGAAAAAGCGCCATTGAACGGGTTATTGAAACTCGTCAGATTCTGACTCGAACTGCCCGTCATGTCGGATGCAACCACCTGTGCTTGTGCCTGAAGGCCTGGCAGCGCAATGATCAACAAAGACAAAAATTTTGCGATTCGAATTGGTCTGTTGCCTGAATTCTTATTCATATTCTTTATATCCTCACCCCACGAACGTTCCAGCCCAAACAGAATTGACGACGATCCTTTCCTGCCGGGAAAGGCAATTTGAACGGTCAGAATCGCGACTATTGGTACCGTGCTGTGCCGGATTGGTTTTGATTAATGCGATTGTTCACAGTATAGCTCACAAGCTATCTCGCCAGCGTCGCAGCCTGTTAACATAAGCGATGACCGGATCCCGATGAAAATGCCGTAACAAATAAAGCTCACATTGGTGACCCGATACTGATCCGCCAACCAGCGACTATACTTAGGTCACCAGCAACGCCGATACAGCCAGACTTGTCTGAAGAGGGGACGGAATATCACGAGTCCTTGCTTGCTCCGAGAAGCCACGTCAGACTCCCCGCAGGACATTCAGGCAGCCAGGCTGCGGCACAGCACAAGGAGACAAAAAAAATGAACGGGCCTAACGTGAAACGCAAGAT
>JADFSP010000048.1 GCA_022560695.1 Pseudomonadota bacterium
CGAGCTCTTCTGGGTGCCTTTTCTCGGCTGGGCGCTCAAGTTCGCGCTTGCCGCGATCAGCATCAATCGGGATGCCCGCAGCTCGGCGGTCAGGCAGATCATCGAGCAGGGTGTCGCCAGGCTCGCCGACGGCGTGTGGGTGACGATCTTTCCGGAGGGAACACGCGTGCCGCCGGGGGAGGCCGGGCGTTACGGCATCAGTGGTGCAGCACTGGCGAAAGCGGCCGGCTGCCTGATCGTACCGGTGGCTCATAATGCCGGCGACTTCTGGCCGCGGCGCGGCCTGCGCAAGCAGCCCGGCATCGTGCGCTTCCGTATTGGCCCGCCGATCGACGCTTCGCGGCAGTCGGCGAAGGAAACGACCCGGCTCGTGCAGGACTGGATCGAAACGACGATGCTCGAAATCAGCACTGTCTACAAGGACAAGCAACGGTCAAACGATGACACTTCCGCGCTACCGGACATGGCGCCGGTGTCCCTTGTCAACGACGGGAAACGGCAATGAGTCCCGGGGTTAGCGCGCCATCGAAAAGGGCCCCGCAAGCGTGGCCCTTTTCTCGACTTGCCCTTGGCGTTACCAGATCTTCACCCGCTCTTCGGGCGGCAGATACAGTGCATCGCTTTCGCTGACAGCAAACGCCTCATAGAATTCGGGCACGTTCCTGACCGCGCCGTTCGCACGATACATCGCCGGTGCGTGCGGATCGGTGCCGATCAGGAGCCGCAGCGCTTCATCCCGGTACTTGTTGCGCCATGCCTGAGCGTAACCCAGGAACACGCGCTGTACGCCCGTGAAACCGTCAATGACGGGCGCCTCTTGACCGTCAAGCGACATGTTGTACGCCAGCAATCCGATGCTGATGCCGCCCAGGTCGCCTATATTTTCGCCCAGCGTGAACTCGCCGTTGACGCTCAGATCATCGAAGGGCTGAAAAGCCGAATATTGCTCGACAAGCCTGGCCGTGCGGCGCTCGAATTCCGCCCGGTCTTCATCGGTCCACCAGTTGCGCAGCACGCCGTCGCCGTCAAAGGCGCTGCCGCTGTCGTCGAAGCCGTGGCCTATCTCGTGGCCGATGATGGCGCCGATGGCACCGTAATTAACGGCATCTTCGGCATCCATATAGAAAAACGGCGGCTGCAGGATGGCGGCCGGGAACACGATTTCGTTTAGCGGTGGATTGTAATAGGCGTTGACGGTCTGCGGCGTCATGCCCCATTCGCTGCGGTCGACCGGGCCGCCCCGGCGCTGTAACTGCCGATCGTACTCTGCCAGCGAGGCACGCTCGAGATTGCCGAACAGGTCGTCGGCCTCGATGTCGAGCGCCGAATAGTCGCGCCACTCATCCGGATAGCCGATCTTCGGCGTGAATTTCGAAAGCTTGTCCAGTGCCTGCACCCGCGTCTCGTCGGTCATCCATTCGAGCTCGTTAATGCTCTTCTCATAAGCATTGATCAGGTTGGCGACCAATTCGAGCATCCGTTCTTTCGCTTGCGGCGGAAAATGCTTTCTGACATAGACCTTGCCGACCACCTCGCCCAGCGTCCTGTTGACAGTGTTTACTCCGCGGCGCCACAACGGACGTTGTTCCTCGGTGCCGGCAAGTGCCTTGCTGTAGAACTCGAAGTTCTGCTTGTCGAGCGCCGCATCCAGACGCCCCGCGGCCTCGTTCAAGACCGCCCAGCTCAGGTAGGTCTTCCATGTCTCGAGATTCGTGTCTTCGATGATGTCGTCGAGCGCGCGCATGTGATCGCGCATCATGACCACGAGTCCGTCGATATCCTGGATGCCCGCTTCTTCGATGTAGCCCGCCCAGTTGAACTTAGCCATCAGGCCGTTGAGTTTGTCCAGCGGAATTTTCTTGTAGAGCTTGACCCTGTCGCGCGTATCCTCCTTCCTCATGTGCACTTCGGCCATGCGCGTTTCGAGGGCCATGATCGTCTGCGCAGCCTCGCTGCCGCCGGGCAGTCCGGCAATAGCGAGCATCCTCCCGACATGCTCGACATACTTCTGGCGAAGCCCTGTCGAATTGTCGTCATCATTGAAATAATACTCGCGATCCGGCAGCCCGAGTCCACCCTGCCATGTGTACATCATGTACGTCGTCGGGTCTTTGTAGTCGACATATTGTTGCAGCGTGAATGGCATGCCGAAGCCGCGTTTGTTCGCCGCAGCAAAATACACGGCGAGTTCGTCGTAGTCGGCAATCGCGTCGATCCGGTCGAACTCGGGCTGCAGCGGCTTTACGCCGCGAGCATTTCGAGCTTCCATGTCCATATAGGACTTGTAGAGGTCGCCGACTTTCTGCTCATCGCTGCCCTTCGCAAAATCGCCGGTCGCCGCTTCCTCGATGATAACTTTGACGTTTGCCTGTGATTCTTCGTGCAGGATCGTGAATCCACCGTAAGACGCCCGGTCCTTGGGTATTTCCGTTTCCTCCAGCCATACGCCGTTGACGTAGCGGAAAAAGTCGTCCCCCGGCCGGATGCTCTTGTCCATATACCCGGTCATGATCCCCGAGCGCGGCGCTGCCGCCACTGCGCTGTCCGCCACCGTCGCCGGGTCCTGACCGCAGGCAGACAGCACCAGGAGTGCCGAGACACTCAGTAAAAACTTCTTCACAATTGTCCCCTTCGTCTTGCGGCGCTCCGGGCTGTCGCCGCACTTGTTGTCACTACCGTTACCGGAAAAGTGGCATATGACCACCGGTTCGCGGATTAGTTTCGATCCCCCGGCGCCTCTCCGAGCGCCTTGAGCTCAATGCTCTGCCCCTCATCGATCGCGTATATCTTCTGGATCATGCAACCGGATATCGTGTCAAATCGCGGCCGCAGATTGCGGTGATCGCGGCGCAAGTCCGCGACGACGACCGGCCCGAGCAACTCTCTGCACTCGCGCCGAAACTCCAGCAGGTAGTCCTGATCGCGGCCCCTGAAGATGATGAACCGGTCATTGACATACGTCCAGCCGCCCCGGCGATCGGTTCGAACCCGGTCTTGCTCCGCCAGCTCACCGGCCACAATGTAGTCGCGTACGGCTTCGTTCGACGGCGGATCGTAGCTGACCGTGGAACATGCGGCCAGGAGCACCAGCGTCCCCGTCATCAATGGCTGCTTCATGGCGCGGCTCTCCGGCGTGTCGGGCGGCCCTGCCCGACGGTCACGCGACCCGGTCACCGGCGTATAGCTTTGTTACGTATGCGGTCACGTTCGGATAGTCCTCCATCCAGCGTTCTACGTCATTGCGCATGCCGATCGGCATCCGGCTGCGTATCAGCCGAACCGCATCGGCCTTGCCTGCGCCATAACCGACCGGCTGCAACCAAAGGCCGGACATGGCGGCGAATGCAATATCCGCATAATTTATTGACTCGTCTCCGAGGATGGAATTCCGTCCGTCGGCAAGCATCGTATCCACATCGGACAAAATCTCCTCGATGTAGTGACACGCCCTTTCGTAGTGCCGATCATTGATCGAGAACGTCCGGCGTATCAGAAACGCCTGCAGCGGAAAAAGCAGCCACATGGCCTGGCGCTGCCACCACGGAATCAGCGCATTGTGCATGCCCCAGGCATGCAGGCTGAGCTCGCGGTCATGGAGCAAGTGATAGTAGATCCAGACCTGCAGGTTGCTGCCGTATCGATCAACGCGTCGCTCGAGCGCCAGCCTGTCCTCTGTCGGCTGCAGAAACTTCGCCGCCTCGCCGTGCGTGCCTGAGTAAGCGCCCCACAGGTAGCGCAGTATCTCCGGCGAATTTCCGATGACCGAGTAAACCAGACCGGTTCGAAATCTCAATTGCGGTACGGTGCGGCCCTTGTAGTAGGCGCCCAGCGTTCCGGCCCAGGGTTGCTCGGTGTACTCGAGGCCGAGCCGGTCCATGCACCAGCGCACTTTCTCGACGAAATGACTTGCCGGGATCGTCTCCAGCACGATCTCGGGCGCTTTCGGTGGCCTGACAATTCCGATCAGGACGATGAGCCAGCGCCACAGCAGCGCGAGCACGACCAGGCCGGCAGCCGCCGGCACGGACAGGCCGAACTGGGCCACAACCAGCGGCAGCAGCAAGACAAAAAAAGTGTGAATCAGAACTCGGTTTCCGCTCATTTTTCTACCCGGAGACTATGGCGCCCCGTGGCCGGCAAGCTCCCGAAGACTGTGCGAACTTACGGGACAGGACACTAAACGTCGAGGTTGGAAACCATGAGTGCATTCTTTTCGATGAACTCGCGCCGCGGCTCGACCTGATCACCCATCAGCGTCGTGAAAATCTCATCCGCCTTCACGACGTCTTCGATCTTGACCTGCATAAGGCGGCGGGTTTCGGGGTTAACCGTCGTATCCCAGAGTTGCTCCGGATTCATCTCTCCCAAACCCTTGTAGCGCTGAATCGTTTGACCGCGCCGGGACTCGCTCATGAGCCACTCGACTGCTGCTGCGAAATCGTCGACCGCAACCTGACGTTCACCACGCTTGACGTAAGCGCCGTCGCCGAGGAGGCCGGAAAGCTTTGCCGCAAGCGCCATGATGTGACGATACTCGTTGGTATCGAAGAACTCCCTGGGCAGGTAACGCGTCACGCCAACACCGTGCTGCACCTTGGTAATGCCGATGCGTACGCCCTCGCCGTCTTCGTTGCCACGATCGAGTTCCGCCGAATAGCTGCCGCCGCTACCGTTTCGCAGTCGATCGCCGGTGTTCTTCGGCAGCTCCGCCGACAGGCGCTCTGCCCACCGCCCGAGTTCGTCGCGGTTAGCGGCAAGCTCTGCCGTGACCTCCGGGAGGCGGCTCAACGTGCGCAGCACCGTTTCGTCATAACGGCCGGCAAGACGCTTCATGATGTTTTCGGCCGCGATATGTTCCTTTGCCAGCGCTTCGAGCGCAACGCCGGTCAACGGTGGTGCGTCGGCATTGACGTACAGCTCCGCGTTTTCCAGCGCTGCGTTCAGCAGATAGGCGTTGAGTTCCGCATCGTCCTTGACGTAAACCTCCTGCTTGCCGCGTTTGATCTTGTAGAGCGGCGGCTGTGCAATGTATACGTGGCCGCGCTCGATCAGCTCGGGCATTTGCCGATAGAAAAACGTCAGCAACAGCGTGCGAATGTGCGACCCATCGACGTCGGCATCGGTCATGATGATGATGCGGTGATAGCGCAATTTGTCCGGGTCGAAGTCGTCGCGGCCAATGCCGCAACCGAGCGCCGTGATCAACGTGCCAACCTCGGCAGATGACAACATTTTGTCGAAGCGCGCTTTTTCGACGTTCAGAATCTTGCCCTTGAGCGGCAGGATTGCCTGGGTGCGCCGATCGCGGCCCTGTTTCGCCGACCCGCCGGCGGAATCGCCCTCGACCAGAAACAGCTCCGAGAGGGCCGGGTCTTTTTCCTGGCAGTCGGCGAGCTTTCCTGGCAGGCCGGCAATGTCCAGTGCACCCTTGCGCCGCGTCATCTCGCGAGCCTTGCGTGCCGCCTCGCGCGCCCTGGCTGCGTCGATGATCTTCGAGACGATTATTTTGGCTTCCTGCGGGTGTTCAAGCAGATATTCCTCAAGGCGCCCCGCCATCGCGTGCTCGACGATGCCCTTGATCTCCGACGAGACCAGTTTGTCCTTGGTCTGTGAAGAGAACTTTGGATCCCGAACCTTGACTGACAATACTGCGGTCAGGCCTTCGCGGGCATCGTCACCGCTCGGTGTAAAGCGGTCCTTTTTGTTGCGCAGCTCTTTTTCGATGTAGGTGTTCAGCGTGCGCGTCAGCGCGCTGCGAAATCCCGCCAGGTGTGTGCCACCATCACGCTGTGGAATGTTGTTCGTGTAGCAGAACATGTTTTCCTGGTAACCGTCGTTCCATTGCAGGGCCGCTTCGATGCCGACGCCCTCCCACATCATCGAGAAATAAAATACCTCCGGGTGGATCGGCGTCTTATTGCGATTCAGGTGCTCGACGAATGCCTTTATGCCGCCCTGGTACTCGAAAACGTCCTCGCGGTCCTCGCGCTCATCCACGAGATGAATGCGTACGCCCGAGTTAAGAAACGACAGCTCGCGCAGCCGCTGCGCGAGGATATCGTAATGAAATTTGATGTTCGTAAATGTCCTGGAGCTCGGCTTGAAGCGCACGGTCGTGCCGGTTCTGTCGGTGTCACCCACAGCCGCCAGCGGTGCTTGCGGCTCGCCATAGGCGTATTCCTGCTGGTGCGTCTTGCCGTCACGATGAATCGTCAGCAGTAACTGCTCCGACAGCGCATTCACGACCGACACGCCGACGCCGTGCAGCCCTCCCGATACCTTGTACGAGTCGTCATCGAATTTGCCGCCGGCGTGCAGCACCGTCATGATGACTTCCGCCGCTGAGCGCCCTTCTTCGGGATGGATATCGACCGGGATTCCCCGGCCATCATCAGTGATCGTGACCGACTCATCGGCGTGAATGGTCACCGTGATAACCTTGCAATAGCCGGCTAACGCCTCATCGATGGAGTTATCGACGACCTCGAAAACCATGTGGTGCAGGCCCGTTCCATCGTCGGTATCACCGATGTACATTCCCGGTCGCTTTCGAACCGCGTCAAGGCCCCTTAACACCTTGATATTACTGGAAGTATATTCTTTTTCGTCGGTCATCCATCGTCCTCGTGAGTTAACCGGAACATTGTATCAGAGACGACCCCTTAAATGGCACTCAAATCATTCTTTTTTAAGGTATTTTAGGTGTTTTCGGCGCTCGAATTCAGCATCGTTTGCATGGGCTGCGATTACGCCCCTCCCGAGGCTAAACAAGCGCTCCCCAGCCGCAATTTTCAGGCTCACCCGGTGCGCTCGAGCTCGCCATGTTCCACGTGAAACACGGCTGGCGCGTGCGGAAACTGCAGCGCGTCCGGCTCCAGGCTCGTGGCGATCACCTGGCACTCGAGCGCAATGACCCGCTCCATGAGACGTCGCAGCGACTCATCATCCAGCTCCGCCGCGGGGTCGTCCAGCAACAGCAGCAGCGGTTGAGCCCGCTCGGCCTGGGCTGTCTCTGCCGCCGCCAAAATCATCGCGCAAGCCAGTAATTTTTGCTGGCCGCGCGACACCAGGCGCCGCGCCTGCCGTTCGTCGTAGATCAGTCGCAGATCGGCTCTGTGCGGACCAGCCTGAGTGCTTCCCTGTTGCCGGTCCCGCGCCGCGTTGTCCTCGAGCATACCTTCGAGGCTTCGCTGACTGTCCCATCCCGGCAGGTATTCGAAGCGCACGGTGCTGCCCAGCAGCGCGTGGCCTTGTTTCTCGAGGCTCTCCGTCGACGTCTCCAGAACCCGTCGCCGTGCCTCGTCCACGCGAACCCCCAGATCGACAAACTCGGCGTTCCAGCCCGACAGCCCGGATGCATCCTCGCCCGCCTTGAGCGCCGCATTGCGCTGCCTGAGCGCGCGCCGAAATCTGCGCCACAGCTCGAGGTAATCGTGTTCCACGTGGAACGCGATCCAATCCAGGTAGCGCCGACGATGTTCCGGCCCGCCGCCAACAAGATCATGAATCTCGGGTCCGATGACTTGCAGTGGCAATAACGCTGCGAGGGCGGCCGCTCCACCGGCTGCTTCACCGTCCACATGAACCTCGAGCCCCTCGCGGCCATTGCGCACACCGACTGCGGTCGTCCGCCCGCCCTGCTCAAGACGACCGAACAACACGAACTCCTCTTCGCCGTGGCGAATCAGGCTCGTTGTCGGCGCCCCAAGAAAAGATTTTCCGCGGCCGAGATACGCCAGCGCCTCCAGCAAGCTTGTTTTGCCGGACGCATTGGCTCCGTATATCAGATTGTAGTTTTTGTCCGGCGCAAGCTCGATGTTGCCAAGACAACGAAAATTGCGTGCGCTGAATTGTTGAACGAGCACGCTCGGCCCACCGATGGTCCTACAGCCGCATTGGCATCACGACAAATTTGCAGTCATCACTGGCCGGATCGCGGATCAGACAGCTCGAGTTACTGTCTTGCACCGATAGCGTAACGGTGTCGCCATCAACGGCACCGAGCGCATCGAGCAAGTAATTCACATTAAAACCGATCTCGATATCATCGCCGCTGTAACTGACTTCAAGTTCTTCCTCGGCTTCTTCCTGTTCCGGGTTGTGAGCCTGCAGTACGATGCCGCCATCACGAATAATCAAACGAATGCCCCGATACTTTTCGTTCGACAAGATGGCTGTACGCTGCAGCGCTGCACGCAGAATCTCCCGATCTGCGCGCAGTTCGTTGGTCGAGTCTTTTGGAATAACCCTTTCGTATTCCGGAAAACGACCATCAATTAATTTTGATGTAAATCGAATTCCGTCGAGCTGAATGCGTAGATGGTTAGGACCGAGCTCAATATTCAGCATGCCTTCCCCGCTCATCAAGCGCTGTAATTCAAGCACGCCCTTACGCGGTACGATGACTTGCTGTTCCTCCATGGCCTCCCCATCCAGCTCTGCCTGGCATAGCGCCAGCCGATGACCGTCGGTTGCAACTGTTCGTACGTGTTTACCGCTGGTCTCCAATAACATGCCGTTGAGATAATATCGAACATCTTGTTGCGCCATCGAAAAATGCGTTTTTTCAATAAGTCGTATCAAAACCGCTTGCGGTAACTGTATTGTCTGCCCCGCCTTGATATCTTCGATGGTCGGAAACTCAGTCGCAGGCAGTGTCGCCAATGTAAACTTGCTGGGTCCGGAGCGTACATGCAGCTTATCCGCACTCGCGTTGATTTCGATGACAGCGTCATTTGGTAATGCCCGGCAAATATCGAGAAGCTTACGGCCGGATACGGTTATTTCACCGCCCGTTTCCACATCCAGCTCCGTCTGCGCAACCAGCTCGACTTCCAGGTCGGTCGCTGTTATCGATAACACACTGTCCCGAGCAACCAGTAAGATATTGGACAAGATCGGCATTGTCTGACGTCTCTCAACGACACCTATGACGGCTTGCAACGGCTGTAACAGCACATCCCGGGCTGCCCTCAACTTCATAGGTTCCACCTGTTAATAAATATCGGAAATTATAAGATTATTATAATTATTAGGTCAGCCAGGACCTGTGTATAACTCTAAAAATTCTCTATAAATCAGTATGTTATAATAAAAAACAGCAGGGAAAAATGATTGCACAACGATGGGGCGACCTGTGAGTAGCCTGTGGATAACAATCAAGCCTTAAACTTTCCACCACTTATCCACATTATCCTGTCAATGTTCTTAATAAGTTCAGATAATCGTTGTCGACGCGTTTGTCGGTCTCTCGAAGACTGTTGATTCGCCGGCAACCGTGCAAGACGGTTGTGTGATCGCGACCACCAAAAGCATCACCGATTTCCGGTAGGCTGTGATTGGTTAATTCCTTGGCCAGCGTCATCGCAAACTGCCTGGGCCGGGCAATGGATCGGCTGCGTTTCTTTGAAAGCAGGTCAGCGACACGAAGCTTAAAATAATCGGCAACGGTTTTTTGAATATTCTCGATCGATACCAGACGATCCTGCATTGCCAACAGGTCGCGCAAAGCTTCCTTGGCAAAATCGAGCGTGATCGAGCGTCCGGTGAAGCGGGAAGTCGCGATAACACGGCGAAGCGCGCCTTCAAGTTCCCGAACATTTGACCGAATACGCTTGGCGATAAAGAACGCCACTTCTTCGGCAAGAACAACATTGTCAGCTGCTGCCTTGCTCATTAAAATGGCGACTGAGGTCTCAAGCTCCGGCGGCTCTATCGCGACCGTTAAACCCCAACCGAAACGGGACTTCAAGCGCTCTTCGAGGCCATTGACCTCCTTGGGATAACGGTCACACGTTAAAACGATTTGCCGCTGTCCTTCGAGCAAGGCGTTGAAGGTGTGGAAAAATTCTTCCTGCGAGCGTTCCTTGCCGGCAAAAAATTGGATGTCGTCGATCAACAGGGTATCGAGAGAGCGGTAGGTTCGTTTGAAATCGGAAATCGTGTTGTGCTGCAGGCCCTTGACCATGTCGCCAACGAAGCGCTCCGAATGCACATAGGCCACGCGCGCGGCAGGGTTTCTGTGCAGCATCATGTTGCCGATCGCGTGCATCAGGTGCGTCTTGCCCAGGCCGACGCCGCCGTAGATAAAAAGCGGGTTGTACGATTTTCCGGGATTCTCGGCAACCTGGCTGGCCGCAGCCTTTGCGAGCTGATTGCTTTTACCTTCGACGAAACTGTCGAAAGTAAATGTGGAATTCAGGCGCGGCACGACGGGCGCTGGCGCTCGCGGCGTTACAGCGGCGGGAGGAGGAACAGAACGGGCAACGCTTGCAGGGGCCTTATGGCGCGAACCAACTTCGACGACGACATTGGCCGTTGAGCCAGAATTGTCGACGATCTCGAGAATTCGTTCTATGTAATGTTCCTGGAGCCAGTCGACAACGAAACGATTGGGCGCGAGAAGCTTCAGTTCGCCATCGTTCTCAACGGCCTGCAGTGGCCGGATCCATGTGTTGT
>JADFSP010000020.1 GCA_022560695.1 Pseudomonadota bacterium
CGCCCGATGGCGAGGCCGATTGTTATTTCGTGCATCCGGCAAGCGGGAACCACGCTGCCGTCATTGTCTGGCCAGACATTGTCAGTATACGTCCAGCGTTTCGCATGATGGGTAAGCGCCTGGCAGAATCCGGGTATTCCGTGCTGGTGGTAAATCCCTACTATCGAACGGCAAGGGGTGCCGTGGTGCCCGAGGGGAAGACGTTCCGTGATCCGGGCATTCGCGATCTTTTAATGCCTCATGCCAGGACGTTGTCACCGAAAACCTGTGTCACAGATGGCCGGGCGTTTGTCGAGTACCTCGACAAGCAGCCAACGGTCGACAACGGCCGCAAGATCGGTACCACCGGATACTGTATGACCGGTTCCTATACACTGAGGCTGGCTGCGGCTATCCCGGATCGCATTGGAGCTGGCGGCTCGTTCCACGGCGGTGGTCTGGCGACCGACGCAGAAGACAGTCCGCATCTGTTGACATCGCAGATGAACGCCGGGTTCCTGATCGCCATTGCTGAAAATGACGACGAGCGCAATCCTGATGAAAAGGTGCTCCTACGCGAGGCATTCGACAAGGCAGACGTAGAGGCGGAGATTGAAGTCTATGAAGGTACGCTGCACGGATGGTGCCCGCCGGACTCTGCGGTTTACAACGAAGAGCAGGCGGAACGTGCGTGGAGCCGGCTGTTGGCGCTGTTCGAGCGCGAATTATCGTAAGCGGAGCGCAATCACGCGGTAACTTCCTGACGGTAGTCTGCAGGGCGAGCGCAGCGAGTCCATTCCGCCCCTGGCCACCACCCGGACGCCAGACGAGTTATCCCGGACCCTCGTCGTTGATCCAAATCTGGCCGCAAATGCGCTGGTATGGATTGCAGCCGTTCGCTAAAGTGAACGGCTGGCTCAGACCCATTATTAAGAGATAAGCAACGATGATACGAGTTCTGGCGACGACGCTCTGTGTACTCCTATTGGCCTGTGCGCAGGCTCAAGATGAGCTGCCGTTCGAGGTGCAGCCAATCACCTCGTTCGACCAGCCTTGGGCTCTGGCATTCCTTCCGGACGGCCGCATGCTGGTCACGGAAAAGAAAGGCAATCTCTTAATCGTCACGCAAGAAGGGCGGAAATCGCGTGCCATACGTGGTGTGCCGGACGTGGACTACGGCGGCCAGGGTGGCCTCGGCGATGTCGCACTGCACCCAGAATACGGGGATAACGGGCTGCTGTACCTGAGCTACGTTGAAGGGGGCACCGGCGGTACCCGCGGTGCTGCCGTTGCACGTGGTGTGCTAACCGAAACTGAAAACGGCGGCTACCTGTCCAACGTCGAAGTTATTTGGCGGCAGTACCCGAAAGTCGTCGGTTATGGCCACTATGGCCACCGCTTATTGTTTGATGACGACGGTTATCTCTGGATCTCGTCAGGGGATCGCCAGAAATTTACGCCGGCCCAGGACATGCAGGCCAACATTGGAAAGATCATTCGTCTGCATGAGGATGGTTCGGTTCCCGAAGACAACCCCTTCGTCGATTACTTGAGTCACGATGCCTTCGTCGACGACGAAGGTGTGTACGGGCAAATTTGGTCGCTGGGTCATCGCAATCCGCTCGGCATTGCCATCGACCTGGATGGTCAGCTATGGATTGTCGAGATGGGGCCGCAAGGCGGCGACGAACTCAATCGTATCGTGCGTGGGGGCAATTACGGATACCCGGTCGTTTCAAACGCCGAGCACTATGACGGTCGCGAGATCCCCGACCACGATACGCGTCCCGAATTCATCGAACCCGCGGCCTGGTGGACCCCCGTCATCTCGCCCGGCGACCTTATGGTCTACAGCGGCGATATGTTCGGCGACTGGCGGGGTAGTGCCCTTGTGGCTGGGCTCTCGTCCCGGGCCATTATTCGCATCGAACTCGACGGCGATGCAGGCCGCGAGGTCGAGCGTTTTGACATGAATGCCCGGATTCGTGCTGTTGTGCAGGGACCCCAAGGTGCGCTATGGGTACTTGAGGACGAACGCGGCGACAGCAGGGGGCGCCTGCTCAAGCTGACGGTAAAGGACTAAGCGCTATTGTGCTGCAAGTTGAGCAACGGGTGTCCCGGTAACTTATTGAAAAATAAGGCTAAAAAGCTTCCACCGCCAAACTGAAAATCCGCGTGTACGCTTCACGGCATGCCACCGACCCAAATGGTGCTTATCGAGCCCGTCAAGGTTGAGGATCGATTGACTCAGATTCCGGCGACTTGGTGATCAGCGTCCGCAGGCCGCGTAGAACTTGCTTGATTCTTGCAGCGTGTTCGCCGCCCATGCGGATCAGGAGCTTCTGGCCACTCGAAAGCGCTTCCAGTTCCGCGTCGGCAAATTCGAATAACACATGCGGCCGGGCGAGACGGATGGGCTCATCCGGTGCCGGCGTTAGCAGCAGATGATCGATGACCTCCACGACGCGATCATTGAAGTATCCGTTCGGGTAGCCAAGTCGCACATAGGATTCCTGGAACAGCGGATAGAAGCGACGATACGTTGCAGCGACAACTTCGAGGTCGGCTCTGGCGATGAGCTTGACGAGCAAATCGTATCGCTCGTAGTTGTCGAGGCTCAGGTAAAACTGCCCGTTATTACCCGCCGCATCGACACGAAACGTTTCCGGGAGCCTGCCGACAGGCCGGATTTTCTCGGCCACATGACTGCGCGTCAGGTTGTCGACGGTCGCCACGAATTTGTCGATAAGCGCCTCGTTTACAAGTACGCGGCCGACGGCGGGTCCAAAGCTATCGATCAACGCCAGCAGGAAGTAACTGTCACTGTCGTCGAGCGGCGGCAAAGCCACGAGTTCGCCGTCGAACGAGGCCGGTGATCGCAACGGCGTCAACGGATGTATCGGGCCCTTTTGGGCCGGTACGTCTGCAACGACGGGCTCGGGCCGCATGACAGCGGGCTCGTCGGCCGCGGGAAAGAGGGCGTCCCGGAAATACCAAAGCGTGCCAGCCAGACCGGTTGCCAGCACGATCAGAACGAGCAGTTTCGTGTCGGGATCGTCCACGAAGCTCACTCTACCTCATTTTACGGCGGGACTCTTCCGGACACGATTCACGATACGTCGCGGTTCGCAGACACTCGACCGGCGCGGATTTGAGGCGTGGTTCACAGTCTGAGGCCGAAATATCGTCAACACTTGTTCCGTAAAACGTGCCCAAAGCATGTGTGTTCTCACGCGTTTCATACGTGGATTATGTTACGCCGGTAAGGTAATTAGGAATGCCGAAGATTACTTGGCTTGTGTTATCTGGCTTGCTCATGATTGCTCCTGTTGCGAGCAATGGTGGGGACGACTTCTCCCAAAACGAGATGCGGGGTCTCGACGAGGAGGTGCAGGAAATCAAGTCGGATGTACTGAGCATTGCTGCGGAGCTAAGCCGGCTGGAGGAAAGGCTTCTATACCCGTCCAATACACAGCTCGCCGTATTTGTCTCGCTCGCCGATGGCGAGCAATTTCGTCTCGACGCCGTGCAGATTGCGATCGACGGTGAACTGGTGGCGCACTATATATATAGCTTCAAGGAACTCGAAGCTCTGCAGAAAGGCGGAATGCAGCGCATTTACACCGGCAACATCCCGACCGGCGAACATGAGCTCAGCGTCACTTACAATGGCAAGCTGCAAAACGGAAAGGATTTCAGCCGTTCCAAAACCTTCGAGTTCACCAAGGGAGTCGAGCCCAGGCTTCTCGGTATAACTCTGGCCGATGCCGAGTTCGGCAATGCCGGCATAAAACTCGGGGACTGGTAAGTCATGACCGTGGCGCCGCCATGGCCGATCGCGGTTGCGCTGATCGCTTTGTCGGCGGCGGCGCCATCCGCAGGCGATGACCTGAACGACCCCTATTTTGGCGAGGCGTTGTATTTCGCCCACCAGGGATACTACTTCGAGGCACTCCAGCGGCTCGACGCAGAGCTTGGGCAACACTATGGCCTCGACGAGCCTGAGCTGGACTCCCTTTATGCGTATCTCAACGACGCAAAATTCTCCGTTGGTGATTTCGAACTCAACTACAGGATGCACCATCGTGCGGGACGCGCTATCAAAGCGGTGCTGGAGGGCGATGTGGACGAGGACGTGCGCAACGACGCCGCCTACCGTCTTGCACGCATTCACTTCCAAAAGGGACAAATGACCGACGCGCTGCATGCGCTGGGTAGAATCGAGGGAAAAATTCCTGAAGCCATTCGAGACGATATCGAATTTCTGCGGGCAAACATTTACATGGCGACCGACCGGCCGTCGGATGCCGTCGACGTTCTCAAGCGCTTGCAGGATGCAAACAGTCTGAAGGGCTTCGCCTCCTACAACCTCGGTATCGCTTTGCTCCAGGCCGGCGAGCAGCAGGCTGCGCTGAAGCAACTCGATCGTGCCGGGCAGATCGGGGAAAACGATCGTGCCACCGATGCCATCCGCGACAAGTCAAACCTGGTGCTCGGGACAATCCTGCTGGAAGCCGGCGAGTTCGATCAGGCAAAACACTTTCTCGATCGAGTGAGTCTCGAGGGACCGTTTTCAAACCAGGCGTTGCTGAGTTCCGGCTGGGCCGACGTGTCGGTGGAAAACTTCGAGCGAGCTGTCGTCCCGTGGAGCATTCTCGCACAACGCGACGTAACGGATGGCTCGGCACAGGAGGCGATGCTCGCCCTGCCGTATGCCTATAGCAAACTGAATATCCACGGCCGCGCGGCACTTTTCTATGGCCGCGCGCTCGACTCGTTCGGCGTCGAGCTTGAAAAGCTCGGCGCTTCGATAGAGAGCATCCGGGAAGGCCGGTTTTTGCAGGCCCTGATACGCGAAGAAATCAGGCAGGACAAGGATTGGGTCATTCAATTGCGTTCGCTGCCGGACACGCCGGAAACGTATTACCTGATGGAGTTGTCGGCCTCGCATGTCTTCCAGACCGGGCTGCAAAACTATCTCGACCTCGCAGACCTCAGAAAAAAACTCGTTTCATGGCAGACAAGCATCGATTCCTTCGAAGATATCGTTGAAATACGGGAGGGGCATTACGAGCCGTTGCTGCCCGATATCGATCATCAGTTCCGTAAGCTCGATTCGAGAATGCGCCTGCGCGTCGAGCAGCGCCGAATTCTGGAACGCCGTCTCAAGGGGATGCTGACGACACCGAGGCCGGAATTTCTGGCAACCCGGGAAGAGCAGGCCGTTCTGGCCCGTCTCAAGGAATTGGAGGGTCAGCTCGGAGAAGACAACAGTCCTGTGGCCACGAGCCTGAAGCAACGAATGCAGCGCCTGAGGGGTACCGTGACATGGACTCTTCTAACGGAATACCACGAACGGCTCACGGTGTTCGACCGGAATTTGCGTGAGCTGGAAAGCTCCATCGAATTAATGCGGGAAAACTATGCGCGATTCGTCCGGGCGCGACAGGCGGCAACGCACGGGTTCGAAGGTTACGAGGTGCCAGTCCGACGGTTGCGAACACGAATCGCTGAGTCACTTGCAAAGGTCGATTTGCTCATGGCGCGGCAAGGGCACCTGCTAGAGGTCGTGGCCATCGATGAGCTCGTTGCCCGCAGACGGCGCCTGGAGAATTACCAGGATCAGGCGCGCTTTGCCTTGGCCGATAGTTATGACCGCGCAACCCAGGCTCAGGCCAGAGGAGCGCTGCAACAATGAACGGGCACCGCTTCGCTGTTTTCATCGTGCCATTGTGTGTGGTTGCCTGCGCGGGTAACGCCGACAGGGTAACACTGGCCGACTTGCGGCATGTTGAGGCCGAGATCGAGGAAGTGGTGCTGGAGGATAGCCTGGAGATGGCCGCACAGAGCTACCAGCGGTTTCTCGAGGAAACTCCGGAAGGCAGAATGACCCCCGAAGCCATGCGGCGTATGGCAGACCTGCAGATCGAAAAAGCGTACGGGCTCATCGGGACCGATACGCCACACGAGCTGCCGGCACCGGAATCGGCGTTCAGGGCGGGCGCTGGCGGCAACGAGGCGCTGGCGACCGGTATCGTTGCTGTCAGCGAACCGGAACAGGCCGAGTCGGACAGCGATTTCGAGCAACGCGCGGCCGTGAGGCATGAGGCCATTCCCGACGCCACGCGTGATGAGCTGCAGTTTCCAGATGGCGTCGAAGCACTGGCGCAGTCCGGGCCGCAGGAGGCCATCAGGACTTACAACAAATTGCTCGAGACGTATCCTGAGTACGAGCGCAACGATCAGGTTCTCTATCAACTGTCGCGCGCATACGACGAAGTCGGACAGCCTGAGGATGCCATGCAGGTGATGCAACGGCTCGTCACCGAGTACCCGTATTCGAAATACATCGATGAAGTGCAGTTCCGGCGTGGCGAGTATTTCTTCATCAGGAAGAAGTATCTGGATGCGGAAGATGCCTATTCGGCAGTTATCGATATGGGCAGCAGCACTTCATACTTCGAATTGGCTTTGTATAAAATGGGCTGGACCCTGTACAAGCAGGAACTCTACGAGCAGGCGCTGCACAGGTACATTGCGATGCTCGATTATCGGTTGTCGATCGGCGATGACTTCGATCGAGATTACGAAGACGGCGATGGGCACCGCGTGGCGGATACGTTTCGAGTCGTCAGTCTCAGCTTGTCGAACATTGGCGGGCCCGAGGTCATCGATGACTATTTTTCGGCGCACGGCGCGCGGGGCTATGCGGACAAGATTTATCGCAACCTCGGAGAGTTTTACCTGAGCAAGCTCCGGTATCACGATGCCGCATCAGTCTACGGGTCGTTCATCGAATTGAACCCGTTTCATCGCCGGTCGCCTCACTTCAACATGCAGATCGTCGCGATATATACGGCAGGCGAGTTTCCACTGCTTGTGGTTGAGTCAAAGAGAGAATTCGCGTCCAGGTACGCGTTACAGGCCGAGTATTGGCGCTACTTCAACCTGGACGAGGCGCCAGAGGTTGTGAGTTTTCTCCAGACCAATCTGAAGGATCTGGCCAATCATTATCATGCGCTGTACCAGAATGAGAGTCTCGCCGAGAAGCGGCCGGCGGCCTTTCTCGAAGCGCAGCGCTGGTACCGGGAATTTCTCGACTCGTTCCCGGACGACCCCGAATCGCCCCCGATCAATTATCAGTTTGCCGACCTTCTGCTTGAACATCAGGACTACGCCAGGGCAGCAAGGGAATATGAGCGAACGGCATACGACTACCCGCCACACGAACAATCCGCTGCGGCCGGGTATGCTGCGATATTCGCGCACCGGGAAGATCTGAAAGTCGCGACCGGGGCGCGGCTGGTTGACGTCAAACAAGAAACTGTCGTGAGCTCACTAAGGTTCGCAGACACATACCCGGACCACGAGCAGGCTCCCGTAGTGCTTGGCGCCGCCGCGGAGGATCTTTACGAGATGAAGGATTTCCCGCTGGCGATCACGGCAGCGGAAAAGCTCATTCAAATTTATTCCGCTGCCGATGCGGCGTTGTTGCGCTCCGCCTGGGCCGTGATTGCCAACGCGTCGATAGATACCGCGGCGTACGTGAACGCTGAAAATGCCTACACGCACTTGCTCGTCCTGACGGCTCCGGATGACGAGTCCCTCGAAGCAGTGATCGAAGGCCTGGCGGCATCGATCTACAAACAGGGCGAGCAGGCACAACTCCTTGAGGACTACCGGGGCGCGGCCGATCACTTCCTTCGGATCAAGGACGTCGCACCGGGTTCGAGCATTCGAGCCGCGGCTGAGTACGATGCGGCGGCCGCACTGATTTATCTCAAGGACTGGTCATTGGCGGCGAGCACGCTCGAGGACTTCCGCAGCGACAACGCCGATCACGAGTTGCTCGCCGATGCCACGAGGCAACTTGCATCCGTCTACCGTGAAGACGGACAGCTTGCGCGGTCCGCTGGCGAATACGAGCGCGTCGCCACCGAGTCTGAAGACCCGCAACTGAGTCGCGAAGCACTGTTGCTTGCAGGGGATCTTTACGAGCAGGCAGATAGCCCGGACAGCGCCCTCAATGTATATCTTCGCTATGTTGCGGAATTTCCCCGGCCTCTCGATCTGGCACTCGAGACGCGCACCAGGATCGCGGAGATGCACGAGGCGAACGGTGATTCGGATCTGTACCGCGAGGAATTGCGCAATATCGTCGCCATCAATAAGTCCGCCGGCGAAGAGCAAACCGATCGCAGCCGGTATCTCGCCGCGCAGGCAGCGTTAGTCCTGACTGAACAGCTCTACGAGCAATTCGCGGAGCTGAAGCTCGTGCTTCCATTCGAACAAAGCCTCGCCGAAAAGCAGAATCGCATGGACGTAGCACTGGCCGCATTCGAGGACCTTGTGAATTACGAAGTTGCTGAAGTAACCGCTGCGGCGACGTTTTACATCGCGGAAATCTACTTTGAGTTCAGCAACGCGCTTCTCCAGTCGGAGCGGCCAGCCGACCTCGACGCGGCACAAATGGCCGACTACGAAATGGTCATCGAGGAGGAAGCCTTTCCGTTTGAGGAACAAGCCATCGATGTTCATGAAGAGAACGTGGGCCTGTTGGCCGTCGGGGTTTACAACGTCTGGGTACAGAGCAGTCTCGACAAACTCGCGGTGCTGATGCCGGGGCGCTATGCGAAATACGAGGCCAGCAGTGGGTTCGTCGGGTCGATCGACAAGTATGCGTACCGGACGCCCATTTCTGCACAGATCGATGTCGTCGGGCAGAACGATGCGAATACGCCCCGCAGCGACAGCGATAGTCAGGAGTCGCCGGATTCACTCCCGGCCACGGCGCAAATCGTCGACCGCGACAGGGGTTACCAGTGATGCGCGCACACGACGACATCCGGTGCCAACGCGTAATTCGGTTTGCGCTGGCGGCGATCGTGGTTGCGCTGGCCGTTGCGAGTTGTTCCACGGCCCAGGTTACGAGGACGGCACGAATCGAAATCCAGGACGAGATAGGGTTCACGATCACGGAGAAGGCTCGGATCAGTGGCAAAGTCCGTGCGGATTATGAAAGCGCATTGGTTTTGCTCGAACAGGGTCAACACGAACAGGGTATCGAGTTGTTGCGGCGGGTCACGGAAGAAGCGCCGGAGTTGAGTGCGCCGCGCATCGATCTCGGTATTGCGTATCACCGGACCGGCGATCTCGAGTCGGCCGAAAGCAATCTGCAAAAGGCGCTGGAGCTAAACCCGGATCATCCCGCCGTGCACAACGAGCTGGGCATCGTGTATCGCAAGACCGGTCGTTTCGCGGAGGCGCGCAAGAGCTACGAGAAGGCCCTGGCGGTCTATCCCGGTTTCCACTTTGCGAGACGAAATCTCGCAATTCTTTGCGATGTGTATCTCGCGGACCCGGCTTGTGCCATCGAGAATTACCAGGCGTACCTGCAAGCCGTCCCCGGGGATCGCGAGGTAACTATCTGGATTACCGACATTCGCAACAGAACCGGCCGGTAGGAGGGACTATGTTGAGAGCACTACTTCTGTTCGTGACTTTGCTTTTCGTTTCCGTCGTCGCACTTGGCGACGAGACGGAAGATGCGAAGGACGTAAAGGACGTAAAGGACGTCAAAGACGCCAGTGATGTGACACAACAGGCGAAAGCGATGTCGGGGATGTCGATTTTGGGAAATGAGGAAACACCAAAGTCACTCGTTATTATTCCGTGGAAAAGTTCGGAGCTTGGTGAAAACCTCAGTATTTCGAATACGCTCGACGATCGGGCCCGGCCCGTGGACAAAGAGGTTTTCCTGCGAGAACTCAGGTATTACACGATTCGATCAGGCTCGTAGACGGGCCTTTACGGGCAGGACGACCTTATGTCGCGCAGCACAGGGATGTGCGAGAGCGACCAGGCCCGAGGATCCGCACCCTGTCGCGGCTAAAGCCGCTCCTACCGAACGTTCAGGGAAGAATCGGACCCGAACGTGCGCTGGGTCACATTCGGACTTGTCATAAGGAATTACTCTTGACAGCGCTCCCCAGACTGGGCCGGGGTGGCTGTTCAAATGAGGATTTGGTGATGGACTTCTTGTACACGATCATACGTTTTTTCGTAACGGGCGGCGCTTTCATGTATCCGATACTGCTCGTGTTCGCAGTAGGGGTTGCAATAGCGATCGAGCGTTACATCACGCTTACGCTCGTAACCCACAAAAATCAGACTGTCTGGGACAAGGTGCAACCCATGTTGGCGGAGGGCGACTTCGACAAGGCACGTGATATGACAGCAGGCGACAAGTCGACGATTTCGCAGGTCTTGCACATGGGATTGGCACTTCAAGGAACCGTTCGACGCCGTGAGGACATCGAGATCGCGATGGAAGAAAGCATGATGGAAATCGTGCCGCGGCTGGAGAAGCGCACGCCGTATGTTGCACTGGCTTCCAGCATTGCGACGCTGCTCGGATTGTTGGGCACGATCATGGGACTGATTCAGGCGTTCACGGCGGTTGCGAATGCGAATCCCGCGGAAAAGGCAGATCTTCTGTCGGCGAGTATTTCGGTTGCGATGAACACGACGGCATTCGGGTTGATGGTCGCAATACCTTTATTGGTTACGCACGCGGTATTAACCAGCAAGACCGGCGACATCGTGGACAGCCTGGAAATGGCGACGGTCAAAGTGCTGAACGTGTTTTCGAAAAGAGCAAAACGGCTGGCTGAGGCGTAGCCACCGTGGCTAGACGGCATCATTACAAGCGTCGTACGAAACCAGAATATGAGCTGGATGTTTCGACGTTCCTCAACCTGATGGTGGTATTGATACCGTTCCTGTTGATTACGGCTGTATTTTCCCGCCTCACTATCGTTGAGCTAAGCCTTCCCAGTTCTGCGGGAGGTGCAAAAACGGATCAACCGGCGTTCAGAGTCGAAGTAATCGTTCGCGAGTCGGCTCTGGAAATCACGAACGGCACGGTGGTGATCGGCACGATCCCGAAAGTGGACGACGAATACGACTTGTCGACTTTGTCAGACTTCATGATGTCACTGAAACGCGAGTATCCGGATCATGACACTGCATCGGTGCTCCTGGAGCCGCATATTCCGTACGACTATCTCATCCGCGTAATGGACGTCGTAAGAAGCGTGGAAATCGCCGTCGGCGACAGCGAGGAGTACAAAATATTTGCCCTGTTCACGGAAATATCCGTCGGAGAGGCGCCGTGAGGAATACACGCAGAATCAAGCGCATGGCCCGCAATCGCCGCAAGATCGCGAAGATGAACCTGACATCTCTGATGGATGTGTTCACGATTCTGGTATTTTTTCTGTTGGTCAATTCCGGTTCTGTCGAGGTAATGGAGGCGCCGAAGACAATAGTGCTCCCCGAATCCATGGTCGAATCCAAGCCGCGCGAAACAGTGGTGATCCTTGTCAGTGAGGTCGAGGTGATCGTTCAGGGAAAGTTGGTCATGCAAGTCGCAGATATTATTAATTCAGCGGGATCCACCATCGAGCCGATTACAAACCGACTGGCCGAATTGCAGGGAAATATCATCGGGCACGCCACGCAGACGGCGGCCGAAACCCTGGAGGTGACTATTCTGGCGGACAAGGCTGTGCCATTCAACGTCGTTCAGAAGATCATGACGACCTGCACCGGCCAGGGTTACTATCATGTCTCGCTGGCCGTCATTCAGAAGCCGTCGAAAGCGTCGCAGGCGTCGACAATCTGACGAATCGAGTTCTGCAATGACTGAGGAAGAATTCGCCCTTCGTGAGCAAATCGAGCAGCGCCAACAGGAACTGGGCGGGCTTGAACAGTCTCTGGCCGCTGCCAACACCGATCTGGAACGACTCTCCGCGCAGAAAAACCAGTATGAGCTACTCGAAGAGATCTGTGAGTCTCTGCTGAAACTCGACGGCCTCGGGGCCGAACAGCTCTTCTGGGGAAAACAATCCGGCTCCGGTAGCACGACTGAACACGTTCACGACGTTCGCCGCCGAATTGAATCGTTTAATGCCAGGCTGGCGGCAGTTGAAACCCGATGCCAGGCGTTAGCCGGCAATCAGCAGGACCAGCACGAGTCGATGGCTTACCTCGACGATGACTTGCTCGACGTGCTCGAGCAGGAAGAAAATCGCAAGGCCGAGTGGCTGATTGAAACCGAAGACAGAGAGATTCCGTACCGCGTTATCGTAATGCCATGGTCCAGGGGTCGCGCGGAGGACAAACGACTCCGCAGGTCGCTTGCGCTATCGATGCTGGTCAGTATCCTGCTCGCGTTGCTGGCGGGTCTTGTCGAGCTGCCGATTCCGGAGTTCGCGGAGCTGAGCAAAGTGCCGGAGCGTGTGGCGCAACTGATCCGGCAGGAGCGGCAGGTTCCGCCACCGCAACCCGTGGTTGAAGAGCTGGTGCTCGAGGAAGAGCCAACTGAGATCGATCCGGAGGAACCTCTGGTAGCGGACGAGCAACAACCCGAGGAAGTCATCCCGGAGCCCGCCGTGTCTGAGGAAGAACGACGGCAGGCAGCGAGAGAACAGATAGCGTCGAAGGGAATACTCGCCTTTCGCGACAGTTTTTCGAGTCGGGCGCAGATCAGGCCGAGCGCACAACTTGGCTCTGACGCACGCATCGGCAATGCAGGCGAGGTAGCGGTCGGACGGTCCGAACGATCGATGGTGACGACTCTGCAGCCAGGCTCCAGTGGCGGGATAAATCTTGCTTCATTAAGTCGGGATGTCGGCGGCGGTGGCGGCGGGGAGTTTGCCGGCGTGGTGCTGACTCGCGTTGCAAGTTCCATCGGCGGCGGGGGTGGGTCGGACCGCCCGATGAGCGGCAGGCCCCTGGCTGGCCGCACGGACGAGGAAATTCAAATCGTCTTCGACCGCTACAAGGCGGCGCTCTATCGCTTGTACAACAGGGAATTGCGCAAGGATCCGACACTTCGTGGACAGTTGGTGTTGCGCCTTACGATTGAGCCGGATGGCAGTGTGTCGCTGTGTGAGTTGCAGTCTTCAGACATGGATGCGCCATCACTGGCGCAGCAGATCGTGGCACGCGTCCGGAGCTTCGATTTCGGTGCGAAGAAAGACATCGTGGCGATGACCATAATCTACCCGATCGATTTCCTGCCGGCCGCCTGATCGCGCTGGCCGATTGAACATAAAGCGTTCGTCTCTCAGCGGCGACAGATACCAGCCCCGTTAGCTGACGCGGCGCTGACGCCTGCCGCCCATCAGTGCGCGAAAGCCACTGTTTGCGCCGCCTTGAGCGATTAACGGAACCCCTCACGCCCGTCATCAGCGTATTCACGCTGGCACCCGAACATGTGATGCAGATCACGCTGCATGGCTCTTGTCTTGAGCGATAGTTTTGTTGCGATCTTATGAAAAAAAGGCAAACCCATCGAAACGATGGCGACGCAAAGTTACCGGTCTAACGGGTTATCAGGCTCTACGGCAGCGGGACTACCCGAATACTGATCGCTGATCATTTGTCCGCGCTGGTGAGGCAAGCGCACACGGAAAGTTAGCGACTGACCATGGCCCAATACGACATAAGCGCACGAGTGTTTCGGAGAATCAGCTCGTTGGCGAAGCCGACCAATTCACGGCGGCGCGCGACCTGCCTGATTATTCTGGCCGCGTCTCTGTGGGCGACGAATGCGCAGGCGCAGTCCTGCTCCGATTACCCCAACGGTGTAATGGACGGCTTTGCTGGCGACGTTGCTCCATCCCAGCTCCAGATCGACAGGAATTGCACGATAAGAAATTATCCGGCGTCCAACCCGCTGACCACCAACTTCAGCTTCAAGACGCAACCGGGCCAGACCGATGAACGATGGCTCATCATCTTCGACAACGTTGTACACACCGGCAATATGTCGTGTAACACCGTTCTTAATCACAAGATCTGGTTTACCAATGGCTCGTCAAGCAAGATTCAGGAGGGCTGTCAAAACCTGCTGATACCCGTCGAAAAGATCGACAAGCAAAACCCCGCGGGCCAGACCACGGCTTCCATCGGAGTGCCCTTCACCTACACGCTCACGATCCCGGTCCTGTTTGACTCGGCCACGGGCACCGTCATCAATTTCAGTGGCTCGCTCAATGACGTGCACGGTGTCATTGTCTGGGACGACCTCAATGCGACGGGCGTGGATCTCACTTATCTGAGCCACGTCGCCTACTGGCGGGACAGCGGCACTCCAGTACCGCATACATTCTCCAACGTCGGCGGTCTGCTTACCTTCGACATTTCTCCCATTATCCCGGCCGGGCAGCAGATCGAGATCGAGATCACGGTCGTGCTCGATGTCTCGCCGGCGAACGTGCCAGGGACACAGTTCATCAACACCGCCAAGTGGCAGTTCGGGAGACTCATCGATGGTGTTTTCTATCAACCCCTCCCGGGCGAATGGGGAATTTCGCCGCCGCTGACGATCGCGGCGCCTGAACTCGTCGTAACCAAGAGCGGCCCGGCGACCTTGGGCAGGACACTGAACCTGGGGGAGTGGGGGGACTTTGGCATCGACGTCCTGAATACCGGGCTTAGCGATGCCTGGAACGTCACGATCCTCGATCGCCTCCCCGACGGTGCTACGGGTGGCATGTGCGACATAGCGCCGCAAGTGCTGAGCGCCCGGGTCTTCGCGGCTGACGGTGTCACCCCGGTCCCGGGCAAGGGTCCGCTGGTCGAGGGCACCGACTTTTCGCTCAACTACATCGGTGTGCCCACCTGCGAGCTTACCCTGACCATGCTCACGGCGGCGGCCACGATCGGCCCGAATGAGCGCCTGATCATCACTTACCGGACCCGGCTAGACGCCGACAGCCAGGACGGTGCCGCGCTGACCAATGTCGTGGGCGCGACGCGATGGTTCAACGGCGACAGCAGCAATACCGATCGCATTACCGATACGCGCACGCTGACCGACGGCACTGTCGGCGTGCTCGATCACGAGGATGCCCACACGGTCACGGTGGCGCTGTTCGGCTACTTCTTCGAGAAGACCGTCGCGAATCTCACCAGCGGCGTGAGTCCGACCACGACGGCCGCTCCGGGCGACACTTTGCGCTACACATTGCGGCTGCAGACCACCGATGGCCCGCTGGCCGATTTCACCTTCTTCGATGATCTGGGTGAACTTAATGCCTCGGCGGTTTTTGTGCCGGGCACACTCATGCTTGTTCCCGGTACCATTCCGCCCGGCGCCGACACCTCCAACACCGACCCCAATGGCGGCACCAACGGGGCCGGCATCCTCGACATCCGTGGCATGAACCTCCCGGCCAACAGCGAGGTCCTGATCCAGTTCGACATCACGCTGGACCCGACGCTGATTGACGGTACGGTTGTTACTAACCAGGCAGACCTCATCAGCGGTGTAAAACTCGCCGATAGTGACGATCCGAACGTCAACGGTCAGGCCGACCCCAGCGTGGCGGGCGACGAGGACCCGACGCGCGTTTTGATTGAGGCGGAACCGCCACCGGCCCCCGAAAAAGCAAACACGCAGGCCACTGCGACGATCGGGGAGGAATTCAGCTACCTGATCACGATACCGACCGTGCCGCACACTGCGCCGCTGTACGACGTACGCATCTTCGACGACCTGACCGCGTCCGCTGCCGATTTGCAGTTTGTCGATGTCACAAAAATCTCGGGCTCGGGTTCGTGGACTCCGGTCAACACGGGTACGGCCACGAGCATTGTCATTGAAGATCCCGTCAACGGCATCGACATCCCGGCAGGCGAGCAGATCGTCATCGAGATTACCGTGTTGCTGTTGGACACGAGCACGAATGTGGCCGGCCTCACGTTCACGAACACGGCCTCGTATACCTACAACCTGCTCGATAACAACGACACGAGCGTACGACCGGGCGGATCCGGCACGACCCCGCCGATGACGATCGTCGAACCGGAGTTGACGCTGGAGAAAGGCGGGCCGCTGCAAATGCGCATCGGCGTGCCGGGCACGTTCACGCTCGACGTTCACAACACCGGCGGCTCGCCCGCACACAACCTGACAATCACTGACATCCTGCCGAACCAGGCGGACGGCAACATGTGCGACGCTGCACCCGCGGCAGTCACCGCGCAGTTGTTCCAGGCGGACGGCACAACGCCCGTAGCACCGCCGCTCACGACGGGCACCGACTTCGCGGTCACATTCAACGGTGATCCCGTCTGTACGTTCACGCTCTCATTGCTGACGGCGGCAGCCGCGATTGGCCCCGACGAGCGACTGATAGTCACGTACCAGGTATCACTCGATGCGAACGCGCAACAGGATGCCACGCTAACCAATATCGCCGGCGCAACCGAATGGTTCAGCGTCGACGTTTCGGTGCCGAACGATCAGGCGCGCACGTACACGCGTACGCTGACCGATGGCACGGTGGGCGTGCTCGATCACGAAGACGCGCACACCGTCGTCGTGTTTACGCCCACGCTGATTTTTGAGAAGACGGCGATCAACGTCAGCAGCGGCGAAGACCCGGCAACCGTTGCCACTCCCGGAGACACTCTGCGCTATAGCCTGCGAATCGAAAACGCCATCGACTCGCCGCTGAGCAACTTCAGTATCGGCGACGAGCTGGACCGGCTTAATGCGGTCCCGGTGTTTCAGGCAGGGACGCTGAACGTCATTACGCTGCCCGCCGGCGCGGACGCTTCGAATACGGATCCAAACGGTGGAGCGGCAGGCACCGGGTTGCTCGATGTTCGCAATCTCAGTCTCGGCGGCATTGGCGATAGTCTGCTTATCGAGTTCGAGGTTGTTCTGGCGCCCATTATCGCCAATGGCACCTACGTGACCAATCAGTCCGAGATCCTGCGCTCCGGTGTTGCGGTCCTGCTCAGTGACGATCCCAATATCAATGGCCCGGCTGATCCGAATATCGACGGTGACGAAGACCCGACACAGATTCTGATCGTGTCTGCGCCGGCCTTCGACGTCGACAAGATATCCACCTACCTCGACGGTGACCCGAACGTACTGCTGGCCGGCGAAAGGCTCCGGTACACGATAACGGTGCAAAATATCGGCACGGACGACGCGCTGGACGTGACGCTCGTTGACCAGATTCCGGCCAATACGAATTATGTCGCGGGCAGCACTACGCTCAATGGCGTATCTGTGCCGGACTTGAGTGGGGGCGTATCACCGCTGACCGGCGGCATCCTGCTTAACGCACCGGAGGATCCGACGCCGGGCACGATGCACGCTGTCGTTGCGCCGTCGCCAGACAACATCGCGACCATTGTATTCGACGTTGTCGTGTTCCCGGATGCGGCCGACGGCACGGTGATATCCAACCAGGCATTCGTAAGCTCGATAGCCGGCGATGTATTCGATCAGCCATCGGACGACCCGCGCACATCGATCGTCGATGACCCCACGCGCGATGTCGTTGGTAGTCTGCCATTGATCTACGCGGAGAAATCCGCCGCGCTGCAAGTCGACCTGGGTTCCCCGAACATCGTCGATCCTGGTGACACGCTGCGCTACACGATTACGATTTACAACAACGGTACGATCCCGGCGACCAACGTTGACCTGACTGACGCGGTGCCGGCAAATACCACGTATGTCGCCGATTCGCTGACCTTGAACGGTCTGCCGGTCGGCCAGCCTGACGGTGGCATCTCCCCGCTTATCGCCGGAATTCCGGTGAGCTCGACAGACCTGACGCCGCCCCTGCCGGGCGTCGGCGAGGGCACGTTGTCACCCGGTGAATCAGCGATCGTGCAGTTCGATCTGCGTGTTGATAACGGCGTGGCGACGGGCACGTTAATCAGCAATCAGGCCGTGGTCGGGAGCCAGGAGCTGCCGAACGTATTGACGGATGGCGACGGCAACCCATCGACAGGACCGGAGCCGACGGTGGTTGTCGTCGGTGACGGCCAGCAACTTGCGATCAGCAAGAGCGTGTCGGTTGTCAACGGTGGTGCCGCATTAGCCGGAGCGACGCTCGAATACGTCGTGATCGTCGAGAACATTGCCGCTGTCCCGGCATTGTACGTGGTGATCACGGACGACCTGGATATGCCAGTCCCGGGCTACCTCACCTACGTCGACCAGTCAGCGACAATGAACGGTTTGACAGCCGGCATCAATGTCTCCGGGTCGATATTGACCGCCGACTACGCGTCTGTTTACGGCGACTTGCAGCCGGGCGAAACAATTGTGTTCCGCTTCAGGGCGGTGATTGATCCGAATCTTGCCGTTGGCACGACCATTACAAATACCGCGGTCGCTACCTGGAATCTGCCGCCGCAAACGGTGTCGGCGAGCGTCTCGATCGACGTCGGCGGCGTCGTTGGCTCCGGTACATTGAATGGCAGCGTCTGGCACGACGCAAATTTCGACAATACCCAGGATGGTGTTGAACGCTCGCTCGAGGGCTGGACGGTCGAGTTGCTCCGCGACGGTCAGTTGCTGCGGACGGCACTGACCGCGATTGACGGCAGCTATCGCATGTCCAGTCTGCCGCCGAACGACCTCACGGGTGAACAATACGAGCTTCGCTTCAGCGCGCCGGGTGCGGGTGCGGCGACGGCGTTGCTGGGCCTGGCCGACTCGGCATACACCAATGATCTGCAGCGCATCGGTGACATCATCGTCGCGTCCGGCAGCAATTTGCAAAACCTCAATTTGCCGATCGATCCAAACGGCGTCGTGTATGACGCAATATTGCGGGCACCGGTTACCGGCGCGACACTTGTGATGGTGCAGGCGGGCAGCAGCATTCCGCTGCCGGCCGCCTGTTTCGACGATCCGGCGCAACAGAATCAGGTCACGCTGACAGACGGTTATTACAAGTTCGATCTCAATTTCGGCGACCTGGCGTGCACTAGTGGCGGCGACTATGAAATCCTGGTGACGGTGCCATTTAGTGGCTACGTTGCGGGCGAATCGGAATTGATTCCGCCGACGTCCAACGGCTCGACCGTGCCGTTCAATGTACCCGCATGTCCGGGCACGATGAACGACGCCATCGCCGCAACGGCCGAGCATTGCGAGGTGCAAACGTCCGAGTTCGCGCCGTCGCTTGCAGTACCGGCCAGGAGCGCAGGTACCGTGTATCACTCGCACCTGACGCTGGACGACAGCCAGGCGCCGGGCTCCAGCCAGTTATTCAATAACCACATCCCGCTCGACCCGATACTGACCGGCGCGCTTGCCATCACGAAGTCGACGCCGATGTTCAACGTGACGCGTGGGCAGCTTGTGCCGTACGTCATCACCGCGAGCAGCGTGGTCGGAGTCGAATTACAGGATGTCACGATTATCGACCGCTTTCCGGCGGGTTTCCGTTACGTTGAAGGGTCTGCGCGGATCGACGGGGTTGCAACCGAACCCGTCGTGAACGGGCGGGAACTGTCCTGGCCCGGCATCACGGTCGCCGCCTCCGGCCGCCAGACACTGCAGTTGCTGCTCGCTGTCGGGGCTGCCGTCAGCGAAGGCGAATTCGTGAACCGCGCGCAGGCATTCAGCACATTGACCGGAAACGCGATGTCGGAAGAGGCGTCGGCTACGGTGCGCCTGATACCGGACCCGACGTTCGATTGCACCGATGTCACCGGCAAAGTTTTCGATGACACAAACCTCAACGGATACCAGGATGAGGGTGAAGCAGGAATAGCCGGCGTACGGCTGGTAACCGCGCGCGGCCTCGGTGCGGTCACGGACAACTCCGGCCGATTCCACATTACCTGTGCGATCACCCCGAACGAGAGTCGCGGCAGCAATTTCATTCTCAAGCTCGATGACCGAACGCTGCCAAGCGGTTTCCGGGTGTCGACGCGGCCCGTGCAAGTCCTGCGGGCAACGCGGGGTAAGGCACTGCGACTGAATTTCGGCGCGTCGATACACAGAGTCGTCGGTCTCGATTTGGCCGACGCCGTATTCGAGCCCGGCCGGATCGAAATGCGCGCGCTGTGGCAGCCGAGGATAGCGCTACTTCTGAAAGAACTTCAAAACGGACCGGCGGTTCTGCGCCTGTCCTATGTCGCTGACATCGAGGACGAGAAGCTGGTTGAGCGCCGGCTCAAATCCGTACAGCAGGAGATCACGGATGCCTGGGAGGACTTGAATTGCTGCTATGACCTGATCGTCGAACCCGAAGTGTTCTGGCGGCTCGGTGCTTCGCCGGATGTGCCGGATGTACGTGAGACGGACGGCAGGTGAACGAGATGTCGATGCGAAGCTGCACGATTATTATTTGCGCCGCACTGGCGCCGGCGTTCGTCATGGCCCCGGCACAGGTCTCCGCGCAAGGCGCCAGCGAGCTGCCAATCGGAGAGGCCGTCGAACGGCATCTGCCCGTCGATGAATCGTTCATGGAGTGGCTCAAGGATCCGGATACTCTCGGCACGGAAGTCGGCGACATCATTGAAACGCGCGAAGTGCTGACTGATGAACTTGAAACCATCAAGCTCAGGAATCTCGTGCCGCCGATTCGCTTCGCGTCCGGTGTGGCCGATATTCCGGAGACGACGATCGAGGCGCTGGGCAGCATTCTCGGGCGGATGCGGCACCGTAAAAACGTTCGCCTGCACCTTGTCGGGCACGCGGACAATCGTCCCTTGTCGAATGCGCTCATAAAAATCTACGGTGACAACGCGGGATTGTCGCGGGAGCGTGCCGGACAGGTCGCCGAGCATATTCAAACAGCACTCGCGTTGCCGCCGGAGGCGATTTCCTACGAGTGGGCCGGTGACGACGTTCCGGTCGCCACGAATTCCACAGAGGAGGGAAGAGCCCTTAACCGGCGTGTCGAGGTCGAGGTCTGGTACGACGAAATCAGGGACAAGGTCGCACTGGAGGAATTCCTGGTCCCGCACGAGATCAAGCGCACCAAGGTGTGCCGCATGGAAACGGTCTGCAAGCTGCGTTACGTCCAGGGTCGTGCGCGGCGCGCCAGGGTACAAAATCTGATCGCTCCATTGTATTTCGACGAAGACTCGATCGACGTTTCCGCAGACTTCGTGGAGCAGATTCGACAAGGCTTTGATAATCTGCGCAACAAGCAAAATGTCGTCGTCAAGTTCATGGGATTCACCGATGACTCACCACTGACCGGAAGGGTGGAGCGTATCTACGGAACCCACGTCGGCTTGTCCAAGGCCAGGGCGCGACGGGTTGCATTGGCTGTGCAGGATGGCCTGGGCCTGGCCACCGCGGCCGTGGACAGCGATGGCCTCGGTGCGTCGAGACCGCTCGCTTCCAACAATTCTGCCCGGGGACGGGCGCGCAATCGTCGCATCGAAGTGGAGTTCTGGTACGACGACGCGCTGCAGGAACTTCCGGATGAGCCGCAACTCTGCCCCGGCGCGGCCGGGGCCGAAATGGTGACGAAGGTATATGAGCCTCCGTGGGGCGCCATCGAACCGCTGCAGTTCAGCGGGGGAAAGCCGGTGCTGCCGCCGGGTTATGGCCGAAACCTGCTCCGTGCCCTGGCGGACGTCGCCGGCAAAACCAATGCACGCTTGCGCTTTGTGGGTTACACGAGCAATGAGCGCCTGGATCGGCGCACCGCGCTCGTGTATATGGACGACATCGGGCTTTCGACCGCTCGTGCGCGCAGAGCGATGGAAGCTGTTGGCGAGCAGCTTCAGGCAACGACGGTTGAGATGGAATACGAGGGACACGGTTACGTGCACTCCGACGATGTCGTCAACGCCGGATTTGTACAGGGCAAGACCTCGCATGTCGCCGTGCAAGTCATCTACGACGAACTCGCGATACTCGACGATTACGAAGGTGTGGACATCACGCGCATTACCAGGGAGTTGAGTCCAAAGAATCCGCTTGGCCTGAACCTCATGCGCATCACCGTGGACGGAGAGCCGATCGACGATCCGGACAGGAGCTCATCCGACATACAGCGTTGTACCGACGTCGCGTTCGAAGGCGCCAGCATACAGTTCGCGTTTGACAATCTCAGGTCAGCACCGCGCCTGAGC
The DNA here is from genome assembly GCA_022560695.1 of Pseudomonadota bacterium. GTDB lineage: Bacteria > Pseudomonadota > Gammaproteobacteria > Steroidobacterales > Woeseiaceae > UBA1847. Next base: position 21,910 of record JADFSP010000020.1, read on the forward strand.
GTGACAGCATATCCGCCCAGCGTGGCGATTCCGGATGAACTGGAGCCCGCGGCAAACAGCCCCACGGTGCGATTCAGGATGTATACGAACTACCAGCACTTTATCGGCAAGTCAGAAGTCCGGATTTTCAATGAATCACAATCAACGCAGTCAGATCCCATCGACGTTGTCGAGATCGACGGTGAAGGACTGGCGACATGGCAGCCGGGCGCGTGGCAGCTCAAAACGCCGGTGCGGGAACTGAAGTACGTGTTGCGTGCGTACGGTCAGGATGGCAATTTCGATGAAACGCTGCCGCAGCCGCTTTGGCTGGTGCATCAGAAAGGCGGTGATGGCGGAGCAGAATCCGGCAAGGAGGCATCGCCGCCGGACATTCGATTGCTTTCCGCTTACGGCGAGAGTGGGCTGACTCGTCAAAATATCGGACTCAGCAGCGGCACCGTCATCGTCCGCGGCGACAGCATTCCGGCCGGACACAAGGTCTGGGTTGCAGGGCGGCCCGTACCGGTCGACGAGAACGGCAGTTTCATCACGGAGGAGATTCTGCCGACGGGCAAGCACACTGTCGAAGTCGCCATCGTCGACGAGGACGACGTGGGCGAGTTGTACCTGCGCGACCTGGAATTCGAGACCAACGACTGGTTTTACGTCGGCATGGCCGACCTCACGCTGTCCCGAAACAGCGTGAATGGCCCGGCCGATTTGCTGCGCGGCCAAAACCCGGTTTATGACTATGATTCGTCACTGGATGGCCGGCTGGCGTTCTTCGTCGACGGCAAGTTCGGCAATCACTGGCGACTGTCGGCAAGCGCGGACACGCAGGAGGGGTCGCTGAAGAATCTGTTCAGTAATTTCATGGACAAGTCGCCCGGATCGGTGTTCCGGCGAATCGACCCGGATTACTACTATCCCACCTTCGGCGATGACAGCACGGTGGAGGAAATGGCGCCGACCACCGGCAAGTTCTTCGTCCGTCTGAGCAAGGATGAGAACTACGGCATGTGGGGTAATTTCAAGACAGCTTACATGAACAATGAGCTGGCGCAGGTGGACCGTGGCCTGTACGGCGGCAACCTGCATATTCAGTCGAAGTCGACGACGAGCTTCGGTGAGCAACGGTTTGCATTTGACGTCTTCGCGGCCGAACCCGGAACGATCCCGAGCAGGGAAGAGTTTCGGGGCACGGGCGGATCTCTGTACTTTCTGCAACGGCAGGACATTTCGGTCGGATCCGAACGCGTGCGAATCGAGGTTCGCGACAGAGCATCGGGCATCGTGACCGGCGTGTTCAATCTGAGGCCCGTGCTCGACTACGACATCGACTACATTCAGGGCCGCATAATGCTTGCCGAGCCGCTTGCATCGACGGCTGCCGACAATCTCCTGGTTCGAGGCGGCGCGCTGACCGGCGATGAGGCTTACCTGGTGGTCCGCTACGAATATTCGCCTGGCTTCGAGGAGATAGATGCGCTGGCCGTGGGCGCCCAGGCCCATTACTGGGCCGGCGATCATTTTCGGGTCGGTCTGACGTCGAACACCAACGAGCAGGACGATGGCGACAGCAGTCTCAGCGCTGCCGACATCATGCTGAGGATCAGCGCGGAGTCCTGGTTGAAGCTGCAAGTCGCGAAGACTGCAGGGCTCGTGTCCACGCCGCGATTTTCTGACGACGGCGGCTTCGAATTCTACGGTTACGACGACTCGTCCTTCACGAGCGCCGATGCGGGCGCGTATCGGGCGGATATCAGCATTGGAATCAGTGATTTTCTGCCATTGGAAAACGGTCAGATTTCCCTCTACGTGCAGGAAGTCGACGCGGGATTTTCTGCGCCGGGTCTGGCGACCGTCACGGATACGAAAAACCATGGCGGCTCGATCAAATTGCCGATTGCGGAAAGATTCACACTGGTGGCCAAGGCCGACAACAGGGTTCAGAGCCAGGGTCTCGAAACGAGAATATACGAGCTCAATGTCACGTATCAGATGAACGACAACTGGGATGTCAGCACGGGCTACAGGACAGATACGCGCACCGACAACTCTGCCGTCGTGCCGCTGACGCAAGAGCAAGGGCAGCGCGCCGATGCCGTGGTGCAACTGGGTTACGACTCCGGGGCCAGTTGGCGTGCCTACGGTTTCGTGCAGGATACGGTGTCGGTCTCGGGCAATCGGCAGACCAATGCTCGCATTGGCGCGGGCGGCTCGTACCGGATCTCAGATCGCCTGAGTGTCGATGCCGAAGTCTCGGACGGCGATCTCGGCCTCGGCGGAAAGATCGGCTCGAACTATCTGCATTCCGATCGCACAAGCGTGTATCTGAACTACTCGCTCGAAGACGAGCGCAGCGACAATGGACAGCGCGGCTACAGGGGTCGTGAAGGCAACCTGGTCGCCGGCGTCAAGACACGATTCTCGGACAGCGCAAGCGTCTACCTCGAGGAGAGGTATCAGCACAATAATTCGATGACCGGGCTGACTCATGCAACCGGTGTCAGCCTTGCCCCGACCGAGCGCTGGAACCTGGGGCTGAACGCGGATATCGGTGCGCTGCAGAATATGCAGACGGGTGCCGAAACAGATCGCATCGCAGGCGGAATTCACATCGGCTACGGTTTCGACTCGATGCAGATCTCGAGCGCCATCGAATATCGCTACGATACGACGGAACAGACGGATCTCAGCAAGACTGAAAGAACGACGTGGCTGTTCAGGAATAATTTCAAATACCAGATCACACCCGGAGCACGCCTGCTTGGAAAGCTGAATCACTCCAACAGCAAAAGCTCTCTGGGCACATTCTATGACGGTGGCTTTACCGAGGCCGTACTCGGCTTCGCGTACCGTCCGGTCAGGCATGACCGGATGAATGCCCTGGTCAAGTACACCTACTTTTATAATGTTCCGACGACCGATCAGATAACGCTGCAGAACATTGCGGCCGAGTTCATCCAGAAAAGCCATATTGCGGCCGTGGATATTACCTACGATCTCACGCCTGCCGTTTCGATCGGCGGCAAATACGCATATCGCCTGGGCCAGGTGAGCCTGGACAGGGAGAGTCCGCAATTTTTCGACAACGGCGCAAGGCTCATCGTGCTTCGAGTCGATTGGCGCTTCCGGGAAAACTGGGAGGGCCTGATCGAGGCACGCGTGCTCGACATGCCGGATCTGTCAGAGCGTCGCAGCGGAGCCCTCGTGACAGTCTCTCGATACCTCGGCGATCACCTCAAAGTCGGCGTCGGATACAATTTTACGGATTTCTCGGACGACCTCACGGATCTCAGCTTTACCCACCAGGGCGTGTTTCTCAACCTGACCGGCGCACTCTGACAGCCGCGACGGCCAGAAATCACCACCGCGTTCGATCGTTCGTCCTGCGACGATCGGCTTGTCGCTTAGGCGTCGTTGCCCTTCGCCGCCAGGTACAGGCCGCTGACCAGCATCAGGAGCGGAAACTCGACACCGCCATTCATGACGCTGAAGCCGTTCTTGGCATGGACCATCGCGATGGCGCCGACCATCACGACGACGACGATCAGGCCGCCGAGACGGGTGAGCATCTCCTTGCCGAATGCACCGGCAATCAACATGATGCCGGCGGCGATTTCGGCCAGCGCAAGGAGCCAGATCACGGCAACCGGCAAACCCATCATGGGCCCTTCGATCGGAAATTTGCTTGCGCCGTGAAAAAGGAACGTGGCGGCCAGTGACAAACGTAGGCCCCAGTGTGCATGGGGCGCAAGGGTCTTGAGAAAGTCCATACTGCTTTCCTCTTCGCTGTTATCCGTATCGAAGCGTACACTAATTCATACGTCATAATCCCGGTCGAAGGGGAAACTGGATACACTACCCGGCATGGCTGAACGGTCATTCAAGCGAGAAGTCGAGAAGCTTCGCATTGGCGAGGGCGAGGAATTCGCCGGCGAAGGTATTCTTGCGGTCACCAAGGCACTGTTGCAATCGGGCGTTTCCTACGTCGGCGGTTATCAGGGTGCGCCGATATCGCACCTGATGGATGTGTTGTCAGATGCCGATGAAATTCTGACAGAGCTCGGCGTCCATTTCGAGACCAGCGCGAACGAAGCAACCGCTGCGGCGATGACCGCAGTGTCAATCAATTACCCGCTCCGTGGAGCGGTTACCTTCAAGTCGACCGTCGGTACGAATGTCGCAAGCGATGCGCTTGCGAATCTTGCGTCGGGCGGCGTCACCGGCGGCGTCGTTATCATCATTGGTGAAGACTACGGCGAAGGTTCGAGCATCATGCAGGAGCGAACGCACGCGTTCGCGATGAAGAGCCAGATATGGTTGCTCGATCCGCGTCCGAATATTCCCAGCATTGTCGCCGCGACCGAACACGCGTTCGAGCTGTCTGAAGCGAGCAATACACCCGTATTCCTGCAATTGCGTATTCGCTCCTGCCACATCCATGGAAGATTCAAGGCGAGCGATAATCGACGGCCGAAGATGTCGCTGCGCGAAGCGATGGAAAATCCGGTGCGAAACCTGGATAGAATTGTCTTGCCGCCGGCCTCGTTCCATCACGAGCAGGAGAAAGTAAACAAGCGCTGGCCGGCTGCCGTCGAGTACATCGAGGAGCACAAACTGAACGAGACGTTCGAGGGTACGCGCGACGACCTTGGAATTATCGTGCAGGGTGGTTTGTACAATACCTTGATTCGCACGATGGAACGTCTCGGTCTCGCGGACGCATTCGGCAAGACAGACATACCGATCTATGTCATGAATGTTGCCTATCCACTCATCGATTCCGAAGTCGTCGAGTTTTGTACCGGCAAGAACGCCGTGCTGCTGGTTGAGGAAGGGCAGCCGAACTATATCGAACAGGCGATCAATACGGTATTGCGCCAGCGAGACGTGCAAACGAAACTGCTTGGCAAGGGCATGTTGCCGATGGCTGGCGAGTATACGAGCCAGGTACTGCGCCGCGGTCTGGTACTTTTCATGGCGCAGTTCGATGCGGGCTGGCAGCCGCCCGAAGACCCGATGCACCTCGTCGCAGAATTCATCAGCAAGATCGAAAATCATGTGCCGGAGCGCACACCCGGCTTGTGCATCGGTTGCCCGGAACGGCCGATCTTCGCCAGCCTCAAGATGTTGCAGGAGGAGCTCGGTGATTTTCATGTCAGCGCCGACATCGGCTGCCACCTGTTTTCCATACTGCCGCCGTTCAATATCGGCAACACGACGATGGGTTATGGGCTGGGAGCGGCCGGCGCCGCAGCATTCAATACGGAAAGCGACAAGCCGGCGATCGCGATAATGGGAGACGGCGGCTTCTGGCATAACGGCCTGACCAGCGGCATCGGCAACGCGGTTTTCAATCAAAGCGATGCCTTGACGATCGTCGTCGACAACAATTACTCGGCGGCCACTGGCGGTCAGGATCTGTTATCGAGTAAAGGTGGCGCCGATAACAGGAGTACACGACATTCGATCGAGAAAGCTGCGCAAGGCGTCGGCGTCAAATGGACGAAAACAGTTCACACGTACGACATCGGAGAAATGCGCGCGGCGTTGCGAGCGGCCGTGGCCGCGAAAAAAGGTACGGGGCCGAAGGTTCTTGTCGCCCAGGGCGAATGCATGCTGAACAGGGAGCGGCGAGAGAAGCCGATATTTTCCAAAGCCGTCAGCGACGGCAAGCGCATGGTCAGAGACCGTTTCGGAGTAGACGAAGATACCTGCACGGGCGATCACGAATGCATTCGTTTGAGTGGCTGCCCATCACTGACTGTGAAGCCGAATCCGGATCCTCTGCGGCGGCAACCAGTGTCTTACGTTGACAACAGCTGTGTCGGTTGCGGCAATTGCGGTGAAGTCGCGCACGAAGCAGTTCTGTGCCCGTCGTTCTACAAAGGTCAGATCGTGTTCAATCCGAACTTACTCGACCGGGTCCTGTTTCGCATACGCCGGTCGGTGATCGGCTGGTTTCAGAACGGTACGGAGAAACGCCGTCTGAGACTTGCGTGATGATCACGATTAGCCGCGAACGTCCCATTACGATCGCGATACTTGCACTCGGCGGCCTGGGCGGCGGCGTTCTTACGAAGTGGCTGGTCGATATGGCCGAGGCGAATGGTTTTCTCGCTCAATCCACCTATGTCGCCGGCGTAGCACAACGCACCGGCTCCACGGTCTATTGCATAGAAATGTACGCAGCCGACAAAGCGCAAGAGCAAGGCAGGACGCCGGTGTTTGCACTCTATCCGGTTCCCGGTGACGTCGATCTGGTCGTCGCAGGCGAGATGGCGGAAACGGGCCGTGCCATTCAAAAGGGTTTTGTTACTCCCAATACGACCACACTCATCGCCAGCAGCCACCGTGTGTTTTCGATCATCGAGAAAGAGGCCGTGGACGACGGCATCGTGGATCAGGCACCGGTTGCCGAGGCGGCAGCAAAGGTCGCAAAGAAATTCATCTGCTTCGACATGGAAGTGTTGGCCAACGAAACAGGAAGTGTGATCAGCTCTGTCCTGTTTGGTGCGATAGCAGCCACGGACGCGCTGCCGTTCGACAAGGGCGCCTATGAAAAAGTCATTCGTGACACGGGGCGTGCGGTCGATCGAAATCTTGCCGGCTTCGCAGCGGGCTTTACGGGGGCATCCCGGCCGGCGCCAGCAGCAAAGAAAGAAGAGGTGCCACAGGCTGAGCCAGTTGGCGCCAACGGGCGGGCGCTGGCCAGGCGAATCGATAACGAGCTTCCTGCGGCAACGCGGGTATTCGCACTACATGGGGCATTGCGGGCACTGGACTACCAGGACGCGGGCTATGCGAATTCGTATCTGGATACGTTAACACGCGTCCACGAAGCAGAAGCAAAGGTGGCCGGGGAGTCCAGGCAGTTCAGTCTGACGACCGAGGTCGCGCGGCAACTGGCGTTGCAGATGTGCTACGAAGACACAATCCGCGTCGCAGATCTGAAGACCCGGCGTGAACGCTCGCAGCGCGTACGTGACCAGGTCGGTGCGGTGGAAAATCAGCCGGCACATATCGTCGAGTACTTTCATCCACGTATTGAAGAAATCTGCGACACATTGCCGGCGGCTCTGGGCGGATACATCCTGCGTTCCCCGCGCATCAGGAAAATCATGTCTCCGCTGTTTACCAAAGGCCGCAACATCAGGACATCATCGATCACCGGCTTTCTGATGCTCAGGACGATTGCGAAGATGAAACGCTGGAGACGTGGCACATACCGCTTCTCCGTGCAGCAAAAACTGATTGCGAACTGGTTGCAAAGGGTGCTTGCAGCACTGGAATCAGACTACGACAATGCGCTGCATATCGCACAGAGCATAGAGTCGGTGAGAGGTTACGGCGATACCTACGAGCGCGGGTTAAAGCGCTATGAGGAGGCGATTCGTTGAGTTACTTTGACGGCAAACATGCGGTGGTTACGGGCGGCGGCAGTGGCATCGGCGCCGCCATCGCGGCTTCGCTGGTCAGCGCCGGCGCCGCCGTCACGATCATGGGCCGCAACGACGATAAGCTGCGCAAAGTGGCGGACGACATCGGCGCAGCGCGAGAGCTTGCCGACGTGACCGATCGCGAGCAGGTCGCAACCGCATTTGCCAGCGCCGTGAAAAACAATGGCTGTGTAGACATACTTGTGAATAACGCCGGCATGGCGCAGGCGGTGCCGTTCGCCAAAATGCAGGACGAACTCTGGGATCAGACGATCGCTGTCAATCTGACCGGCGTGTACAACTGCACGCGTGTGGTCACCGAATCGATGCTTGCCGCAGGCGCAGGAAGTATCGTCAACATAGCCAGCACCGCGGCCCGAACAGGGTTCGCCTATGTCGCCGCCTATTGTGCGGCCAAGCATGGCGTGCTTGGCTTAACGCGCTCACTCGCCCTCGAGTTTGCAAAAAAAGGCATCACGGTGAACGCGGTGTGCCCGGGCTACACCAATACCGATATGGTTGAGAGCGCGGTGGAAAATGTTATTGCGAAGACCGGTCGCACAAGAGAGCAAGCGCTTGCGGAAATCCTGAAGTCCAATCCGCAGGGTCGACTTGTCGAACCCGAAGAGGTCGCTGACGCTGTGATCTGGTTGTGCCAGCAGCAATCCGTGACGGGCCAGGCAATCGCCGTGGACGGCGGCGAAGTTCAGTGAGGACGAGATGATGGAACCAGATCCCGAACATTTCTTGTGGAGTCTGAGCGACGAAGGCGTGGCTTCGGTGACGTTAAACCGGCCCGAGCGCAAGAATCCGCTGACATTCGAATCGTATGCGGAATTGCGCGACACCTTCCGATCGCTTGTCGACAATGACGATGTCAAAGCTGTCGTAATATCCGGAGCCGGTGAAAATTTCTGCTCGGGTGGCGACGTGCACGAGATCATCGGCCCACTGACGAAAATGAACATGAAGGCCTTGCTGAAGTTCACTCGCATGACCGGTGACCTGGTCAAGGCAATCCGCAAGTGCCCACAACCGGTCATCAGCGCGATCGACGGAATATGCGCAGGGGCCGGCGCCGCAATCGCGATGGCCAGCGATCTTCGCTATGGCACGCCGCGCGCCAAAACCGCGTTTCTGTTTACACGAGTCGGCCTGGCAGGCGCGGACATGGGTGCATGCGCTTTCTTGCCAAGGATTATCGGCCAGGGTCGCGCGTCAGAGTTGTTGCTGACCGGCCGCTCGATGAGCGCCGAGGAAGGTGAACGCTGGGGCTTTTATAATGCACTGTTCGATCCGGACGACCTGCACGCCGGCGTGCACGCGATCGCGAGCCGCCTCGTGGCCGGGCCGAATTTCGCCCAGGGCATTACGAAGAATCAATTGAACATCGAATGGGACATGCCCATCGATACCGCTATCGAAGCAGAGGCCCAGGCGCAGGCGATATGCATGCAAACGGCGGACTTCGAGCGTGCCTACAATGCGTTTGTCAAAAAAGAAAAGCCGAAATTCAAAGGCGACTGAGTCAAATGTCGGAAATCCACTCCGCTAATCGTTCGTATCGCGAAGAAGCAAACGGGGCGATATGCCGTGAGTGATACCTCGTATCTGGCCTGGCCCTTCTTCGATGACAAGCATCGCGAGCTGCAGGCCGCGTTGCAGTCATGGTGCGAGGAATATGATTTCGCTCGCAGCGATGATGTAGACAGCGACTGCAAGACCCTTGTCAAGGATCTGGGCACGGCCGGCTGGCTCAAGAACTGTGTACCTGCGCGTTGGGGCGGCGCGTCCGCGAAACTCGATGTGCGCAGCATCGCGTTGTGCCGGGAAACACTTGCGTACCATTCGGGACTGGCCGACTTCTCGTTCGCGATGCAAGGCCTTGGCAGCGGCGCCTTATCGCTATTCGCAAGTGATGACATGTGCGAGCGTTACCTGCCAAAAGTTGCCGCAGGTGAATGCATCGCGGCATTCGCTCTATCCGAAGCAAAAGCAGGCTCAGACGTCGCAGCAATGGAAACCAGCGCCGAACTGGCAGGCGATGAGTATGTTCTGAACGGCGAAAAAACCTGGATTTCGAATGGCGGTATTGCGCATGTCTACTGCGTGTTTGCGAGAACCGGCGATGCACCGGGTTCGCGCGGACTGAGCGCGTTTGTTGTCGATGCGACGAACCCGGGATTGTCGATCAAGGAGCGAATTGAAACGATGGCCCCGCACCCGCTGGCGACATTGTCTTTCAAAGACTGTCGCGTCCCGGCAAGCGCGCGGATCGGCGCATCGGGACAGGGCTTTAAGGTTGCCATGGCGACACTGGATGTCTTCCGCACGAGCGTTGCGGCGGCAGCACTCGGTTTCGCACGACGGGCGCTGGATGAGGCGCTGAAACATACGAGCAGCCGGCAACTGTTCGGTGCACCGCTCAGCGCGCTGCAGATGACAGAAGCAAGTATTGCCGACATGGCGACCGAGATCGATGCAAGTGCTTTGCTCGTGTTCCGTTCGGCGTGGGCGAAGGATTGCCATCAGGACCGGGTGACGCGTGAGGCAGCGATGGCGAAGCTGTATGCGACAGAGGCAGCGCAACGCGTCATCGACAGGGCTGTTCAGTTATTCGGTGGCAGTGGCGTCACCAAGGGCAATATCGTCGAGAGTCTGTACCGCGAAATACGTGCTTTGAGAATTTACGAGGGCGCAAGCGAAATCCAGAAAGTCATCATAGCCCGGCAGACCTACAAAGGCGCGAATCGATGAAGCACCTGCTTCCGGATGGATGGCCCCGGCCGAGCGGGTATTCGCTCGGTATCCTGGCGCAGGGCAGGCAGATTTTCATTGCCGGCATGGTCGGATGGGACCAGGACGGCCGGTTCGCAGATGGGCTGGTCCGGCAATTCAGACAGATCCTCGTAAATACCGTGGCAACGCTCAAGGAGGGTGGCGCGACTCCGGCGGATATCGTTCGAATGACCTGGTATGTCAAAGATCTGGACGACTACCGCGGGAATCTGACCGGCATCGGACAGGCGTATCGCGACGTAATCGGCAAGCACTACCCGGTCATGGCCGTTGTCGGCGTTAATGACCTGGTCGAACGTGAAGCCCTGATTGAAATCGAAACGACCGCGGTCATCGAACGCGATTCGAGCTAGCGACGATGAAGGACAAAGATCGCAAGATCGTACGAAGTTTTCGTGTGCGCTTCGCGCAGGTGGACGGCGCGCACGTCATTTACTATCCACGCTACCTGGAAATGATTGCGGACACGTTTCCGGAGGCCGCCCTGGATCGTGTGCCGTACGACCTGTCGATTCGTTTTTTGGGCTCGAATCGTCTCGGTGACAACATCAGGATGATCTTCGAGCCCAATGAGACTGGCTGGTCCGTGTCGGGATCGATGAAACGAGAATCTTTCTCAGTTGTGCTGACTGAAAAATCGGCGGATCGCCCGATGGAGCCGTACCAAAGCGAACTCGCCAGCTTCGAGACAGAACAATTTACCATTCGCGACTGGATGTGCGGCCCCGGCGGCAAGTTGCATCTGTCACGATATTATGAATTGATCAGCCATGCCGTTGAGCAATGGTTCGAGGCCAGCCTAGGGATGAGTTTCCAGGAATTGCACGTGGCTGAGAATCTCGGCATCCCGACCGTACAACTGGAGACTAAATGTACGGCGTTCCCCCGCAGCGGAGACACGGTATCGGTGGCGCTGCGGCCCATCTCGGTGGGAGAGAGTGCGGCACAATTGATGACCTGGCTGACGGGGTCCGGAGGCGTTTTACTGGAGACAAGGCAAGTGATCGTTTTCGCGGACTTAAGTGATCGCAAGATCCAAAGCGTCAGCATCCCGGAGATGCTCAAGCGCAACATGCGCTCACAACTTGCAGCCGTACCGTCTCACTGATATTAATAAATAGACAGTTATAGTTGTAATGATGCCATGAAGGTAACGATCGTAGGCGCCGGGGCTGGTGGGCTCTATTTCGCCATATTGGCCAAGAAGTCGTGGCCTGACTGGGATATCACGGTTTACGAACGAAACCGGCGCGATGACACATTCGGATTCGGCGTCGTATTCTCTGACGAGACGCTGGGGTTCCTGAATGATTACGATGCGCCCAGCTACGAGGCCATTCGCCGAAGTTTCGCCTACTGGGACGACATCGACATCCACTACGGTGGCACGGTCCTGCGATGCAGCGGCAACGGTTTTTGCGGGTGCTCGCGCCTGGCGTTGCTGAAGTTCCTGCAACACCGTGCTATCTCCCTGGGCGCGATCATCAAATTCGAAACAGAAGTCACCAGTCTGGACTCATTCGCAGACAGCGATCTGATCGTCGCTGCCGACGGCATCGCGAGCTTCATACGCGACGAGCGCAGCGAAGAATTCGGTACTGAAATCAGGCTTCACAGCAATTATTTTTGCTGGCTGGGCTCAACTCGCGAGTTCGACGCCTTCAAATATTATTTCCGGATGACTGATTACGGTCCGATGGTGATGCATTGCTACCAGTACGAACCAGGCATGAGCACCTGGATCGCAGAGCTGCCGGCCGAGACGATGGAAAAGGCCGGTTTCCTCGACCAGACGGAGGAGACCTATGTTGCGGAGCTTGCGAAAATTTATGCGGAGGAACTTGAGGGACACGAATTAATCACCAACATGTCAATTTGGCGGCAGTTTCCTGAAATAAAAAACGCACGCTGGACACATGAAAATATCGTATTGATTGGTGACGCACAGCATACGGCGCATTTTTCGATCGGGTCGGGCACCAAGCTCGCGATGGAAAGCTCGATCGCGCTTTATGAGGCGTTTAAAGAGTCATTCAACAAGCCGGCCGACGTTTCGAAGTCGCTGGCACTGTTTGAAAAGGGACGCCGTGATGCGGTGGAAATCATTCAACATGCTGCTGCCGTGTCTCTGAGCTGGTTCGAGAACATATCGGATCACTGGGGACAGCCGCCGGAACAGTTCGTATTCGGACTCATGTCGCGGTCAAAGCAAATTACTTATGACAACCTGGCTTTGCGGGATGCGAAGTTTGTCGAGAAATGCGACCGGCGCTTTGCCAGGCATGTGAAGGAACGAGGACTGACTCTTGCCACCGGGGCGCCGCCGATGTTCGCGTCGTTCAAGCTCCGTGATATGGAGCTTTCGAACCGAGTCGTCGTTTCGCCGATGGCGCAATATTGCGCGGCTGACGGCATGCCGGATGACTGGCACCTGGTTCACTACGGACACCTGGCGATGGGCGGTGCCGGGCTGTTGTACACGGAAATGACCTGCCCGTCGGCGGATGCGCGCATATCGCCGGGCTGCACCGGAATCTGGAATGAGCAACAGGGCGATTGGTGGAAACACATCGTCGAATTCGTGCATGAGCATTCACGGGCGAAGGTCTGCATGCAAATCGGTCATGCAGGACGCAAAGGCTCGACGCGTGTCGCGTGGGAGGGAATGGACCAGCCACTGGAATCAGATAACTGGCCGATCGTTTCTGCGTCACCACTCAAGTACATCGATGTCAGCGATATGCCCGCCGAGCTTGACGAAAAACGGATGGCCGTAATCATCGACGAGTTTGCGCGCAGCGTTGATTTTGCCGATCGTGCGGGCTTCGACATGATTGAAGCGCATGCGGCGCACGGCTATTTGCTCGCAAGTTTTATTTCTCCGCTAACCAATGTACGTACCGATCGCTATGGCGGCGACATAGAAAACAGAATGAGATTTCCGCTGGCCGTAATCGACCGAATGCGTGACGTCTGGCCGGCTCACAAGCCGATGTCAGTGCGCATCTCTGCGTGCGACTGGGCGAAGGGTGGTTTGTCCGAAGGCGACAACATTACCGCATGCCGGATGATCAAGGATGCCGGCATCGACATCATCAACGTCTCGACCGGGCAAACAGTCAGTGACGAAGAGCCGGTGTACGGCCGCATGTTCCAGGTGCCATTTTCGGACAAGGTTCGTCACAGGGTGAACATACCGACAGTGGTTGCCGGTAATATTTCCAACGCCGATCAGGTCAATACGATCATAATGTCCGGTCGGGCCGATCTGGTTGCCCTTGCACGTCCGCATCTCAGCGACCCGAATCTGACGCTTCGTGCCGGTGCGTGGTACGGCGTCGAGGACGATCGACGCTGGCCCAGTCAATACCACTCGGCCATGTTCCAGTCACACTTGCTTGCCGGAAGACTAAAGGAAGAATGGCACGATATGAAAGTCGCGTTGAAACCACCGTCCCATGAAGTTGTCGATGACGGCTGATGTGGCGTCCCCCGGAACGAGTCAAGTACGAACCGCGGCCAGGGCCGTGGCCGGATCGGGCCCGGGCTGCGAAGGCAAAGCTCTTCAGTCCGGTCGATATCGGGTCGATCACCCTGCTGCAGCGGACCTGGGTGCCTGCCATGGTGCCGTGGCGGGCAACCGACGACGGGCACATGACGGAAGACCTGCTTGCCTGGTACGAAAGATTTGCACGCGGCAAGCCAGGCGCAATGGTCGTCGAGGCGACGGGCGTGCGCGACATACCGAGCGGACCGCTGTTACGAATCGGGCATGACCGTTTTATCCCGGGGCTGAAGAAGTTGGTCGAAACCGTCGAGGATGCGAGCGACGGTGAGACAAGGCTCTTTATTCAGATCATCGATTTTCTTCGAATCAATCGCCGGCCGCCGGCGGAGAAATTTTTCGAGCGCTTTCTCGAGATCACCGATGCACACAGAAAGTATTTTTACGACGAATTGTCAGACGATGAAATCCGTGCAAAATTGTCCGGACTGAACGACGAGGCGCTGGCCGAGGCGTTAACCGAGCGCGAGCACCACTCCCTTACCTATGGCTACCGCGAACGCGTCAGCGACCTGCATCTGCCACACATAAGAGAGCTTCCTGAAACCTTGCCGGGTCTTTTTTCGTCTGCGGCCGTACGCGCGCGCGAAGCAGGGTTCGACGGCGTCGAATTGCACTACGCGCATGCTTACACGATGGCGTCGTTTCTGTCCGCGTACAACACGCGTGATGATGGATATGGCCTGGACCGCGATGGCCGCGTGCGTCTGCCGCTGGAAGTTTTGGCTGAAGTTCGAAAGGCGGTCGGCGACGACTATGTCATTGGCTGCCGCTATCTCACAGAGGACTGCCTCGATAGCGGCATGACCAACGAGGACTCCGTGTACTTCGGCACCCGATTTGCAGAGGCTGGCATGGACTTCCTGTCACTGTCGCGTGGCGGCAAGTTCGAAGACGCGAAGCAGCCGAAAGTGGGCGCGGCTGCCTATCCCTACACCGGTCGCAGCGGTTACGAGTGCATGCCGCAATACATCTCCGATGAGAAAGGACCGTTCGGCCGCAACCTTCCTTCAACGGCGAACATAAGAAGGGCCATCAGAGCGGCCGGGCACCAGACGCCCGTCGTCGCCGCGGGCGGTGTGCACGGATTCGAAGAGGCAGAGCGTATTCTTCAGGATGGGGAGGCCGACGTTATCGCCGCAGCGCGGCAAACGATCGCGGACCCCGACTGGTTTTTGAAGGCGAAACTCGGTTTGGGCGACGAAGTCCGCGTCTGCATATATTCCAATTATTGCGAGGCGCTGGATACGCGCCACAAACAAGTGACCTGCGAGCTATGGGATCGGGAAAACAAGGATGAACCCGGGATTGCTTTGTCCGACGACGGTCGCCGCCGGTTGTTGCCGCCGGACTGGAGTCCGCCGCAGTCACGGTAGCCGCCGTTCAGACTACAAGTCCATAAACAAAATATATATACTTCGGACGGTTTCTGCGCAGACCGCCAGCGACGAATAAGGATAATATTCTTGGCAGCGAATACCATCGGCGCCATCGTTTTCAGCTTGTACCTGGTAGCCATCGTCGGTATTGGTTTGGTCGCCGCGCGCCAGCAGAAAACCGAAGCCGACTTCTGGGTCGCCGGCCGGCGATTCGGCCTCGGAGTGCTGGTCATGGCGAACATGGCGGCGGTCATGCACGGCGGCGCAATTCTGAGTGGCATCGCGTTCACGGGTCGATTCGGTGGCGTCGCAATTCTTCCTTACATTTCCTTCGTTGGCGGCGCCGCCATCATTTTCTATTTGTTTGCGAAGAAGCTGCGGCGATCGGGAGGCTTTACGATTCCCGATTACATGGGTGACCGTTTCGACAGCCGCGGGCTCCGGGCCTGGAGCGCGATCGTTGTGGCCGTGTCGAGCATCATTTACCTGATCGCGCAGATTCGGGGCATGGCCTTCATCCTCGAACGTCTTCTCGGTTTCGGGTTCATGTTCAGCCTGATTCTGGGCACGGTCATTTTTGTCGCCTATGTTGCACTGGGCGGTCTTCTTGCAGTCGTGTGGACCAACATCGCGCAATTCATTTTCATGTGGGTCGGTCTTCTGATACTCGTGCCCTACGTCTATGACGCGGTCGGTGGCTGGTCAAGCGTGTTGCAGCAGGTCGAGGCCATTGCGCCGGGATGGACGTCGCCAACCGGAACCCAGTGGTCCGGGTGGTACATGGTCTCGTGGTATCTGATCTGGCTCGTGGCCTATAGCACCAGGCTTGAACTGGTCACGAAAATGTACGCGGCAAAGGATGATCGAATTGCCCGCGCCTCGGTGCCGATTGCGATCGGTCTCGTCATGATTTTCCTTCTCTACGGCAACTTCTACCTGGGTGCTGCCGCCAGGGTCATGGTGTGGGATCAGCTCGCATCGGCGGATCAGGCGTTTCCCGTACTGGTGACGCAATTGTTGACGCCCGGCCTGGCAGCCATCGCGCTGACCGGCATTGCCAGTGCGGCCATGTCCACGACGGATTCGCTGTTGCTCATGTCCGGGTCGGCCATTGCGCACGATCTCGTGCGCCGCTGCCATGACGAACCGAAGGGAATCAAACGCGACGAAAGGGAATATCTCCGGATTTCCAGGATTTCAATTATCGCCATCGGAGCGATCGCATTCGTGTGCGCCATTCCGGACCTGGCACTGATTTTGCGCATCGTGTCCTACGCGATAGCAATAGTCGGCGCCGCGTTCTTTTTTCCGCTGCTCGTCGGCATGACTTCTCGCCGTGTAAGCCGGGAAGCCGCGCTTGCGTCGTCGATTGGAGGAACGCTGATCACCTGCGTATGGATCGTCGGTGCACTGACGAACGCTTCCTGGGCGAGCAACGTACATCCGGGAATCGTCGGTCTCGGCACGGCAGGCTTGCTGATGCTCGTCGTCACGATGTTCACACCGCCTGTAGGAAAAGAGGCGGTCAGCAAGTATTTTGGGGCGGCAACATGATACTCGGACTTCCCGCACTCAGCTTTTGGCTGCTCCTCGGCATCCCAGCGATTATACTGTTGGTGATGTTATTCGATTGCTGGCGGGTTCTGACCGGGCGCAAGGACTAGCGAACGTATTCGACAAAAACAGGGGTTTTGGGAGGGGGAAAATGTCACATCAAAACCGGATTCGTGAGCATATTCTGGTCGCGTCAGCGATCGCATTGCTGGCGGGATGCAACCAGGCGCCGAGCGCCCCGGACGAGGCCAGCATCACCGCGCAGTCCGTTTCGATCGTTGCGACGGGTCCGTGGTTGCAGGGCGATCAAAAGGGGATGGCCAATACGATCGGCGCCGGAACCTGGATGCGCTGCGCGCATTACATGACGCAGCCCGGCGCGAAGAGCTACGAACTCTCACACGTTCGCTCGAACAGCATGACCCAGTCACCTTTCGGCGTGCCACTCGTCTATGAATATCGTCCAACGGTTGGCATACCGGGAACGATGCACGCGTTCAACGGCGAGCAAATATCGAGTGGTGAACCGGGTGCACAGGGCACACAAATGGATGCACTGGGCCACTTCGCTTATCTCGACGAACCCTGGGACGGTCAGGGCGACTTCCCGGCCGACCGTGCGAGTTACTACGGTGGTTACCGCCAGGCGGACGTCAAACCATCGGCGGACTCGCCGTTGCTGAAACTCGGCATCGAGCAGGCGCCGCCGATTATTACGAGTGCGGTCTTGCTGGACGCGCGCAGCTACCTCGGTAACGGCGACGTCCTGGCTGCCGGGCGGGCGATTACGGCTGCGGACATCGAAGCGATGATCGAAGCGCAGGGACTCGGCTGGCGCGGAATCTTGCCGGGCGACGTCCTCTACATTTATACGGGATGGAGCGACATCTGGACGACACCGGAGTACTACACGAAAGGCCCGGGCCTTGCGAACGACGCGCTTGCGTATATTGAAGAGAAACAAGTCGTTCTCGTGGCCCTTGATAACCCGTTCACGGATCCCGTGAACGAAGGACAATTGATGGGTCAGGCAGGACCGCCGGAAGGTACTCCCGACGGACTTCCGTTTATTAATCATCACTACAACCTGACGCAGTCCGGAATTCACCAGATTCAGAACATGAAACTGGACGAGCTCGCGAGAGACAAGGTCTGGACGTCGTGCACGATGATCCTGCCGTTACGATCCGAGGGTAACTCGGGATCTCCGGTGCGCCCGGTTGCGATCGGCGCCGGAAGCTGATAACGATTGTCTTGCTGGCAACAGCAAGCAGATTGAAGAACAGAAAGATAGTTTACATGGGGGGAAAGACATGAACGTCAAGCACAGGAATTTCTCGTATTGCGTGGCCGGTGTACTGATATTCGCCGTTGCGCAATCTGCAGTCGCGCAAAGTGTTCTGGAAGAGATCGTGGTCACCGCGCAGAAGCGCGAACAGAACATTCAGGACGTCGGTATTGCGATTACCGCGTTTACAGGCGACCAGATGGAAGCGCTGGGCATCGAAGACAGCTTCGATATCGCGCGATATTCGCCAGGCGTGCACATCAGCGGCAACCTGGCTGGCCAGAATACGCAATTTACGATTCGAGGTGTCACGCAGAACGATTTCAATGACATCATCGAGGCCCCGACTGCAGTCTACCTCGACGAGGGTTATATCCCGATTGCGCAGGCGCAGACATTTGCCCTTCTCGATATTGAGCGGGTTGAGATTCTCAAGGGACCACAGGGCACACTGTTCGGCCGCAACGCGACAGGTGGCGCCATTCAGTACATCAGTCGTAAGCCGAGTCTCGATGAAAGCAGTGGTTACGCGGACATTACGTTCGGGCAATTTGACTCGGATGCCAATGCGAATTCCGTGAAACTCGAGGCGGCATTCGGCGGCCCGATCTCGGCCACCACGGCGGCCCGCGTTGCCGTCATGTACAGCGATCAGGACGGCTATCTGAATAATCTGTATCCGCTTGACGAATTCGGCGCAGGTACGTTCGGCGGTCCCGATGGCAATTCCCCGGGACCCGGTGCGGGCGCCGACATGGGTGGCGGCGAGTCCATAGTCGGCCGCGCCAGCCTGCTCTTCCAGCTGAGCGACGATGTCACATTCTCCGTGTCCGTCAACGTGGCCAGCAGCGACATGCCGACGGGGCCGTATCAATCGAAGCCGACGACTGCGGTTTATGACGGCACCGGGCCGGTACCGGGCGGCGGCTTCCCCGGAGAGCTGGTCAACGTCGTCGATATCAACCCCAACGACGCGCGGTACAGCATTTGCGCACCGGGTGGCGTCGATGATGGCACCGATTGCGGAGCCGATCAGAACGTCGACGGCATGCCGGATGATTTCGCAAACAATCTCACGGGCGCACCAGGGTCGGACGGCGTCGCCGATGCCGGCCGCTTCGGCAACAACTTTCTGCCATCGCCGGGTGCCGATTTCTTCGGTTACATCGACCCGGATGGCGAAGACTTCAATACCTCCGGCGATTTTGCGTTCGCTGATTCCGGCTTCACGGATACATTCGGCATCAATGCGAGGTTTGAATGGCAACTGGGCAGCGTATTGCTGACGTCGATCACCGATTTCAAGGATTACGAAAAGCTGCTGTTCATCGATGTCGACTCCGCGCCGGTCAATCAGGC
>JADFSP010000021.1 GCA_022560695.1 Pseudomonadota bacterium
GATCGGTATCACGGCAACGGGTGCCACTGGCGAGCTGGTCGGCATTGATCCTGGCCACGGTGATTCTGGTCTCAGCGAGCGCAGCCGCGGGAGAATCAGCGCCTGAGAATAACAACGAGCCAGTACCCGGCGATCATTCAGTTGAAAGTACAGACGCAGTGATCGGCGAAATAGTTATCGATAAATCGAATGTCTTCGATCTCTCAGACCCCGAAGAAAACAAGTGGCTGTATCGTCTCGCCAATCGGCTGCACATCGTTACCAGTGATAGTGTCATCACGAAGCAGCTTCTGTTCCGCTCCGGAGACAAGTACGTGCCACGTATTGTCGATGAATCCGGGCGCATACTGCGTGACAACCGCTATTTTTATGATGCTTCCATCAAGCCGCTACACCGCGAAGATGGCGTCGTTGATATCAGGGTCACTACACGGGACGTCTGGACATTGACGCCGGAGCTGTCCGTGTCGCGCAGCGGCGGCGAGAACCGGACCAAATTCGGCATCGAGGAGCTGAACCTCTTCGGCAAGGGTCAGGAAGTGCGTATCGCCCGAACGGACAACGTCGATCGCGAGTCGACGAGTTTCGAATTTTCCGACAAACACCTGGGGCGCAGCTGGGTTTCTGCATCGTTGCGAATCGCTGACAATTCCGATGGTCATTCCAATCTTCTGTCGGTGAAACGGCCGTTTTACTCACTGGACACCCGCTGGTCCGCCGGCGGCTCCATTTTCGATGACGAGCGCCGCAGCGTGCTGTACAGGCTCGGCGACGAGGCGGCCGAGTATCGGCACGAACGTGTGTTCGTGTCGGCCTTCGGCGGCTGGTCGGCAGGACTGAAACGCAATCACGTACGACGCTGGACGTTCGGCGTCACCTACGATGACAATCTGTTTTCCGCGGTGCCAAACCCAACGCTGCCCGCGGCCATGCCCTTGGATCGCAGGCTTGTCTATCCTTTTCTTGGTGTTGAATTCGTCGAAGATCGATACACGAAATCGAACAATCGTGACCAGATCGGCAGGACCGAGGACTTCTTGATGGGTACGCGACTATCAGCGATGCTGGGTTGGTCGGACCAGAACTTTGGCGCCACTACTGATGCGGTTATCTACCGGGCATCAGCTAGCCGTGGCTTCGGGTCGATCGCTCGCAACGCGTTACTGTTAGCCGCGACGGCCAGCGGCCGCATCACTAGTGGTAACACACAAAATACGCTGGCAAACTTCAGCGCCCGGTACTACCGACACCGGTCCGCAAAGCGGCTGTTGTTCGCAACCATGAATGTCACCGTCGGCAATGATCTCGATCTTGACAATCCGGTTCAACTCGGCGGGGATTCCGGTTTGCGTGGATACCCGTTGCGCTATCAAATCGGCGATGCGAAAATACTCCTGACGGTGGAACAGCGCTACTTTACGGACTGGTATCCGTTTCGACTGTTTCGCATTGGTGGCGCCGTGTTTTTCGACGCCGGCCGGACCTGGGGCAACAACCCGCTGGGTGGAAACAACCTGGGCTGGCTGCGAGATGTCGGCCTGGGTCTGCGCTTTTCCCCGACGCGAAGTGGGGTGCAAAAGATCGTGCACCTCGATATCGCGTTTCCGCTGGACGGTGATCAGTCCATCGATAACGTGCAGATTCTTCTCGAATCAAAAAGAGGTTTTTAGGCATCCCCGATCACCACGATTCGTTAGCCCGTTGCACTCGGGACGTGGGGTCGTTGCACAGCCCGCAGAAACGCGGGGACCGTGGACGATAGCTACACAGGGACGCCATTTTGTCCCTGGTCGGGACGATTGTCGCAACCGCCCCATCTTCGCTCAGAAATTCGCGCTCACCCGAATCCGAAGTCCGGTATAACTTTGGCGCACTCAGGTAAGACTGCAGTATTTCTGTAGCGCGCTCGCAGTTATGCGCCTGCATTGCGCCACCGCCACCATTACCGGCCAGTTCATCGCTTGATACGGTGCCAGCTTCTCGACGGCGCTTTACGCTTTTTCCAGCCATAAAAAGGATGGCGGCGCAGTAGCTCCGGATTTCTGAACAGCAGCACAAGGATCGCGCCGGCCGCGAACCCGCCAATGTGCGCCCAGAATGCGACGCCGCCGCCGGGCCCGCCAAGCGAACTCACACCGCTGATCACCTGCACGAGAAACCAGTAACCGAGCATGAAAAATGCGGGAACCGCGATTGTCGTCACATAGAAGCCGAATACCAGCAACAGGTGGACATGGACGCGAGGATAAAGAAGGACATAAGCGCCCATTACTCCGCCGATGGCCCCGGACGCGCCGACCATCGGAATCGGCGACTCGACGTTGGTCGCGACCTGCAGCGCCGCCGCCGCGATGCCGCACAGCAGATAGAAGACGACGAAGCGGCCGTGCCCCATCGAGTCCTCGACGTTATCGCCAAATATCCACAAGAACCACATATTGCCGATGATGTGGAACCAGCCGCCATGCATGAACATCGACGAGATAACGGTGTGCCAGGCGGAAGTTGCACCCAGTTCGCAGAAAGATGCCGGCCCGAGCTGGATCCGCGTGCCGGCGGGGAACGCTCCGAGTAACTCGCCGGGAATCAGTCCGAGCCGACACACGGAACTCGACAGCATGGGCTCGGACCCGAAACCCTGAACGAAAATCCATGCGGCCACGTTGACGGCGATGATGCCGAACGTTGCATACGGGACCAGGACTTGTGGGTTGTCATCTCGTATCGGAAACATTGTCGCTCGGAATTGACCTCATTCATGTTCTGTGCTGCCCGGACTTCCGCGGAACGCAGGCGGGCACATTAGCACCTCATATCGGCAAGACCGTCGTATGCTTGATGTTCGACATCACAATACTCGAGTTCACCTCCTGGATGCCGGCAAATTGTGACAGTTTTTCAAAGAAGAATTGTTCGTAAGCCTTGATGTCCTCAGTGACGATGCGCAACAGGAAGTCAACGTTACCCAGCAAAACGTAACAATCGAGCACTTCAGGGAAGGTGCTGACGACCTCGGCAAACGCGGCCAGGTTGCTGCGGCCATGTGACGTGAGTTTGACATGGGCGAACACCATCGTATTGAGACCCACCTTTTCCCGATCCAGTTTGACCGGCTGATCTTTGATAACCCCCTGGTCCCGCAGACTTTGAATACGCCGCCAGCAGGCCGACTGCGACAGCCCGATCTGCTCGCCGATCGCCGAGGCATTGATGCCCGCTTGTGTCTGCAATAGATCGAGAATTTTTCGGTCGACATGATCCAGGCGCACGGGTTGCATAAAATACTACTCAATAGTCGATTTGACGCATAATATATGCTTTAAAATGGCGGTTGGCAACGAAAATAGCAACAAATGCCCGGTATGGCCGGGATATATTGGTCATCAATACGTGGCCGCTCACGGCACGGCGCCCGGCCCGGTAGCAGGCAGATGCCGGACGCCACGGCGCGGATGCGCATCGCGTAGAATGATGCGGCTCACGAGCCGGGCTGAAGAAACGGCGAGGCGTCGGCAACGAGGAAGCATCAGCGAATGGCGAATAAATCACGACTGCACATTCCGCGCCCGACGGCTCGACCGGGCGACGAACCCGATTTCAGTTATTTGCACCTGTCTCCGGCCGGCAGTGTCGACAGGCCGCCCGTCGACACCCGCACGCGCGACATGGAAGATCTGAGCCATCAGCTCGTCCGCGTACTCGACGACGACCACCGGGCGCAGGGCCCCTGGAATCCCGATATCGATGCTGCCGGACTCCAGGTTGCGCTGCGCTGGATGCTGCTCAATCGCGTCTTCGACGATCGCATGTGGCAGATTCAGCGCCAGGGCAGAATATCTTTTTATATGCAGGCAGCCGGCGAAGAAGCTGTCTCAATCGGACAAGGCATGGCATTACGCCCTGGCGACATGTGTTTCCCGTCGTATCGTAACCAGGGCCTGTACCTTTATCGCGGCGTCAGCCTGGTCGACATGATGTGCCAATGCCTGTCGAATACCCGTGACATGTGCAAAGGCCGGCAATTACCGGTCATGTATCACAGTCGCAGCGCCAACGTATTTTCGATCTCCGGCAACCTGGGCACACAATACCCCCATGCGGTCGGTTGGGCCATGGCCGCTGCAATCAAGGGTGAAGATCATATTGCCGCCTCCTGGATCGGTGATGGCAGCACGGCCGAAGCGGATTTTCATCACGCGTTGACGTTTGCCGCCGTGTACCAGGCGCCCGTCATTCTCAACGTCGTCAATAATCAATGGGCTATTTCGACGTTCCAGGGATTCGCCGGCGGCGAGCGCCGCTCATTTGCCGCTCGTGGACTGGGGCTCGGGATACCGGGCATCCGTGTCGATGGCAATGACCTGCTTGCGATCTATGCGGTCACGCAGTGGGCGGCCGACCGCGCCCGCGGTGGGGGTGGCCCGACATTGATTGAGCTCGTTACGTATCGCGCCGGCGCGCACTCGACCAGCGATGATCCATCGAAGTACCGGCCGAAAGACGAATATTCGGCGTTTCCGCTTGGCGATCCGATTGAACGGCTCAAGCAGCACCTGATCACCGCCGGACACTGGTCCGGAAAGAAGCATTCCATGCTCGAGAAAGACCTTAAAGCTGAAGTTCTCGCCGCCTGGAAAGAGGCGCAGCAGCACGGCACGATGACCGAAGGGCCATTCCTCGATCCTGCCACGATGTTCGATGACGTCTTTGCCGAAACACCCGCGCATCTCGAGTCGCAGAGGCAACGCATGCTCGAGGTCGAGAGCTAGTCGATGGCGCAGATGAACATGATCGAGGCGATCCGTTCAGCTCTCGACGTCGTCATGGAAAAGGATTCTAACGTCGTCGTGCTCGGTGAGGATATCGGCTACTTTGGCGGCGTATTTCGTTGCACGGAGGGTCTGCAGCAAAAATACGGCGAGCATCGCGTCATCGATGCCCCGATCGCCGAAGGCGGCATCATCGGCGCGGCCATCGGCATGGGCGTCAACGGCCTTAGACCCGTCGCTGAAATTCAGTTCGCGGACTATATCTACCCGGGATTCGACCAGGTCGTCAGTGAACTTGCGCGACTGCGCTACCGGTCCTGCGGTGAGTTCTTTTCGCCGGTCACGATACGCACGCCTTGCGGCGGCGGTATCCGGGGTGGGCAGACACATTCGCAAAGCCCCGAGGCGATCTTCGCGCACGTCAGCGGCATCAGGATTGTGATGCCGTCCAATCCATACGACGCGAAAGGTCTTCTGATCAGCTCTATCGAATCCGATGATCCGGTCATATTTTTCGAGCCCAAGCGTATTTATCACGGACCGTTTGACGGCGATCCTGATAAGCCGGCCGTATCCTGGGCATCACACCCGAAGGGCGAAGTTCCTGAGGATTGGTACACGGTGCCGCTTGGCACAGCGGACGTAGTGCGGCCCGGTACGGAACTCACGATCGTTACCTATGGCACACTCGTACACGTCGCCGAGGCCGCGGCCGACGAGACGGGCGTGGATGCCGAAATCATCGATGTACGCACAATCGCACCGCTCGATGTCAGCACACTGACGGAATCAGTTTGCAAGACGGGCCGCTGTCTCATTGCCCACGAGGCGACACAATTCTGCGGCTATGGCGGAGAACTCACCGCAACGATTCAGAAGCACTGCTTCTATCATCTGGAGGTACCTATCTTGCGGGTTGCCGGCTGGGATACCCCGTATCCGCACGCATTCGAGTGGCAGTACTTTCCAGGCAAGAAGCGCATGGCTGCCGGAATCCGCGAGGTCATGGAGGGAGGATGAGCGAGTACATCTTCAAGCTGCCGGATCTCGGTGAAGGCACTGTCGAGTCGGAAATCGGCGAGTGGTACATCAATGTCGGCGATCAGGTTACTGAAGAAGACGTCGTCGGCACGATGATGACAGACAAGGCGGCGGTCGAATTGTCATCACCCGTGACCGGAACGGTCATCAAGCTCGCAGGCGAACCGGGCGACATAGTCGCTGTCGGTGCGCCGCTGGTCATCTTCGAAACCGACACGGCCGCACCCGAAAAACCGGCAAAGGCGAAGCCGCCTGTTACCGGTAACGGCAGCAACGGCGCCGTCAGCGAAGCAGGCGGAACGACCGTGCCCGCCGAGCCGCGGGCCGAAGCTGCGGACTCGTCGATGCGACCCCGCGTCGTGACGTCGCCAGCAATACGCCGCATGGCGAAGGAGACAGGAGTCGATCTCGCGCTGGTTGCGGGCAGCGGTCCGGGTGGGCGCATAAGCCGCAAGGATTTCGACCAGTTTCTCAAGCGACAGGCAATTTCCGGCGCGCCCATTGCAGCCCGGCCAGCGACGCCGTCAACCAGCGAAGTTAAAGTGATCGGCCTGCGGCGGATTATCGCCGAGCGAATGTCTGCGTCGAAGCGCGAGATTCCGCATTTTTCCTATGTCGAGGAACTCGACATCACCGAACTCGAGGCGCTCAGAAAACACCTGAACAGCAAGAAAAGTGATGCCTCAGAACGCCTGACGCTGTTGCCATTCCTCGCCCTCGCGCTCGTGCGCGCGCTGCGGGAATTTCCGCAGTGCAACACGACATACGACAAGGAGCGCAACGTATTGCTGCGGCACGGTGCCGTGCATCTCGGTGTTGCGACGCAAACTCCCGATGGCCTGAAGGTTCCCGTGGTTCGCCACGCCGAGGCGCGTTCGATCGACGACCTCGCGAGTGAAATCCGGCGCGTCTCCGACGCCGCACGCAATAACACGGCGAAAAAAGATGAGTTGTCGGGTTCGACCATTACGATTACGAGCCTGGGAAAACTCGGTGGCATTGTTTCGACACCGGTCATCAACCTGCCTGAAGTCGCCATTATCGGTGTCAACCGTGCAGTGGAACGACCCGTCGTGATCAATGGCCAGATCACCATACGTCTGATGATGAACCTGTCGTCGTCTTTCGATCACCGCTTCGTTGACGGCTATGATGCCGCGGCCATGATCCAGAGCGTCAGGGAGATGCTTGAGCACCCGGCGACGATTTTCCTGCCCGGCTAATGACGCCTCTACGATCCAGCATGATTGCATCTCCATTCGGAGATGCAGATGGATCGGTGCGATCGCTCCAGGTCTCGCTATGACGCCTCACGCATCGAACAGTCATCTTTGATGAACAGACGACTGCTCTCGTCGAACCACAGATACGGCAACCCGACCTCGTCCAGCCATCGCTTGCCGGCCTCGCCTTTCAACATTGCGATCGTGCTAGTACTGCCTGCGATCAGGCATTGTGGCGCGACAACGCTGACTGCCCTTAATCCCTCGACGGGCCAGCCTGTTTTGGGGTTCAGGATATGCCCGTAGCGCTTGCCATCGATGACGATTGACCGCTGATAGTCGCCGCTGCTGGCGAGCCCGCCATGTTTCAAATTAACGGTCGTCGCGATACTGCCAGGATCATCGGGACTCTGAATACCGATTTTCCAGGGACTGCCATCCGGGTGCGGACCGATGACATGAATGTCGCCGCCCATGTTGATCAGTCCATGACGAACGCCCATGTCCCGGCACAGTGTGGCGCACGTGTCGGCAGCGTACTCCTTTACGACACCACCGAAATCGAGTTCCATGCCGGTGAGCGGCAATACGATGCGTGATTCATCCCAGATCACTTTGTCCCAGCCGATTAGCTGCAGCGTGTCTGCAACCTCGCTGTCGGTCGGCAGCTTGTTTTCCCTGAAGTTCCAGATACGCCGCAGTACACCGGATGTGATGTCGAACATCCCGTCGCTTTGCTCGAAACAGGTCTGCGAGTAATTCAGAAGGGCCGCGGTTTCTTCGTCAACTGCGACGCCACGCGTGTCTCCGGCTGACTCGTTAATCCGGGTCAGCAGGCTATCTGGAAGATAACGGCTGTAACGGGATTCGAGCTTGTTTATGGCGTCGATCGCTTTTTTGGCGACGGCTGTTGCTTGTCTCTTGTTCGAAGCATAGAGACTGAGTTCGTTGACACACGCCATGGCCTCGAATGAAAAGTCGTATTGACGCATGGCCATCGGCGTATCTTCGGCTCTGATCAGAACGTGTGCTTTATCCCCAGCGTCACTAAATAGCTGCTCAAAGGCTCAGGGTCAAGCGAGTGCTCGCCACCGAGCTTGAGGTCACCGCGACGCGCATAGTATTGCAGGTTGAGATCGAGCCCGGTATTGCCTGCGATTTTCTTTGTGATCTTGACGCCGGCAATTACCGACCCGTAGCTCGCCAGCCGAAAATCACTTGTGTAGTAGCCGTCATTGCGGAATGCCACGAAATAAGGCTCGTAGAAGTCTGCCTTTTCCTGCGTGTAATACCGCACGCTCGGAGTCACCGTCCAATCGCCGGGTAGCTCCTGGTACCAGGATGCCTCGAACGTATGGCTTTGCACGTCCCAGTCGTCATTAAAGAGTCGATACGTCAGATGCACCGACGCATCGTCTGCCATGTGGCGGATATACCGCACCAGAACAGCGATCTGCGCTCGATCGTCCGGACGACTGTCGGGCAGGATTGAAGTCTGCACCTGTACCAGCTTGTACGGATCGCTCAGGTAGCCGGTCTCTTCGGCAAATGACACGTTCAGTTGCAACAG
This sequence comes from Pseudomonadota bacterium, assembly GCA_022560695.1. Taxonomy (GTDB): domain Bacteria; phylum Pseudomonadota; class Gammaproteobacteria; order Steroidobacterales; family Woeseiaceae; genus UBA1847. The sequence continues at coordinate 8,604 of JADFSP010000021.1, forward strand.
CGAGCTCGTATTCAGTACTTGCGTAACGCCGAAGAACACGCTCCTGCCTTCCTTGTCGTTACGGATAACCTGACCTTCGGCCCAGACCTCATCACTGGCAAAGCCCACGCCGACGGCAAACGTCGTGTTCTTGTTGTTTGTGTCCCATTCGTATTGAAGAGTCAGTGCTTGCGACGTGTAGTCGTCCTCATCTGACCAGCTCGGTGCAACTGTCAATGTTCCGGCATCGAAGAAGTGCCGGAAACTCGCGGTGACTGCTGTACGCTGATCGGTGATCGAAGCTCCACTCTTGACAACGACGGGATCGCCATTCTGTCCCGGCGACATGAATATTGGCGATGCACCGGACATGGTTTCGAATTCGATCGATACAGTCAGGTCATTCCGGCCAGTCAGTGGAATTCCCAGGGTCAGATATTCGGCATCGACCGTCATCAGGTCATCTTGCTCTTCGTAATGGACATACTTTAGATCGACGACGACGTCACCCTTGTCGATCGGCGTTGCTGCCACCGATATCCCCGGCAACGCGACGGCCGCCGCCATCAGGTGACGCAAATATGAATTAGTTGCAGCCACAGCCACCTCCCACAACAGCGTAACCGCCGGACGATGCTTCCTTACTCGTCACAACCTGTTCGAATATCGTTCTCTCCAGGGCATCGGGTTCAATGGCCATGTGCTCTTTGGCCAGGGTACCGCGCTCCCATGGTTTAACGTTGACAGCGCAGCCAGCGCTTTGCAGCGCAAACGCTATTACTATCAGGCTTACAAGGCGACGAGTGTTCATAAGTTTCGATCCAGCCTTCACATTCATAGTAATTTTTCGATGAGTGCCACGATTTTTTCCTTGTCGCTTGATTTAAAGCCGTAGTGCACTTCCTGTATCAGGCCAGCACGATCGACAATGTATGAGGTCGGCATCGCCATCACCTCGTACTGCTCCGCAACGTCACCAGCCGGGTTTTTTCCAACTAAAAATGTTACCGGATGATCCTTTAGAAAATCGTGGGCATCCTGCGGATTCTGATCCATGTTGATAGCGATAATGACGAGACCCTTGCCACTGTACTTCTGGTGCAGCCCCTCCATGTACGGAAAGGACTTCAGGCATGGAGCGCACCAGGACGCCCAGAAATCGACGTAAACGACCTTGCCCTGAAACTGATCGAGACTGATTGCCTTGCCGCCACCGAGTTCTGGGATGCTAAAGCCGGGCGCCAGCCTGACATCCTCTGCGGATGTCACAACGGCCGGAAGACCGGCCAGCACGGCCATCAAAATCAGGATCATGGCTCTCGTTTTGAGTATTTTCATATCGAATGGCTCTCTTTTCGACGATCAGTTGCCAGCGGAGCAACCGGCATCTCTCTGAATGTTGTCAACAAAACGGCTGCCTGACGTGGCGCCGTCGCAGTTCAATACTGCCTCGAGCCATAGACTGTGCAGCAGTTCGCTCATACCGCCCGCCTCAATGCCAATCGGCACGTTGATCCACGGTTCCAGTTCATTCAGTCCGTGGCGCAGGAATTGCTCGCGAAGATCGGCAGCCACCCAGAGTTCGGCCAGACCGATACTTTCGACGGACACCTGTGACACGCAGGATGCGGCAACCGCACTACTGACAAAGCAGGTCGGAAGCTGGCCGGCCGATATCACTGTCTTCACTGCCTGATCTGTCAGCAACGTAACATTCAGGACGCCCGGCGATGCGGCGAAACCATACAGTGTCTTTCCCTCACTCGGGAAGTATGCACTCGCCAGCAGCGAGCCAGACAGATTCGACGAATCGATGGCATAGATGCCGGTCGCAAGATCGCTTTCCGCACTGACCGCCGTGCCGTCACGGTCAATAATTGTAACCTTCGACCAGCCTGAGGACCCCGACCTCGTCGCGCCTGTTACCAGTGTCGCCAGGTGGTCGGCGATCGCTTGAATCTCTTCAACCGTCAGGAAGGTGAGAGAGGACATATTCGGAATGGTGGCAATTGCGGCCGTAATCTGCGCGGCAGTCTTTCCGACAATGCTGATTCTTGCAATCGTGCCGCCCAACGCATCCGCGCCATGGCAGGTTGAACAGTTCTGTGCATAGAGCGTCGATCCATCCGACGGCTGGGTGGCCGCACTGACGGAGACTTGCTGCGTGGTGGACGATGACGCCCCGAAATTGTCCGTGATGCTTAGCGTCACCGCATAGCTGCCGTCCGCCGCGAAGGTTCGATTGGTGGTTTGACCCATTGCTGAAGACCCGTCACCGAAGTCCCAACCGTAACTGACAATCGTACCGTCGGAGTCGACGCTGTTGCCGGCATCGAAGGTACAGCTCAAATCTGTGCAAGTACTGGTGAATGATGCTGATGGCGGATTATTGCCGCCACCAGTGGAGCTCACGCTGACCGATTGCGAACCGTTGGAGGTCGCGCCCTCATTGTCCGTGACAACGAGCATGATCGTAAAGTTTCCGTCACCGCCGTAGCTGTGGTTTGGATTGACACCACTCGCTACTGTGCCGTCGCCGAAGTCCCAGTCAAAACTTGCGATAGTGCCATCGGCATCGGAGCTGTTACTGGCGTCGAATCCACAATCCAGCAATGTGCAGTTGGTAGTGAAAACCGCCGTCGGCGGAAAATTGGCGGGCGATTGCAGGTCTCCTGAAGGTGGCGCCGCCGGCTCGGCACAGCCGGACAGCGCAAGGATCGCCGTCAGGCAGATCACCGCACGAGCGCTTCGTATCATCGAAACATCCGGAAAACGATCAGCGACCTGGTCGCCCTTGTCTTTTCTACGCATTAATGCCATCCGTAGTGTCTGCCAGCCATCCGTGCATCCGAGTGCGATGTCTGGCAAGACCATGCAATGTCTGGATTCGCGCCCAAGCGACTCCGAATTTCAGTCGAACGGATCTTATCGTGCGACCGGTCGTGGTTTATGTGAACCCGGTCGGAATAACGCCATCCGCTTCCCACCGCTGAACGTCTCTATCATCACCAACGTTGCAAGCGCTCGTTCAGTTCCCCAAATTTGACATAACGACTTCCCGCCGAACGAGATTTGTCAACCTGCCCGATGCGCGCAGCCGGGGCTCTGTCGCAACCTGGAGACAATGGAGAAAAGCGGAACAAAGATGCACAATACGCGTCAACAATACAGACAATCGCTAAAGGAGCGATCCAATGATTCACAAGATTTCAGTAAGCGCAATCGTATGTGCGCTCTTCGCGATCAGCATGACCGCGTACGCCCAGGGGCGTCCGGCCGGTGCGGGCAGCCAGGGCGGCGGCGGCCGTCCGGCCATGAGCCAGCAGCAGGATCGGGGTACAAGCATGAGGCAGGACTCCGAGCTTCGTCGCCAGCAATCGGAAGCCAGGCGCCTCGCGGCCGAAGAGCAACGCCTTGCGCAAGAGTCCGCGCACGCTGGAGCGCCACCAGACGACGCAGTGCAAAGACGTGCGGACGGGGAAGCACACAACAGGAGTGGGGATACGCCAAGCGGTCGTCAAGCACCGAATGCACATGCCGCCCCTGAAGCGTTTGCGGCAGCGGATAACGCCATTAACGCAACAGACCACGGTTTGACACGTAGGGTTACGGGCGACGCGAACCGTGAGACACCCGACGACGATGAGCCAAATGATGATTAGCCAATAGATTTGCCGGACCGCCGATCACAAAGATAGGCCCACATCATGTGGGCCTATCTTCTTGCGCCCGGAGCGCGAATCTATCACTTCAATTCGGACCACCGTACAATCACCTGATGCCGGTGCACTCCGCGTTTCTCAAGTATTTTCACGAAGTCTGCAAGACTGAATCGATCCGTAAGGCTGCGCGCAATCTCTACGTCGCCTCGTCAGCCATCAACCGGCAGATCCTCAAGGTCGAAAGCGAGCTCGGCGTCAAATTGTTCGATCGATCCCATGCGGGCGCCACTCTCACTCCGGCCGGAGAGCTGCTGGCCAAGCATGTGGAATTTGCGCTGACCGATTTCGACCGGACCTTGCAATCGATTTCGACGCTCGGACGGGAGTCGCCGAAGCGCATTACCATTGCCGGCCAGGAGTCGGTCATTCCGCGATTTCTCCCGCCGGCGCTGATGGCGGTCCATGCCAGGTTTCCCGACGTCGCGACGTCGTTCAAGGCTGCCAGCGGACTGCAGCTCAACGATATGCTGCAGTCCGGGCTGGCCGATATCGCACTGACTTTCGATCCGCAGGAAGCGCCCGGCATCGTCTGCGTTGCCCAACGGCAGCTGCCGGTCGGGGCCGTGATGGCGCCCGGCCATCCGCTCAGCGCATTGCAACAGGTGTCGCTCGCCGAGTGCGCGAAATTTCCGTTGCTGCTGCCAGACCGCTCGTGGCCGCTCAGGCAACTGCTTGACCAGGAGATTCGCAAGGCGAACTTGAGCCCGCAGGTCAAAACCTCGTCGAACTCGGTGGAATTCCTGCGATCGATGCTTGACCTCGAGCTCGGCATCGGCTTTCAGACAGCCGTTGGTATCGAGACTGAGATCGAGCAGCAATTATTGCTGCACCTGCCACTCTACAATCCGGATCTCATCACGCAGACGCTGGCGGTTTGCGTTCGCGTGGGTCGTGAGGACTGGGAGCCCTTGCGGCATGTGCTGGGGCTGCTTGTGGCCAAGCTCGAGGAGTACTGACGCGGCTCGACAGGTGATGCCGTTTTGGCATCTCCTGCTCCGCATTTTCTTCTACCCGCCGGGCCAAATGGCGTCTAGTATAGGAATCAGGCGTAGGGTTACCAAACTGCGGCAGATCGTCTGAGCACATTCAGGCATCGGCTCCGGGGGGAAATGCTCACGGCACTTCCCGACAACAACCAACGCACCGCGCATTTGCCTGTCGACCGGGGGCGAAGATGGGGTACTTGACGACACATGTTCTGGACACGGCCGCCGGCAAACCCGGGGACGGCATCTCTTTGCAGCTGTTCCGGCTTGGCGACGATCGCGAACAAATTTTCGCCGGTGTAACCAACGCCGACGGCCGCACGGATACGCCGATCCTCAGCGAAGAGGACTTCGCGCCCGGCACCTACGAAATCATATTCAATGTCGGTGACTATTTCGCCGCATCGGTCATTCCAGCGAGTACGCCGCCATTTCTGGGCGACGTCGTACTACGGTTTACGATATCCCAGGATCAGCATTATCACGTTCCACTGCTCATATCGCCGTGGAGCTACAGCACCTACCGAGGTTCCTAGCACCAATGACCGACACGATTCGATTTGTGCTGGACGGTAATGTCGTAACCCTGCGCGATGTCGACCCGACGCGGACCGTCCTGCAATACCTTCGCGAGGACCGGCAACGTACAGGAACCAAGGAAGGCTGTGCCGAAGGTGATTGCGGAGCCTGCACGGTTGTCGTCGCGGAGTTAAGTGCCGATCGCAATCGCCTGCAATACCGCGCCATAAACTCCTGTATCCAGTTTCTACCGACGCTGGACGGCAAAGAGCTGATCACGGTCGAAAGCCTGGCTGCGGACGACGCGCAGTTACATCCGGTGCAACAGGCCATGGTCGATTGCCACGGTGCGCAGTGCGGCTTTTGCACACCGGGCTTCGTCATGTCGCTGTTCGCCGTTTACAAGACCCAGGAAAATCCGTCACGCAAGGACATCGACGATGCGCTGGCCGGCAATCTGTGCCGTTGTACGGGCTACCGGCCAATTATTGACGCTGCAAAAAAGATGTACGAATACGGCAGCGAGATCAGCAGCGAAGATCAGCACTGGATGAATTGCTCTTTCTCTTCCGCGACTGAGAACGCAATCGAACCCAGCGAGATGATGACCGTGGAATTGCTGCGCTCACTCGCTCACAGTCAGACCCTGCATGTCCAGCACGGCAACAAACAATATTTTGCACCAACCAGCCTCGCAGAGTTCGCGCAACTCGTCGAGAAACACCCGGACGCCTGTATTCTCGCGGGCGGTACCGATGTCGGCCTTTGGGTAACCAAGCAATTTCGGGATCTTCACACGGTACTTTACATTGGCAATGTTCGCGAGCTGCACAGCGCGAGCGTCAATCGCAAGCACCTCGACATCGGCGCAGCGGTAACGCTGACCGATGCCATGCCGCTCATCATCGAGCATTACCCTGATCTGGAAGAATTGTTCCTGCGGTTTGCGTCGCCGCCGATTCGCAACGCCGGCACGCTCGGTGGGAACATTGCCAACGCTTCACCGATCGGGGACACGATGCCGGTTCTGATTGCGATCGGCACAACCATCATTTTGCGCAAGGGGAGCAAGACGCGCGAAATAGCGCTGGACGATTTCTACCTGGACTACCAGAAGACGGCAAGCAAGCCCGGAGAATTCGTCGAGCGCATACGTATTCCGTTGCCCGGCAAGAACCAATGCGTCCGCACGTACAAGTTATCCAAACGCTTCGATCAGGATATATCGGCCGTTTGCGGCGCGTACGCGTTGCGGCTCAAGGACCGCCGTGTCGACCACGTTCGTGTGGCGTACGGCGGCGTAGCCGCGATCCCGAAGCGGGCGCAAGAATGCGAAAAGGCATTGCTTGGCAAGGAATGGACTGAAGAAACAGTGCGTGCCGGCATGGCCGCTCTGGACACTGACTACAGCCCGATCGGTGACATGCGCGCAAGCAAGGAATACCGTCAATTGACGACGAGGAATCTGTTGTATCGATTCTGGCTCGAAAGCAGCGGCTACGAGGGCGAGACAAATGTCTACAACTACTCGCGCTAGCCAGGATCGCCCGCGCATTGTCGGGGCTGTCGGTACCTCGGTGACTCACGACAGCGCCAGCCTGCATGTCAACGGCGGCGCGCAGTATACAGACGATATTACGGAACCGCGTGGGCTCCTGCATGCTGCACTGGGCATCAGCACGCATGCGCATGCGCTCATCAAGAAAATTGATCTCTCTGCGGTCACGGCGGCAGAGGGTGTCGTCGCCGTGATGGACGCAAGCGGCATTCCGGGCAAGAACGATTTCGGTGCGGTGGTTGCCGATGATCCGATATTCTCTGCAAGTGTCGTTCAATATGTCGGTCAGCCTATTTTCGCAGTTGCCGCCGATACCGTCGATGCTGCGCGCCGCGCGGCACTCCTCGCAAAGATCGAATACGAAGACCTCGACGCCATCCTGGATGCAGACAAGGCAGTCAAGGAAGGGTCCTTCATATTGCCGACCGAAACGATCAAGACGGGCGACAGCCGATCGGCACTGCGCAAATCAAAACATCGCCTGAGCGGCCGTGTTCTTCTGGGCGGCCAGGACCAGTTTTACCTCGAGGGACAGATTGCAATAGCGGTCCCGCGGGAAGACGGCGACTTCCTCATCTATAGTTCAACGCAGCATCCGGGCGAAGTGCAGCATGCCGTCGCGCACGCGATCGGCAAGCTATCCAAGGACGTCGTCGTCGAATGCCGGCGCATGGGCGGTGCATTCGGCGGCAAGGAAAGTCAGCCTGCCCTGTTCGCATGCGTCGCTGCATTGCTGGCAAACAAGACCGGCCGGGCCGTCAAGCTTCGCCTCGATCGCGACACCGACATGATAGTCACGGGCAAGCGGCACGATTTCATCATCGATTATGACGTGGGCTTTGACAAGACCGGTCGAATCAACGCGGTGGAGCTTACCTACGCCTCGCGTTGCGGCATGTCGGCAGACCTGTCTGGCGCAATAAACGATCGCACGATGTTTCACAGCGACAACGCGTACTTCCTGGAAAATGCGACCATCGTGTCGCATCGGTGCAAGACCCATACCGTATCGAATACTGCGTTTCGCGGCTTCGGCGGACCCCAAGGCATGTTTGGTATCGAATACGTTGTCGATGAGATCGCTCGCCATCTCAAAATCGACCCACTCGACGTCCGCAAGCGCAACTTCTACGGCATCGACGATCGAAACGTCACGCCTTATAAACAGAAGATCGAGGACAACATCATTCTCGAGCTGACCGAACAGCTCGAAGAGAGTTCCGATTACCGGGCTCGACGCGCGGAAATACGTGCCTGGAATAACAACAGCAAGATTTTGAAGCGCGGCATTGCGCTGACGCCGGTCAAGTTCGGCATTTCATTTACGGCGACACACCTGAATCAGGCAGGCGCCCTCCTCCATATCTATACGGACGGCACCGTGCATTTGAACCACGGCGGAACGGAAATGGGCCAGGGGCTCTTTACCAAAGTCGCGCAGGTCGTTGCCGAAGAACTTCAGATCGACATCGATCGCATAAAAATCACGGCGTCCGATACCAGCAAGGTGCCAAACGCATCGGCGACCGCTGCATCGAGCGGCTCGGACCTGAACGGCAAAGCGGCGCAAAATGCGGCGATTGCCATCAAGGAGCGCCTGGTGGCTTTTGCAGCAGAGCATTTCGGCACGGCGCCGGATGCAGTCGTATTTGAGAACAACCGCGTCAAAGTCGGCAAGCAGGATCTGGCGTTTGCCGAACTCGTGAGGCTCGCCTACATGGCACGCACATCACTGTCCGCAACCGGTTTCTACAAGACGCCCAAGATAACCTACGACCGCTCGACGTTTTCCGGCCGACCCTTTTACTACTACGCTTACGGCGCCGCGGTTTCCGAGGTGATCATCGATACGCTGACAGGTGAGAACCGCGTGATTCGTGCGGACCTGTTGCATGACTGCGGCAAATCGATCAATCCCGCCATCGATCTCGGGCAGATCGAAGGGGCGTTTATCCAGGGGGTCGGCTGGCTCACCAGCGAAGAGTTGTGGTGGAATGAGAAAGGCGAGTTGAAGACGCACGCGCCATCCACCTACAAAATACCGACCTGCTCGGATTTGCCGGTCGACTTTCGCGTCACGATGCTGGAGTCCGCAGCGAATCGCGAGGCGACGATTCACCGCTCCAAGGCGGTCGGTGAGCCGCCCTTGATGCTGGCCCTGTCTGTTTTTCACGCTGTCAAAGACGCGATCGCCAGTATTGACGGCTACGAACAAAGCCCGTGCCTGAATGCACCGACGACGCCCGAGTGCATTTTGCACTCGATCGATGAACTGCAGTCCCGGATGACGTCCGAGGAGCGGAAAACCGGATGATCAGGTGGCTTGAAGAACTGCAGCAGCTCATGGAGCGCGACGAACGCTGCGTCCTGGTGACCGTTGCAGGCGCACGCGGCTCCACGCCGCGTGAGATCGGTGCAAAAATGATCGTTACGGCAACCGAAACGATTGGCACCATTGGCGGCGGACAGTTGGAATATCAGTGCATCAAGGCTGCCTGCAAATGGCTGCAGCGGGACGCCGGTGTCAGTACCCGATCCAGGGTCCAGCGATTCACGCTTGGCGCGAACTGCGGACAGTGCTGCGGTGGCGTGGCCGAGATCCTGTTCGAGGAAATGGCGCCGTCCCGTTCGGCATGGGTGGCTCGTCTCGCGGAACTGCATGCGGCCGATACAGCGGCTGTGATGGTCACCGCAAGACAGTCGCGTGCGGCCGCCGGCAAGCTGATCGTGACGGCCACAGACAGGTTCGCGTTCGCCGACGGCCTCGAGCCGACGGATGCTGTGCTCGCCGCCGCCAGGGAGGCATTGCAAATCGGCTCCGCCGCGAAGCAATCCCTGCTGGCCGTAGCCAGAAATGTGGAGCTGCCGGTATTGATCGAGCCGGTCCTCAAGACGGACTTTCACATCATGCTGTTCGGTGCCGGCCATGTCGGGACCGCCTGCGCCGGAGTATTTTCAATGCTCGACGTCCGCGTCGACCTGATCGACAGCCGTCCGGGATTCGCCGACGCCGGCCATCCCGGTAATATTCGCGGTATTGAATGCGCTGATCCGGCACTGGCAGTCGACACTGCCCCTACGGGCAGCTACTACCTTGTGATGACGCACGACCATGCACTCGATTTCGAAATTTGCGCGCGCGTACTGCGACGCCATGACGCCGCTTATTGCGGCCTGATCGGCTCGCGGTCCAAGCGACGACGCTTTGAAAAGCGTTTTCGCGCGCTCGGGCTGAGTGAGTCTGAAATATCCGGCCTGACATGCCCAATCGGCATCGACGCGATCGGCGGCAAGAAACCGGCCGAAATTGCAATTGCAGTCGCCGCGCAATTGCTGCAATTGCATGAGCGTGCCGCCGTTGCTGGTTTTGAGACAAACATCGTACAACACGCGCTCGCAATATCGGGGAATAGCAGAGGTTGAAGAGCGTGACTGACGGAGCCGGCAATCCGCAAATTGTGACGATGCGCCTCGAGCTTCGCAACATCACCAAGGCGTACCCGGCGGTCATTGCCAACGATGATGTCAGCCTGGAGGTCTTGCCCGGCGAGATCCATGCCGTACTCGGCGAGAATGGCGCCGGCAAGAGCACCCTGATGAAAGTCATCTACGGCGTCACGAAAGCGGACGCCGGCAAGATACTCTGGAACGGCAAGGCCGTCAATATCCCGAATCCGGCGCAGGCAAGGCGGCTCGGTATCGGCATGGTGTTTCAACACTTCTCGCTGTTTGAAACGCTGACTGTCGCGGAGAACATTGCGCTCGCGGTCGAAGAGGAATTCGACCTGGATGCGCTGTCGACCCGGATCAGGGAAGTGTCCGAACGCTACGGATTGCCTCTGGATCCGCGACGACTGGTTCACTCTCTCTCGGTCGGCGAACGCCAGCGCGTCGAAATCGTGCGCTGTCTGCTACAGGAACCGCAGTTGCTCATCATGGATGAGCCCACTTCGGTCCTGACGCCACAGGCTGTTCGCAAATTGTTCGAAACACTCAGAAGACTCGCGGACGAAGACTGTAGCATCTTGTACATCAGCCACAAGCTCGAAGAGATACGCGTGCTTTGCCACAAGGCGACCGTGATGCGCGGCGGCAAGGTCACTGGAGAAGCAGACCCGCGGCAGGAAACCGTTGCCAGCCTGGCGCGCATGATGATCGGCCGTGACTTGCCGGTCTGCGAGCACCCGGAATTCGACGGCGGTGGCGAACCGCTGCTCGTCATCGACGGCCTGTCACAGAAATCAGATGACCCGTTTGGAACAGACCTGAAAGACATCCATTTATCCGTGCGCAGCGGCGAGATATTCGGCATCGCCGGCATATCCGGCAACGGTCAGAAAGAACTGCTGGCGGCGCTAAGCGGTGAATTGCCGATCGACCGCGCCAACATCGCGCCCATCACGATTTGCGGCGTCGCGGCCGGAACTTTACGCGCCGACGGGCGGCGTGACCTCGGCATGGCGTTTGTCCCGGAGGAGCGCCTCGGGCGTGGCGCCGTTCCGCCAATGTCGCTGTCCGACAATGCCCTGTTGACGGGCCATCGAACCGGCATGGTGCGCTTCGGCCTGATCGAAGACGCGCTCGCGCGCGTCTTCGCGGAACGCTGCGTCGAGGACTTCGATGTGCGCTGCGCCGGCGTGCACGCCACCGCAAGAAGCCTGTCTGGCGGCAATCTGCAGAAATTCATCGTCGGCAGGGAAATATTACAGAATCCGCGAGTCCTCGTCGTCGCGCAGCCCACCTGGGGCGTTGACGTGGGGGCAGCCGCGGCGATTCGTCAGGCTTTGATCGACCTGCGCAACGCAGGCGTCGCGATCTTCGTCGTATCCGAAGAGCTGGAGGAGTTGTTCGAGATCTGTGATCGAATCGCCGTGATTGCGGATGGGAGGCTGTCCCCGGTCAAGCGCAGCTCCGATACCGACATGGAGGAGATCGGCTTGTGGATGAGCGGCATGTTCCCCGGTGGACCCGCCGCGGAAGACGTCAGTCATGCGGTTTAAGATCGAAGCCCGGCCCCAACCGTCAGCGCGGATGGCGTATCTGTCCCCGCTGATCGCTGTCGGGCTGACGCTGTTCACCGGCTTGATCCTCTCCACACTCGTTGGCACGAATCCGCTCGACGCGTTTTACGCGTTCTTTATCGCCCCGATTGACGACTGGTACGGCCTCGGCGAGCTCGGCGTGAAAGCGGCGCCGCTGATGTTGATCGCCGTCGGGCTTGCGATCGGATTCAGGGCAAATATCTGGAACATCGGGGCGGAGGGCCAGCTCGCGGTCGGCGCTATCTGCGGCGGCGGCCTGGCGTTGTGGTTCTATGAATCCAGCAGCGTATTCCTGCTGCCGGCGATGATCGTCGCCGGCTGCATTGGTGGCATGCTTTGGTCTTCGATTCCGGCGTTTCTGCGAACGCGTTTCAACACCAACGAAATTCTTGTCAGCCTGATGCTGAATTACGTCGCCGTCTTGATACTCAGCTATCTTGTACACGACCCGTGGCGCGACCCGAGTGGTTTCAATTTTCCGGAGTCGCGACTGTTCACCGACGCCGCCTCGTTGCCCATCATTCTCGACGGTACCCGGCTGCACGCCGGATTCATCATCGCGTTGCTGGTCGTGGCGCTTGGCTGGGTGTTCGTTCGCAAGAGTTTCGTCGGCTACAAGATGCAGGTCGTCGGCATGGCAGACTCGGCGGCGTTGTATGCCGGCTTTCGGCGCAAGCACATGGTCTGGATCGGTTTGCTGGCCGGCGGTGGCGCCGCCGGCATCGCGGGAATTTCCGAAGTGGCGGGTCCCATCGGCCAGTTATTGCCGTCGGTTTCTCCCGGATACGGCTACGCGGCCATCATCGTCGCATTCGTCGGCCGACTGCACCCGGTCGGTATCCTGTTCGCCAGCCTGTTGATGTCGTTGCTCTACCTGGGCGGTGAATCGGCCCAGATGCTACTGGGCCTGCCATCGGCCGTGACGGGCGTCTTTCAGGGCGTTCTCCTGTTCTTCCTGCTGGCGGCCGATCTGTTCATCAATTACCGCATCAGGCGCGAGCCGGCAGTGTCACCCATTGTTGCAGCGACAGCCGCCGATACCGAGGTGACGCCATGAACGATGTGCTTGTTGGCATAATTCTAGCGACCCTGGGCGCCGGCACCCCGCTGGTCTTCGCCGCGCTCGGTGAACTCATTACTGAGAAATCCGGCGTACTCAACCTCGGGGTCGAGGGCATGATGCTCGTCGGTGCGGTTTGTGGGTTCGCCGTTGCTGCCGACACAGGCAGCCTGTGGCTCGGCGTGGTGACCGCCATGACGGCCGGTGCATTCATGGCGCTCCTGTTCGGTGTACTGACACTGACGTTCCAGGCCAACCAGGTCGCGGCCGGGCTGGCGCTGACCATATTCGGTGTCGGGTTAAGCGCCTATATCGGCCTCGAATACACGAGCGTTGCATTGACCGGCCTGCAAGCCGTGCATATCCCGTTGCTCTCGAGCATGCCACTGATCGGCCCAACGATATTCTCGCTGGACCCGTTGATGTACCTCTCGTTCGTCCTGTTGGCCGCGATCAGCTACTTTCTTTATCGCAGCAAGGCGGGACTGTTGTTGCGCGCGATCGGCGAGTCACCACGATCGGCACACTCGATTGGCTACCCGGTGATACGAATTCGCTATCTCGCCGTGTTGTTCGGCGGCGGCATGGCCGGGCTCGGCGGGGCGTACCTCGCACTGGTTTACACGCCGCTATGGGTAGAGGGCATGACCGCCGGCCGGGGCTGGATATCGCTTGCGCTCGTCGTATTCGCTACATGGCGTCCGGCACGTGTGATCCTGGGTGCGTATTTGTTCGGCGGCGTGACCATCCTGCAACTTCACGTGCAGGGCCTGGGCATCGACCTGCCAGCGCAATTGCTGTCCTCTCTTCCTTACATCGCCACGATTGTCGTACTCGTGTTGATATCACGCGACATCAATACGATTCGCCTGAACTCACCCGCATCGATTGGCAAAACTTTCCACCCCGGTGCTTAGATTCTTGGAGACCTGATGATGACAACAAACCGGATGTTTTTGATCGCGTTCACAGTCAGCCTGCTGGCGGCTTGTGGCCAGAAAGATGCAGCGGAACCTGATGCGTCGGATGCGGGTGACGCTTCCCGGTTAAAAGTCGGCTTTGTCTACGTCACCCCGATTAGTGATGCCGGCTGGACCCACCAGCACGATCTCGGCCGTCTGCAAATGGAAGACAGCTTGGGCGACCAGGTGGAGACCAAATATATCGAGAACGTACCCGAAGGAGCCGAGGCCGAGCGCGTCATACGGCAGTTCGCCGCCGATGGCTTTGATCTCGTATTCACGACGTCGTTCGGCTATATGAATCCGACGATAAAGGTTGCCGAGATGTTCCCGGACACGACTTTTGAGCATGCGACCGGTTATAAGAGCGCAGCAAACGTCGGCACTTACGTCGCACGTTTCTACGAAGGACGTTATCTCTCCGGCATCGTCGCCGGCAAAATGACGAAGTCCAATGTGGCCGGCTATGTTGCCGCATTTCCGATTCCTGAAGTGTTACGCGGCATCAACGCGTTCACGCTGGGCATGCGAAGTGTGAATCCCGATGCGGAAGTGAAAGTCATCTGGACCAATTCCTGGTTCGACCCCGGCCGCGAGCGCGAGGCTGCGGACGTGCTGATCACGCAAGGTGCGGACATCGTGACGCACCATACGGATTCGACTGCGGCGGTTCAGGCCGCGGAAGAGAAAGGCGTGTATGCGATTGGTTATCACTCCGACATGTCCCGCTACGGCGAAACCGCACACCTGACAGCGGTCACCCACCACTGGGGCGATTTCTACACCAGGCGTGCGCAAGAAGTCTTGGACGGATCCTGGTCATCGCAAAATGTGTGGGGCGGCATCAAGGAAGGAATGATTCGGCTCGCTCCTCTCAATGATGCAGTTCCTGCGGACGTCGCAGCTCTTGTAGCAGAAAAGGAAGCCGCGATCAGATCCGGCGACCTGCATCCGTTCAGCGGACCGATCTCGAACCAGGACGGCGAAGAGCTCGTAGCGCCCGGTACGACCATGTCCGACGAAGACTTGCAGAAGATGGAATGGTACGTCGAAGGCGTGCAGGGCAAGTTGCCCAGGTAGGGGAGCTATCAAACCAGTGACGTCTGCCGGCGGTCGTGTTCGATCGCCGGCAGACCTGACTCGCAACCGGGATTGCAGAGATGGAAGCTTATATTGTTGACTGGCTGAATTTGTTTAGCCGCTGGGTGCATTTCATAACCGGCATCGCCTGGATCGGGTCGTCGTTTTATTTCGTCTGGCTCGACAATCACCTGCTGCCGGTTGCGGACAAATCGGACGAAGACAAAGGCGTGGCTGGTGAAGTCTGGTCGGTGCACGGCGGCGGCTTCTACCATGCACAGAAATACCGTGTCGCTCCCGGCCAGCTACCGGATACGCTTCACTGGTTCAAGTGGGAGGCGTACACGACCTGGATCACGGGCATGTTCCTGCTCGCATTGATCTACTGGTATGGCGCGGAAATCTATCTCGTGGACCGCTCGGTCGCAGATCTCTCCCAGCCGGCTGCGATCGGTGCTGCCGTGGCGTTTTTGATCGGCGGCTGGGTCGTCTATGACCTGCTCTGCAAATCCCCGCTCGGAAAGAATGATGCTGCTCTGGGCGGTGTGATATTCGCGCTGCTGATCGTAGCGGCCTGGGGCATGTGCGAATTGTTCAGTGGCCGCGGTGCCTACATTCACTTCGGCGCAATGCTTGGCACGATCATGGTGGCCAACGTTTTCTTTGTGATCATCCCGGGACAAAGTCGCATGGTCGAGGCCACGCGGGAAGGTCGAACGCCAGACCCGGACGACGGCATCAGGGGCAAACAGCGCTCCGTACACAACACCTACTTCACGTTGCCCGTGTTGTTTGTAATGATCAGCATCCACTACGCAATGACATTCGGACATGAGTACAACTGGCTGATCCTGATTGCCATATCGCTGGCGGGCGTGTTGATCCGTATCTATTTCGTGGCGCGTCACAAGGGCAAGGCATCATTGTTACCAGTGGCACTGGCATTGCTGATTCTGCTCGGCGTTGCCGCAGCGATTGCACCACATGCACCGCGCACAACACGCGCAACGGACGCCGCTGACACGGGGACGACGACGGGACCAATCGATGGCGCGCAGGCAGGAGCGCCAATGACATTCGCCGACATTGTTACGATTGTCCAGGCACGCTGCACCACCTGTCACGGCGCCGTACCGACATTCGCCGGGTTCCCGGCTGCTCCAGCCGGCGTTGAACTCGACCAGCCGGAGCAAATTGCCAAAGAAGCATTGCGCATCTATCAGCAGACGGTCATCACCAGAATCATGCCCATCGGCAATCTGACTCAGATGACGGACGAGGAAAGAATGACGATCGATCGGTGGTACCGCGACGGTGCGACAATCGATTGGATCGGGGCTCACTGAACACCAGGTCATGGGTCAGGATTATCCACGTGATCTGATCGGCTACGGCGCGCACCCGCCCCACGCGGCGTGGCCGGGCTCTGCTCGGGTCGCGGTGCAGTTCGTGATCAATTACGAAGAGGGTGGAGAGAGCAGCATCCTGCACGGCGATGCGGCGTCCGAGGCATTCTTGTCGGAAATCGTCGGCGCCACACCGTACCCGAATAGCCGCAATATGAACATGGAGTCGATGTACGAATTCGGTTCGCGCGCCGGATTTTGGAGGTTGCACCGCATGTTCACGGACCGCGAGGTCCCGGTGACAGTTTTTGGCGTGGCGATGGCGCTGGACCGAAATCCTGCAGCCATCGAGGCGATGCTGAACGCCGACTGGGAAATAGCGAGCCACGGTTATCGGTGGATCGATTATCAAAACGTCGAAGAAAGCGTCGAGCGGGAGCATCTCGAAACTGCGATTGAAATTCATGCACGCGTTACCGGCGCGCGTCCGCTGGGTTGGTATCTCGGCCGGTGCAGCCCGAACAGCCACCGTCTGGCCGCCGAGGTCGGCGATTTCGTCTACAACGCCGACACATACGCTGACGACCTGCCCTACTGGGACCTGGCTTACAGCAAGCCGCAGCTGATGGTGCCTTACACACTGGATGCCAACGACATGCGCTTCGCAACGGCGCAGGGATTCAATTCGGGCGACCAGTTTTTTACTTACCTGAAAGACAGTTTCGATTGCCTTTACGCCGAGGGTGACACGCAGCCAAAGATGATGTCGGTCGGCTTGCACTGCCGATTGTCTGGCCGGCCGGGCCGCGCAACTGCCCTGGCCCGTTTTGTCGACTACGTCCTCGGTCACGAACGCGTGTGGCTGACGCGCCGTATCGATATTGCGAATCATTGGCGGGAACATCACGGCTTGAAATCCGGCGCTGCGGCGGCCGGCCCATGACGCCGCAAGCAATGAAATTTCAGCGGGCGCCGAGCCAGATGACAAAGCGGGATTTCGTCGACCGCTTCGGCGGCGTGTACGAGCACTCACCCTGGATTGCAGAAGCTGTCTGGAGCGATGGGCTCGATGAATCCCACGGCGACGTTGACGGCCTGGCCAATGCTCTCGCCGCAATTGTCGATCAGGCCAATGCTGAACTCCGATTGAACCTCATCAACGCGCATCCCGACCTGGCAGGCCGTGCGGCCATCAGTGGCAGACTGACGCCGGACTCCACGGCGGAACAGGCGAACGCGGGAATCGATCAATGCACGGCCGAGGAATTCAGCCTGTTCCAGGACATGAACGAACGATACAAGAACAAGTTCGGATTTACGTTTGTCATGGCAGTGAAAGGCAGCAATCGCCACAAAATTCTCGATGCCTTTCGCCGGCGAGTGCAAAACGATCCGCAGGTCGAATTGACTCAGGCTATTCAGGAAATTCACAAAATCGCTCGCCTGCGTTTGGCCGAAATCGCAGCACGCGACACGACTCGCGGTGGCAAGAATGCCCGGTAGTCTAAATGCGGTGAGACCTGGTCGCAAAACGATGCATCTCATATCTGCACAGTTTTTACTCGACTCCGTACAAATTTGACTGAATTATGCCGGGCTCGTTCGGACGCACACTACACCAAGAACCAAGGGAACCGAAAATGTTGAAACTCAAAAGCTACGTTCAGGGCACTGCCCTGGCACTGTTGTCACTGATTGTCTGGCAGCCGGCCACAGCAGCGGACTGGAGCAACACCGAGTTGCACATTCAGATTGGCAATCTCGACGTACCGTCTTTTGCAGGCGGCGGCACTTCAGATCATGTGATTTATACGCTGCAGCACGCCAGCGGCTGGAAATACGGCGACAATTTCTTTTTCCTGGATGTTCTCGATGGCGATCGCCCTGGTTTCCAGGACTTCGATATGTACGGCGAGTGGTACACGAATTTCAGCCTCGGAAAAATTACCGGCAAGCCAGTCGGTGGAGGCTTCATCAAGGACATCGGCATCATTCTCGGATTCAACTGGGCTGCGGATGCCAATGTGAAGAAGTATCTCCCCGGAATCCGCCTGTCGCTGGATTTGCCGGGCTTCGCGTTCGCGAACCTCGACATCATGGCCTACATCGATGACAGTGAAGGCGTAGCCTCCGGCGGCGCACCGTCCGAAGACGATTCCTTCCTGATCGATTTCAACTGGGCACGTCCGTTCAAGATCGGCGACTCGAGCTTCAGTATTGAAGGACACATCGAGTACGCTGGTGAGCGGGACAATGAGTTCGGTGGCAAGGTCGAGTCCTGGATACTTGCGCAACCGCAATTTCGCTGGTATGTGCGCGACAGCGTCGCACTGGGAATCGAGTACCAGTTTTGGCAAAACAAGCTGGGCGATGGGGCTACCGATGAGAGCACGGTACAGGCATTGTTCGTCTGGAAGTTTTGATTCAACCCTGACAGGAATCTCGATGTTCGACAATCGTGTTGTGAAAAATCGTGGCAGCTGAATCCCTGGTAGCGCACAGGGGCCGCATACTCCACTGCCTCGGGGATCCGGGAGAGGAAGCCGATCCTGCGGCAGTGGAGTACTTTTCCGACGGCGTACTCATGGTTGACGCCGGCCGGATTGTCGACCTGGGGCCCGCCGCATCCGTGTTGCCGAAATATCCGGGTGACGTGACGCTGACCGAACACCGGGGCAATTTGCTGATACCCGGGATGATCGACTGCCACGTGCACTATCCACAGATCGATATCATCGCGTCCTGCGGTGATCAGCTACTGGATTGGCTGAATCACTATACATTTCCGGTTGAAAGCCGCTTTGACGACAGTGACGAGGCCCTTTCTGTCGCGGAATTTTTTCTGGATGAATTGCTGCGCAACGGCACGACAACGGCGCTGGTTTTTGCGACCGTGCACCCACAGTCAGTCGATGCCATTTTCGCGGCCGCGCTGAAGCGCAACATGCGACTCGCAGCCGGCAAGGTGCTCATGGACAGAAATTGTCCGGAGGCGTTGCAGGACGATGCCGCATCCGCATACCGGGACAGTCGCGAATTGCTGGAGCGCTGGCACGGCCAGGGCAGGTTGCACTACGCGATCACACCTCGATTTGCACCGACCTGCAGCGATGCCCAGCTCGCGGCCGCCGGCAAGCTGGCGGCGGAATTTCCAGAGACCCTCGTGCACACGCACCTGGCTGAAAATATCGATGAAGTCGCCTGGGTGGCGGATTTGTTTCCGGCGAGCCGCAGCTATCTGGACGTCTACAAACAGGCTGGATTGCTCCGCGAGCGCTCGGTGTTCGCGCATTGCCTGCATCTCGACGAACAGGATTACGTCGACCTCGCAGCCGCAGGCGGCGCCATGGCATTTTGTCCAACGTCGAATCTTTTCCTTGGCAGCGGGTTGTTCGATCTTGCGCGGGCCCGAGGTCACCGCATTCGGGTCGGGCTCGGTACTGATGTAGGTGGCGGAACCAGTCTGGGCATGCTGCGCACGATGAGTGAGGCCTACAAGGTGTTGCAGCTCAATCGGCAGACCCTGTCCAGTTACAGGGCATTGTTTCTCGTGACGCTCGGAGCAGCCGAAGCCTTATACATGGACGACCGCATAGGCAACTTCGCGCTTGGCAAGGATGCTGACTTCATCACGTTGAACTACGACTCAACGCCGCTCATGCAGCGGCGACTCGAACATGCGGAAGAACTCACTGAGGAGCTTTTCGTACTGATAATGCTCGGCGACGATCGCGCGATCAGTGCAGCCTACGTCATGGGCGAGCTGGCCTATTCAAAAGAATAGGAGGGCCTTTACGGTCAGGACGATCTTATGTCGCAGAAGCACAGGGATGTGCGAGAGCGACGAGGCCCGAATCGTTCGCGGCTGAGGCCGCTGCAAGAATGCTCGCCAGGAATTCGGTCTGGTTGCGCCGATAGCACGATGTTCAAGGACCGACAACTGCGGTGACCAGGCGCAAAATACCTGTCTAGACTCATTCTAAGCCGTTATTTCTATTGATAATCATCGAAAATAGGCAGAAAATTTCAAACGGAAGAATAAACAACAACATTTCCATCTTTTTGACGTGCCGTGGGAGGAATGTCATATGAGCAGTTTAATTGCACTTTGTGTCAGTATTGGGGTCCTTGGCGGGGTCGCTACTTATCTAGCACTGGGTCCGCTGGCAGGAATCATCCTGATTTGGGCCATATTCATCGGCTGGGCCACCTATTTCGCTTTAGGCGGCGATAGCGCAGCACTCAAGAAAACGATCACATGCAATGTCTTTGGCGCTGTTTGCGGGTGGTTAATGGCCATAATATTGTTGAGTACCCCTTTGAGCGGTATGGGGGCGGCAGGTGCGGCCATCGCCGTCGGCTTGACGGTCCTTGGAATGTGCCTGGCGGCGCATGTTCCGGCTCTCGATTCCATCCCGGCCAGTGTCTACGGCTATGCTGCCACAGCTTCTTATCTACTCCAGACCGACGGCGCGCTGGATATGGGTGCTCTGACAGGAGCGAATTTCAGTAACGCGTTTGTCATCATCGCGGTCTCATTGATCGTTGGTGCTTTTTTTGGCCTTGCATCCGGGAAGCTTGGAGGAATGCTGGCGAAAGGCGACTAGTAATTCGCCAGTCGAAAGGACTGTCCAGTTCAGGTATTTGGGACTATCTGCCCGGTAGAACAACGTACTCAAAAACACCCGGGCGCCCATCAGAAAAGCTACATCATTACCCCGCTTCGGCGGGGTTTTTGTTGCAGTGGAAATGTCGGCGTCAGTCGCCTGCCGCTTTGGTAATTACGATAGCGCGAAAATCGTTGACATTGGTTCGCGTGGGCCCCGTAACGACCAATGCGTCCAATGCCGAGAAGAAACCGTAGCCGTCGTTGTTTTCGAGATATTCGGCCGGATTCATGCCGGCGTCGCGGGCCCTGGACAGACTGTCGGGCGTAACGATACAGCCCGCATTGTCCTCCGTGCCATCGATCCCATCCGTGTCACACGCAATGGCATAGACGTCGCTCTGTGCCTGCAGTGCAATCGCCAGGCTCAGCGCAAATTCCGCATTACGCCCGCCGCGTCCGTTGCCGCGCACGGTTACCGTGGTTTCGCCGCCCGACAAGATCACACAAGGCGCTGCCGCCGGTTGGCCGTACTTCGCAACCTGGCGAGCGATCCCGGCATGCACAATTGCGACTTCGCGTGACTCACCTTCCAGGTCACCGAGTACCACCGCTGAATATCCGGCCTGCTCAACGAACTGCACCGCGGCGGCAAGCGATTGTTGCGCCGTTGCAATGATGTGCGTCGACGCGCGTTTGAAAATCGGATCACCGGGCTTCGGTGTTTCGTTCTCCGCACTCGCCAGGTGGCGCCGCACATTCTCGGCAACGTCGATCCCGTAGCGGCTGAGTACGCCTTGCGCGTCTGCCAGCGTCGTCGCATCAGGCACTGTCGGGCCGGAAGCGACAACGGCAGGATCGTCACCGGGCACGTCGGAAATAATCAGGGTCACAACCTGTGCCGGTGCACACGCGGCCGCCAGCTTGCCGCCCTTGATCGCAGAGAGATGCTTGCGAACGCAATTCATCTCGGCGATCGTTGCGCCCGACTTCAACAAGGCCGTATTAATCGATTGCTTGTCCTTGAGCGTGATGCCCGGCGCCGGGAGTGCGAGCAGTGACGAGCCCCCTCCCGAGATCAGGCAGATGACCAGGTCATCCTGGTTCAATTTTGAGACGGTCTGCAATATTTGCTCAGCCGCCTCCTGGCCGGCCGTGTCCGGTACGGGGTGGGCAGCTTCCACCACCGCGATCGATTCGCACGGCACTGCGTGGCCATAGCGCGTGACGACCCGGCCGCTCAACGAACCGGACCAATGCGATTCGACGGCCTGCGCCATGCTCGCGGCAGCCTTGCCAGCACCGATGACAATCGTCCTGCCGCTGGCGGCGGGCGGCAGATATCGGGGGACAGTCGCTGCGGCGCTTACCGACTCAACAGCTGCAGCGAACATCTCCAGCAGAAATTGCTGCATGGCTGAGTCCTGTTGAGCGCTGCTGCGTTGGTCCAATGCCGGCTCCGGGAAAGCCTGGTCAGTCAGGCAATATCGTGATTGCCCATGATTTCCAGTGCGCGAACGAGTGCCGAGTGGTCCCAGCCTGCGCCGCCATTGGCGACGCAGGCACTGAACATTTGCTGCGCCGTCGCCGTATTCGGCAGGCTCAATCCAAGCGTCCTTGCGCCGTCCAGCGCAAGGTTCAGATCCTTCTGATGCAACTCGATCCGAAAGCCCGGATCGAATGTGCGCTTGATCATGCGTTCGCCATGGACCTCCAGAATCTTGGATGCGGCAAATCCACCCATCAGGGCCTCGCGCACTTTTGCCGGGTCGGCGCCAGCCCTGGACGCAAACAGCAATGCCTCACCCACGGCCTGGATATTCAACGCCACGATGATCTGGTTGGCGACCTTGCAGGTCTGGCCGTCACCATTGCCGCCGACGAGGGTGATGTTCTTGCCCATCAGGTCGAACAGCGGCTTGATTTCTTTAAATGTCTTCTCGGGCCCGCCCACCATGATCGTCAGTGCCCCTGCCCTGGCGCCAACTTCGCCTCCGGATACGGGCGCGTCCAGGTACTGGCAGCCGAGTTCGTTGATGCGCGCCGCGAAGTCCTTTGTTGCCAGTGGCGCTATCGAACTCATATCGACGACAATCTTGCCACTGGCTATTCCGGAACTGACGCCGTGCTCGCCGAACAAGACCTCCTCAACGTGCGGTGTGTCGGGGACCATCGTGATGATAATGTCGGCCTGCTCTGCCACCTCACGAGCTGTCGCACAATCCACACCGCCGGCGTCCAGCAGGTTCTTCGGAACACCGCCGTGACTGTTGAGGAACATCTTGTGTCCTGCCACCTGCAGATGTCCCGCCATCGGCGCGCCCATGATACCCAGCCCTATGAAACCCAGGTTTTTCACGTTGCTTTCCTTATCAAGTCAAGCGTTCAGATACGGTTGAGCCCAGCCGAGTCCAGCCGCCGTTGTCGTCGCCGGCACATATTCACAGCCGATCCAGCCGTCGTAGCCGAGCCCGTCGATGAAATCGAACAGGAACGAGTAACTGATCTCGCCGCTGCCGGGTTCGTGGCGCCCCGGATTGTCCGCAAGCTGCATGTGGGCAATACGAGGTAAATTCGATTCTATGGTCGGGGCAAGATCCCCTTCCATGATTTGCATGTGGTAGATGTCGTATTGCAGGAACAGATTGTCGGATGCGACTTCATCGAACAGGTCCAGTGCCTGCCGGGTGTTGTGCAGGTAAAACCCGGGGATGTCACGCGTGTTGACCGGCTCGGACAACAGGCGAATTCCAGCCCCGGCAAGCGCGGGCGCCGCGAACTTCAGGTTGTCGATGACGGTTTGTCGCACCTTGTCGGCGTCCACCCCCTGCGGCTCGATACCGACGAGGCAGTTCAATTGCTTGCAGCCCAGCGCAGTGGCGTACTCGATTGCTCGACCGACGCCATCCTGAAATTCGCCGATCCGGTCCGGGTGACAGGCAATGCCTCGCTCCCCTGCAGCCCAATCGCCGGCGGGAAGATTGTGCAGCACTTGCGTCAGCCCGTATTGCTGCAATCGATCGGCAAGCTCCGCCGCCGAAAAATCATAAGGGAAAAGATACTCGACGCCCTTGAAGCCGGAATCCGAAGCAGCCTGAAACCGATCCAGGAAGTCACAGTCGTGGTAGAGCATCGTCAGGTTGGCGGCGAACCTGGGCATTGTTACTCCCGTTCAGTCGAGCATCGAGATCGCGGTAGGGGCATCTTCGCCTTGCTCCGCAAGATCTTCGAACTCGGTCAGGTTGTCTATCTCGGTACCCATCGAAATGTTCGTGACACGCTCGAGTATTACTTCGACAACGACCGGGACGCTGTGCTTCTTCATCAATTTTCCGGCCTCTACCAGAGCGTCCCCGATCTTGTCGGGCTCGAACACGCGCAACGCCTTGCAGCCCAGGCCTTCGACGACCGCCACATGATCAACGCCGTATCCCGCCGCATTGCTTGCATTGATGTTCTCGTAGGACAGATCCACGCAATAGTCCATTTCGAATCCGCGCTGCGCCTGGCGAATGAGGCCGAGGTAGGAATTGTTCACGACGACATGCACATAGGGCAGCTTGAACTGCGCGCCGGCGGCCAGTTCCTCGATCATGAATTGGAAATCGTAATCACCGGATAAGGCGACGACACGTCGTTTCGGGTCTGCGGCACAGACGCCGAGTGCGGCCGGCACCGTCCAGCCGAGCGGACCGGCCTGGCCGCAGTTTATCCAGTGCCGCGGCTGGTAGACGTGCAGGAACTGAGCCGCAGCGATTTGCGACAGCCCGATCGTCGACACGTAACAGGTGTCCTTGCCGAAGACCTTGTTCATTTCCTCGTAGACACGTTGTGGCTTGATGGGGACATCGTCGAAGTGAGTACGCCGCAGCATCGTACGCTTGCGCTCCTGGCAGTCCTCTACCCACGCGCTGCGATCCTTGAGCTTGCTTGCCTTCTTCCATTCCCTGGCAATCGCGACAAATAACTCCAGCGCCGCCCTGGCATCCGAGACGATGCCGTAATCGGGACCGAAGACGCGCCCGATTTGTGTCGGTTCAATGTCGACATGCACGAACTTGCGGCCTTCAGTGTAGACCTCCACCGAGCCGGTGTGACGATTCGCCCAGCGGTTGCCGATGCCCATGACGAAGTCGGATGCCAGCATCGTCGCATTGCCGTAGCGGTGCGAGGTTTGCAAGCCGACCATTCCCGCCATCAACGGGTGATCGTCGGGTATCGTGCCCCAGCCCATCAATGTGGGAATGACTGGCACGCCGGTCACCTCGGCAAGTTCCACCAACAGTGGAGACGCATCGGCATTGATGATGCCGCCGCCCGCCACGATCAGCGGCCGATCGGCGTCATTCAACATCTGCATCGCACGCTCGGCCTGCAGGCGCGTCGCGGCCGGTTTGTAGGGCGTCAGCGGTTCGTACGTCTCTGCATCGAACTCGATTTCGGCCATCTGCACATCGAATGGCAGATCGATCAATACGGGCCCGGGACGCCCGGAGCGCATCACGTGAAAGGCCTGTTGGAATACTTGCGGTACCAGCGCCGCCTCACGGACCGTGACGGCCCACTTGGTAACCGGCTTGGCAATGGATTCGATATCGACCGCCTGAAAATCTTCCTTATAAAGACGCGCACGCGGTGCCTGGCCGGTAATGCACAAAATCGGGATCGAATCCGCTGACGCAGAATACAGGCCCGTGATCATGTCGGTGCCTGCCGGACCGGACGTTCCGAGGCAGACACCGATATTGCCCGCGTTCGCCCGGGTATAGCCCTCGGCCATGTGCGACGCGCCTTCGACATGCCTGGCAAGAATGTGCTTGATGCCCCCGGATGCTCGCATCGCCGCATACAGCGGATTGATCGCAGCGCCCGGCACGCCGAATGCCTGCCGGACCCCTTCTTTTTCCATTACGGCAACGGCGGCGTCTATGGCTCGCATACGTGTCATGGTTGCGTGTCCCCCGGCGATTGCCTGCGTGCCGCAGCACGATGGTGTGTTGTTCTTCGACCCGGTAGTCATGATATCAGATCCCGAATTGGGGGCCCGTCGCGCCCCGCAAATTGATACAGTCGTGCGCAGGAGTGCCACGGTCACACGAGGAGCATCAAATATGACCACAACCGGAAGGCTTCAATGGTCGTCCCGTTTCGTTTTCCTGATGGCCGCCGTCGGTTGCGCCGTGGGTCTCGGAAATATCTGGCGCTTCCCGTACACCGCGGGTGTCAATGGTGGCGGCGCGTTCGTGCTTGTCTACCTCGGCGCGGTCGCTTTACTGGCACTGCCGGTGCTGATGGCCGAACTGTTGATCGGCAGGCGCGGCGCAGCAGGTCCACCGGCCGCGATCGCCGCCGTCGCGCAGGAATCCGGCCGGTCGCTGCACTGGCGCTGGATGGGCGTTGTTCTCGGTGGCGTGGGCTCGGTGCTCGCGCTGTCCTTCTACTCTGTCGTCGGTGCGTGGACCATCGCGTATGCGTTCAAGATGGCGGCGGGACAGCTTCAACAAATAACGGCCGACGGTGCCAAAGTCGTTTTTGACGACCTGAACGCGAGCCCGGAAATGCTCCTCGCTTGGTTCGCGGTTTTCATCGGCATCACGATCTTTATTTCTTCGCGAGGCCTCCGTGCGGGCATCGAGCGTGCCGTCAAATTCATGATGCCGGCACTGTTCGTGATGTTGATCATCATGGTGATCTATGCGGCGGTTGTTGGCGACATGCGCCGCGCATTGAGCTTCCTGTTCACACCCGACTTCAGCAAGCTCAACGCAACCGTCGTGATGAGCGCTTTCGGGCAGGCATTTTTCAGTGTCAGCGTTGGTATCACCAACATGATGGCGTATGGCGCCTACATTAGGCGCGACACCAACTTGCCGCAGGCATCGCTGATCATCGTCGGAGTCGACACGCTGGTCGCGTTGATGGCCGGCCTTGCGATCTTTCCGATCGTGTTCATGTACGGACTGGATCCGGCCGGGGGGCCCGGCCTGGTGTTCATGACCTTGCCGTTTGCCTTTGGACAGATTCCCGGCGGCCTGATATTCGGCACGTTATTTTTCGTGTTGCTGTTTTTTGCCGCGCTGACATCGTCCATCTCGATGCTGGAGGCGCCCGTCTCCTGGCTACGCGATGCAACATCTCTGTCGCGGCGAGCAGCGGCCGCGCTGATGGGGGGCGTCAGTTTCTTCCTGGGCATTCTCGCCGCGTTGTCGTTTAACGTCCTGTCGGATATACATCCGCTGGGATCAATGAGAATTTTTGCCGGCAAGACATTTTTCGATTTGTTCGATTATCTCGTCACCAATATCATGATGCCGCTTGGCGGCATACTCATCGCCGTATTCGCCGGCTGGCTGATGAAATCAACATTCAGTCATGACGAGTTGTTTGCCGGTCGAAATGCGATATTGCATCGACTCTGGCTGGTTCTCGTTCGTTTTCTCGCGCCGGTGATTTTGGGACTGGTGTTTATCGAGATGGCATCGGGCAAGTCAATATTCGATTTGTTCGCCGCCATTGCCGGCAATTCGCCGTGAGCCTATCCGGCATGCAGCGTCTGCAACAGCATCCTTACTGAGACCAGGAGCAGAAACACGCCAAACAGGAGGCTGAGGTGCCGCCGGCTGAGCGCGTGCGCGAACTTCGCACCGAGTGGCGCAGCCAGAATGGTTGTTGGCGCGATAAATGCGAAGCCGATCAAATTGACGTAACCCAGGCTGCCGGCTGGCAGTAATTCATTCCCCAATCCCATGTAGATGAAGCCGAGGGCGCCGGGGATACTGATCACCAACCCGAATAATGCGGCGGTTCCTATCGCCCTGTGAATCGGTTCGCCCATCAATGTCAGGGACGCAACGCTCAATGTCCCGCCGCCGATACCCATCATCGTCGAAATCGTGCCAATCGCCACCGGCATCGCCGCAATGGCAATACCGCGCGGGACCTCGGGCGCAAGTGTCACCTTGTCGAGCGGAAGCGCCATTTTCAGCGCTACCAGCAGCGCGACGATTGCAAACACGGCGGTAAGCACCTGGCCGTCGACACGACTCGCGATGAAGGTGCCGGCGACGGCGCCCAGGAAGATGAAAGGCATCCAGCGTTTGACAAGCCCTGTGTCAACGGCACCACGCTTGTAATGTGCGCGAGATGAAGAAATCGAGGTAGGAATGATCACGGCGAGCGACGTCGCAACCGCAATGTGCATGCGAACGGCCGCATCGACGTTCAGCAGCTCGAGCACCCACTCAAGTACGGGTACGACAACGATACCGCCACCGACGCCAAGCAGTCCGGCGAGAATGCCCGCGACGATTCCGGTGCAAAGCATCGCCATTGCCAACAGGGCGAACTCAGGCACGACTGTGCCCCCGTTCTTTGTTGCCGTAAATAGCCATTAAATCGCCGCCATCCCGATCCATCATCCCACCCCCATTCAATCGTTGTTCACATGCAACTATAATGGCCCGTGTACGGTATGCTACGGAATACGGCTTTTGGAGATGGTTATGCGAAATACATTGATACGGCGTTTGGGAGTTATTCTCGTCATGACATGCATGCTCAGCGCGTCGATATTGCAGCCGGTAATTGCGGCCGTCATTTCGACCGAGGCAGCAATCGAACTGGAATCCCGGCAAACTCGAATTGATCATATAAACAATATTCTTGCGCAGGAAGACGTTCGCGGCATGCTCGTGCGCATGGGCGTCGATCCTGTTCATGCGAGCGCCCGCGTAGAGGCGTTGACCAATGAAGAATTGCAGGCACTGCAGCAGAATCTGGATGAATTGCCGATCGGTGGCGTGGGTTTCGTTGAGGTCGTGGGCATCGTTGCCATCGTCATCATCATATTGGAACTGCTGGACGTTACGAATTTCTTTAATCAATTTTAGCACTCCGTCAGTATCCCCTTGACGGAGTACCGTATTGCGGTGGCCGCGCGACGGCTGTATTTCTGCCTGCTGATCGGCGCTGCGGCGCTGACAGCCGGATGCGGTCTCAACGGCGGCATAATCAGGGACGAGCTGCGGCAACAATCTGGCGGCGTGGCGTACGAACTGACAGATACGCCCTTCTATTCTCAGACGACCGATCAGTGCGGCCCATCCGCGTTGGCAACGGTACTCAACGGCGCAGGTGTAGCCGTGACCCCGGACCAGCTGGCGCCCAGTGTGTACATCCCGGATCGCAACGGCAGCCTCCAGTTCGAATTGCTGGCCGCAACGCGCGGCTATGGTCGCGTCCCCTACCCTGTCCCGCCTGACGTATTGGCGCTGCTTGGCGAAATCCAGGCAGGCCGGCCCGTATTGGTTTTGCAGAACCTGGGATTGGGGTTCGCACCCATCTGGCATTACGCGGTCGTCGTCGGTTATCTACCGCGTGAAAATCGATTCGTTCTCCGCTCAGGCGAACGCAAGCGTCACCTGGTAAGAACATCCAGGTTTCTTCGCACCTGGCGGCGCGCGAACTCATGGGGGATTGTCGTGCTGCCGCCGGGCGATTTGCCGGCGGACAACGACGCGACCGCGTTCGTACAGGCCGTTGCGTCCCTGGAATCCGTCGGACAGTTCGAAGCCGCCGCGGCTGCCTACGTCGCCGCTGTTGCACAATGGCCGGAACATGTATTCGCATGGCTCGGGCTCGGCAATTCGTATTACGCGTTGGGGCAACTGGCCGATGCAGGGGAGGCGTACACCGAACTGCTGAATTTCAGACCCGACAATGTCGTTGCGCTCAACAATCTGTCGATGGTTCTCGCAGATACCGGTCGTATCGATGACGCGATGCGAACGATCAACAAGGCGCTATCTCTGACCGGGAACGGCGGCGCCAAGTACGAACTTGTCAGTCGAACACGCGCCGAGCTTCAGCGCCTGCGAATTTCAGACTGATATTTCCTGAGCAATCGGAAGAAGTTCCACATTAGTCGGGCCTGTTGGTGGGCATCCGGAGGCGCACGATTAATGCAAGCGTGAGTGCAATCACGAGATTGATCGTAAGTTCCGTCAGTGACAGCGGTGCGTCACCGTTTGCACCGAATAGTTCGAATTCTTCAGGCCTATCAGCACACGACCTTTGATGGCCTACAGATGATCGAGAGGCAACGCCGTCGTGTATTTGATCTTTTCCATGCTGAAGCTCGAACTGACATCGTAGAGGTCGACGTCGGCGATCATTTTCTTGTACATCTCGTCATAGCTGCGCATGTCCGGAACCACAGCCCGGATCAGGTAGTCGATGTCGCCGCTCAGCCGGTGGACTTCCATGACATTCGGCATGGCGGACACCATCTTGTAAAAGCCGTCGAACCAGTCAGCCGTATGTTCATGAGTTCGAATGGCGCAGTACACGGTCAAATGCAGCCCCAGTTTTTCCTGCTGCAAGAGCGTGACGCGCGCACCGATGATGCCCTGCTGCTCGAGCATCTGGACGCGCCGCCAGCAGGCGGATTTCGACAAGCCAATGCGCTCCGCCAGCTCTGCGACGGTCAGCGTCGCATCCTGCTGCAGCGCCGTGAGTATTGCCTTGTCCCTGAGGTCCACGCGGTGCTTCTCTGATCGATTGAATGGCATAAGTTTAGGTTATTATTTCGTCTATGTAAATATTTTCGGAATTTTATCCTGTATTTCACGCTGATATTGGGAAAATTGGGACCCTGTTCCGCACCCGCGACGTTATACTGTTACGCTGAACCTGGCTCTTCGCGCACTCGCGCCGGAGGATCCGTCATCAACAAACAGGCCATTCTCGGCAGCCTGTGTGTCGCATTCGTTCTCTACTCAGTCAACGTCTATACGCGCGGTACCGAAGCCTCGCGCACTGCACCGATGAGCGACGATGCACGCCACGGACAGCAAGTGTTCCAGGACTACAACTGTGTTGCCTGCCATCAGTTTTACGGGCTTGGCGGCTACATGGGACCGGATCTGACGAATGTCATGTCCAATCGCGGAGAAGCGTACGCGCGTGCGTTTATCACCGCGGGAACAGCCAGGATGCCGATGTTGGGACTGGCCGAGAAGGAGATTTCCTCGCTGATCGCCTATCTCGAGTTCGTCGATCAAACCGGCACCTACCCGGCCAGGGACTATCAGGTGCAGTGGTATGGAACCGTTTCCCAGGAGGACGATCCGCGATGATGGCGAACGGCCAGTCGCTCGCCGGCTTGCGCTTCATGCGTCTGGGCATACTGGCGCTCGCGGCCGGCATGCTGTTCGGTGTGATCGGTGGCTTTCAGTTTCTGTTTCCCGAGTTTCTGCGCGAACTCTTGTTTACGAAAACCCGGCCATTGCACGTATCGATGGTCATATCCTGGATCTTCCTGATCTCTATCGGCGGTATCTACTTCTACCTGCCGCGGCAGTGTAATTTGAAGCTGTACTCCGAACGCGCCGCCGTCTGGCACTTTTGGGTATTTCTCGTAACCGGTATCGCGATACTCGCTTGTTATCTTTCCGGTAAGTTCGGCGGCCGTGAGTATTTCGAGTTTCCGCCCGTACTGAGCATCCCGATTTTTCTGAGCTGGATGATGTTCGGCATCAACTATTTCAAAACGACGCTTAAACACAGAGAACCGTGGCCCGTCTATTACTGGATGTGGGGCACTGGAATCGTGTTTTTTTTCATAACTTTCGCCGAGGCGCACCTGTGGCTGATTCCTTATTTCCGCGAGAGCATGGTCCGTGAAATTATCGTGCAATGGAAATCCTACGGCTCACTAACCGGATCATGGAACATGCTCGTCTACGGCACGGCGCTCTACCTGACGACGCGAATCGGTGGAAGCGACAAAGCCGCGCGCTCGAAACTTGCGTTCGGACTCTATTTTCTCGGGCTCTTCAACCTGATGTTCGGCTGGGCGCACCACACGTACATCGTGCCGTCGGAAACCTGGATTCGAACCTTCGCCTATGCCGTCAGCATGACGGAATTGTTGATTTTCGGAAAAATCATCTGGGACTGGCGATCATCGCTCGATGAGTGGCAAAAAAATCGCCATTGCATCGCGTACCGCTTTCTGTTCGCGGCTGAAATCTGGGTGTTCGTAAATCTCGCGCTTGCCCTCGTGATTTCGGTGCCGGCGCTCAATCTGTTGACGCACGGGACACACATCACCGTTGCGCACGCCATGGGCAGTACAATCGGAATCAATACGATGATCCTGCTGGCATCGATCTTCTATGTGATTCGCGAAGAATTGCCTCACGAGGCACATGCCGGATGTTCGCGCCAGATCAAGATCGGATTCTGGACGGCGAACGTCTCGCTCGCCGTGTTTTTCGTGGCCCTGATACTGGCCGGCATCGGCAAGGGTATCTTTTCCGGCGTTCCGTTCCAGGAGATGATGCTGATGATTCGGCCGTTCCTGCTCATCTTCGCTGTGTCCGGCGTGACGCTCATGATCGGCATCTGGATCGTTCTGTGGCACGCGTTTCGATTGCTTGGCATTGTCCAGGCGCCGGCTGCCCTCAGCAGCGCCTACCCCGAGCCTGCCTGAATATCCATCGACG
>JADFSP010000022.1 GCA_022560695.1 Pseudomonadota bacterium
TGGCCGTAAGCGGCCCCTCACTTCGCTCAAATTTCGGTGATCGGAATGTCCGGTATTGAGAAAAGCGGACGGTCAGATATGGACTTTCAGAAAATCATTATCAAGCGGCCGGTATACGCTCAATAGCGGCCGTTGAGCTGATACGATGACGATAGGCCGCAACCGACCCAAAGCGGACATTGCAACCCACAGGTATCCAGCACACCGCGGTGGGTAATAATGGCCGTGTTAAATTGCGGTGAGAGTGTGCGGGTGATATGTTCAGGTCACAATAAATAACTACAACGCCAAACCCGCCGAAAGATGCGGGCGGAAAGCCACGGGTCCTCGATTCCTCCGAGAAGCCACGAAACGACTCCCCGAAGGACCCAAGGATCATGGCTACCGTGCAATTTCTTGGCGTCAACACCAAAGGGGAAATGAAATGATTAAATACAAGATCTTCCATGTAACAACGGCAGGCGCACTGTTACTTGGCGTCTTTTCGCTTAGTTCGGCGTTTGCAGACCCGAAAGGTGCGAAGTGTGCCGGTTTACCCGACCACGCCACCCTGACGACCGTACTCCAGGGTGTGGTGGGCTTCGACAATACGGGCCTCGCCCACGACATGTGGGCGACTGTGGTAAACCGTGATGGTCAAGTGTGTGTGGTCACGTTTTCCGGTGCAGATCGGGGCGCGCAATGGCCGGGCAGCCGCGTGATCTCGGCACAGAAGGCCAATACCGCCAACGCGTTCAGCCTTCCCGCGGGGGCAGGAGGCCTTTTTCCGGGGCTGGCGTTGTCGACGGCGAATCTCTGGGCCGCCACCCAGCCCGGAGGCAGTCTGTTCGGGTTGCAGTTCAGCAATCCTGTGGACACCGCAGTGGCATATGGTGGTCCCTCACACGCCGGCGGGGACGCGGACGACTACGGCATGCCTGATGATCCTTCGGTCGGGCGTTTTGTCGGTGGCGTCAACGTTTTCGGTGGAGGCCTGGCCCTGTATGATGCCGCCGGTAATCTGCTTGGAGGCTTGGGGCTCAGCGGTGATACGTCTTGCTCGGATCACAATCAAGCCTGGAAGGTCCGCGATGGGCTTGGACTTGACAACGTCCCTGCCGGTCTGAGTGGCCTCGGGGGTGACAACATCATCTTCGACCTTGTGGATGATTTCGGTGGCAACCCGGAGAGCCCAAGCGGCTTCGGACATCCCACCTGTCTCGATGATATCGGCGAGAAAGCGGCGGCAGCAGCTTTGCCGATAGATTTCCCGATCGGCCCTAATCCGTAGGCCGCTCGTCGAAGATCCAGAAAGGGGGCGCGCCGGCGGAAATCGCGGTCAGTCGCGCCCTCGTTGAATGTCTGTGCCCCGCCCTTATCGGATGCGCGGCTGAAGAAGTGGAAACTCGATGCAGAGTCTTGTGTGAAACCGTGAGACCCTCGTCGCTTAACCCATGCGGATTCTATGGACTCAGCTGTGTTGGCCGCTGGCGAAGCGGTCATCTGGGAAATGTCGATTAAATATAATTGACGCTCGAATGGCCGCTTCTGGCCGTAAGCGGCCCTTCCATTCAGCCGATTTTCTGTGGTCTGAATGGCCGCTTTTGGTGAAAGCAGACATTCCCCCTTCTTTTCGTGACCACGACAAGCTAGGTCATTGACCTATTGCGAATATCGTTTTTTGGGGGTGCCACCCCCTCCGGATGGGACCCATTTCACCAAGAACTCACTAGTTTCTATCCTAGCAAGCAGCCCACATTCCGGTCATGCTCAGAGGATGCCCTGCCTGCACTGTGATCTAACTAAAGTAATTGAGCAGATCAGGTAACCTAATCATGAGTTTATGGATCCAGGTAATTTGGGCGTACATGCAAGAAGCGTGATTTATGCTCTGCAACGGAAAACGGCGGAGAGGGCGGGATTGATTCGCCGTCTTCGGCGGCTCACCCTCCGGGCGCACTGCGTGCGTCCAAATCGGCAACGCTGATTTGTCGAACAGGGTTCTCATCCTCGGCCCTCTGCTTGAAATACAAAAAAAGGGCCACGCGGCCCTTTTCGTATTTCTGGCGGAGAGGGCGGGATTCGAACCCGCGGTACGTTATGAGCGTACACTCGCTTTCCAAGCGAGCGCCTTAAGCCTCTCAGCCACCTCTCCAAAATTAAGACTCCGCTCGACACCCGACATCGGTCGGCGCGAGCGCGTTAACGGCGGGCCTCCTGCCCGCCGCCCTGCGGGCCGCCTTGCGGTTCAAAATCGCTCCCGGCGATTTTGTAACCCTCTCAGCCACCTCTCCGATCGTTTAATTGCAATCAGTCCCCCGATAGAACGCTTGGCGGGCGATCGATGCAGGGCGATCCTGGCGGTCGTGGCGGCGCCGGCGATGCTTGCGGCAATGGCATCTCCCGGAGCGGTTCCAGGTCGTCCAGGTCCTCCGGCACTTCTACCCTGTCGTGTCGTTCGGCCAGCTGGTACACCTCCGGGTTTTCACAAGTGAGATCAATGTCACCACATGCCGACAATCCCACGAGTGCGAAAAGTGAGACGAACAATATCGTTGCTTTCAATTCGTATCCTATCGTCATGCCGCCAGCTCAACACCAGCGCCGGCCAGCGCCTTTCTCATGCCGTCGTGATACTGAGCGGCGTGCTCGGTCAGTGGCAGCCGAATACCGGGTGCCATCAACCCCATTTGACTGACCGCCCATTTCACCGGGATGGGATTCGACTCAGCGAATAGCGCCGTGTTCAGTGGCTGCAGCGTATCGTCCAATGCCTTCGCCTTGCCACGCTCTCCCGCCGCAGACAATCGGCACAAGCGCGCCATTGCCGCGGGTACGACATTGCCGCTGACCGTCACAACGCCATGTCCGCCCTGCTCCATGAACCGCAATGCCGTAAAGTCGTCGCCGCTGTAAAGCATGAAATCCTCATCAACCAGTTCTTGAATCTGTTTCAACCTGTCCATGTCACCCGTCGCTTCCTTGATGCCGAAAATGTTGCCGTGCTTTGCCAGCCGCGCAACAGTCTCTGCCAGCAAATCCGCGCCCGTTCGACCCGGGACGTTGTACAGCATGACCGGCTTGTTCACGGCGTCGGCTATCGCCGAAAAATGCCGGAACAGCCCTTCCTGCGTCGGCTTGTTGTAGTACGGCACAACCAGCAGGAACGCATCGATTCCGGTCTCACCCGCGGCAACCGACAGCTCGATCGACTGCGCGGTCGAGTTAGACCCGGTGCCCGCGATGATCGGCAGGCGCCCCGCCGATATTTCCACCGCTCTGGCGAGCAGTCCCATATGCTCGGTCCGGTCGAGCGTGGCCGACTCGCCGGTCGTGCCCGCGATCACCAGGCCGTCAGTGCCCTCCTCGACGTGAAAATCGATCAGCCGCTTGAGACACGCATAATCGACCCGATTACGTTGGTCGAACGGTGTCACCATTGCGACCAGGCTCCCCGTGAACATAACTTACCCTCGCCACAAATAAGGCGGCGATGTTACTGTTCACGGTCGGTGCTGGCAAGAAGCGGTGGCAGACGCATGGCAAACTTCGAAATTTGCGTCGTCAAACGCAACAACGGCAAAGCAATCATACAAGAATATTTCTAGATAAATGTCACAACTTATTGTTTTATCAGCAGTTGGAACTGATCGAACCGGAGTCGTTCAGGATATCACCAAGGTCATACTCGCGTGCGGCGGCAATATCGAGGAGAGCCGCATGACCTCGCTGGGTTCCGAATTCGCGATCCTGATGCTGGTCTCGGGCAACTGGCATACGCTCAATCGGCTGGAAAAGGGGCTCAACAAGCTGGGAGCGGATGACAGCCTGACGTTCTCGATTCGCAAGACCGGCGAGCGACCCGACCAAGAGGATCGCATGCCCTATGCCGTCGATGTTGTGTGCCTGGACCAGCAGGGCATTGTATTCGGGCTCGCCAATTTCTTTGCCGCGCGAAATATCGAGAT
Organism: Pseudomonadota bacterium; assembly: GCA_022560695.1. Taxonomy (GTDB): domain Bacteria; phylum Pseudomonadota; class Gammaproteobacteria; order Steroidobacterales; family Woeseiaceae; genus UBA1847. The sequence continues at coordinate 3,948 of JADFSP010000022.1, forward strand.
CGCCGATGTCGCGACACGCCGTTACGCGGCTGCACACACCGGCGCCCCGATGTTCGCAGTGCAGATGGTGGTCAACATACCCGCCTCCGTCCATCTCGCCCAGCTACGCGAAGAATTCATGGAAATGTGCGACCAGATGAATCTCGACGCCATTCTCGAGCCCATCAAAACCTGACGGCACCGCAGGGGACTTGGCATCGGACGCGGCACGTTAGCACATGAATCCACATCGGCGCGCTCACGGTAAAATCGGCCCTTGTCACGCCGCCTCAGCAGGTATCATGGGGAACGGACTTTCCCGGGCCGAGTCGGAAACAGCATGAGGCCTCCATTGAGCATAATCAGTTGATCCAATCCTATCTGAGACGAGCCGGACTCGTGGTCGCGCTCGCATTTCTGACAATCGCGAGCGGCGCCGACACTGGCGATATTCGCCTGCCGGACATGGGCAGTCCTGCTGACGCTATTCTGTCGAAGTCGGACGAAGCACAGATCGGCCGCCAGATCATGCGCGAGTTCCGCAAGAGCGGCCAGGTCATCGAGGACCCACAGGTGACCGAATACATCAACGACATCGGCCATCGAATCGCGGCGCAAACCAGCAACGGCGATCACGATTTTACGTTCTTCGTCATTGACGACTCGCGCATCAATGCGTTCGCATTGCCCGGCGGATACATCGGAGTGCATACCGGGTTACTGGAAGCCACGCGCAATGAGGACGAACTGGCGGGCGTGCTCGCGCACGAAATCGCCCATGTCACCCAACGCCATATCGCCAGGGCCATTCATGCAAGCCAGCGCCAGAGTCTTCTGACCACGGCGATGATGCTCGGCGTACTGCTTGCCGGTATCGCCGGTGGAAACAGCCAAGTGATTCAGGGTGGGGTTGCTGTCGCCCAGGGTGTCGCCGCACAGCAGCAGATCAATTTTACACGCAGCAATGAATTCGAGGCCGATCGGATCGGCATCGCCGCACTCGCCGACGCCGGTTTCGATCCAAATGGTATGGCCTCATTCTTCGAGGTCATGTCGCGCCAGCAAACGGCAGACCTCGAAATGCGCGCACCGGAATTTCTTCGAACGCACCCGGTCACAACAGACCGTGTCGCCGAGGCGCGCAACCGCGCCCGCAGCCTGCCGCGGGTTCTGAGCGACGACACAACGAACTACGGCATTGCCAAGGCGCGCATGTTGGTTGAGCGCTTCGATACCGCAGAGGCGGCCGTCGCTTATTTCGAGAGCCGCGATTTCGATGCCCAGAACGATATCGAACGATACGGTCGTGCCGTAGCTTACCAGCGTGCAGGACGTCATCTGGAGGCGAGCCGTATTTTCGAGGACCTGGCCGAGAAGGACCAAAAGGTCATCGCCTATTACATCGGCCTGGGGCAGACACAACTCGCGCTCGAACAATACGATCTTGGGGTGCAGACCTTTGATCGCGCCGTGGGATTGTTTCCGCGCAACGTTCCGTTGGTCATTCACTATGGCGAATGGCTTTTGCGGCTGGACCAGGCAAAAAAAGCGCACACCTTATTGCTCGATATGATGAACAACGTGGCGCCGACACCCGAGCAGGTCCGATTGATCGCACGTGCCGCAAGTGAGGCTGGCGAACATGCCGAAGCCTATTACTACCTGTCGGAATACGAATTGATGACGGGCAATCTTGTCGGTGGCATCGGCTTTCTTCGCCAGGCGCTCGCCCTGCCCGATCTTCAGGAAATCCAGCGTATTCGCTTTCATGCGCGCATCGATTTCATACGCGAATTCATAACCGAAGAACAACTGCAGCAAATGCACAACACTCAGCCGAGCGGTGCAACAGCACGAAACGATCACTGAGTTTCGAGCGCCGCCCGAGCGAGGAATTCACAATGATCTACAATGATCGAAGACGCCGCCGTGTCACAATATTAATCACCGTGATGCTGTCCATCGCCGCTTGCGCGACGAATAATGAAAGCGACGGTGAGCCGGTCAGAGCTGAGTCCGATCCGTGGGAAGCGATGAACCGCGGCATCTATGGATTCAGCAGCGCCGTCGACCGGGCGACCCTGAAACCAATCGCCAGGGGCTATCGATGGGCCGTGCCACAGTTCGCCCGCCGCGGCGTGACCAATTTTTCGGAAAACCTGTTCACGCCAAGATCGGCGCTCAACAACTTCCTGCAGGGAAAAGGCAAAGCCGGTTTCAGCGACATCGGCCGATTCGTCATTAACAGTACGATCGGCATCGGTGGCCTGTTCGATGTCGCGTCTGCAGCCGGCCTCGAAGAATACGGCGAAGATTTTTCGCAGACACTGGCCGTGTGGGGCCTGCCGGAAGGCCCCTACCTATATGTTCCGTTTCTTGGCCCGCACACGCTCCTGGACGTAGTCGCTTTGCCCGTCGACTTCCTGAGCGACCCGTGGGCCTATTACAATGACTCGTCCGTGCGGGATCGCGTGTATGTGCTGCGCACCATTGATGTGCGCGCCCGGCTATTGCCGGCTGAGAAACTGATTGAGGATTCGCAAGATCCTTACATCACGCTTCGTGAATCCTACCTGCAGAACCGCCTGTATGAAGTGCACGATGGAGATCCGCCCGAAGACGACGATTTTTACGACGAATTCCTGGATGAAGAATAGACGCTGCGACGTCAGGTATCCGGCGCTTCGATGAATCCTGCCCAGCGCTCGCCGCGCTGCAGAAGATGATCGACCTCGGTCGTCTTCGCGATCGCAAGTATCCTTTCCGGCGTCTTGGTGAAATGAATCTCACGAACCGTGTGATTGGCCCACGTTATCCACTCCAGCAACAACGCCAGGCCGGCCGAATCGGATTTCTGCACACCGGAAAGGTCGACTTCGATCCGTGTGTGTTGCTCAAACGGCTCTTCGCTGGCATGCAGGATGCGTTCGGCCGTCTCAAAAGACATCTCGCCTGTAAGCGCAAACCGGCCGTCGCCGAGGTCAGACAGCTCGAAGTCACTCACGTGCGGTGATGCCGGCTTCAGACTCGAGCCGTTCGATGACTGCGACCAGGCTGGTCGAGCGTATTTCCGAATCCACTTCCGCACGATAATTTCGAATGTATGACACGCCTTCGATGGTCACGTCGAATATGAACCAGCCAACGTCGCGCCTGACCAGCCCGTAGTTCACTGCTACCTTGGTGCCATCGTTGAGTCTGACAATCGTCTTGACTGTCGTGCGCTTCTTGGAGGCATCGCCGCGGAAGGTAAGAACTTTCACTCGACCCGCGTCGAATTCAAGCACACCATCGGCATACCGGTGCAACAGCGAGTCATAAAATGCCGCGGTGAATCGTTGTTTTTGCGACTCATCGGCAGATCGCCAGTGCCTGCCCAGTACGAGCTGCGCCGCGTATTTGCGATCAAAGCGCGGCAGCAGCATCTCGTTGATCAACGCGTACAGCGCTTGCTTGTCCTGTGCGAGTTCTTCTTTTCGTCCGTCAATGCCTGCCGCGAGAAACAAGACCGCCTCGTCGACGATATCGTTCGGCGACTCCGCGCTCGCCGCATTGGCGAACAATGCAAAGGGGGCCACGGCAATCACAAGCGCCAGTCGTTGCACAACGGACGCCCTGACCTCAGTCGTCCGCATCGCCGGAATCCCGGTTCACCAGAAATTTGCCAATGAGATTTTCGAGTATGATCGCCGATTGCGTAAACAGGACCTCGCTGCCATCTTCGAGATATATATCCGACCCGCCGGCCTGCAAACCAATGTATTGGCTACCGAGCAAACCCGATGTAAGGATACTGGCATCGGAATCGTCCGGAATCTGGTCATAGCGGCTGTCGATATCGAAGGTCACAACGGCTTCAAGCGCGATCGGATCGAATACGACGTTCGTGACCCTGCCGATCGTCACGCCGGCCATCGAGACCGGCGCCCGGCTGCGCAGACTGCCGACATTCGTGAACCGGGCCTCAACTTCGTAGGTGTCGGCGGCCGAGAAATTGTCGCCACCCGTTGTTTGCATCGTCAGGAAAAACAACGCTCCCATCCCGAACAACACGAACAGACCAGTGCTGATTTCTACTGAACGCGTTTGTTGCATAATTTCACCCTAGAGCATGAAAGCCGTGATCATGAAGTCGAAAATCAATACCGCGATTGCTGTATTTACGACCGTGCGAGTTGTCGCCCTTCCCACTCCTTCGGCCGTCGGAACAGCATTATAGCCTTCCCACACGGCAAGCAGACTCGCGACGATGCCGAAAACAACGCTCTTGATGATGCCCTCATTAATGTCGGAAATATCCAGAGACTGCTGCATCTGTATCCAGAATGCGCCGGCATCGACACCGAGCAGATTGACACTCACAACATGCGCCCCGAGAAGCCCGATCGTGCTGAACACGGCAGCGAGAAGCGGCATTGAAATGACGCCGCCCAGAAATCTCGGGACGAGGACCCTGCGAATCGGATTGACCGCCATCATCTCCATCGCTGACAACTGATCGGTCGCTTTCATGAGTCCGATTTCCGAGGCCAGCGCCGTCCCTGCGCGACCGGCGAACAACAGAGCGGTGATAACGGGGCCAAGCTCCTTGACCAAAGCGAGCGCTGCGAACGCCCCGACCGAGTCTTCCGCATTGAAGCGGGCAAGGTTCGAGTATCCCTGCAGCCCCAGGACGCCACCGATAAAAAAACCGCACACCATGATAATGACGAGAGACAATGCGCCGGCATTGTAGACCTGCTTGACGACGAGCCTGAAGCGTTTGACGAAGATCGAGGGTGAGTGCTGCAGCAAGCGCAGGAAGAACAGCTGAAATGCGCCGAATGTCCTTACGAATTCCTTGAGCGTGTTGTAGAAATCGCGAAACATTCGAGCTATTCCGCATCCCTGCCGAGCAGCTGTTCCTCATAATCCGGCGCCTCGAAATGAAATGCGACCGGGCCGTCGGCCATACCGTGCATGAATTGCTTCACGAGTTCAGAACTCGTTTGGTTGAGTTCTGCCGGGCTCCCCGACGCGGCTACCTTGCCATCCGAGATCAGAAAGCTGCAATCGGCAACGGTCGAAATTTCCTGCAAGTCGTGGCTCACAAGTATGCTCGAGATGCCCAAAGCATCGTTCATGCGCCGCACGAGGCGTACGATGACGCCCATGGAAATCGGGTCCAGACCCACGAACGGCTCGTCGTAGATCAAGATGTCCGGATCCATCACCATCGCCCTGGCCAGCGCCACCCGGCGTTCCATGCCACCCGAAAGCTGTACCGGCATCATGTCTGCGGCGCCGCGCAAGCCGACCGCATGCAGCTTGGTCAGCACCACGTGACGGATCAGGCGGTTGGTCAGGCGCGTGTGTTCGCGCAGTGGAAATGCGACGTTTTCGAACACGGACAAGTCGGTCAGCAACGCACCGTTCTGAAACAACACGCCGAAGCGCCGCCGCATCTTGTACAGGTTGGTTTGATTCAACATCGAGATATCGACGCCGTCAACGAAGATGACGCCGCGATCGGGTATCAGCTGCCGGGTTATCAGTCGTAGCAGGGTCGTCTTGCCGGTTCCGCTCGGCCCCATGATCGCAGTGATCTTGCCGCGCTGAATGGTCAGGTTGAGGTCTTTGAAGATCGGCCGGGCGCCATGCGCATAAGCGAGGCCGCGAATCTCAATCAGGTGGTCCGACGGTGCATCCATGGTCATGATTCAATCAAGTGATACGGCCTCCGTCGCCGTGTCGTATTTACTGAGATTCGCCGGGCGACGCCCGTCGGCCAGAACTGCGGCCGCCTCATCCGGTATCTGCCTGACGTCAGTCCACGCAGCGAGGGACGGCGTAGCATAGCAAAAAACCATTGCCCGGCTGCAGGCACGTGGCACGCCCGTTGAGCACCCGAAAGGCCGGAAACTCGCTTCGAAACCCTTGCAAACTATGGTCTCGACAGTAAAATAGGACTAGAATAGTCCTTTATTCAGGCCAGCGGAGAAAAGTGGTGCTCAGAATCAGCAGATTGACCGATTACGGGACAATGTTGCTGGCCCATCTGGCCAGCCACCCGCACACCGTCTGTAGCGCGACCGATGTGGCTACAGCCACGCGGATTTCGCTGCCGACGGTCAGCAAACTCCTCAAGTCGCTGGCCCACACCGGGCTCGTCACGTCGACTCGCGGCACGAACGGTGGCTATCAGCTGGCGCGCGACCCAAGCGAGATCAGTGCCGCTGACATCATCGACGCCCTCGAAGGACCGGTTTCCATCACGGAGTGCAGCGCATCGGACAGCCACTGTGACTTTGAACGCGACTGCAGCGTCGGCGGCGCATGGCGGCGAGTCAACGTGGCAATAAGGCGGGCGCTTGGCGAAGTCAGTCTCGTCGAATTGCAGCGCACCAGCAGTCCGGTACCTCGCTTTCGTTTTGTCGGCCTGCCGATCACCGTTGAGTGGAAGGGCTAATCGAATGTCAACCGAATCCGAAAACATCGAAAGTTTCGTCAACCGTCGCTACGAGCACGGTTTCGTAACCGATATCGAGATGGACACGTTACCGCCCGGACTGGACGAGAATGTGATCCGGGCGATATCTGCCCGCAAGAACGAACCGGAGTTCATGCTCGAATGGCGGCTGCGTGCCTACCAGCAATGGCTGCAAATGAAAGAGCCCACATGGGCGCATGTGCGCTACACGCCGATCGTTTACAACGATATTTCCTATTACGCCGCCCCGAAGTCCGACAAGGACCGGCCGAAGAGTCTGGACGAAGTCGATCCGAAGTTACTCGAGACCTATGACAAGCTGGGCATTCCGCTGCATGAACGCGCACGGCTTGCCGGAGTTGCCGTCGATGCCGTTTTTGACAGCGTGTCCGTTGCAACAACGTTCAAGGAAAAGTTGTATGACGCCGGCGTGATTTTTTGTCCGTTTTCCGAAGCCGTTGAGAATCACCCTGAACTGATACGGAAATACCTCGGCAGCGTCGTACCGCAGCGAGACAACTTTTTTGCCTCGCTCAATTCCGCCGTATTCAGTGACGGCTCCTTCGTCTATGTGCCGAAAGGCGTACGTTGCCCGATGGAGTTGTCGACGTACTTTCGTATCAATGCGGCCAACACGGGCCAGTTTGAACGAACGCTCATCATCGCTGACGAAGGCAGCCATGTCAGCTATCTCGAAGGCTGTACCGCGCCGATGCGGGACGAAAATCAACTGCATGCGGCTGTGGTAGAACTCATCGCGCTCAAGGACGCGGAGATCAAATATTCAACCGTGCAAAACTGGTATCCCGGCGACGAAAACGGCAAGGGCGGTATTTACAACTTCGTCACCAAGCGAGGTGACTGCCGTGGTGCCAACTCGAAGATATCGTGGACGCAGGTCGAAACCGGTTCGGCCATTACCTGGAAATACCCGAGCTGTATTTTGCGCGGCGACAACTCCGTCGGGGAATTTTATTCCGTCGCGGTTACGAATAATTTCCAGCAAGCCGATACCGGCACAAAGATGATCCATATCGGTCGCAACACGCGCAGCACGATTGTGTCGAAGGGCATCTCGGCGGGCCATGCACAGACTACCTACCGCGGCCTTGTCCGTGTGATGCCGCAGGCTCATGGGGCGCGCAACCACACTCAATGCGATTCGCTGCTGATCGGTAAGGACTGTGGCGCACACACCTTCCCGTACATGGAAATCAGGAACCCCGGGGCCAGGATAGAACACGAGGCGACGACCTCCAAGATATCAGCCGATCAGCTGTTCTATTGCCGACAGCGCGGCATCTCCGAAGAGGACGCCGTCAACCTGATCGTCAACGGCTTTTGCAAGGAAGTCTTCAAGGAATTGCCGATGGAATTTGCTGTGGAGGCGCAAAACCTGCTGAACGTAAGCCTCGAAGGCGCCGTGGGCTAGGCAAGGACACACGATGCTGCAAATCGAGAATCTCAAAGTAAAGACGGGCGATGTGGAAATTCTTCGCGGGCTGTCATTGTCGGTCAACGCCGGTGAAGTGCACGCGATCATGGGGCCAAACGGCTCCGGCAAGAGCACGCTGGCGCTGGTCATCGCCGGTCACGAGGACTACGTCGTCACGGGCGGATCGGTCAACTTCAAGGGCAAAAACCTGCTCGAGCTGAAACCGGAAGAACGTGCACGCGAAGGAATATTCCTGGGATTTCAGTACCCCGTGGAAGTCCCGGGCGTCAACAATGCCTATCTGCTCAAGGCGGCCGTCAACGCCGTACGCCGGCATCAGGGACTCGATGAAATCGACGCATTCGAATTCCTGAAGCTGGCCCGGGAAAAAACGGCGCTGCTCGGCATGGATCCACAGTTTCTCAACCGTGGCGTCAACGAGGGTTTCTCCGGCGGCGAGAAAAAGCGCAACGAAATATTGCAGATGGCCATGCTGGAACCGACGCTGGCGATTCTCGATGAGACGGATTCCGGCCTCGACATCGATGCCCTCAAAGCGGTGGCTAAGGGTATCAATGCACTGCGCAGTGACGACCGCGCCATCATCCTGGTCACCCACTACCAGCGCATGCTCGATTACATCGAACCCGATCATGTGCATGTATTGTCACAGGGCCGCATCGTGCGCTCCGGCGACAAGTCACTGGCGTTGCAGCTCGAAGAAAAAGGTTACGAGTGGGTCCGCGAGGCAGCCAGCGCATGACAACTGCCGCCCTGCCGATGGATGTGCTCAGACGCGTCAGCACCGAATTGCCGAACGATCGCCTGACCCCGGTGCGCGAGGCCGCGCTGGCACGACTGCAGGAAAGTGGCCTGCCGACGACCCGTCAAGAAAACTGGAAATACACCGACCTGTCCGGCGCCATCGAGGTGGTCGAACGGGCGCTGGAGGCCGGTTCCGATAGCCCCGGGGCCGATAGCGTACAACCGGAAATCGACGCCGTTAGAAACACCATCGACGCTCACTGGCTCGTGATTGCGAACGGCCGAATCACTGGCGAGACGCCTCCCGATTTGCAGGCAGCAGGTGTTGAGGTCGTCAGGTTCAGCGAGTCATCCGCGATACCTTCGATCGACGAACCCCTCGCCGCGCTCAACGCAGCGTTACTTGAGGATGGCCTGTTTATTCGGGTCGCTGAAGGCGCGGACATCGATAAACCGATCGCCATACTCGTGATCGATGACACCGACACTACGCCCCGCATGTCACAGGTGCGCGTCGCGATCGAACTCGCCCCCAATAGCCACGCACAATTCGTGGAGTATCACCTGTCGTCGGGTACCGCCGAACATTATTCGAATACCGTTATTGACCTGACACTCGCAGATAATGCCAAGGTCGAGTACCTGCGCATTCAGAACCGTAGCCTGAATCACAGCCAGACCGAGCGAATGAACGTTCAGCTCGGATGTGACAGCCAGCTCTGTCACTGCGGGTTCGACCTTGGCGGCAAGCTTTCCCGCAACGATCTGCATATTGACATCGTAGGCGCCGGCGCCAACGCGTCGTTTAACGGCCTGTTTTTGGCCGGAGACGGCCAGCACATCGACAACCATACGCGCGTAGACCATCGTGTCGGCCCCGCCCGCTCGACCCAGGAATACCGCGGCGTTCTGAGCGGAGCCTGTCGCGGAGTCTGGAACGGCAAGGTAATCGTCCATGCCGGTGCCGACGGCACCGATGCGCAACAGACCAATCACAACCTGCTGTTATCGGAGAAATCGGAAATCGATGCCAAACCCGAGCTCGAAATTTACGCCGATGACGTCAAGTGCAGCCACGGCACTACGATCGGCCAACTCGATGAAGCGGCCCTTTTCTACCTGCGATCGCGGGGGATCGACCTGCAGCATGCGCGGCAGATGCTGATACACGCATTCGGCACCAGCATCATCAGCAAATCGCCGCTGCCATCGGTGGCGGAATTACTTCGCGAATTGGTTGAAGCACGCCTCAATGAGCTCGTAGCGAGCGATGCAAAATGACGCAGCCGCAACAGGATTTGCAAGACACCATCGCGGTCAGTGATTACCGACAGGATTTTCCGTTGCTGCAGCAGGAAGTCAACGGGCATCCTCTTGTGTATCTCGACAGCGCCGCTTCTGCGCAACAGCCGGCATCAGTCATGGATGCCGTGGCGCAATATGAGCGAACGGATCACGCCAACGTGCATCGCGGCGTCCATTCTCTAAGCCATCGTGCAACCGACGCGTATGAGCAAGCACGGGACAAACTCCGTGCATTCATCAATGCGGAGAGCCGTAGCGAGATCGTATTGACGAGTGGCACGACGGAATCGATCAATCTGGTTGCACAGAGCTATTGCCGGCCGCGCATCGGTTCCGGTGACCGGATCCTGATAACGCACCTGGAACATCACTCGAACATCGTGCCGTGGCAGCTCGTCTGCGAACAAACCGGTGCCGAGCTGCTTGTTGCACCGATGGATTCGCGCGGTCAGCTCGTGCTCGAGAAATTGTATGAACTGATGACGGACAAGGTGAAAATCCTGGCGATCGGCCATGTCTCCAATGCGCTCGGCACGATCCACCCGCTGCGGGAGATCATCGCCAGGGCACACGCCCTCGGCATACCGGTACTCGTCGACGGTGCGCAGGGAGTGCCGCACATGGCCATCGATGTGCAGGACCTCGACTGTGATTTCTACGCGTTTTCCGGCCACAAAATGTTCGGGCCAACCGGGACCGGGGTGCTGTACGCCCGCGAATGCCTGCTGGAGACCATGCCGCCATACCAGGGTGGCGGCGACATGATCCTCGAGGTTTCCTTCGAGGGCACGACCTACAATGATCTGCCGTACAAATTCGAGGCAGGGACACCGAACATCGCCGGAGTCATCGGCATGGGCGCCGCCGTCGACTACCTGCAGTCCGTCGGACTTGCGAATATCGCAGAGCACGAGCAGCAATTGCTGGACTACATGACCAGGCGGCTGACGGAAATTGACGGCATTCGTTTGATCGGGACAGCCGCGAACAAGGCAAGCATACAGTCGTTCATGCTCGACGATATTCACTCGCATGACCTCGGCACGATCCTCGACCATCAGGGCGTTGCCATTCGTACGGGACACCATTGTGCGATGCCGGTTATGGATTATTTCGGCATCCCCGGCACTGCGCGAGCTTCCCTGGCGCTGTACAACAATGCCGACGATGTCGATCGACTGGTCGATGCGCTCGAACAGGCAAAGAAGCTGTTCGCATGAACGCACAGGGACTGAACATCGGCAACGCCCAGGAATTACGCGAGCTGTATCGAGAACTCATTCTCGACCACGCGCGCAGCCCGAGGCATTTCGGCAAACTGCCACATGCCACGCACAGCGCCGAGGGCATCAATCCTCTGTGCGGTGACAAACTGAAGCTCTACCTGGACGTCGACGACGCGAGCAATATCCGCGCGGCGTGCTTCGAAGGCTCGGGTTGCGCCATCTCGGTTGCGTCGGCGTCCCTGTTGACCGAAACCATCATCGGCCTGAGCGAGAAAGAAGCCATAGCCTGGTTCACGGCCGTTACGACGCGCCTGACGCACGGTGATCCCACCGGGGAATTTTCGGCGGTGGATCTCGGCAAACTCGAAGCGCTCGAAGGCGTGCGCGAATTTCCGGCACGAGTGAAATGCGCCACGCTCGCATGGCATGCATTACGCTCGGCGCTGCAACAACGACCCGCACCGGTTTCAACGGAATAGAATGCGACCGCGCTGAAACTCTGCGAATTAGCGAGACAGGAAACTAGTATGTTCGGGCAATCAAGCGAACCCATCACTTTGGCGCGAGATGTCAAGGCCGTCATCATTCCCGCCGGTGACGAATTGACATTGCGTGAAGGCACCATGGGATTTCTGACGCAAGCTCTGGGTGGCAGCTTTACCCTGTATGTTGAGGGGTCTCTGTTTCGCATTGCCGGCACAGATGCCGATGCGCTCGGCAAAGAACCAACACGGCCGCCGGAAGTACCCGCGGATCCCACGGATGCCGACATCGAAACCGTGATCTGGCAGCAACTCAAGACCTGTTACGATCCGGAGATTCCGGTCAATATCGTCGATTTAGGTCTCATTTATCGCTGTGAGGTCGACGCGCTCGGCGATGGACAGCGCTCCGTCGCCGTCGATATGACGCTGACGGCACCAGGATGTGGTATGGGCGAAATTCTCGTCCAGGATGCGCAGGAAAAGATCGCGGTCATTCCGACCGTTGCTAACGTCAACGTTCAACTCGTCTTCGATCCGCCATGGAATCAATCCATGATGTCTGACGAAGCGCGGCTGCAAACCGGACTCATGTAGACGCCTGTGCGGGCCGTCATGAAAACACTGACCCTGGTTCGCCACGCCAAGTCGAGTTGGAAAGCCAACGTCTCGTCGGACCGTGAACGCCCCTTGAACAAACGCGGCGAACGGGATGCTCCGATCATGGGCGCACGCATTGCGGCTGCAGATATTCGTCCGTCATTGATCGTCAGCAGCCCGGCGGTTCGTGCCTGGACGATGGCCAAGGTCGTGGCACGGAAAATCGGCTATCCGCTCGAATTCCTGCAACGCGAAGACGACCTGTACCTGGCCTCCCTGAACGACCTGCTCGATGTCGTGGCGGCACAGGATGTCGGCTTCGAGAGCATGTTGATTGTCGGCCATAATCCCGGCCTGACGGCCTTTGCAAACTACCTGTCACCGAATCTGACCGGCAATCTGCCGACAGCCGGTGTCGTTTCGGTCCGCATCGATCGTGACGACTGGAATCTCCACGAGCGTCCCGCGACGAAGCTCGCGTTATACGACTATCCCAGGAAAGCGCGGTAACAGCCGCGCCAATGCAATCAGGATGATCAGCACTCGGGAACGTTGACGGCGAGACCGCCCTTCGAGGTTTCCTTGTAGATCGACGACATGTCGAGCCCGGTCTGACGCATCGTTGCGATGACCTGGTCCAGCGATACCTTGTGCGTACCATCGCCGTGCATGGCAAGCATCGCCGCGTTGATCGCCTTGACTGCTCCCATCGCGTTGCGTTCGATGCATGGGATCTGGACGAGCCCCCCTACGGGATCGCATGTGAGCCCGAGGTTGTGCTCCATGCCAATTTCAGCCGCTTCCTCGATTTGATCGTTTGATCCACCGAACACCGCCGCGAGTCCGGCCGCCGCCATCGAACAGGCTACCCCGACCTCTCCCTGGCAGCCCATTTCGGCGCCGGAGATCGACGCATTGATCTTGTAGAGAATGCCGATGGCGCCCGCCGTCAGAAGAAACACACGCACGCCGCCGTCAGTTGAGTTCGGCACAAATCGTCTGTAGTACATCAGAACGGCGGGAATGATGCCAGCCGCGCCATTGGTCGGCGACGTCACGACGCGTCCACCCGCGGCGTTCTCCTCGTTCACGGCTATCGCAAACGCGTTGACCCACTCCATCGCGTCGAATGCCGATGACTCGCCCCGGCTCTGGAGCCGTTTTTGTATCTTTGGCGCCCTGCGGACGACCGCCAATTTCCCAGGGAGTACGCCGTCGGTGCCGAGTCCCCGCTCGATGCAGGACTGCATCGCTGACCAGAGAGCATCGATGCATTCATCGACCTCTGCAGCGCTGCGCCAATGCCGCTCATTGAGCGCAACCAGCTCGGCAATACTGAGCTTGTTGTCACTGGCCTGCTGTAGCAATGATGTGGCACTGTCGAAAGAATGTGGCGGCTCGCCTTTTTGTGCCGCCGGCTCCGGATCATTACCGCGTGCGATGAACCCGCCGCCGAGTGAGTAGTACTCTTGATCGGCCAGCACGTCGCCATCCGCCGATCGCGCGACAAAACGCATGCCGTTGGTATGGCGCGGCAGCTCGTCACCGAACTCGAACCGCAGGTCTTTGTCCGGATCGAACGGAATACGCCCGACGTGCAGCAAGTCGAGAGCCCGGTCACCGCGAATCTTACGAAGAAGTCCTGCAACGGCATCAGGATCGATCGTGTCCGGTTGCAAGCCGGTCAGACCGAGCAGAATCGCGGAATCCGTTCCGTGCCCCTTGCCGGTGTGGGCGAGCGACCCGTACAGCGTCACGCTTACCGTAGCGACCCGGTCCGCTACTGGCTGCAGCTCCGCGGCGAACGCCCGCGCCGATTTCATCGGACCAACCGTGTGCGAACTCGACGGGCCGATACCGATCTTGAAAATATCAAATATGCTGATCGCAGCCACGTTCTACTCGCTTCCCAGCGACAGCAAACTGGCGTTTCCACCGACCGCTGAGATGTTATTGCTGACCGAAAATTCGGCACCGAATCGCGGCAGGTAGTGCGGGCCGCCCGCCTTCGGTCCGGTACCAGACAGACCGCGCCCGCCAAACGGCTGTACACCGACGACGGCGCCAATCATGTCGCGATTGATGTAGAAGTTACCCGCGCCGGACATTTCCGCCATCTTTCTCGCGCGCGAATCGATGCGGCTGTGCAGGCCCATCGTCAGCCCGTATCCCGTGCCATTGACGGCGGCCAGCGTTGCTGCAAGATCCTTGCTCTTGTAGCGCAGCACATGCAGCACGGGACCGAATACCTCACGCTCGAGCCGCTCGATGCTGTCAATTTCTATCAACACAGGCGCGAAAAACGTGCCCGCGTCCGTCGCGCCCGGCAGCGTACATCGGTGCAGGATATGCGCCTCCTGGACCATGCGGTTGACATGCGCCGTCAGCAAATCGCGGGCCTCATCGTCAATCGTCGGTCCGATGTCGGTCGCGAGCAATGCCGGGTCGCCGATCACGAGCTCGTCCATGTGGCCCATCAGGAGCTCGATAACACGTGGCGCGATTTCCTCCTGCAGACACAGCAGACGCAACGCTGAACAGCGCTGGCCCGCGCTGTTGAATGCGGAATAAATGCTATCCAGAACGACCTGCTCCGGTAACGCCGAGCTGTCGACGAACATGGCGTTCTGGCCGCCGGTCTCCGCGATGAAAGCGGCGATAGGCCCATCGCGCCGCGCCAATGCTCGATTGATCAGTCTTGCGGTTTCCGTTGATCCCGTAAACGCAACTCCGGCGATGCGCTCATCGGCGACGGCGGCCCCGCCAATCGCTGCGCCGTCGCCAGGGAGAAAATGCAGCACGTCCGCCGGCACACCCGCTTCGTAAAACAACTCCATGGCACGAAACGCAACCAGCGGCGTTTGTTCTGCCGGTTTTGCAAGCACCGTGTTACCTGCCGCAAGCGCCGCAGCCACCTGACCCGTAAATATCGCCAACGGAAAATTCCACGGACTGATGCAGACGAATACGCCACGACCGCGCAGACTGAGCGTATTGCGCTCGCCCGTTGGCCCCGGCAATACCTCAGGCTCAGCAAACAGGTCGCGTGCCCGGGCCGCGTAATAGCGCAGGAAGTCCACGGCCTCGCGAAGTTCCGCCACTGCATCGGGTACGGTCTTGCCGGCTTCTACGACGCACAGCGCCAATAGCTCGGCAGCATGTTGCTCGAAGAGTTCCGCTGTCCGATCGAGAATCGCTGCACGCTCAGTCGCCGGTTTCCGATCCCATGCGGATTGGGCGGCCAGCGCCCGATCGATAGCCTCTTCGACGTGCTCGGTCTTCGCATTCTGACAGACTCCAACGACGCTCGCCGTGTCAGCAGGGTTCAGCGATGCCATGTCGTCGCCACGCATCGCTTTACCGCCAACGATCGGATGTGCGTCGTGCGGCTTTGCATCGGCCTTCTGCATCGCTTCGAACAGTTGCGCGCTAACGTTTCGATCCGCAAGATTGATGCCCCGCGAATTGCTGCGCTCTGGTGCAAACAGATCGGCCGGCGCAGGAATCTTCGGGTGCGGAATGTAATCGCGTTCCCGGGTCGCGACGACAGGATCCGCCACGATATCCTTCACGTCGATCGACTCGTCAACGATGCTATTGACGAACGAGGTATTGGCCCCATTTTCGAGCAAACGCCGCACGAGATATGGCAGCAAGTCCTCGTGGCTGCCGACCGGCGCGTAGACACGGCAACGGCGGTCCAGCTTGTCGGGGTCGATCACCTCGGCATATAAGTCTTCGCCCATGCCATGCAACCGCTGGAACTCATAGTCCCGGCGTGATCCCGCGTAATGCAGGACGCTGGCCAGCGTGTGGGCATTGTGCGTCGCAAATTGCGGATACAGAGCATCGCCCGCCGCGAGCGCCAGTCGTGCACAGGCCAGATACGACACATCGGAATGTTCCTTGCGCGTAAACACCGGATAGCTTGCAAGACCCTGCTGCTGCGCAATTTTAATCTCGGTATCCCAGTACGCTCCCTTCACGAGTCGTACGGGAATGCGGCGTCCGCCATCCACGGCCAGACCGGCGACGAACCGCAGCATCTCTCTGGCTCGCCTCGAATAGGTCTGCACGGCCAGACCGAGTCCCTCGTAACCGGACAAACTACCGTCCCTGTATACCTGCTCGAAGACCTCCAGCGAGATCTCGAGACGGTCGGATTCCTCGGCATCGATGGTCAGTCCGATGCCTGACTCCCTTGCGCGGCGCGCAAGCTCGGTGACGCGCGGTACGAGTTCCGCCATGACGCGGTCACGTTGCAGAAACCCGTAGCGAGGATGAAGCGCCGACAGTTTGACCGAGATACTCGATGCCGAAAATATGTCGTCGGTTTCTTGCCCTGCCCCAATTCGGCCAATCGCATCATGATACGCGTCAAAATAGCGCCTGGCGTCAACGTCTGTGAGCGCAGCCTCCCCCAGCATGTCGAAGGAATACCGATAGGCTTTGTTTTTTTTCTTCACCGAGCGCTGCAGCGCTTCCTCAATACTGCGTCCCATGACGAATTGGTGGCCCATGATGCGCATCGCCTGCCGCATCGCCGTGCGCACGACCGGCTCGCCGGCCCTGCTTGCGAGCTTGCCCAAGATCTGCAGCGGATTGCTCCGCGCTACCTCATCGAGTTGCAGTAACCGACCCGTCAGCATCAGGCCCCACGTCGATGCATTGACGAACAATGAATCGCTTTCACCGAGATGGTCTTTCCATCGCGCCGACGTAATCTTGTCGGCAATCAGTTTGTCGGCCGTGTCGGCATCCGGGATTCGCAGCAGCGCTTCGGCAATGCACATCAGCAGAACGCCTTCCTCGGAGGACAGGTCGTATTGCTGCAGGAATGCATCGATTCCGCCTTCCCCGGCCTTGTTTCGCCGCACGGCACGCACGAGCCTGGCAGCCATGACCTGAATCTTTTCCCGGGCCGAGTCGCCCGGATCCGCTGCATCGGTCAGATCCCTGACCAGCGCCTGTTCGTCAGCCAGGTAGCGGTCGTTGATGTGCGGGATGGTACCCGGTCGGGCGGCCGTTTGATCTGTAAAACGCATTCACATCACCATTCGTCCTTGCGGGCGATGGATCCTCCGGGATACATCAAAGCCGGCGATTATAGGGCATTCCAGCATTGCCCCGCACCGCGTTAAACGAGCGCGAATCGCACCGCCGGGCCTGCACACAGACCGGTGATCTCGCTGCCATCGTCCTGATATACTTTGCGGCCTTTCGACTCAGAGGGCAATCCCGTGCCAGCCAGTTTTCTTCAGTCTCTGCACGACCGGACCGAAGGACTCAGGTCCGAGGGCCTGTACAAAACCGAACGTTTGATCGCCGGCCCGCAACAGGCAGCGATCGACGTCCGGATGAACGGTGGCACGAAACACGTGCTGAACCTGTGCGCCAACAACTACCTCGGCCTCGCCAATCACCCGGAGGTGGTTGCCGCGGCCCACAGAGCGCTGGATGACTTCGGTTACGGCATGGCGTCGGTCAGGTTCATCTGCGGGACGCAGACGATTCACAAGCAACTCGAGGACCGGATCAGCGCCTTCCTGGGCACCGAGGACACCATTCTTTATCCCTCCTGCTTCGATGCCAATGGCGGCCTGTTCGAAACCATTCTTGGCGAGCAGGATGCTGTCATCAGCGATGCACTGAATCATGCGAGCATCATCGACGGCATTCGACTCTCCAAGGCGCAACGATTTCGCTACAAGAATAATGATATGCAGGACCTGCGCACACAACTCGGCGCTGCCGGCAACGCGGCAACCCGGCTCGTCGTCAGCGATGGCGTTTTCTCGATGGACGGCACGATCGCCGATCTTGAAGCGATCTGCGATCTCGCTGACGAATTCGATGCACTGACGATGATCGACGACTGTCATGCGACCGGGTTTCTCGGCGAGACCGGCCGTGGGACACACGAATATCGCGGTGTCATGGGGCGCATCGACATCATCACCGGAACGCTCGGCAAGGCCCTCGGCGGCGCGTCGGGAGGTTATACATCCGGCCGCAAGGAAATCGTCGCCTGGCTACGGCAGCGCTCGCGGCCCTACCTGTTTTCGAACTCCATTGCGCCGATGATCGCAGCGACCTCGATCGCCGTTCTCGATTTGCTCGATAAAGACAATGCCCTGCAAGAGCAACTGCACGACAACGCCGCCTACTTCCGCGAACGCATGACGCAACGCGGCTTCGAGTTGAAACCGGGCGAGCACCCGATCATTCCGATCATGCTGGGGGACGCCAGGCTCGCGGCCGACATGTCCGATCGCGTTTTGCGCCGCGGTGTTTATGTTGTCGGCTTTTCCTTCCCGGTTGTGCCGAAGGGGCAGGCACGGATTCGCACACAGATGTCGGCCGGTATCAGCCGCCCGCAACTGGACGTGGCAATTGAGGCGCTGACCGATGTCGGGCGGGAATTGGGAATCGTCCATTGATGAAAGCGCTCGTCAAGACAAAGGCTGAACGCGGCCTGTGGATGCAGGATATCGCCGTGCCCGAGGTCGGCCATAACGACGTGCTTATCAAGATCAATTGCACCGCAATTTGCGGCACCGACATCCACATTTACCAGTGGGACGACTGGGCGCAGAAAACGATTCCCGTGCCGCTTGCGATCGGGCATGAATTTTCCGGTGAAGTCGTCGAGTGCGGCAGCGAAGTCATGGGATTCAAAACCGGTGATCGCGTTTCTGCCGAAGGACACATCACTTGCGGAGTCTGTCGCAACTGCCGCGCCGGACGCAGGCACCTGTGTATCAATTCCATCGGCGTCGGCGTCAGTCGACCGGGCGCGTTCGCGGAATTCCTGGCGGTTCCGGCATTCAATGTGTTCAAACTTCCGGATGTCATAAGCAATGACATGGCGGCGATACTCGACCCGCTGGGCAACGCAACACATACAGCCTTGTCTTTCGACCTGGTTGGAGAAGATGTTCTGATTACCGGCGCCGGGCCAATCGGCATCATGGCAGTCGCGATAGCGCGCTACGCCGGCGCGAGGCACATCGTCGTCACCGATATCAACGACTACCGACTCAAACTCGCAAAGACGATGGGCGCTTCGGTGGCACTCAACATCACGCGCGATTCACTGGACGACACGATGCAGGCTCTCGGCATGGAAGAGGGCTTCGATGTCGGCATGGAAATGTCCGGCAACGCGGAGGCGTTTCGCGACATGTTGCGCACCATGCACCACGGCGGCCGGATCGCCATTCTCGGCATCCCACCCGAAGAAAGTAGCGTCGACTGGAATCAGATTATTTTCAAAGGCCTGACCCTAAAGGGTATTTACGGCCGGGAAATGTTCGAAACCTGGTACAAGATGGCCAGCATGCTGCAGAGCGGCCTCGACATCGAGCCGATTATTACGCATCACTTCGGCGTCGATGACTTCGAACCCGCGTTTTCGCTGATGGAATCGGGGCAATCCGGGAAAGTCATATTGCACTGGAACTGACCCGCACCCTGTTCGTTTCCTGGAAAAGGCCTTCCTGGTTCCAGGAAGGCCTCGCCCATACTGACTTACTTGAACGCAATCTCACGCATCATATATTCACCGGTAATATGCCGGATATCCGGATAGGTCAGTACAATCTTGTCGGATTTCTTGCGATTCGCCTCACCCCATTTCTTCATGAACGCATCATATTTCTCTTTCTCAGGCTGAAGCGCAGCGGAGTCCTTGAAGTCCACGACAAGTACGACGTTGAAGTCGCCACTGTTCGGTAATTCGCTCACGAAAATCGAATAACCTTCGATCTGACCCAACTCCTTGGCCGCATCATTGGCGGGGGCCCAGGTATCCCTGAGTCCTTCCAGGTACTTGTCGATCATGTTGGAATCGACTTTGACCGTAGTAATGTTGCTTACCCCCGTGCCTATGTCGTAGTCCGTCCACGGATCAAGATCAGCCGTCGCAATACTCGCAAAGCCGGTCAGAACCAGTCCGGTCAATAGTTGGCGTAGTCTCATTTTCCTCTCTCCTATTATTTTTTCTGCTTCTTAATGTCGATGAACATGGCACCGGCGAAATTCGGTGATCCGAGACACTACGCCATGTACGCCGCAAAATCGAGGCCGTGGGAAATCGAACCAGGCGACGCCGATCCCGGAAATTACATGAAAAAGCGCATGCAAGTCATTGAAAAGACACATCTGCGGATGCCTGCCTCCGACCACAAGCTAGTCGAAACTGCAAAGACAGTGCGCGTAGACGCCCCTCGGGTCATTGAATTGCAGGAACGGCGTTACGATCTCATCAAGGCGCTTCGCGATGCGCTCAAGCGACGTGGGCCGCGTGACGAGGTCGGACGCGTCGATGCCGGCCGTCGCCGCGACACTGAGCAGCTCGACGATCAATTTTTCGGTCGGCGACAATTCGTTCGCGATGACCTTCTGGCCATAAGCCCCTTCTGCGAGCCCGGCCAGCTCCGCTGCCGACGCGATCGCATCTTCAAACGAACCTAACTCATCGATCAGGCCATTCTCGAGTGCGTCGACGCCGGTCCACACGCGGCCTTGGGCGATTGCGTCGACCTCATGCTTCTCGAGTCCACGGAAATCTGCAACTCGCGTGATGAAGTCGTCGTACCCGTCTTCGATGACAAGCTGGAACAATTGCTTCGCGTGTTCCGACATTTTCCTGTCGGGCCTGAACTCACCGCTCCAGGGAGTCGTGCCAATTCCGTCAGTTGCCAGGCCGATCACTTCGGCGGTCCGCTGATAGGTCGGAAACATTCCGAAGATACCGATCGAGCCCGTAATCGTTGCGGGACTCGCGAATATCCGGTCGGCGCCAGCAGAGATCCAGTAGCCACCTGATGCGGCCGCGCTGCTCATCGATGCCACAACGGGCTTGCCTGCGTCTTGCAAAGCCAGTATCTCGTGCGCGATAACGTCCGACGCAAAAGCGCTGCCCCCGGGGCTATCGACGCGCAGCACCACGGCCTTGATGGAATCGTCGGTTAAGGCGCGACGCAACAGGTCACCCGTCGATTCGGCGCCGATCGTACCCGGCGGTTGTGATCCGAACATGATGTTGCCCGAGGCGATAATGATCCCGACGTTTTCGTCGCGGGTCTTGTCGCCGTCAAGCAAGCGCATTTGCACAAGATAGTCATGCATTTCAGCCGCGTTGTATGTGTCTGAGCGCTCGGCGTCAGCACCAACGTATTCAATCAGCAGCGCGCGAATCTCCGTTCTGGTCAACAGATCGTCGACGAGTCCATAGTCCCGGACGGCTGTCGCGACATCGCCATCGGCTGCCTGCACGTAGCCGATGAAATTCGTGGCAAATTCGTCGATGGCGCCGTCATCGAGTGCACGCGCATTGACGACGTCCGCACGGTAAATCGCCCAAAGCTGATCGATCAGATTAATTGTGGATTCCCTGTCTTCGTCGGACATTCCCATGCGCGTGTAAGGTTCGACAAACGACTTGTGCGTACCAACGCGAAAGACGTTCCAGTCAAGACGCAGCGATTCGATCGCGTCTTTGAAATACGTACGGAACTTGCCGTAACCCTGAAAAAAGAGCGCTCCCTCTGGATGAAGGTAGACTTCGGTGGCATGCGCCGCGAGATAGTAACTCGACTGCGACAGGAAATCGGCGC
The DNA here is from genome assembly GCA_022560695.1 of Pseudomonadota bacterium. Taxonomy (GTDB): domain Bacteria; phylum Pseudomonadota; class Gammaproteobacteria; order Steroidobacterales; family Woeseiaceae; genus UBA1847. Next base: position 25,829 of record JADFSP010000022.1, read on the forward strand.
TCGCGATAACGGGTTTTCCGGATAGCCTGAAATCTTCGATTGCGTCACCGACGCGTTGCAATTTCGTCAGGCCTGCACGTCCCATCCCGCTCAGGTCAAGATGGACAGCTTTGATGCGATCATCGTCTTTCGCGTACGCCAAGGCATCGACGATGTCCTGCAGGAGCGTCTGCGGCCGCGACTCTCCAAGTAATTCCTCGACCGCACGGTCGTAAGGATCGCCTTCCAGTTCCTCCACCAGCGAGCCCAGCGGACGAATAAGCAACGCTGCTTCGTCCGGCACCAGCGAAGAAGTCCCTGACATCGAACCGATAAATACCGCGAACACCATCAACAACAGCAACAGGTGCAGAATTTTCCGAAAGCCATCGACGCCGGTCCAGACAGCGCCAAAAAAACGTATTACTGCGTTTCGCTTGCTCATGCCTTGCGTTACTCCTGTCTACTGACAATTACCGATAACCGAACTTGGGTTGGCTCCTATCTTGGCACGCCAACGTAACGGATTCGATACACTTTGCCCGCATAATCGTCGCTGACGAGCATCGACCCATCATCCAGAACGAGCAAATCGACCGGGCGTCCGGTCACCGAACCGTCCTCCTCCCGCAACCAACCGTCGGCGAAAGTCTCGTAGGATACGGGCCTTCCATTGTCGAACCGAACCAGCGTCACGCGATGGCCGCTTTTCTCAGTTCGATTCCAGGATCCATGTTCGGCAATAAACAATTGCTCCCGGTAATCCGCGGGGAACATGCCGCCAGTGTAAAACGCAATACCGAGGGCCGCGACATGCGGTCCGAGCTTTTGTGCGGGCGCCGTATAATGATCACAATCGTGGCCCTGTCCGTAGTCGGGGTCCGGAATGTCTCCGCCATGACAGTATGGAAAACCGAAATGCAGCCCGGTCTTCCGTGCCCTGTTGAGTTCATCGGGCGGGCGATCGTCCCCGAGCTCGTCACGGCCATTGTCGGTAAACCACAGTTCGGAAGTCAGCGGGTGCCAGGAAAAGCCGACCGAATTTCGAATACCTTCGGCGAATGTCTCGCGGCCCGAACCATCCGGATTCATGCGGATGATTTCCCCGAAACCGGCATCCTCGCAAACGTTGCACGGCGCACCAATACTGATGTACAACTTTCCATCCGGTCCGAAGTCGATGTACCGACGGCCATGGTGGCTCTTGGACGGCAGCTCGATATCGAGCACTTCCGCGACCGGCACATCCGCGAGCGATGCCTCTAAATTGCGATACTTCGTAACTCGCGAAATTTCTGCAACATAGAGATCGCCGTCGTGAACCGCGATGCCATTTGGCCAGTTTAGCCCACTTGCAACTTTAACGACCCGTTGCTGATCGTCATCTTCGCGAATAACGGCATAGACCGCGCCTGTCGAGCCGCCGGCAACGAACACCGTGCCACCGTCACCCAGTGCCAGCGAACGGGCACCCGGAACATCCGCAAACACGTCCATGATGAAGTCCGGCGGCAGACGCATGTCATATTGTTCAGCCGCCACGCCGGCGCCGTTCGCTGCAGCGAAACACCCGCAAAGAAAAATGACTCTGAGTCGATGCACGATATTGCCCCTCGTGAACGTCGTCGCCGGCGTCAAGTGTACTCGCCCGTGGCGCTGACCGCCTCCGCCGCTAATTCGGAACCAGCCACAACGACAGTTCGGGCCAGAAAGTGATCAGGATGACAGACAACGTGAGGATAATCAGAAATGGGAAGGTCGCCGAATACACATGCATGATCGACTTCTCAAAGCGGAAACTCGCGATGAACAGGTTCAGGCCGACAGGTGGCGTCATGTATCCGAGTTGCATCGCGGCGAGAAACACGATGCCGAGATGAACGTCGTGTACGCCGTATTGCGCTGCAATCGGCAATATCAACGGCACGATCAGCACGATCGCCGAGAAAATATCCAGGATCGCGCCGAGAACGAGTAAGAATATGAGCAGCAGCACCAGGAACGAGACCTGACTGCTGACGAAGCTCGCCACGAATTCCAACAGCATCTGCGGAATACCGGCACTGATCATGTAATTGGTCGACGCCAGGGACACACCGAGGATAATCAGGATCCCGCCGACGAGAACCATCGACTCCCGAACGACACGCGGCAAGTCAGCGAGACGAATTTCGCGCAGAATGACGACTTCGACGAGGAACACATACAACGCGGTTATCGCCGCCGCTTCGGAAACTGCAAGAAATCCCGAGTAAATGCCGCCGAGCACGACCACTGGGAGCGGCAGCTCCCAAATGGATTCGCGCACTGCCGAGCGCACCGCGGACATCGAAAACGTATAGGATTGCCTGCGATTGCTGCGATTGACCCAGAGACTCCATCCCGACAGCATCGCCAGCATTATGAGCCCAGGCAGAATGCCGGCCAGAAAAAGGTGATCAATTGAAACTTCGGCGATCACACCGTAGAGGATCAGCGGCAGCGACGGTGCAAACAACAGCCCGAGACTGCCGGAAGAGGTCACGAGCCCGAGGCTGAATTTGTCTGGATAGCCATCGTGCCGCAATGCCGGATACAAAATTGCGCCCAGCGCAATAATCGTTACACCCGAAGCGCCGGTGAACGCCGTGAAAAAAGCACAGGCTGCCAGCGAGACGAGCGCCAACCCGCCGGGCATCCACCCGAGCAACGCGCCGGTCAACCGCACGAGTCGTTGCGGTGCGTTGCTTTCACTTAACAGGTAGCCGGCAAATGTGAACATCGGTATGGCAGCAAGAAACGGCATGTCCGCAATACTCAACAACTCCAGCGCCATGTTCATCAGGTCGGTGTCTTCGCTCTGAAACCCCACCATCGCGCTTGTCGCGATGATCGTGAACAGCGGCGCACCGAGAGTCGCGAGCAATATGAGAACGATGCTCAGGAGAATCATTCTGCCGTCACCTGAGCGCTCCCTTTGAGCAACTGATGAACTTGCTGCAGAACCGAAACAACGAAACGATAACTGATGAGCGCGAATGCGATCGGAAGCACGGCATGCGCGATCCAGGCAGGAGCGTCAACCAGCACGGTGTTGTCGTATTCCACATCGATTTGCAGGTACCGCCCCGCGTGCCACGCGATCACAGCGCAAACCGCCGCCGCAAAAACGTCGACCAGCATGCGAGTCACGACAACAACCTGCTTCGGGAGCAAATGGGAAAGTACATCGATGCGAATATGACGGTTGTCACGACTGGCCGCGATCGAGCCAACCATGGCCAGCCACAGCACCGCAAGCTTGATCACTTCGTCGGCCCAGATGAGGCTGGTTTCAAAAATTTCGCGGAGTACGATCTGGCCACAGGCCAGCAGAATCATGCCGCCGAGCAATATGACTAGAGCTGCGTTCTCTGCGAGCCGGCCAAACCGCTCGAGGCGAGACAATGCAGCGAAAATAGTTTCGGACACGGTTACTCGGCAGCCGTCGTGCCATTTTCAAGACGATACTCCTGCACGTACGCCATCATTTCGTCATAAAGTTCGAGCGTGAACAGGCCCTGCTCCCCAAGGCTGCGGTTCGACCGTCGCAGAAGTTCCCGAATACGTGCATATTCGACTTCGCCGACACTGACGCTCTCGATGCCGGTGTTCAGCAATGCGTCCCTGGCAGCCCGGTTGTCGATCAGATTGGATCGATCGAAATTTTCATACATACGAGCCATGACTTCACGTACCGTGGCCTGGTCTTCGGAGTTGATCTTTTGAAACGCTTTCTTGTCGATCGCCATGTATCCGAGAGTGTAGACGAGGGGAAGCTCAGTTATATACTTGATCTTGGTGTGCCACTGCAGCACCAGGGCGCCGATCGGAGAAATGGCGACGATGTCGATGAGTCCGGTCTGCAATCCGGTCAGCACGTCCGTCAACGGCAGGGTCACGGGCGACAGGGACATTGCTTTCATCGAGATATAGCTGATCGTGTCACCCTCCGGCACCCAAACACGCTTGCCCTTCATGTCATCCAGCGTGCGCACCGGAGTGTTGGACATGATGACCGCAAAACCGCCCGCCGCAAAACCGAAATTGACGAAGCCGGCATCCTCCAGACCAACCTGCAGCCGCGTATCGAGACGTTCACGGACATAGGCCGCCTCTTCTTCGGAATCGAACACCATTGGCAGTCCGTATAAATTCAAGTCCGTATACAACGCAGCGAGCGCTGTCGGTGTGAACGCACCTCCCTGCAAAGCACCGATGCGAATCTTGCCCAGCACTTTCGTATCGTTGCCCATCACACCGCCGCCGTAGTACTTGATCTGCACGCGGCCGTCGGTTCGTTCACGAATCTCCCTGGCGCCGGCGCGCATGTCCTTCATCCACTGCGAGCCCTCAGGCGTAATCGTGGCAATTTTCAGGACCGCGGTATTTGCCGTTCCGCAGATCGTCAACGCCAATAGTGTCAACAGTGCTTTTTTCATCGGATGTCCGTTCGCAAGTCCAATTTAACCAATGTCCATTTGCCGAAATCGTTCAGAAATACTCGTCCGCTTCAGCCAATAATATCGCAGCGTCTTCCTGCGCCATTACATTGCCGAGCGTGAATCCGTCGGCGTATGGATCCGCATGCAACACGTCATTGAGCAGTTCGTCGTGAAGCTCGCGTTCATAAAGCACCCTTGCGTAGCCCCGGGCAAACTCGACTTTGGCTGCGAGGTCCCTGCCGTTCGTCAGCGCGATCGCTTTCTCGAAGTGCGCACGCGCCTCCTCCGGCCTGCCGCCAAGAGCCGGCGGGCGCAACGTCAACAGTATCCCCATGTAAGTGTGCACGGCGCGATTCGCGCCCGCGCCCGTGATCGTCAGGTAATGACTGAAAAGCGCCTCAACGTGTGGCAATTCGGCCAATGCGTTCCAGTCCGAGCTGTGCGCCCGCAGGTAGGCGAGCATTGCAAAGCCATAGGCGTAGAGTACATCGGCCTGTTTACGCGATATTCCGCCGAGGCTCGCAACAAACTCGTCGTAGTTCTGACCTGGCCAGTCGCAGGCAGGCGAGTAAGTCTCGCACATGGCTTTCGATGCGTATTTGCGCGCCCGGGCGGTCATACGCGCAGCACGCCGCTCGTCGTCGGCGAAGACAGCACCATAGGATGCATACAGCGTGGCAGCAGCAGTCAACAACGCCGGATCGTCCGGATTGCCTTCGAGAAAGCTGTCCAGCAACAGCAGGTACGATGGCGCGCCTGCTCGAACCGTCTCGGGATCGTCCTGATTGAGGATCGCACTCGAAAGATTGTCGGCAAACCTGCTCGCCGCCGCCGATATCAACAACGCGCAACCGCTCATCAGCATGGCGACCAACGCCAGCAGCAGAACTCTTGGTCCGGTAATGCGCGTAACCATACTCATGCCCAGAATGACCCCGCTATTGCGGATTGGTTCAGGCTACCTGACCGGCCGGGTCGCATGATGTGGACTCCGGCACACATTTGGAATGACGCGGACGTCAGCGGCTATCCAGCCACAGCGGCAGCCGATCGACATCGAGGTCAGATTTTTTCCTTGATGCGCGCCGCCTTGCCGGTACGGCCACGCAAGTAGTACAACTTGGCGCGACGGACATCGCCGCGGCGTTTCACGGTGATCGAACTGACCGTTGGGCTGTATGTCTGGAATACCCGCTCGACGCCCTCTCCGTGAGAAATCTTTCGGACCGTAAACGATGAGTTGAGGCCGCGATTGCGCTTGGCGATGACAACACCCTCGAACGCCTGCAGACGCTCACGGGTGCCTTCCCTGACCTTGACCTGAACAACGATCGTATCCCCGGGAGAAAACTCCGGAAGTTCCTTGTTCATTTGTTCCTGTTCGATTGCTTCGATTATTTTGCTCATGATTCTCTACCTGCCGGCGTTTCGACCGGATCTCAAATTCTGTTGCGGTAAACCGCGTTCCGCCAAAAACTCGTCGAGCAATTGTCGTTGCTCGCGACTCAATCTCAATTTCTTCACCATGTCCGGCCGCCGCAAATAGCTACGGCCCAAGGCCTGTTTGTACCGCCAGCGTGCGATGCGGGCATGATCGCCGGACAACAGCACAGACGGCACCCGTTTGCCGCCGACCCGTTCCGGACGCGTGTAATGCGGGTGGTCGAGCAGCCCCTGCATAAAAGAGTCCTGCTCAGCCGATTCAGCGTCCCCGAGCACACCCGGCAACAGCCGCACCACCGCGTCGATCACGGCCATCGCGGCGATTTCGCCACCCGACAATACGAAATCGCCGAGCGACAGTTCCTCATCAACCTCATTTTCAATCAGGCGCTCGTCGATGCCCTCGTAGCGGCCTGCGAGCAACACCATCCCCGGCATTCTGGCAAGCCTTCCTGCCTCCGCCTGGTCGAAAACACGCCCCTGTGGCGAAAGACAGATGACCGGACTATTCTCCGGCAACCCTGCCCTGGCAGCACGAATAGCTCCAGCCACGGGCTCATATTTCATAACCATTCCGGGGCCGCCGCCGTACGGTCTGTCGTCGACAGTGCGATGCGCGTCAGCCGCGAACGTGCGCGGGTCCTCACAATGCAGCGACACCAGCTGCCGCTCGATGGCTCGTCCCACGACACCGTATTCAGCGATGCCGCCCACCATTCCCGGGAAGATGCTGACTACCGCTATTTTCACGATGTCAGTCCCAGTCCCAGTCGACCGTGATGACGCCATTGGCGAGATCTACGTCGAGAATAACCTTGTCCGCGACGAACGGGATCAACCGTTCTCGCTCTCCCACCGTAACCAGTACATCGTTGGCGCCGGTTTCCATCACGTACGCGACCTTGCCGATTTCGTCACCGCCACGGTCAACCACTTTCATGCCCTCGAGATCGGTCCAGTAGTACCGGCCACTCTCGATATCGGGCAGATCGCCACGCGCAACGCCGACATCGCATCCAAGCAACCCGGCAGCGGCATCGCGATCCTCGATTCCTTCGAGGCAGGCGATGACCGACTTGCCGTGGCGTTTGCCTTGCAGTAGTGCCAGTGGCTGCCATTGATCATTCCGCAACACCAGCCAGTGATCGTAGTTCAGAATCGCTTCACGCGGCTTGGTGTACGAAAACACCTTGACCCAACCCTTGACGCCATAGAGACCTTCGATCCGGCCCAGTAAAACCGGCTGTATCTCAGAGTCCGTCACACCGTGTCAGTTCGGGCCGGCCTTTGACCGTCGGCCCGTCATCACGCACTGGCGGCGGCCTTGCGGTGCGCTTTTAGTAAAGAGGCAACGCGCTCGGACGGCCGGGCGCCCTGACCGATCCAGTAATCGACACGCTCGAGATCAATGCGCAGATTCTCTTCATGGTCCTTGCCCACCGGATTGAAGAAACCCAGACGCTCAATATACCGGCCGTCCCGACGATTGCGGCTGTCGGTGACCACCACGTGATAAAAAGGACGTTTTTTCGCGCCTGCGCGCGAAAGACGAATGCTAACCATTGTTTTTCCGTTAACTTCCTGTGAAGGGCAGACATGCCCGAACCCGGGCACGACCCGAGCAGGCCACGCATTGTACCGGTTTCGACTTAAATGTGAAGCGTTTTTGCGGCGAAAATTTCGAGGAAATTCGGGAGCTTGGAGCTTACCTTAACGCATGCCTGGGGGTGGCCTGCCGCCCCGCATGCCGCGCAGTACTTGCGTCATTCCGCCCCGCGACATCTTCTGCATCATCTTCTCCATTTGCATGTGCTGCCTGAGCAGCCGATTCACGTCCTGCACCGCAAGCCCGCTACCCCGGGCGATGCGTTTCTTGCGCGAGCCGTTGATCGTCTTCGGAAAGCGGCGTTCCGACGGCGTCATGGAATTGATGATTGCGACCTGTCGACGCAGCTGTTGCTCGTTCGCACGGTCATTCACGGCGGCCGCATTGACGTTACCCGGAACCGGCAATTTATCGAGTATCGCTGCAAGCCCGCCCATTTTCGTCATCTGCTCGAGCTGATCACGTAGATCGAACAGGTCGAAACCGCGCCCCTTCTTGATCTTCCTGGCGAGTCTCTGAGCCTTGTCGTTGTCGATTTTACCTTCTATGTCCTCGACCAGGGACAGTACGTCACCCATGCCGAGGATGCGGGATGCCATGCGTTCCGGATGAAACGCTTCCAGCGCATCGACCTTCTCGCCGGTGCCGAGAAACAGGATCGGCTTGCCCGTGACCTCCCGCACCGACAACGCCGCACCACCTTTGGCATCGCCATCGGCTTTCGTCAGGATCACACCGGTCAGCGGCAGGCTCGCGTCAAACGCCCTGGCTGCATTGACGGCATCCTGTCCCGCCATGCTGTCAATGACAAACAGCGTCTCCAGCGGTTGCGCCTGTGCGTGTACGTCGGCGACTTCACGCATCATTTCCTCGTCCACGTGCAGCCGCCCGGCGGTGTCGACGATCAGCACGTCAGCGTGCGAACGTCGCGCGTCGTCGCGCGCGCGCTCGACGATTGCGACCGGTTGCTGCCCTGCGTCACTGTGACAGTGCAGCGCGCCGACCTCCTCCGCCAGCGTTTGCAGCTGCAAAATTGCCGCCGGCCGATGGATGTCGACGCTCACGAGCATGACACGCTTACGCTCGGAGTCGATCAGCCGTTTGGCCAGCTTGGCGGCAGTCGTTGTCTTGCCGGCGCCTTGCAGGCCCACCAGCAAAACGACGACGGGCGGTCTGGCCCTGAGATCGAATGGCGCCTGTTCGCCGCCCAAAAGCGTAACAAGCTCGGCGTGGATAATCTTGACGAGCGCCTGTCCCGGCGTAAGACTTTTGCCCACTTCCCCGCCAAGCGCACGTTGCCGAATCCGCTCGATGAAGGTCTTGACCACGGGCAACGCGACATCGGCCTCGAGCAGCGCAAGCCGCACCTGGCGCACCGTGTCATTGATGTTTGCCTCGGTAAGCCGGCCCTTGCCGCTGAGACTTCGGGCCGCCTCAGTCAGCCGGCCGCTCAAATTGTCGAACATGTCCTGATCTGTCCTGTGCAGGCATGGGATGTTGAGAGCATGCTCGCGGCAACGGCGAGCACCTGCAGCAAGTCTAAGAGAATCGGCTCGACGCGGGTAGTACGCCGTCACTTCCACGTTGACGGAGTATCAATGCTTCAAACCGTGAGCACCGTACCGCGCGATAACATGCGAATGTTCTTGTCCGGCGCTGCGTCGATGACCTGCTCCAGAATACGCTGCTCTTCGCCGGGCTTCATGCCCGTCAGCCAGATCTCGGGCTTGTGCCGCAGTCGCTCCAGGTCCCGCGTCAGTGTGCGTGGACAATAGTGACCGGCCTCGGTCGCCAGAGTTTCCATTTCGTTCGGAAACGATACTTCGATGACGAGGATTTTCAGGTCTTTGCACGCGTTCAATACCGGCCAAAGCGTTTCATTGGTTTTCGTATCGCCGCTGACCGCAAACACACCGCCGGAATTCTTCACGGTAAAGCCGAGAGAAGGAACACTGTGCATGACATCCACCGCATAGAAATCGCGGTGCCCGAGCGTCACTGTGTCACCCGGGCTGCAGACCCGGTAGCGCAGCATGGGATTTTCGGGCGCGGGCAACTTCGAAAAATCAGGCCAGATTACGTCATTGAACAGGTGTGTCTGGATTGCACGCAAGGTCTCTTCACGCGCATAGACCGTTAACGGCGTCGTGAAATTTTCGTCAAATATACTATCGACGAGCATCGGCAACCCGGCAACGTGGTCCAGATGCGCGTGCGTCAGGAAAACGTGGCGAATGGTATTCAGCTCCTCGATGGCGAGATCGCCGATACCGGTGCCGGCGTCAAGCAGGACATCATCATCGATCAGCATTGCGGAGGTCCGCAAACCCGCGCCGATGCCACCGCTACAACCCAGAATTCTGATGCGCATGCTGTTACCGCCCCAGCCCTTGTTCGATCCCGCCTGCCCGCCCGGCCGTTTTCCCGCCCGCCAGCAAGGCTGAAGGGTTCTAATGGCGTTCACCGTATGGGATCATTCATCTGACCGAACGTTAGGTGAATGACCAACCGGTTTCTGTGTCTCAAATCACACTTCTTTTTGTGTACTCCGTCGCGGCGGCCGCATTTGCCATGAGCCGCCTGCCGCGCTGTTCAGAGTACTCCCGACTATTGCTGGCGGCGGCGTTTGCGCTTTGCGCTGCAGCGCTGGTCGCCCATGCGCGACTCCTCTATGCGTCGGTGATGCCGGGCGACGCGATCGAGCTGTCACTCAGCAATGCGCTGTCGCTGATCGGACTGCAACTCGCGCTGATTGGCCTGCTCGCGGCGTTCGAACCTGTATTGCGCGGCCTCGTTGCCGGACTGCTCGTTCTGGCCGCGCTAGCCGCCTTGGCGACGGGCTCGCAGGCAGCAGCCGGCGGTGCCAGTCTCACATGGCAACTTGAGGCGCACATTTTGATATCGATGTTCGCCTATGGCCTGTTGAGCGCCGGCGCAATAATCGCCGTCTATGCCTTGCTTCAGGACCGCCGTCTGCGGGCCGGACAGCTGTCTGCCATCAATCACCTGTTTGCCCCGCTGGAGACAACCGAAAAGCTCTTGTACGGCGTGACGACCGCGGGCTTCGCGGGTCTTACTTTGGCCGTGGTCTCGGGCGCCATGTTCGTCGAAGACCTTTTCGCCCAGCACCTGGTGCACAAGACCGTACTTTCGCTGCTCGCATTGCTGCTATTTGGTACCTTGCTGGCAGGCCGGTACTTCGCCGGGTGGCGCGGCAAGCGCGCCGTGTATTTGTATCTCGGCGGGTTTGCGTTGCTGTGTCTGGCCTATTTCGGCAGCCGCTACATTTTGGAAGAGCTGCTGCACCGGAGCTGGGGCTAGGACCTGTTTCCTTGACAGTCCGTCGGCGTCCTGCTGAACTGAGACGCCAGCGGTGCATATGGAGGTATTCGTTTTTTGGGCGATGACGTTCCACTGGGGGCCCTGATCGGGCTGCTTGTCGCTTTGTTACTGCTTTCCGCCTTTTTCTCCGGCTCGGAAACGGCTCTCATGAGCCTGAACCGCTACAAACTACGCCACCGAGCACGTGAGGGGCACCGTGGCGCCAAACTGGCCGAGCGCCTGTTGCAACGTCCCGATCGCCTGCTCGGCTTGATCCTGCTCGGCAATAACCTCGTCAATTTCTCGGCGGCGGCGCTGGTCGCAATCATCGCCTTCAAGCTTGGCGGGCAACCTGCCGTAGCGTTAGGCACGTTGATCTTGACGCTGGTCGTGTTGATATTTTCGGAGACCGCGCCGAAAACGCTTGCCGCCCTGCATCCGGAACGGGTCGCATTTCCAGCGGCGATGATTTACTACCCACTGTCGAAAATCACCTACCCGCTCGTCTGGCTGATCAACGTGGCATCCAACGGCGTGCTGTATCTGTTCGGCGTCCGTGACGACGGCGTACCGTCGCACTCGCTGAGCCATGAGGAATTGCGGACGGTCGTCCATGAGGCCGGCGGCCGCATCTCGAATCGCTACCGGCAGATGCTCATCAGCATTCTCGACCTTGAAAAGGTCACGGTGGACGACGTCATGGTTCCACACAATGAGATCGTCGGTATCGATCTGGATGACGAGATCGACGTCATCGAGCGCATTATCGCGGCAAGCCAATACACGCGTCTGCCCGTGTACGAAGACAACATCGACAAGGTCGTCGGAATCCTTCACTTGCGCCGGCTCGCGAACCTGGCACAACACTCGCTTGATAAAGACGCACTGAAAAGATTGCTCGAGGAGCCTTATTTCGTTCCGGAAGGAACACCACTCAGTATGCAACTGGTGCAATTTCAGCGCCGCCGCGAGCGCGTCGCACTCGTCGTTGACGAATACGGCGATATCCAGGGCATCGTCACGCTCGAGGACATCCTCGAGGAAATTGTCGGAGAGTTCACCAGCGATCCTGCCCACGATGATGACGATGTCATACGCGAAGGCCCCGACTCGTTTCTGGTCAGCGCAACGGCAAATATTCGGGAACTGAACCGCTCACAGAATTGGGACTTGCCGACGGACGGACCGAAGACGCTGAACGGATTGATTGTCGAACTGCTCGAGACGATCCCGGATCCTTCGACATGCTTGAAAATAAGTGGTTACCCGATCGAGGTTGTCACAGTGGACGACAATCGCATTCGCACTGTCCGCGTAGGCCGGCGCGTCGCGGAACATGAATGCGAAGACTAGCTACCCGGTCAACGTGACATTAACGGAGTTCATCCCTGCCGATAGTTGCTTGGCAGACCGAATCGAGGGCGTCTCTTAGTCGCGTGATGCCGATCACGTCGATACCGTCTGGTGGTTTTTTCGGCACATTCCCCTTGGGCACAATGGCGTGCGTGAATCCCTGCTTGGCCGCTGCCGCGATCCGCTCAGCGCCGAATCGAACCGGTCGAACTTCGCCAGTCAGGCCGATTTCACCAAAGCTCACGAGACGCTCCTGGCACGGCTTATCCCGAAAGCTCGAAGCGATCGCCAGCAATGACGGCAGGTCGACAGCCGTTTCCGCGATTCGCAAACCGCCGACGACGTTGACAAACACATCCTCGGTACCGAGTGTAATACCGCCATGACGTTGCAGCACGGCCAGCAACAGCGTCAGGCGATTCTGATCCACGCCTTGCGCCAGACGTTTCGGATAACTGCCGTTGCCCTCGGCGACCAGCGCCTGAATTTCGACGAGCAACGGACGGCTGCCCTCCCAGGCAATCGATACAATGCTGCCGGGCCCCGTCATGGAATCGCGCGACAGGAAAATCGCCGATGGATTGCGCACTTCGCGAAACCCCGTTTCCGTCATCGCAAACACACCCATTTCACCCGTAGCGCCAAACCGATTTTTCACCGAGCGAATCAGCGTGTATCGACTCGCCGGATCATTCTCGAAATAGAGGACTGTGTCGACCATGTGTTCGACCACCCTCGGCCCGGCAATCGCGCCTTCCTTGGTGACATGACCGATCAGGAAAACGGACACATCGTGCTGTTTTGCGAATTGCACGATGCGCCCAACGCATTCACGCATCTGCGCAACTGACCCCGGTGCAGACGGCAACCCCGTACTCACCATCGTTTGTATCGAGTCAATGATGATGATGCGCGCACTGCATTTTTTTGCTTGTTCGAGCACGTTGTCGAGTGAGGTATCGGCAAGTAATCGCAACGAAGTACTTGATAAGCCGAGCCTGTTCGAACGTTGCGCTACCTGGCGCAGCGATTCCTCGCCCGTCGCATAGCAGACCGGCAGATCATCCGGCATGTTCGCCGACACCTGTTGCAGC
>JADFSP010000049.1 GCA_022560695.1 Pseudomonadota bacterium
AATGTTGCCACGTTGGCGCATCCCTGTGTAGGAAGATCTTTGTGGTCAGGACGACCTAATGTCGCGGAGCACAGGGATGTGCGAGAGCGACCAGCCCCGGGCAAGTCACGGCTAAAGCCCCTCCTGCAGCTCTGCCATCAACGGCATACGCACTTTCCGCAATTGCGAATAATTCTCATTAGCATTAATATCCCGGCCTGAAGCGCGTAACCACAGGATCCACGGATGGCACACCCATCGGGCGGCTGCACGACATTGAGTGCAGTGGCTATTTTTCTCGTCCTGGCAAGCCCCGGCGCCGGGGCCGGGACAGTGCATCCGGACGACTTTATCGCGCCCATCGATACGGTCACGATCATCGGCCGCAAGAGTGACGTGGCGGATGTGCCGGGATCCGCGCACATCATCGACAACGAGGCACTCGAGGTGTTCATCGCGACCGACATCCTGCGCGTGCTGCGCACGGTGCCCGGCGTGTACGTGCAGGAAGAGGAAGGCTTCGGCCTGCGCCCGAACATCGGCATTCGCGGCTCCGGACTCGATCGCAGCGCCCGGATCGCGTTGCTCGAAGACGGCATCCTGATCGCGCCGGCGCCCTACTCTGCGCCGGCGGCCTATTACTTTCCGACACAGCGGCGCATGCACTCGATCGAGGTACTCAAGGGTCCGGCAGCCGTCATCATCGGGCCGCGGACCACGGGCGGTGCGATCAACATGATCTCGACACCGATACCGGCCGCGAGCGGCGGCAAGATCGACGTGCGTGTCGGCGACTACAACACACACGATGCGCACGTGAATTTCGGCCATCATGGCCGTCGTCTCTCATGGCTCCTGGAGACCGTGCAAAGCGCCAGCGACGGTTTCAAGCACATCGACGGGCCGACGGGCGGCGACACGGGCTACGCGCTCAGGGACTACATCGCCAAGCTGCAGCTCGACAGCGATCCGTCCGGCGCGCTGTACCAGAGCCTGCGGCTCAAGGCCGGCTACACCGAGCAGGACTCCGACGCGACCTACCTCGGGCTCGTGGACAGTGATTTCGCAATTGACCCGGCGCGCCGCTATGCCGCCTCCGCAGGCGATGTGTTCAAGAGCGAGCACAACCAATATCAACTGAGCTACGTCATCGATCCGGGAAACAGCTGGCGCGGCAAGATCACAGCGTATCGGAATGACTTCTCGCGCAACTGGTACAAGCTGCAGTCGGTCGCGGGCACGCGCATCGGCAGTGTTCTCGACGATGAGGCCGCTTTCGCCACGGAACTTGGCTACCTGCGCGGCGCGACGAGCCCCGACGGCGCGATCGTCAAACGCGCCAACAACCGCTCCTACTACTCACAGGGTATTGAGGCGAAGTTGCAGTGGGACTTCGGCTACCGTGACACGGAAATCGCACTGACGGCCGGCATCCGCCTGCACGAGGACGAGGAAGACCGCTTCCAGCACGAGGACGGCTATCGCATGCAGGACGGCGCGCTGTTCCTCACGACGGCCGGCGCGCCCGGCTCGCGAACGAACCGCGTGAGTCAGGCCGACGTACGTGCCGTGTTCGTCGATACCGAGATCCGCATGGGCAACTGGATCCTGACGCCGGGGCTGCGCTTCGAGGACATCGATATGCTCCGCGTCGACTACGCGACTGACGATCCGGCCCGGCGGCAAGTGCCTGTCCTTACACGAGAAAACGGCGTTTCGGTGCTGATCCCGGGCATGGGCGTGCTGTATCGCTTTAACGACGACTGGCGGCTGTTGGCAGGCATCCACCGGGGCTTCAACCCCCCGGCGCCGGGCAGCTCGGCGAGCGAGGAAGAGAGCATCAACATCGAGATCGGCACGCGTTACAGCCGCGGTGCATTCGACATCGAGGCAATTTACTTCATCAATAATTACGACAACCTCGTCGGCACCGTCACCGAATCAACGGGCGGCGGCGGCGAGATTGGCGACCAGTTCGACGGTGGCGAAGTCACCGTCGCCGGCCTCGAATTCAGCGCCGGGTACGGCTGGCATCTGGGCCGCATCCGCCTGCCCTTGAACCTGCAGTACACGTGGACGACCGAGGCCGGCTTCAAGAGCGCGTTCGACAGCGATTTCGAACCCTGGGGCCGGGTCGAGATCGGCGACGAACTGCCGTACATCCCGGAGCACCAGCTCAGAATCGCCGCCGGGCTGCAGACCGAACGCTGGCGTATCAATATTGCGGCCAACTACATCGGTAAATTGCGCACCAGGGCCGGCCAGGGCGCATTTGTGGCACAGAACGCCATTGATGATCGCGTGGTCTGGGATCTCATCGCGGGCTGGCGATTTACGCCGAAGCTCTCTACCTACGTCAAAATCGACAACCTGTTCGATGAGAGCTACATCGCATCACGGCGCCCCGCCGGCGCACGCCCGGGCCTGCCGCGAACAGTGTATCTGGGGATTACGTACCAACTGTAGCCAATTCCTTGGCCGCGAATGGTATTGACAATCATTCGCATTTGCAGTTTAATCACATCAAGCTCGTAACTCGTTGAAATCATGTACGTCTGTATCTGCCACGCCATTACCGACAAGCA
The DNA here is from genome assembly GCA_022560695.1 of Pseudomonadota bacterium. Classification (GTDB taxonomy): domain Bacteria; phylum Pseudomonadota; class Gammaproteobacteria; order Steroidobacterales; family Woeseiaceae; genus UBA1847. Next base: position 2,565 of record JADFSP010000049.1, read on the forward strand.
AATCCGCCACGCGGCCCAGGCCGGTGTGCGCGATCTCTGGCAGCTGCAGCGCGAATTGGGCGTGGCGTCTTCGTGCGGCAGCTGCAAGGAACAAGCCGTCACGATTCTCAACGAGACGCACGCAAAACAGGCGCCTGCCCAGCCGACAATCAGTCGGCCACACGCGGCATAGCCGCGGCCCTCCTGATCGAGATACCTGACAGCCTCGCGACGCGGGGCTTTTTTTCATCGCGGGGGTCCTGACATCCGACAAACGGTTATGATTGTCGGCACGAATAACCCCTGCCCCCCCGCACCGGGAGTATCGCAATGAAAGGTGACACAACCGTCATCAAACACCTGAACCGCGTGTTGAAGAACGAGTTGATCGCGATCAATCAGTATTTCCTGCACTCACGCATGTTCAAGGACTGGGGCTTCGACAAGCTCGGCGATCACGAGTACGGCGAGTCTGTCGACGAGATGAAACATGCCGACTCATTGATCGAGCGGATTCTGTTTCTCGAGGGGCTGCCGAATCTGCAGGACCTCGGCAAGTTGCGCATCGGTGAAGACATCCCCGAGATGCTGAAATGCGATCTCGACCTCGAGATGGACGCGATGCCGGACCTGAAGGCGGCCGTTGCCTACTGCGAGGCCCATAAGGACTACGTCAGCCGGGACTTGTTCGATGCGATCCTGAAGTCCGAAGAAGAGCACGTCGACTGGCTGGAGACGCAGCTGGACCTGGTCGGCAAACTCGGGGTCGAAAACTACCTGCAGTCGCAGATCTGATTGCCGCTGTTCGCCGGTGATACCCGGCTTTGCCAAGCTCACACATGAGATTTACTGCGAGCTGACGATAGTCACGCCTGCCAGATAGTCCATGCACCAACGAATATGAATCCGACACCGGCCATGTATGACAGGTATCTGGGCTCCACATAGTTTGCGATGACGGCGCCTGCCAATACGCCGATTGCGGTGGTGGCGATCAGAGCCGAAGACGCCGCGACAAAAATTGTCATGAGACTGGAACCTTCGCGTGCGGCGAACAACAGCGTAGCAAGTTGAGTTTTGTCTCCCAATTCGGCCAGGAAAATAGTGCCAAAGACTGTTGCCAGTAGCTTGATGTCCATAGTTGAGTCTCGTGCCTGGAAGTGATCCCGATAATTAATCGACCACACGGTGCTCGATGATTATGATTCCGTCGCAAGATATCATACGGGTTGACGACTTCAGGATAATAACAATGCCACTTTTTACCCGGGATGACCTCGAAACAGCAGCGCGGCTGGTGCACTCGCACATGCAACCAACGCCTCAACTCGTCTGGCCGCAGCTATGCGAATTGGTACAGGCAACAGTCTGGGTAAAGCATGAAAATCATACACCGACCGGAGCGTTCAAGATTCGTGGCGGCATCACTTTTGTCGAATGGCTGAAGCGCGCTCACCCCGATGTTCAGGGAATCATCACGGCCACACGCGGCAACCACGGCCAGAGTCAGGCGAAAGCCGCTACAGCCGCCGGACTGCCAATCAAGATATTGGTCCCGCGCGCGAATTCGCCGGAGAAAAACGCCGCGATGCGAGGCTTTGGAGCTACTGTCATCGAATACGGCGATGATTACGACGACGCGCGTGTCGAGGCTGAACGCCTCTCGAAAGAAGAGAATCTTTACATGGCGCCGTCCTTTCACCCTGAACTTGTTCGCGGCGTCGCAAGTTATGCGCTCGAGTTGTTTGCCGCGGCACCCGACCTCGACACGGTGTATGTGCCGATCGGCTGCGGCTCGGGAATTTGCGGCGTTATCGCGGCGCGAGACGCGCTGGGGCTGAACACGAAAGTCGTCGGTGTCGTCTCGACGGAGGCGCTGGCCGTGAAGCTGTCGTTCGAAGCCGGCCGCCTGATAGAGACGAAGTCCGCATCGACCTTTGCGGACGGCGTAGCGGTCCGCGTCCCCGTGCGGGAAGCGTTTGAGATCTACTCCAAAGGTACAGACCACATCGTCGAGGTCGGCGAGGATGAAATAGCCGAGGCAATACGAGTCTACTTCCGGGATACGCACAACGTCGCCGAAGGTGCGGGCGCCGCTTCACTGGCAGCTCTTCTGCAAGAGCGAGACCTGGTGCGCGGCAAGACCGTTGCTGTGATATTGACCGGAGGTAATATTGACAGCAAGGATTTCGCGACAGTCCTGCAGGGTGAGACGCCACAAGTCGGGTAGTTACGCTATTGAATCCTCCGACACAAAATCACTTCGTGTGCTTATCGATCCACTCGACCATGCGGTTCATCACGTCAATTTTATGCCTGCGCTCTTTGATCCCATGCGGCTCTCGCGGATAGATAACCAGTTCCGTTTCGACGCCGTAGCGCTTCAGCCCCCGATAAAATTGCCGACTTTGAGCGATGGGGTCGATCTCGTCCTCTTCACCGATCAGGATGAGCGCCGGCGTGCTGGCATTTTTGACATAGGTCATCGGTGACATGCGAATGAAGTCGTCCAGATTCTCGTAAGGTGTGCCGAGATACCAGGTATCGTATGCGTTGATGTCTGCTGTCTCGGTCCCGTACTCGACGGCCAGATCCGTCATCGCAGCGCCGACGACCGCGGCCTTGAAGCGGTTCGTTTGAGTGATTGCCCAAGCGGACATGTAGCCGCCATAAGACCAGCCCGCCACGGCGATTTTTTCCGGGTCCGTAATGCCCCTTTCGATCAGATAATCAATGCCGGCAATGGCGTCACGATAGTCTGCACCGCCCCAGTCGTGACGATTGGATCGAATAAAATCCAGGCCGTAGCCGATCGAGCCGCGAATGTTGGGCGCGAGTACGGCATAGCCGCGAGCCACGAGCAGCTGTGCCCAATCATTGATCCGGTGCATCCAGCGGCCTGAGGGCCCGCCGTGGATCAGCAGCACGGTCTTCCATCCCCTGCGCGGCCGTGACATTTTCTCCGGCGTGAAAAGAGCCGCCTCGATGTCGATCCCATCCGCCGCCACGTAATGGATCAGTTCGGGCTCGATCAATGTCGTGAAGTCGTCGTTCAGGTGGCTGACCTGCCGTTCGTCCGATCCGTCCGCAATCCACAATTCCTGCGGATCGACCGCGCTGCCCCCACCGTATGCGATCACCGAACCCGCCACATCGAAAGCGACAATCGATTGATCGGGAAACGTCTTCTGCGTGCGCACAAGACCGTCCATGGAGATACGCACGAGTCGGTCACCGAATCCGTCGGCGGCCACGGCCAGGATGCTGCCATCTCGCGCCCATGCGTAATCCGCGATCATGCGATCCAGCGTGCCGCCGGTCAGGTCGCGCGCATGACCTCCGTCCAGCGGCTGCAGGAAAATACCGTGCGGGACCGGTCCGCCCCCGGTCGATCCGATGTAGGCAAGAAAGCGATGATCGGGTGACACCGACAGGTTGCTGACGGGCCCGTCAGGGCGTGCCAGTTCCTTCATTTTGCGGCCATCGCGACTGACTGCAAAGAATCGGTCGGTCAACAGGTCTGTTGAGAAATTGTCGGTCGCAGTGACAAGCAGCCCCGCCCCATCCGGTCGCCATGCGAAGGCGGACACTCGCCACGCACCCTCGGTCAACGATCGCGTTGTCCGGGAGTCAACGTCGATCAGTCGCAGATGCGTCGGTCTGACGGTTTCGCTGACGACGATCTCGTCATCCTTGAGTTTTTTCTTCTCCTCTTCATCGTCGGGTGCAGGATCGGCGGACAGGTACGCAATCACATCGCCGTCGGGCGACCACTCAAATGCTGTCACGCCGGACTTCTCCCCGGTCAGAGCCTGCGCCTCCCCGCCATTCATCGGCATCACATAGATCTGCGTCTCTCCGTCGCCCCGGGTCGACAGGAACGCAAGCCTGTCGCCGCTCGGCGACCACCGCGGCCGGCGGTTCTCTTCACCGGCCGTGGTGAATCGCCGCAACAGGTCGTCTTCGGAATCGTATAACCAAATGCTCTCGAGCTGCCCCTCGTCGGTGACAGGCTCGGTAACCACGAGCGCAAGTCGCTGACCGCTCGCGGACCATTCGAGTTCGCTGATGTTGGATCGCTCGATGAGCTGTTCCGGCGACAGAGGTGTCTGCGCTGTTACGGCTCCAACTGTGAGCAGGAGTACCGCGGAAAGAAGACAATTTCCCTTGTACCGGCATTTGTACGCGTCATTCTCCACCGCTGTAGCCTCGGGGAAGCTCGGGAGACTTGATAACCTTGCCTCCCTTGATAACGACGCGCACGTTCTGCAACAGCGTGACATCGTCCAGCGGGTTGCCGTCGACAGCAATGAGATCGGCAAAGTACCCCGGCGCAATGGCGCCGACATCACCCTCCATGCCAAGCAGAGCAGCCGCCTTTACGGTTGCCGCACGGATCGCGTCCAGCGGCGACATGCCATACCGCACCATGTATCCGAACTGAATCGCGTTGTCACCGTGCGGGTAAACACCGCTGTCGGTGCCGAACACGACGTTGGCGCCTGACTCGTGCGCGCGACGCATGTTTTCCCGCATGTTGCTCGCGACCTGACGGGATTTATCGAGCGACTCCTCCAAAATACCGACGTGCTCGCCTTGTGCGATGATGTAGTCGTCAACGTAGATATCCATGACCAGGGCGGTGCCGGCTTTCCTGGCAAGACGCAGTCCCTCGGCGTCGATGAGACTGACATGCTCGACCGAATCAACGCCGGCAAGAATCGCCCGCTTGATGCCCTCGGTCCCATGGGCATGGGCGGCAACCTTGCGTCCATGGGCGTGCGCCTCATCCACCAGCGCCTCCATTTCCTCGAGTGTGTACTGCACGGCGCCAACCTCGGTACCCTTGGACAAAACGCCGCCGGTTGCACAGAATTTGATCAGATCCACGCCGTATTTGATGTTCTCTCGCACTTTCGCGCGTACGGCCCACGGGCCGTCGGCGACGCCCTGTGAACGATGCTGAAATCGCGGTGGCAAGAGATTGCTGTCGCAATGGCCGCCTGTCATACCGAGGGATGGTCCGGATACCTTCATTCGCGGCCCGATAATTTCACCGGCGTTGATCGCGTCCCGCAGCGCAATGTCGGCGTAATGCGCCGCCCCGACATTTCGCACCGTCGTGAAGCCGGCCATCAGCGTGGCTTTGGCACCCACAACTCCGTAAATAGCCGTGCGCGCCGCGGACACTTCCAGCCGTCGATAGCCATGCAGATTGTGGTTCGAGTTCAGATGCGTGTGCGCGTCGATCAGGCCCGGAAGCACCGTGAGATTGCTGAGGTCGATCAGCACTGCGCCGCCTGGACGCGCCAGCTCCGACTCCGGACCAAGCTCGGTGATACGATCTCCAACGACGATGATTGCCTGATTTTGCAGGATTTTTCCGGACTCGACGTCCAGCAGAGCGCCGGCGAGGACGTACGACACCGGCTCGGACGAGGATTCCTGCGCAGCGGCGGCTGTCGCTGTCACAAGCCACAACACGGTATTGACCCAGATCAGAATGTGCCTAAGCATCGGTCGCTCTCCTTTGTTTTTATGAGTAGCAACTACCCCTTGAACCTTTCCCGAGGCTAGCCGCACCGCCGAAGAAAAGCGAATACGCTTTGGAGCGTCCAGTTGGGTAACGCAAAAACCCCGCCGAGGCGGGGTTTAGTCGCGAGCAACAGAACATGAATCTACGGGGTTGAGTTCATCTCTATCAATACTTCACTCTCAGTTGGACCACCTGTAAGTCCATTGATCAGCAGCAGTCCAAGACCAGGGCAATAGTACTTGTGCTCGACGCTCCCGCCAGGCTCCAGCGGGGTCCATTCCTTCACCTTGCGGCAATTCTCCCAGTCGCCTTCGAAATCACCCGACTCGATGGATACGGAAGCATTGAGTTTGAGAATCTTGGCCATGTCCTCAGCGCCCTCGGCCACTTCCTGCATGTAAAAGGTGCCCGGCGAGAGCGGATCACCGAATTCCCCGGTGGGAAAGTCACTCGGTACGACGATGCCGGCTTCGGCGATAATCTCGCCGTCGGGGCCATATTGCCCTGCCTCCCAAGAGCCCTCGGTGCATTCCTCCTGCCAATCACCAAAATCAAGGGCTCGCCAATCCTCGGTACCCAGTGGCACCTCCGCCTGCGACGGACAGCCGTCACCGAAATCGCGACTCGCTTCACCCAGATACCAGATGTTGCCGTAGTCATCCTGCGCGTACCAGTCAAAGGTCAGTTCGGCAAGGTCTTCGTCGGTCGGAATCGTATCGCAGTCCTCGACCTCCCACTCCTCGTCTCTTATCACCTGCGCCACAAATCCAGCGAAGGCTGGATTGTCGTCGCCACTGAGCGTCTTGATATCTCCAGCGGTGCTGGAAATCACATCGATGACACACCCATCCGCGGTCTCACCAATGTAGGTGAATGCCCGAGACGTGACACCGAGCGGTAACAACGGCCAGTATTCATTGTCGATAGTTGTCGGAGCGGTAAAGGTCGCGTCTCCGAAAGAGGCGGATAACAGGCCGCCGGCCAACGCGCTGCCGCTGACAACAGCCATTGCGATCGCCGCCATGATTTTTGCAGTGAAATGATTCTTGGTGATCTTGTCCATGATTTTTCTCCCTGACACCCATTCACAGAGCGTGCATCGCCTTGTCCCCGGCGAACACATGTCCATCCATACGGTATTGGACAGGGATTACGGAAAAATCGGTTGCCGCAAGCCGATTCGCCGTTCGCGGCCTGCGGCACGGTCGGATGTTTTGTAATATCAAATATGATCTTGAAGTGGTCTACTGAATCCGGACACCGAGTTCAGGCTGGTAAATCCTGAGTGCTACGATATGATCTCAATAGAAAACGATTTATGGCCGATCGTCGAAGTTAAATAGATCGATCGTCTACTGTGTAGTTCGATTTCGAGATTTAGCTTGTTTGCGAAAGCGTGTTGGCGTGGCGCCGGTATGCTTCTTGAATGTTTTGGTAAAGGCGAGATCCGACTCGTACCCTACCCGGCTCGCCACTTCGTAAAGCGGTAGTCTGGTCTCCTGCAATAACTC
>JADFSP010000004.1:0-120529 GCA_022560695.1 Pseudomonadota bacterium
TAGTCGGCCACGAGGACTGGAAAGGTAAGCCCTCCATCAAGATAAACGTCCCCGAGTGGAGCAGCGAGTACCCGACCACCCTGTACAACGCCAGTGAAGAGGCCCAGGCTGCCCTATGGCTGGGGTTTACGGGCAAAGTAGTGCTAGAGGGTAGCCCGAAGAAAGACACGGACGCCAGCAAGGCGTGGAACTGGTGGTGGGACTTCATCGAGAGTCCGTGGCCAGAGGCTAATACGCTAGACCTTGGCGATGGTGGGCAGGGCGACATTGACACTCCCATGGTCCATCACCGAGCCAAACATGCCGATGGCAACAGCCGAGAAAGCCAAATACTTGTAATCCAGAATCCACCGCCGGACCACGGAGACTCCGGCAAGGGTCATGAGGAAAAAGCCGGATGTCAATATCAGCAGGCCAACGAATGTCATGATGCGCGCGCCTTTTCCAGTTGTCCTCCCGTTCGACCGGGCTCAGGACGGACCTGGAGGACGGGTACTTGCATTGCTACTATGAACAAGCTCACTCAACGACCAGGCGTCACTCTGATTTGAGATTGAATGGCATGATCTGGTGCTTCCTTAGCTCGTTCGCCTTTCAGGAAGGATATGACCATCGCCACCACCACCAAGCTTCCCGCCACCATGAATGCCCGGTTTAGACCCGAAACAAATGCCTGGGGGTCGCCGGAAACGGCCCCCAGATTGGGTTCGGCGCCCAGTGAGGCCATGGTTGTCACCACTATGGCAGCGGCGATGGCGTTGCTGGTGATATTGGCCGAGTTGCGTGTCAGCGAGGTAGTCCATATAGTTTCTTGCCGGCTCAGACATTAAGCGGCCCTCCGAATTGCCTTTATCTCTGGAGGCGTCCGCAAAGGTGGTGCCGCTTTCAGTGCCGTGTTGATTCGTGATGCAGCCAGCATTAATCGCTTGTCATCTTCATCGTTGGCAACCTTCGCGTATCGTTCGGCGAGTATGCTGACAACCATTAACTCATGAGAAATACATTCGAGCACTTGTCGGGCATCGAATCTCGATCTCAATGGTTTGTAACTGTGCTCAGTGCCAATTCGTTCTGGCATAACATCTGCAAACGTCAATCCGACCGCTGCGAGTACATCCTCAGTTTGGCAGCCGGCGAAATCGTGGAGCAAAATTCGTCCATCACCACATTCCTTGATGGCTAATGATGGGCTTCTATCTTCATGTACAGGACAACGGGCAACATATTTGCCGTATCCAGTTTCCTTGACGCCATCGAAATGAGAGAGGAGGCTTTCGATATTCATGTTGCCCCCTTGAGTCCCTGGTGAGCTATCAGTCGCTCAATCAGCGCCAATTGATAATCAAGGCTCTTGCGCTTGAAGTATTCCCGATGCAGTTTGTCGCCACGACTGATCGCCGCGCGCGTCTCTCGGTCGGGTTGCCAAAGTTGGTCTTCCATTACGCCGCCCTCCTTGATTGGGCCTCATTAAGAGCCTCGTCAAAGATTCGTGCATACCTAGCTACGATCTCGTCAACGGCTTGTATGGCGTCGGTTAAACCAGTAGCCGGGTGCAGCCTAATGTCCCGCTGACAAGCCTCTCCAACAGCGCCCGTCAGTGATTTGAAAAACTTGTAGGCCATCCATTCAGGCTTTCCTTTTCGCGTAATGGCTTTTTCGAGATTCCAGCAAAGCTCTGTTCCGCGAATTCGGAGTTTGTCATTGATCGGAATGATCACATGCTCCTCCTTGAGCTTGAATTTGACAGCATTCTTATTACCCGCGAGAGCCTGAATAGAATTCAGGCTGCGCGTGGTCTATGATTTTCTTTGACGTAAAGTTGCCAGGCATCAGGAAAGATTACCCAGCGGCCATTTACAAAGCGCACGACTCCTGCCTCAATTAGTTCATCACGAAGGTTGTTGGGGCGCAGCATGTTGTACCAACTGTTTATAGTTGGCCACACGTTTCCCTGAGATTCCCACATAGAAAGAGGAATTGGATTCATTGGAACACTCCATATCGTTGGTCACAAATAACGCAAGCTAGTGCTTGCTTGTCTGCCATGATATGGGGCAATGTAGAAATACTTAAGGCCGGAATTGCCCGAATAACGAACAATTACGTACCTAAAATTGATGGATCAACCAACATGCTTTCCATGTCAAGGACCGGTGTCTTTAATGCCCATTTCCCGGGCCTCGTGTACGATCCTGGCCCCTGTTCAGGGAGCACGTCGGCAAATACTGATTCAAGAATCTTGAAGTAAGTGCCATCATCGTACGAAGTACATTTAACAGCTTGCTGCTCAAGCGCAACCAACACATGAAATGCCAGGTGCCTAGCGATGATGTTGGGTGGCCTGCGCCCTGGATCACTCTCATTTTTCGTCGCCAACTCGGCTGCCTTATTCACCACTTGGACATTTTTCTTTAACCTAAATAATCTGTACCCAGGACCTTTATTGGAGTCAAAGTCCAATAGTTCGTTATCGGAGGAATCAAGATGGGCGGCCCTCCACAATGCCCACTCTGTGTGCTCTGACGTGCGTTCAATCGCTTTTAAAAGTTTATGCGTTGAATCTTGTAGTTCTTGCAACTCGTTCCTTATACTGCTCGGTTTCTCAGGGGCGACTATAGTGAGAGAGACGACTCTTGCTTCCTCAATTTCGCGGACAATTGTATCTATGGTTGCCGTGCCTAAATTCTCCTTTGTTTCTTGAAGAATGTCTCTAATGTACTCAAAGGTGGATTCAGAAATCCTATTTCCAACTTGATCATATTCACTCATCCCCAAGCACCTTAGCTGCGGTTCGTTCAACAATGCCTCGAACATGCTCATCCGAAAGATGGGAATATCGCTTTACCATTTCCAGAGTTTTATGGCCGAGAACTGCGGCTATCTCTGCCGTGGTTGCCCCATTCATTGCAAGATATGAAGCACAGCTATGCCTTAAGTCATGAAAGCGGAAGTCTTTAAGTTCTGCCTTGCCCCTCGCCTTCCGCCATGCTTTTTCAAAATAAGAAGAATTTGCTTCGCCGACCCTCATAGTAGTAAAGATCAAATCATCGTCAATTCGACGTACCTTCTGAAGCTTTCTTAGCTCATCGACTACCGGGGGCACAAGGGTAAGTGTGCGGCGCTCCTTGTTCTTCGTATCGTGCAGGACAGACCTGTTAGCGTCCAAATCAACGTCTTTCCAGCGCAACCCCAAGATTTCGCCCTTCCTCGCCCCGGTGGTAAGCGCAATCAGAACAATTGCATATAAATGCGGGTGCGAACTACTTTTAGCTTCGTCTAACAACCTGTCTTTTTCTGCATCGCTCAGAAAGCGTACGCGGCCCCTGGGCTCTTCCAGGCTACTTACTTTTCGAAGTGGGTTGGAGGCCATCCATTCCCATTCTTTTTCCGCCACGGTGCAGGCATGACTCAGGAGTGCCAGATACCGATTGACGGTGGCGTGCGCCCTTTCCTTTGCTAGTTCATCCCGTACTTCGACGATAGCTGCGCGCGACAGCTCAAAGAGTTTTAGATCACCTAAGCGCTGAATCCAAAAATCAGCGTGGCGTGTCGGGTTTACCTGATCCTTTTTCTTGGGGATTTCGGTTTCTTTGTAACGCTGGAGCAGGTCTCTAACAGTGCGACGTTTTGCTTCGTAAGTCGGCAAAAAACTGCCCTTGGAAATAGCTAATTCGATCTGGTTGGCCCATTCCTCAGCCTCGCCTTTTGTGCGGAAAGTGGCGACCTGTGACCTGCGGCCACCCTTGCGAATGACTGCCTGCCACCTGACTCCTTTCTTGCCGTGCCGTTTACGGAAATACGCCATCGGACTCTCTGACCAATTTGCGTGAGATTGTATCCCCAGTGCGACAAATTTGCGACAAAACCAAAAACGGCCACTTGGTGTGAGCGGCCGAAATGGTGATAACTAATTGTTTTAATTGGCTGGGGGACCAGGATTCGAACCTGGGTTGACGGAGTCAGAGTCCGTAGTCCTACCGCTAGACGATCCCCCAAATCACCGTCAAATCATACATCGCATCAATCCCCGATTGGGACCAGGATGGATTCGCGGCTGCGCCGCTCACCCTTCGGGCAGAAACGCAACGCGTTTCTGTCTGTCGGCACGCTGCGCGCGCCTCGGATCGAACCTGGGTTGACGGAGTCAGAGTCCGTAGTCCTACCGCTAGACGATCCCCCAATTGGGTCGGACCGCGGCCTGTGCGTTTAGCGCTTGGAGTACTGCGTCGCCCGGCGCGCTTTCTTGAGACCGACTTTCTTGCGTTCGACTTCCCGCGCGTCACGGGTTACGAAGCCTGCTTTGCGCAACGGCGGGCGCATTGACTCATCGTATTGCATCAATGCGCGCGTGAGGCCGTGGCGGATCGCTCCAGCCTGACCGGTCGTGCCACCGCCCCGAACTGTTACCGTAATATCAAACTGGTCTGTCAGGTTCATCAGCTCGAGTGGCTGGCGCACAATCATTTGCGCCGTCTTGCGTCCAAAAAATGCCTCAAGCGACCGGTTGTTGACTTTGATGTCGCCGTTGCCGGATCTCAGGTAGACCCGCGCCGTCGAAGTCTTGCGACGACCGGTGCCGTAAAAAACTGTTTCACTCATCCTATTGGCCTCTGTTCTGCCGCGTACGCCCTCAGGCGTTGACGTCCAGTGGAATTGGCTGCTGCGCGGCATGACTGTGCTCCGGACCCGCAAAAACGCGCAGCTTGGACAGCATTCTGCGGCCCAACGGGCCGCGCGGAAGCATGCCCTTGACCGCGAACTGCAATGCGCGCTCAGGTGTCTCGGCGAGCAGTCTCTCCAGCGAAATGGACTTCAGGTTGCCAATGTAACCTGTGTGGTGATAGTACATCTTGTCCTTCAGCTTGTTGCCCGTAACCCGAATCTTTTCGGCGTTGACAACAACGATGTAGTCACCGGTGTCGACATGCGGCGTGTATTCGGGCTTGTGCTTGCCACGCAGGCGACGCGCAAGCTCGGTCGACAGGCGGCCAAGAGTCTTGCCCGTAGCATCGACCACGTACCAGTCGCGCCGCACCTCTGCTGGTTTGGCAGAAATCGTCTTCATTATCTCTAGTTTCCGTCGGAAATCAGTTTACCGTTCGGCTGCGCGCCATGGCGATACTGGCGCCGCTGTCGTCCTCAGCCAGAGCATCGCCGTGCCAGACTGCCGAAGGGCGCGAAATTTTACTTGAGGCCCGGCCCCAATGCAAACGATTCGCGCTTTTCTCGAGTTGCAGGAGATCGTCTTCGATAGTGTCTTTTTTGTTATTTGTCAGCCATTTACATGATGTCGGCTCGAGCGGTCACGATGACGCAGTGGCGCTAAAACGTGTATTCGAGCGACACCGCCGTGTAAGTGTCGGTTTTCTCGGTCAGCGCCGGGACAACACTGTTGTTTTTGACCGTGTACGAGGCCACGAGGGCGAAATTGCCAATCAGGGTCGCCGACAGCGATGTAGCGGACTCCCGGTAGGTGTTTTCTGCGCCGGACTCGAGCACAAAATCCTGCCGAAACTCGGCATTTTCAGCCAGTTTCCAGCGGTAGCTCAAGCCCGCGCGCAAGATTGTCTCGTCCTCCATGCTACCGTCGATGAGTTGCGACTGCCGCGCGCCGACGCCGATTTCGGCGTTGAACTTGTGCACCGCGGTATCGATCAGGTGGCGCCCGTAACCGGCGGATTGAGAGAATTGCGTGTCATAGCCGCTGAACTGGTCCTTCCGCCAATTCAATCGCCCGAACACGAAGTTGTGCTCGGAAAGGTCGCGCTCGCTTTTCCAGCCGATATCGTACGCCTCGGCCGTGGTCACGTTGTTTTCGCTGGCATTGATGGCGGCGGCCTCGAAGAGATGTTGCCAGCGCTCTGCCTTGTAGCTGATTTCGAAGCTGCTGTTGAGCGTCGAATTCTCAGTATTTCCAGACGTTGCCAGGAAGCCGAGCGTTGCCTTTCCCGCCCACGGTCCGTCCTCCTCTTCCTCGGCAGCCGGAAGCGGTGTCACGGCGCTCAGCAATGCAACAATCATGAGATGGCGTGCTGACATGCGAACTCCCAGGTTACGAACTCGGCTCGACGCCGGCTCGACGCAGTAGCGGACAAATATGACTTCGCCCGTTAGCCCGGGCACGAGCAGCCGGTGCGAAATGCGCCGGAGTATAACCTTGTGACGGTCGCCTGTGCGAGTGATTAGCGACGATTCGAATCCGTCCTGTTGCCGCCTGCGCATTGCTATAATATTAAGTATGCAAAGCCGACACTTGACGCCACTTGATCGCCTGTTATCCGGCGTAAATAACGCTCTGCGCACGGTCGCGGCGCCGGCTGGCTGGGCCGCCCGCGAAAACCCGGCAAAAGGTATTGACGCTGGCGAGCTCAGTCAAAGCGAAAAATCGCATGCGGCCGGTTTGATGCGCGTCAATCACGCCGGCGAGGTCGCTGCACAAGGTTTATACCAGGGGCATGCCCTTGTTGCTCGCGATCGCGACGTCGAGGCGCAGCTGCAGCGTGCCGCTGACGAAGAATTCGATCATCTTGCCTGGTGCGAGCAGCGCCTCACCGAGCTCGGCGAGGCACCAAGCAAGCTCGGCCCACTGTGGTATGCCGGCGCGTATGCGATGGGCGCCGCAAGCGGAATGTTTGGCGATCGTTGGAGTCTCGGCCTAATCGCCGAGACCGAACGCCAGGTATGCGTCCACCTGGATGGTCATTTCGCCCGGTTGCCCGAGGCCGATGCAAGAAGCCGTGCGATCGTGAAACAGATGCGCGATGAAGAAGCAAAACACGGTGAAAACGCCGTGGCTGCCGGCGCGGCGGAGTTACCACAAACACTGAAGCGCCTGATGCAGCTCACCGCCAGGATAATGACGGCCACTGCCTACCGGCTGTGAAATATTGTGCTAACCCCCGTTGAGGCCGGGCGAACGACCCACGTTTCCAGATAAAACACGCACTTAGCTTGCCCTTCTCAGTGAACTGTATTAAAAGGGGGGCGCTTGAGCGGTGAGGATCTATCCATGCAGACAACAGCAAAGACCCTGAGCGATGTACCGGCCATCAATCGATTTCTCAGCTACTGCCGAGTGCGAACCGTCCCATCCAAGACAGTGATGATTCACGCTGGCGACCTGCCGGATGTGCTGTATTACATTGTCGACGGATCCGTCGAAGTCATGATCGAAGACGAAGATGGCAACGAGATGGTTCTGGCCTACCTGAACAAGGGTCAGTTTTTCGGCGAAATGGGCCTTTTCTACGAACAACCGACCCGCAGCGCCTGGGTGAGAACACGCACCGAGTGCGAGATTGCCGAGATGACCTATCCGCGATTTCGACAGATCGCCAGTGAGAGCCCAGGGCTTGTGTTCGAGCTTGCCACCCAACTCGCAACACGGCTGGATCGGACGAATCGCAAGCTCGGCGATCTGGCATTCGTCGACGTCACCGGTCGAGTCGCGCACGCAATCATGGATTTGTGTGATGAGCCCGACGCGATGACGCATCCTGACGGCATGCAGATCAAGGTCAGCCGACAGGAGTTGAGTCGTCTCGTGGGTTGTTCGCGCGAAATGGCCGGTCGCGTGCTCAAGGTTCTAGAAGAGCAGGGATTGGTGACCGCAAGCGGCAAGACCATCGTGGTCTACGGCGCTCGACCGAATCGCAAGTTATAGGCCAGTCGATTTATTGGAAAGCCGCCTGTCAGGCGGCTTTTTTGATTTCGGCCTGCATTGCAGCGATTGTCGCCGCGTAATCGTCGCTGCCGAAAATTGCTGAACCGGCAACAAACGTATCGGCACCGGCGCCGGCAATATCGCCGATGTTGTTCACATTGACGCCACCATCGACTTCCAGCCGGATCTCGCGCCCGCTCGCGTCAATGATCTGCCGGGCCTCGCGCAACTTGCCGAGCGCTGCCGGGATGAACTTCTGTCCGCCGAATCCCGGGTTGACCGACATGATGAGCACCATGTCGACCTTGTCGATAACATGTTCAAGCCAGTTCAATGGCGTTGCAGGATTGAATACGAGGCCGGCTTTGCAGCCCTGATCGCGAATGAGCCCCAGCGATCTATCGACGTGACGGCTGGCCTCGGGATGAAAAGTGATGTAGCTCGCTCCGGCCGTGGCGAAGTCTGGAATGATGCGGTCTACTGGTTCGACCATCAGGTGGACATCGATTGCTGCCTTGATGCCGTCAGCGCGCAAAGCCGCGCAGATCATCGGCCCGATCGTCAGATTCGGAACGAAATGATTGTCCATGACATCGAAATGTACAATGTCAGCGCCTGCGTCAAGCACGGCCCTGACGTCGTCGCCAAGTCGCGCAAAATTTGCGGATAGAATCGAGGGTGCAATGAGTGGTGCCACGGTTATATCCTTTCCTGACTCACAAATGTACCTGAGACGCAACCGTACGGACAGCACTAACGAATCGAACGGCGAGCCTTGAGCATTTCGTAGGCGGTGCGCACTTCGCGTGTGCGGCGTTCTGCCTCTGCAATGACGGCGGCGTCGGGATTGCTCGCAGCGAGCTTATCCGGATGATTCTTGTTCATAAGTCGACGATACGACATCTTTATCTCGTCATTGGTCGCAGATTCGGACATGCCCAGCGCCTGGTAGGCATCGCGGACGCGTTCTGCGTCGACGTTGCCAGCCGGTGAGCGTCGAAAACCCTTTTGTGCCCGAATCATGGCCTCAAGCTGCGCGAGCTCGACGCGCCCGACGTCAAGTTCAGTGCAGACTGTCCAGATCATTGCGCGCTCCCGCTTGTTCAGCCGACTCTTGGCCAGGGATACTTCGAGCAACAGGCGCACAAACAACGTGCGCAGGTCGGCGCGTCGCGCGTGTACACGCCGCAACTCACGCATTGATTGCACGAGCTGATATTCCGGTTGTTTTCCGGCGTCGAACCAGTCGATCGCATTTCGGACCTGGGCCGGGCCCAGGCCCAGGCGGTGCATGACCGCTCGTGCCGCCCGAATTTCGTCCTCACTCACCCGGCCGTCCGCGCGCGCAAGATGGCCCATACATTGAAACAGTGCGCGAACGAGGCCATCGGGCAGGCGACCGATACCGGCGCCCTGTCGTTCGAACGACTGATAACGGACCGTAAAGCCGCGATCAAACTGGTGACCGAGAAAAAAGCCGAGCAACACGAACCAGGGTTTGAGTGTCACGAAACCCGCCAATGTGCCGATGATCTTGCCCCAGTACAATTCGATTCCCGCATTCCGGCAGAGCATCAATCCTAACGTCTGGCGGGTCGTATTCCTATTTGAATGCTTGCCTCATTATCAGCGAACGGCGATCATGCGCCGTTTCCAACGCGCTAGGACGAATATCGATGCGCACGGCCGATGCATTATTCGAGTCCTCTATTCCGGGCCTGCCGTTAATCGGTCGGGGCAAGGTCCGTGATATTTACAGCGTGGATAATGACCATTTGCTGATCATTGCGACCGATCGACTGTCGGCATTCGATGTCGTACTGCCCGATCCCGTGCCGGGCAAGGGCGTAGTCCTGACGCAACTCTCTTTGTTCTGGTTTCGCATGATGGCCGACATCGTGGGCAATCACCTGACAGCGCTGACTGTCGATGACGTCATTGATGACGCCGCACTCAGAGACCAATTGCGCACGCGTGCGCTCGTCGTCAAACGATTGAAGCCCTTGCCCATTGAAGCCGTCGTCCGCGGCTACCTGATCGGATCGGGTTGGCGAGACTACCTCGACACGGGGCAGCTGTGCGGCATTGAATTGCCCAGCGGCATGCAACAGGCGGAGGCCTTGCCCGAGATCCTGTTCACGCCAGCCAGCAAGGCCGGCGGCGGCGAGCACGACAAGAACATCGACTTTGCTGAAGTCACTCGCTTGATCGGACGAAGGCTTGCAGACCGGGTGCGCGACATTTCAATTCAGATTTATGAACGCGCTGTGGCATTCGCGCTTGAGCGCGACATCATCATCGCCGACACGAAATTCGAATTCGGGCTCGACACCGAAGGACGTCTGTACTTGATCGATGAAGTGTTGACGCCGGACTCGTCTCGTTTCTGGCCCGTCGATGAATATGAAACCGGCATCAGCCCGCCGAGTTTTGACAAACAATTTGTGCGCGATTACCTCGAAACACTGCCTTGGGACAAAACAGCGCCGGGACCGGCACTACCGCCCGAGGTATTGCAGCAGACGAGTGATAAATACCGTGAGGCGCTCGTCAAATTGAGCGGCAACCGGGTTCATGCCACGGACTGACGCGACAGCCGGTCAGCCATGTACAATGCAGCTGCCCGCAAAATTGCTTTACTTTGAATCATGGCACACGGCTTCGTCGAAAAATTGAACCGAGTCATCTGGGGAGATGCGCTGTACAGACGCGGCTTACCCGGACGTACCGTAAGTATCGTACTGCGGTACTGCTATGCGGTGATGCGCGACCTGATGTCCGGGCAGCTGACCTTGCGGGCGATGAGTCTCGTATACACAACACTGCTGTCGATCGTGCCATTGATTGCCCTGATCTTTTCCGTCCTCAAGGGCTTCGGCGTACACGAACAGCTCGAGAAATACATGTACGCGCTGCTCGCCCCGCTTGGCGATAAGGGCGCAGAAATCACTGATAACGTCATGCAGCTCGTCCACAGCGTCAATGGCAAGGTACTCGGTGGCATCAGTCTCGCATTTTTTATCTATACAGCCATTTCGATGGTGCAAAAGGTTGAGGAGAGTTTCAACTACGTCTGGTATGTATCCAAGCCGAGGAGTTTTTCCAAACGATTTACCGAGTACCTGTTCGTGCTGTTCATTGGGCCGATCTTCATTGTCATTGCACTCGGCATGATTACCTCATTGCAAAATGAAACGTTGATCCAGTACCTGCTAAAGAACGATATTCTGGGGCCCTTGTTTATTGCGACCAGCAAACTGACGCCGTATCTTCTCGTCACCGCTGTTTTCACGTTTTTGTATGCCTACATGCCGAACACGCAGGTGCGCATACGCTCGGCCCTTGTCGGCGGCATCACGGGCGGCTTCCTCTGGGCCAGCACCAGTGTCTTATTTGCAGCATTTGTCATGAACTCGGCTCGCACGCAAGCGATATACGCGAGTTTTGCGATCGCGATTACGGTATTGATCTGGCTGTACCTGAACTGGCTCATCTTGTTGATCGGTGCACAGCTTGCGTTCTATTTTCAGAATCCCGCTTACCTGCGTATCGGTCGCCGCGAACCGCGGCTCTCCAACTCGATGCGCGAGCGCCTGGCACTGAATGTCATGTTCCTGGTTGGACGTGCATTTCGAAATCCGGGTCAAATTGTCAATGTAGGCACGCTGAGCGAGACAATCAAGATACCGTCGATCACGCTCGCACCAGTTATTGCCGGGTTGGAAAAAGACGGCTTGCTGACGTCGAACGACAGTGAAGAATTGCTGCCGGGACGCGAAATGGCGCGCATCGGGCTCAACGATATACTCGCGGTCGTGCGCATTGGGGGCGAAACTGGCTCGCATCGCGATCCTGAGTGGGCGATTGAAATCGAAGGCCTGGGCCGGCAACTCGACGGCGCACTGTTAACGACTGTCGCCGGGCGTTCGTTGTCAGACCTGCTGGATCAGGCGGACGGCTAGCTACCGGCGATCGTCATGTCATCGACCAGCACGGATCCACAGCGTATGCCGCCGCGCAGGTCCTGATCATTGCCAATCGCCGTGATTCTCCGGTAAAGGTCGCGCAGATTGCCCGCAATTGTGACCTCGTGCACTGGATAGCAAATCTCGCCGTTTTCGACCCAGTGACCCACCGCGCCGCGAGAATAGTCTCCGGTGACAGCATTGACGCCATGGCCGATTAGCTCTTCAACGATGAGTCCCGTGCCCATTTCCTTGAGTAAGGACTCGAAGTTATCGGCGTTGCCAGGCACGACGAGATTCTGCGCACCGCCGGCGTTTGCCGTCGTTTTCAGTCCCAGGCGCCGTGCGGAATAGCTACTCAGAATGTAGCCTTGCAGAATGCCGTCGGTGACTATATCCCGATCGTACGTTGCAACACCCTCGGCATCGAATGGTGTGCTGGCCATTGCCTTGGGTATGTGCGGCCGCTCCTCGATTCGTACAAACTTCGGAAATATCTGCTCGCCAACGGCATCGAGCAGAAATGACGCACGCTGGTACTGCGCACCGCCTGCAATCGCACCGATAGCATGACCGATGAAACCACGTGCAACCTCGGGCGTGAACAACACTGGCGCGCGCGTCGTCTTGACTTTTCGCGCACCGAGCCGCTCGACAGCACGGCGACCTGCCTGTGCGCCGATTTTCTCAACGGACTCGAGTTCCGTGCTGTCACGCGCCGCACTGTAATAGTAATCACGTTGCATATCGCCGTCCGCCTCACCGATGACGGCGCAACTGATGCTATGACTGGTCTGCGCAATACTGCCGATGAAGCCATGCGTGTTGCCATAGGTACGCACGCCACGGTTGCTCGACACGGTCGCGCCTTCGGAATTCTTGATGCGCTTGTCGAATTCCAGCGCCGATTTTTCGCACGCGACGGCAAGATCGATCGCTGCACCAGCATCGATCGTCCATGGATGATCCAGTTGCAGATCCAGCACATCGGTACACATCATCCCCGCATCGGCAAGCCCGGAATGCTGATCTTTGGCTGTGTACTGCGCAAACGCACACGCTTTGCTGACCGCTTCGCATATCGCCGCCGAACTGATGTCCGACGTACTTGCGCTACCCTTGCACGAGTCACGGTAAACCGTGACGGCGATGCCACGATCATTCGTGTATTCGAGATTTTCAACATCGCCGAGCCGTGCCGTCACCGTCAATCCGATGTCATGACTGGCTGCAACTTCGGCCTGGTCAGCGCCGAGTCGCCGCGCCTCTTCGAGCGCTTGTTGCACCAGGGACTCGAGTTCCTGAGGTCCGAGTAATTCACGCTTTGCCAACGCACTCACTGTTCGCTACTGCCTTTGCATGTTCGCTTGAAGGGATGGAGCACGTGATAGACTCGCAACACAGCCGACGACAACCATCCGCCGAGTAGCTTAGCCGTTGACAGATTCAAAGCCCAGCAAAAGCGCGAGAAAACGTGAGCAGCTGGCGTTGCAGCAGCTAGGCGAAAAACTGATCGATCTGAGTGCCAAAGAACTTGATCGAATGCCCCTGGATGACGGACTGCGCCAGGCCGTACGCGATGCTACGAGCATCAAGTCCCACAGTGCGCTGCGGCGCCAAAAACAACTGATTGGCAAATTGATGCGCGCGATCGACCCGCAGCCAATCAGTGCGGCGCTCGCGCACCAGGGCGCCGCCGAGCGATTGCGGCAGCGCGTATTCGCCGATGCCGAACTGTGGCGGGATCGCATCGTCAGCGATGGGCGCGCCGCCGTCGACGCCTTTCGAGCCCGGACAGGAAGTTCGGACGAACGCCTTGTAGCGTTGCTTGGCGAACTTCGAACCGCTGTGGGCGATTCTGCCGAACGCAGCATTCGCCGTCGGATTTTCCGGCTGGTCCACGATACGCTGTCGCTTCACATGCGAGATGATAGAATTTCCCGATGAGTCACGAAGTCGGCATCATCATGGGATCGCGTTCGGACTGGGACACCATGCGATATTCGAGCGAAACGCTTGACACGCTCGACGTTGTGCACGATGTGCGCGTGATCTCCGCGCACCGCACGCCGGACCTGTTATTCGAGTATGCCGAAACGGCCATCGCGCGCGGATTGAAGGTCATCATCGCCGGCGCGGGCGGTGCTGCCCATCTGCCTGGCATGGCCGCCGCGAAAACACGTGTGCCAGTACTTGGCGTGCCCATGCAGTCCGCGACGATGCACGGCGAGGATTCGTTGCTGTCGATCGTGCAGATGCCTGCCGGAATACCGGTCGCGACCATGGCGATCGGCAAGGCGGGTGCCATCAATGCTGCATTGCTCGCTGCGGCAATTCTCGCGGTCGATGATGCGCGCGTCGCATCGGCTCTTGACCTGTACCGGCAGAATCAGACCGACAGGGTTCTCGCCGATCCCGACCCGAGAAGCTAGTGTCCTGCCCCGTGAATTCGCTGCGAGCTTCCGGGACAGGGCACTAGACGCCGGCGCGATGCGTATCGGCATTATCGGCGCCGGACAACTCGGCCAGATGCTCGGCATTGCGGCGCGCGATCTGGATATCGAGTGCCGCTTTCTCGATCCGGCGCCTGCATCCCTGGCCGCTGATGTGGGCGTGGTGATCACACGGCCCTTCGACGACGCGGACGCGCTCGCGGCACTGGCCGATGATTGCGACATAGTCACTTATGAATTCGAAAACGTTCCGGTAGAGGCCCTGCTTCGCATCTCCGATCGTGTCGCCGTGTACCCACCACCTGACGCTTTACGACTTTCCCAGGACCGTCTTGCCGAGAAAAAGTTGTTCGATAGTTTACGGATACCTTCAGTGCAATATTGTGTTGTGGATTCGCTCGCAAACCTTGAGGGCGCGGCCTCTTCGCTCGGCTTGCCACTGATCGTGAAGACACGGCGACTGGGTTACGATGGCAAGGGCCAATTTCTGATCCAGAAGAAAAATGACATTGACAAAGCCTGGCAGCAACTCGGTGCGCGCGCTCTGATCGCCGAACAGTGGATTCCGTTCGACTATGAGGTGTCGGTGATCGGCGTTCGCAACGCTGACGGCTACCTCGCCATCTACCCGTTAACGCACAACGAACACGTCGCCGGCATCCTGCACCGCTCGCGTGCACCCGTCGATGCGCCCCAGCTTACAAAACTTGCCGACCATTACATGACACAGATGTTGAACCATTTGAACTATGTTGGCGTGCTCACGCTCGAACTTTTTGTCACTGGCGAGTGCCTGCTCGCGAATGAATTTGCACCACGGGTGCATAATTCCGGACATTGGACGATCGAAGGGTCTGTAACGAGTCAATTTGCGAATCACATGCTCGCCATCAGCGGTCAGCAACCCGCACCAACCGATTGCCGCGGCCACGCCGGCATGCTGAACCTGATCGGGACCATTCCGGATGCAGCGCGACGACTCGGCAATCGTCAATGCCGTTTACATGATTATGGAAAAGAAGCGCGCCCAGGCAGAAAGCTCGGCCACATTACCGTCCTCGCGGACACGGCCGCCCAGCGCGACCGGCTGTTGGATGACATCGCCAGGACGCTGGTGGACCCGGCAACCCGGTAGGAGTCCAGAAGTAGCCGCCAGGCTGAAAAAGCGGGTAAACTAGTCCACGAGCGTCGTAGCCGCGCGCAGACCAACAACGATAGCGTGGCAGTATCGTCGAACCAATAACATGTCCTATCTTGATCACTTCAAGCTGAATGAGCAGCCGTTCAGGCTGACGCCCGACCCCAGCTTCGTCTACTGGAGCAAGCAGCATGCACGGGCAAAGGCGTACATGGAGTCAACGATCTGCCTGGCCGACGGGTTCGTCGTCATCACGGGCGAAATCGGTACGGGTAAGACAACATTACTGCAGACTTTTCTTGCAGAACTCGACGACGACATCGTCTACGCGGTCGTCTCTCAAACTCAGTTGACGCCGACACAATTTCTGCAAGCAGTACTGACAGAGTTCGGTTTCAAACCGTTCAACAAACGCAAGGTCGAATTGCTGGATATGCTCAACATGTTCTTGATCGAGCAATATTCGAACGGCAAAAAGGTTTTGTTGATCGTCGACGAAGCGCAGAATCTGACCAGAAAGGTGCTTGAGGAAATCCGTCTGCTATCGGGAATCGAGACGCACAAGGAAAAGATACTCAGAATCATTCTGGCTGGGCAACCCGAGCTCAAGGACACGCTGGATTCTGCGGAACTCAAACAACTCGTCCAGCGCGTGCGCCTGCGCTTTCATATTGGAGCGCTCGACCGGGTGGAGACGCGCGAGTACATCGACCATCGCCTCACCGTCGCAGGTTGCAATCCGAAAGATCTGTTTACCGAGGATTCCTACGACGTCGTGCATCGCTACGCTGGCGGCGTGCCACGGCTCATCAATACATTGTGTGATACCGCATTGCTGTGCGCCTTCGCCGGCGAAAAAGACGTTGTCGATGGCGATGAAGTAATGTCCGCAGTAGCGGAGCTCAACTGGACTGAGCGCGAGAGTACGACCGGGCGTTACTCGCAACTGCGGGAAATTGCGCGCCGGCCAGAGACGGTATCGCGCATCACCGAAATTGAAGTTCGAGAAGACGGTCAAACAATTGCTGTGTATTCGTTCCCCGCCGGTCGCATTATCGTCGGGCGCTCACCGGACAACGAAGTCTATATCAACAGTAAGTTCGTGAGCCGTCATCATGCCCAGCTGATCAGCGACGACAACGGCTGTCTCATTGAGGATCTGAACAGTACAAATGGCCTGTTCATGGATGAAAAGCAGATCAAGAAGCATCGCTTGCACGACGGCGACATTGTGTCGCTTGGCGTTCACGAACTCGTCTATCGAGATCTGCGCACGGCGAAAAACGCCGGCGACGAAGGCATGGAAAAAAACAATGAGCCGCTTGAAGAAGACGATGCGTCAGTCGTGCGTCAATAGCAACGTTGGCTTTCGCGAACTGGCATGACAACGAGAACGCTTACTGGTTTGGCCGTTGGCCACCGCGACGATCAGTCAGGCGAGAGTCGCGCCGTTTGAGAAGAACGACAAGTCCTGCGACGAGACAAAAAAGACCGAGTGCGAAACAGATAGTCGGCCAGTACCAGTTGTTGACATACATCGACGCGCCCAGCGCGACGGCGCCGACGAACAAGTAGAAATAGGGCAGCGCTTCGTAAAGCGGTTTTGAGACCCACATGACGCCTGATTCTCCGACCTGGTCCGGCCCATTGTCCATAGCCATCGGCCTTGCGTCCAGTCGCTTATGAGACAAACCTGACCGCGCGCCAGGTTATGAGGGTCGGGCTGAACCGCCGGCCACGTCGGAATCAGGCGACCCCGATAAGATTCAGTAGCCTCGAAAAAATCGAATCGGTCATGCCGTCTACGACCAGATCGGGCTCATGATCGGCGCTCTCTGTACGACAACCCCGTATGAGTGCCTGCGAAGCGGCGTCCATATCCGGTTCTGTTATGGTGTTTTCGAGCGCCATGAGTCGGGTTCCTTCCTGAGACTCGCAAACACTACCGCAATGATATGTTGAATGGAGTGAGGCGCCTCACAGTGTCCACTGTGACATGGCGATTTCGGATTTATGTCAAGTCCCGGCCTCCTCAGAATGAACGCTGGTGCGCACAACCAACGGGCATGTCATCAATATCACGACGATCACTGCGCTGTACGGCTGGCCGTTAGCTCATCGATTTTTTGACGATCGTCATGCGGTGCCACCGACCGTCAGCTCATCGATCTTCAGTGTCGGCTGGCCGACGCCGACGGGCACTGACTGCCCGTCCTTCCCGCAAGTACCAACGCCGCTGTCGAGTTCGAGATCGTTTCCGACCATCGAAATTTTCGCAAGCGCTTCGGGCCCGTCGCCGATCAGCATCGCTCCCTTGACAGGGGCCGTAATTTTGCCGTTCTCGATCAGGTAGGCCTCGCTCGCCGAGAACACGAACTTGCCCGACGTAATATCGACCTGGCCACCGCCGAAATTTGGCGCGTAGAGCCCCTTTTCGACCGACGCAATAATCTCCTCCGGATCGTGCGGGCCGGCCAGCATGTAAGTGTTCGTCATGCGCGGCATGGGCACGTGGGCGAACGATTCGCGTCGACCGTTTCCAGTCGGCGTAACACCCATCAGGCGGGCATTGAGCTTGTCCTGCATGTAGCCGCGCAATATGCCATTCTCGACAAGCACGTTGTACTGTCCCGGCGTGCCTTCGTCATCGATCCTGAGCGAGCCACGCCGATTCGACAGCGTGCCGTCGTCGACGATCGTGCAGAGCTTTGATGCAACTTGTTGCCCGATTTTGCCGGAGAACGCCGAAGTACCCTTGCGGTTGAAGTCACCTTCGAGCCCGTGACCCACTGCTTCATGCAACAGAATTCCGGGCCAGCCGGGTCCAAGCACGACGGGCATCATGCCCGCCGGCGCCGGCACGGCGTCAAACTGGATGATCGCTTGCCGTACGGCTTCGCGAGCGTAGTCCATGGGCAGGTCCCCATCCAGAAAATAGCCGAGGTCCGCGCGCGCACCGCCACCCGCGTAACCTTGCTCCCGGCGCCCGTTGTGCTCGAGAATCACGCTGACGTTGAAACGGACGAGCGGTCTGACATCGGCGGCCAGCGTGCCATCTGTGGCAGCGACGAGAACGAGGTCCTGGCTGCTCGTCATGCTGACGACGACCCGTTCGACACGGGGGTCAAGCGCACGGGTTTTTTCATCAATCGCGGTTATCAGCGCCGTTTTCTGCTTGTCGTCGATACTCGTAGTTGGGTCCGTAACCGGATAGAGCGGCGGTGATTCACCGCGTCGCCAGGCCGACAAGCGCTTGGTCTGTCCCTGCCGCGCGATTGCGCGAGCCGCCTCTGCAGCCTGCTTGAGCGCCGGCAGCAAGAGCTCATCGGAGTATGCGAACCCGGTCTTTTCGCCACTGATGGCGCGTACACCCACACCCTGGTCGAGACTGAAACTGCCTTCGCGGATAATGCCGTCTTCCAGTGTCCAGCTTTCCTGGCGGCTGACCTGAAAATATAAATCGGCGTAGTCAGCACCGCCCTGCATGATTCCATCGAGAGTGGTACTCAGGTGCCGTTCCTCGAGACCTGCGGGCTCGAGCATGCGGGTCATCACCGCATCGATCGTATTGTTTTCGGCATCATTCAATTCAATGGCCCGCTACTTCGTCAAGTCAGCATTGATCGTGAAAATTCACAAGCGTCGATTGGCCAGCACTGGAAATTCGCTGCGCAGCTTACGCGTCATGTCCGGATCGATTTCAGCCGCGACATGACAGTTTCCTTCTGCCCTCTCGGCGAGAATACGGCCCCAGGGATCGACGACCAGCGAATGTCCAAAGGTCGATCGACCATCGGGATGTTCACCATATTGCGCGGGCGCTATCACGTATGCAAGATTCTCAATCGCGCGCGTACGCAGCAAGACGTGCCAATGCACTGGGCCTGTAACGGTCGTAAACGCGGCTGGCACGGTAAATACCTCTGTGCCGTCATCGACGAGAGCCCGAAATAATTCAGGAAAGCGCAGATCGTAGCAAATCGTCAAACCGATGCGACCGATGGGGGTGTCGGTTGCAACCGCGTCGTCACCGGCGATCATGGAGTTCGATTCGCAATACGTTTCCTCGCGCTCCGGCAGATCGACGTCAAAGAGATGGATTTTGCGATAGATCGCCTTCGTGTCACCGCCGTCATCAACAACCACGCAAGCACCGTAGACGCGATTCTCGTCAGGCGATGTCAGGGGTATGCTACCGCCGACGATCCACAGGCCATGACGATCTCCGGCGTCGCTGAGGAATGACTGGATCGGCCCCTTTCCGGGCACTTCGGCATGCATTGACTTGTCGCGTCCGCGCTCTGGCATCAGCGCAAAATTTTCGGGCAAGACCGCAAGCTTGCAGCCATCCGCCGCCGCCTCGCCGAGCAGACGATCGGCAAGCTCGAGGTTGGCCGGCACATCCGCGCCGCTGTTCATTTGAATTGCCGCAACTCGGATCGCACTGCTCACTTAACTATCGCCGCCAATCACTCTGTGTCTGCGATGCAGCCGGCCATCTTGCCGCTGGCCGCGAAAAAATCAGCATCCGAAGTCTCAATCTTCGGATCGTCCCACGAACCGCTGATACCGTAATAAACCTGGCTCACTTCGCGCAGTGGTTTCTTGAATATCTGCGAGAATATCAATAATGCAGCGGCCACCTGTGGACCGGCCGCCACCGCACCGATGATGGGCAGCGTATTGCCGAAGTTGGCGTTGACGATGGCCGACTGTTCGTAGTCGCGATCGACAAGACTGGCGTGCCCGATGATGCCGATGTCGGCGGCCGGTCCTTCCAACGACAGGTTGCAGGTATAAGCTTCGCCATCCACGATGCGGAACGTACCCTCGATCTTGTCGAAGCCGAACCCCTTGCCGAAGACATCTTTGAAATCCAGCGACAGCCTGCGCGGAAGCGCGACGATACTCATGAGCCCAAAAACGCGTCCGGCGCCCGGTTCGACTTCGTCAAGCTGGCCGGGACCAAATCGCACCTGCACCTCGCCATTCAGCGAATCGAGAAAATCCTCGCGCGGCCCGCCGGACCAACTCAGGTCCAGCAGCATTGTCATGTCATCGCCGCCGATCCCGGTATCGTAGTTGAGGCGCTGCATCGTGCGCGCCACATCCGTGCTGTTCAGTGTGGCCATAAAATAGCTGCGATGCCCGATCGGGTCGTTTTCATCGGCAACCCAGCGGCCCGTGCCAACAATTTCGAACGTTTCGTCCGTCGCAATAATACTGTTGCTGACAAGTCCCTCGTCTGTGCGCTCGAACACCGCTTCGACCGCTCCGATGTAACGTTCGCCGATGGCAAACTCGGCGACACTCAGGGACAAGGGCGGCAGCGAGCGCGGATCGATTTGCGCGCCGGGTTCGTCGGTGGCCTCGTCATCGCCGGGCAATACAAGCCTGTCCATCTCGAGGACGATTGCACGGTCGGCCGTGAAGTCATAGGGCACGAATGCCGAGCCCATAACGTCATCGCCGTCGAACTGCACGAGCCAATCGAGCGCGCTGCGATCCACGCGAACGTGCTGGTTCTCGAAGTGCTGACCGAGCAGGCGCAGGTTCGTAATGGTCAGGTCGATCGAGCGTATACGCTCGGCGACGCCGCTTCGCCCCTCACTGCGGCGTGACAGGGCCAGCCAATCCTCGAAGCGAACATCAGCGATCGCGCCACGAATGTGCAGTCCCCGGGTCTCGGGCTCGGTGATCGCAACTCCACCGAGCGCCAGCACGCCGCGGTCGAAGTCCCAGCCGTCATCCGTGCTGGTAAAGGCCAGTTGCCAGTCGGTATCGCGGCTGGTGCTGCCGCTGCTCTCGATGCGCTCACCACCCCGTAAAAGCCTGATCTCTCCGGCAATCAGGAACGCGTCGTCCTGCGCCTTGGTAAAAGGCTCCGGCAGATTAACGGCCAGGCCGTCCAGATCACTGGCTATGCGAATGGTCAGCGCCGATGGCGAATCCCGGTCAGCGCGCGGAAACAAAATATCGGCCTGGTATGTGGTTGCACCGTCGAGAAGGCCATCCAGTGGCAAGCCGAGTTCGTCGATCAGGCCGGTGTCGGTCGCAATACCCGACACCCTGGCGATCACGCGAAACTGCGGCATGTCGGCCGGCGCTCGCTGCAATTCGATCGACACGGGCTGGCCGAGAAATTGTCCTCCGAGCGACTCACTGCTGATCGTGTCCCGTTCGATGATTACGGCACCAGTCAGCTCCGTGATCGCCGGAGCGAAACCTGTAAATTGTATCGAGCCACCGTTGGTCAATAGCCGCGTTTTGAAACTGAAGCTGCTCGAGTCCTTGAGCGGCACGTTCAGCTCAATGCTGAGTGAAACATCGCCGGAGACCGTGGTTCGATCGAGCTGGCCGCCAAAGATATCGGCGATCGGACTGTTGATC
This sequence comes from Pseudomonadota bacterium, assembly GCA_022560695.1. Lineage (GTDB taxonomy): Bacteria > Pseudomonadota > Gammaproteobacteria > Steroidobacterales > Woeseiaceae > UBA1847. Next base: position 21,610 of record JADFSP010000004.1, read on the forward strand.
GCGAACTCCCGAATCGATTCCAGGGTCCCGCTCGAGAACGCCGTGATTTGCAATACCGGCTTGCGCAGATCGGCAATTTCCACTTTGGCATCGATCACTTCGTTGCCCTGAATCAATGAGTGGTTGCGCTCCGAATACAGCCGCGTGTTGTCAATAACGATATCCAGATCAATCAGTTCCGCTGCAGGCCATTTGTCGAGGTAGCGTAATGTGGCATTGCGCACATTCGCTTCAAGGCGAAAATGACCCTCACCGCCATCGAACGGATACTTGTCGAGTGGCCCGTACAGGCGTGTCGAACCCCTGGGAATTTCTCCGGATACCAGGGCGTTCTGGAACCACTGATGCAGATTCGGGCTGAGAAGGCCGACAGGTATGAAGCGCTTCACCGAGCCTAAATCGGTAATGCTCCAGGTGCTGGCCAGGTCGATAATGGGCGCCCGACCCTCGTCAATCGTGATCTGTACATTGCTCAAGCTGTCGAAATCGGCATTACGAACCGCAACTCCGTCCGACAAAATCGTCATGGAATTGCCGCTGCGGCGCCACAGGATCGTGCCGTAGGCATCGTCAATGGCGACTGGCTCGGACAAATACCGGCCGATATCGACGACCATGTCCTCGGAGCGTATTTCGAGCGACCCGCCCGACTGATTTGCGCGCACAGTACCGGAAAAACCGCGTACCCCGGGCTGCCCGCCGTCGGCGGCGATGCCCACGTTCTCAAGGCTGGCTGACACCGAGTACCGCGGCGTGTCGCTGTCAATATCGGCGACGGTTGCAATCAGGTTGCGTACAACGCCGTCCGGCCGCAGGCGCTCGAGCAGCTGTCTGCGGTCATCATCCAGAAGGGCTGAAAACCGTGTGATGTCGGCAAGATTCACGAACTCAGCGCGCACATCGAACATGACGATCTGTCCGCTTTCGTCAGTGCTCGTCTCCAACCGCAGCGACGATTCCGGCCATGTGCCCGTTGCAGACGTTACACGGAATTGATCGGCGGCGACGAGCCACCCATGCGCGTCATTGCGGTACTCGATTCGACCGCTGATCGCCACATCATCGCCATCAATAATTGAGACACCTTCGAAGTCAATGTCGACCGTTGCACTCTGCACGACAGAATTCGCAAAAGCGAGTGACAGGTCGACATCGCCGCGACCGGATCGAAAGCGCAGTTTTTCGTGGCCGACGAACTCCGACACACCGAACAGATCGAGGTCATCGGCTTCGAGTACGATATCCCAGGTATTACTCGAATCGTCCGCTATAGTAAGCTGCGTGGCCGACAGTTTTACCTGTCGGCCAAGCTCGTCCGGCAGCCTCACGACGGCGTCCACGGCGATTCTCACTTCGTCGCGCCGTAACTGTATCCGGGAAATGTCAAAAAAAGTCGGCCGCTCGTCGCCGGGCCGCAGAAATTGCAATTCGATGTTTTCGCCGATGAATTCGATGCTGCCCATTTTACCGTCACCCCGGGCCTGGAGCGTCAGCAGCTCCTCGGCCGGGCTGCCCTGAATCCAAAATCGGCCGCTTTCGAGTTGCCTGACCTCGACACTCGTATCGCGCACAGTGATTCGATCGACGACGAGCGTACGATCGACGAGCAAGCGGATAAATGCGATGCCGATGCCGACTTCGTCGGCCGCCACCACAAGTGCATCGCTGTCATTGCGTAGCAATTCCGCGTCGTAGAACCTGATTTCGGGTCCGCTGAGACCCCAGCGCGCGTCCATGCCCGAAAACTCGACCCGCATGCCGATCGCATCGCTGGCCCATCCCTTGATTTCCTCCTGATACGCCGGGAGTTTCGGCAGCAACAGGCGAAATAATCCGACCGCGACCGCAAGCAGGATCACCAGGCCACCAAACGCATGGGCGGTGACTTTGACCACCTGTCCCAGGATTTTTCTCATCGGCGATAACATGTCGCAGACCTTACATCAGCACAACATCGAACTGATCTTGCGGATACAGCGATTCGGACTGAAGACGGATCGATTTGCCGGTCTGTTCTCCAAGATCCGCAAGACTTGATGCTTGCTCATCGAGCAGCAAGTCGATCACCTCCTGATGCGCAAGAATACTGACTTCGTCGAAATCGAATTGTCGCGCCTGACGCATGATTTCGCGAAAAATTTCAAAACAGACAGTTTCGGCCGTCAGCACGAAACCGCGCCCTTCGCAGCTTGGACAGTCCTCGCACAAGATATGTTGCAGACTTTCACGCGTCCGTTTGCGCGTCATCTCAACGAGTCCGAGCGGTGACACGGGCATTATCTGGTGTCGCGCACGGTCCCGGGCCAGCGAGCGCTCGAGCACCTGCAGGACGTTCTCGCGGTGTGTCGTCTCCTCCATGTCAATGAAATCGATAATGATAATTCCACCCAGATTCCGCAGGCGCAGCTGCCTGGCAATGGTGACGGCCGCCTCCAGGTTCGTGCGATATATCGTCTCCTCAAGATTGCGGTGACCGACGTATCCCCCCGTATTGATGTCCACCGTCGTCATCGCCTCAGTCTGATCAAAAATCAGGTAACCGCCCGATTTTAGTGGAATGCTCCGATCAAGTGCCTTGCGCATATCGTCTTCGATCCCATGCAGGTCGAAAATCGGCCGGCGCCTGCTATAGAGTTCGAGCATCGGTCCGGCACCGGACAAATAGGTTGCGGCGAAAGATTGCATGGCCTCGAATTCCTCTTTCGAATCGACGAGAATGTGCTCCACGTCGTCCGTGACGAGATCCCGCAAGACGCGCAGTGGTAACGACAAATCCTCGTGTATCAGACTTTTTACCTGATGATTGCTGCACCGCTCCTGAATGACGTCCCAGAGTTTGATCAGATACTTGAGGTCGGCCTGCAGCGCGTCGCGGGTGGCGCCTTCGGCGACAGTCCGCACGATGGCGCCGCATTGAAGTTCGTGCTGCTCGAGCAGCTCCTCGACGAGAGAGCGCAACCGGTTCCGCTCTTCGTCATCCTCAATACGAGCCGATATACCGACGCTATCGCTTCTCGGCAGTAATACAAGGTGTCGAGACGGCAGGGTAACGAAGGTAGTCAGGCGCGCACCTTTGTTCCCGAGTGGATCCTTGACGACCTGCACCAGAATTTCATCGCCGTCCTTGATGAGCTCGCGAATGCCCGGCAATTCATCATCGGGCGCGTCGACCTTATCGTCGCGCCGCGCGATATCGGAGACATGCAGAAATGCAGTGCGGGTAAGCCCGATATCGATGAACGCCGCTTGCATGCCCGGCAAGACGCGCGACACCTGACCCAGATATATGTTACTGATCAAGCCGCGCCGGGCGGCCCGCTCGATGAAGACCTCCTGCAAAATACCGTTTTCCAGCAATGCGGCGCGCACCTCGTTGGGCGTCACATTGACGAGAATCTCTTCTTTGGGCGAGTCGTCGCTCATTCAATTTCCTGCTGATCTGGTACTCCGCCAATGTCATACTCGCCGAGCCCATCGATATCGCCTTGGCGGAGTACGAGCACACTATCGAACCCGGCTTGCTCCAACAGGCGTCCAGTCTCGTAGACCGGCAGCCCCACGACACCGGAATAGCTGCCGACAATCGACTCCACAAACACGCCACCGCGGCCCTGAATCGCATAGGCTCCGGCTTTGTCGCGAGACTCCCCACTGTGCCAATAAGCAAGCGCTTCGTCCGGACTAATTTCGCGAAAACGAACTTCGGTCGTGGACACGTCCTCGAAGATGCCTGCAGGCGATCTCACGGCAACGCCGGTCAGCACCTCGTGCGTTTGCCCCGACAGCGCTGCCAGCATCTCCAGGCCATGCTGCCGGTCGCGCGGCTTGCCAAAAATTTCACCACCAAGAACAACGGCGGTATCGGCGCCGATCACGATAACATTCTCGGCAACGTCGGCCGCTCCGGCTTTGGCCGCCGCCAGCCTCAATACCATGCTATGCGCGGCTTCGCCATCGTGCCGCTGCTCGTCGACATCGACACGGCCGGCTGTAAAACGCAGACCCATGGCCCTCAGAATCTCCTTGCGGCGCGGAGATGATGAGGCGAGATGTATCGGTGGAAGGGTCATCGTGGCTCACGCGCGATGGTACGGATGCCCGGATTGCAGCGACCAGGCACGATATAACTGCTCAGAAAAAAGTACGCGTGCGAGGCCATGCGGCAGTGTCAGCTTCGACAACGACCAAACGAAATTGGCGCGCGCGCGGCAGGCATCGGAGACACCGTCAGGTCCACCAATGACAAAACACAAGTCGCGACCGTCTGTCTGCCAATCGGACAACTGCGCTGCCAAACGTTCGCTTGTCAAATGTTCGCCCATCTCATCGAGCAATACGACCTGTTCATCACTACCGAGCTTTGCCAGTATCAACTCGCCTTCGGACTCGGCTGCCCGCTTCGATTTGTCGCTACGGGAGCGCCGTACGGTCCGAATACCGACGAGACGAAACTTCCATTGTGGCGGATACCGGTCGGCGTAACTGCGAAATGCATCGTCGACCCAGGCCGGCTGCCGGTCACCGACGGCAATCAGCCGAATATGCACAGCTCAGTGATCAGTGGCGGCGAGATCGCCGGCCGGGCCGAGCGACCAGAGCTTCTCGAGGTTGTAGAACTCACGCACTTTCGGCAGCATGACGTGCACGAGTGCGTCCTGAAGATCGAGAAGTACCCATTCGCAGCCCGCCTCACCCTCGATGCCGATCGGCCGGTGGCCGGCCTTGGCCGCTGTCTCGGCGACATTGTCGGCGAGTGCCTTTACATGGCGACTGGACGTGCCGCTGGCGACGATCATGTAGTCGGTGACCGTCGTCATCTCACGGACGTCGAGTATGATGATGTCCTGTCCCTTGATGTCGTCGAGCGCATCGACGACAAGATCACTCAGCTGCTCACTGTTCATGCGTGTTGCTCTTGCCTCATCCGTCACTTCACGGACAGTGGTCTTTCTTCCAGCACACCGTAACACCGGCTCCGTGCGATGACGTCACGAACCTCATCCGGCATCAGGAACCGGGGATCGCGCCCCACGGCAACCAGGTCTCGAATCTCAGTCGACGAAATTTCCAGTTGCGTCACGGCGTGAATATGGATGCGTCCCTGTCGCGTCTCATGCAGATCATCGACCCGGTGCGTGCCGTGCTCCGCGATCAGCTCGCCGAGTGGACCGATATCGGGTGCGCGCCAGCCCGGGCGGTGCGCCACGACGATGTGCGCAACGTCGATAATTTCCTCCCAGCGATGCCACGTCGTCAGATTCAAAAACGCGTCCATGCCCAGTATCAGGCACAGGGGCCGCTCGGGAAATTCCTCACGCAACGTCGTCAACGTGTCCATCGAATACGACGGACCGGACCGCCGTAATTCGCGGTCGTCGACCGTGAAACCGGCCTGATGCTCAGTCGCAACGCGAACCATCTCATAACGGAGCTTCGCATCAGCAAAAGTCTCGCCACGATGCGGTGGATCACCGCAGGGCATGAAACGAACTTCATCGAATCGCAATGCCTGCAGCATCTCGAACGCTGTTCTCAAGTGTCCATAGTGAATTGGGTCGAATGTGCCGCCAAAGACACCGATCGGACTCATTTTGTCGCCCTGCGCAGCAGACTGCTCTTCATGCCGCCCTTCTGCCGCCCAGCGACAAGCCCATGACAATGTCCGTCGCGAGTTGCCACGGATCCGCGGCCGACTGGCCTTTTGCCGCCGCATCCGCACGCCCTGCGGCTTTCAACAGGCGATAGAAATCGCCACGCCCGTGACGACCGACGCAGCTGCGCACAAGCCCCTGCCGGCTGCGCCATACCCGGGCTTTTTGCATCGCAGTGCCGAGGTCGACGCGCTGCACCACCGCATCTGCCAGGCCCGCGAGCAGACGCAATTCACGGGTCAATGCCCACATGACGTATGCGGGCTCGACGCCTTCCGCGCGAAGCCCGCCAAGTATCCTGATTGCCCGCTGCGCGTCGCCCGCTAGCGCAGCGTCGGCCAGCTTGTAAACGTCGAAACGGCTGCTGTCGGCGACCGCGTTGTTCACGTCGTCAGCACTCACGCTGCCTTCGCCAAGCAGCAACCTGAGCTTTTCGATTTCCTGGCCGGCGGCGAGCAGGTTGCCCTCCACCCGGTCGGCGATCAGCGCGACGGCGTCACGACTGGGTTGCAGTCCCGCCCTGCGCATGCGCTCGGCGATCCAGGCGGGCAATTCACGCAGGCCAACGGGCCACACAGGTACCGTCACACCGCCCGAGTCGATCGTCTTTGCCCACTTTGATGCTGCTGCACCGCGATCGAGCTTCGGTGCGCTGACGATGAGCATCAGATCCGATCCGAGCCGCCCGACAAGTGCGGCGATGGCCAGCCCTCCGGTCCTTCCCGGCTTACCGGTCGGCAAGCGCAATTCGATGATGCGTTTCTCGGCAAATAACGACAGGTTTGAGGTTGAGCCCTCAAATTGTGCCCAGTCAAAGCCGGTCGTCGCGACATACGACTCGCGGGAGGAAAACCCGTTGTCGCGCGACGCCTGCCGGATGGAATCCAGCGCCTCGTCGACGAGCAAGTGCTCGTCACCGGTGACCAGGTAACATGGCGCCAAGTTTTTCTTTAGATGGGACGGAAGCTGATTGGCCTGAATTTTCACGCATTCATGGTCGGCTGCTGATGCAAATGATAATACAGGGGCGTTGCTACTTCGGGAAGCGCTGACCGGATTCCATGCAATTTGCGAGCAACGACAGGTTGCTAGTCGAGCTGGTCCATATTGATGGACTCACCTTCCAGCATCACAGGTATGCCGTCCGCGACCGGATAGAGCATCTTGCTGTCGTCGGTGAGCAGCGCCTCGGTCAGCGGCTCAGACAGCACCGTGCCGTCCCGGTTACTGAGTTGCCCCGCATCGATGGCTTTGTTGACACGCGCGAGCGTGCCACGATTGGCCAGCGCGAGGCCTTTTCGGCTTATCGGGCAGCGAAGAATCGTCAGAAGGCGTTTGTCCATCCGTACCTCGTCAATATCGCCACTTTAAGTGCTTGTTTTGCAATAACTTGGTGGTCATATTGTTATATTATATCCTTTTCCCCGGAACGCGATGAGCGAATTCACGCGCGCTCGGGAGCCTGTCGGACCTGGGCGCAGCATAACGGCAACCCATGAACAATCAAAATTCCGCGAAATCGACCGCCTGGCTCGATGGCGCCGCAGTCGCGCTGTCGGCGCTATGCCTCGTCCACTGCCTGTTGCTGCCGTTCATCGTGGCGGGCCTGCCGCTGCTCGCGCAATTTTACGAAGGTCATTTGCATGCTCAGATGCTCATCGTTGTCGTGCCGCTCAGCATTGTCGCGCTGGGCATAGGCTTCCGCGGACACCGGAATCGGCACATCATCACAAACGGCGCGACAGGCCTTTTGCTTCTGATCGTCGGCGCCACCTTCGCACACGCATACCTGGGCATCTTCGCAGACCGACTCCTGACGATCGCCGGCGCCATCGTGCTGGCCATGGCCCACTACCGCAACAGCATCCTCGCACGGCGTCACCGCCGGGCCGCCATCATCGATTAAGCGCGCCAGCGAGTTCCTGGTTGCCACATTGTTCCGCTGCGGCGATGGCAAGTTCCAGGTCCTCGGCCTGCGGGCGAAACAGGGGGTCCGTGAGCCGGCAACGAAGCATCAACTTGACTGCAGCAATGTGATCGCCGTTGACGAGCAATTGTTTGAGGTATCGCTGCGCATACTGCAGGGCGGGGGCCGTGTCTTCCCAGCGCAGCATGTGATCGAGAAACCACGGCCAGCTGTCGGCCGCTTTGGGGTCATTGTCCAGCCAGCGATAAACATGCTCGAGGCCACCGGCCCGGTTGCCGCGGCTTGCGAATCCGTAAGCATGGTTAAGCACCTGCGTGCGCTGCCGCAATTGTTCCTGTCGCAACTGCTCATCGTCGTCCGGCACGGGATCGTAGCCGCTGCCGCCCCACGGGTGACAGCGTCCGATGCGCTTCCCGGCAAGCCAGATACCACGGAACGCCCCGTGTCGGCGCAAAGCATCCAGGGCGTAGGCGGAGCAGGTCGGCTGAAAACGGCACGCTGCACCGAAATACGGCGACAGTGTCACACGATATAAGCGCACGAGTCCGATCAGGGGCCAGGCAAGTACCCGACTGAGTGCGTCCCACATCAAGTCGCCTGCAGCGCCTCGGCGGCGAAAGCCCGTATCGCCTCGAGCATCGATGCGAGTCCGTTGCTGCGCGTGGCACTCAGATGCTGCTCGAGTTGCAGTGCCCTGACGAAGTCGGGCGGCGTAGCGAGTATCTGCTGTGGCGTCTTGCCGCTGTAGATGCGCAGCAACAGCGCGATCAGGCCGGACACAATCGCCGCGTCACTGATTGCACGAAACTCGAGCTTGCCGTTGCACTGTTCGGCGATAAACCAAACCTGCGACTGACAGCCGCGTATCTTGTTCTCATCGACGCGCTCCGATTCATCCAGACCGGGCAGATGGCGGCCCAGGTCGATCAGGTATTGATAACGGTCCATCCAGTTATCGAAAAACTGAAACTCCTCGATAATCTCCTGCTGTGCCGCTTCGACTTCATTCGTCATCGTCAATGCCCGTGCTCAGTCAGCACGGCGCCAGGTAGTGGTGCCGGTGCTGTCCTGGATGCGAACGCCGGCGTTGACGAGCTGATCGCGGATCACATCCGCTTTCTTGAAATCTCGCCGAGCCCGCGCCACGTTGCGTTCGTCGATCAGCGCGTCAATCTCGTCTGCGGACAACGCGCCCTCGACGTCGTGAGCGAACCAGGCTTCGGGATCATGTTGCAACAGCCCCATCAGATCACCCGCTGCGTACATCATCGCGGCGAGTTCCTGTCGCTCATTGCTACCCTGCATCTTGTTCAATGATTTTGCGAGACTAAAAAATTCAGCCATGGCTTTTGGCGTGTTGAGGTCGTCTTCGAGTGCCGCGAGAAGCGCATCGGGGAGTTTGCCCGCGGCACGAACATCGTCAGGCACCGCGATGCCCCGCAGGGCTCCGTAGAGCCGATCGAGCATGCGCCGCGCCGATGCGATGGTGTCCCCGGACCAATCGAGCGGCTGCCGATAATGCGCATTGAGAAGCGCCAGGCGGATAACCTCACCCGGTATCGATTTGATCAGATCGTGAACGAGAATAACGTTGCCGAGCGATTTCGACATCTTCTCTCGATCCATACTCACGAAACCGTTGTGCAGCCAATAGCGCACAAACACCTGCCCGTCATGAGCGCAGCCGCTTTGCGCCATTTCGTTTTCGTGGTGAGGAAACACCAGGTCCAGACCACCCGCATGGATGTCGATCGTCGTGCCGAGGTGTGTCGCAGCCATCGCAGAACACTCGATGTGCCATCCCGGCCGGCCGCGCCCCCACGGCGACTCCCAGCCGGGCAATTCGGGCGTCGATGGCTTCCAGAGCACGAAATCCTGCGCGGCCTTCTTGTACGGCGCCACCTCCACGCGCGCACCCGCAATCATCTGCCGCAAGTCGCGTTTTGACAGCGTGCCATAGTCGTCATACGAGGAGACATCGAATAGCACATGAGCTTCGGCTACGTATGCGTGGCCTTTGGTGATTAGCGACTCAATCATCGTGATCATCTCCGCAACGTGCTCGGTTGCGCGCGGCTCTATGTCCGGCGCCAACACACCCAGGGCGCCCATGTCGTCGTTGTAGATCTTGATGAAGCGCTCGGCAATGTCTGCGATCGACTTGCCCGTCTCAAGCGACGCCGCGTTTATCTTGTCGTCAACATCCGTGATGTTGCGCGCGAACGTGAGCTTGTAACGCCGCCGCAGGATACGCGCCAGAAGGTCGAACACGACGGCAGGGCGAGCGTTTCCGATGTGTGCGTAGTTGTAGACCGTCGGGCCACACAAGTACATCGTTACCTCACCCTCGTGCAAGGGTTCGAACTGAATCTTCCTGCCTTGCTTCGTGTCGTGAAGCTTGATCGTCATCGCATCCCGATTCCCGGGCCAAAGGCCGCAATAATAACAATATTGCTGACGACCGCAGTCATTATGTTGTTGATCAATATTTTCCGGCGCCGCCCTCACGGCGGCGCTGCCGCAGTCGCTGTGCCGCGGGCCGGGGTTCGCGCATAGCGATTGCCTTGGCCTGATAAACGTACTCGATCGTTCCAATCAGCCACAACATGTAACCGATAAGTTCGACGAACTCTTCTACGGCCGTCGCTACAATTGGCTTGTAAGCATCGCCGAGTATCGACTGCCACAGGAGTTCGTTTCCGACGAGATGAACAAATGCAAACAGGATAGCGGCGCCCGCAAATAATAATGCCAGGCCCGGTGATGGCCAGATGCGCCCCAGTGCGACGGCGAACCGGCGACGATGCCGGTAGGTGTATACAATCAGGAATGCCAAGGCGACTGCGATCAGGATCGGCCAAAGATTTTCGATCACGTAGCGATCAAGAAAAAAATCGAGTTCGCGGATCAGGAACACCAGGGCAAGACCGCCGAAGCCGAAAGCGAGTGGGCGCTGCGACGGGCAATTCACGGCGACCCAGCCCATGAGCGCGCCGCACACGCCGAGAATCAGCAGCTGTATGATCTCGACGGGCGAATATTCGCTGGTGGCATGGCCATTGCCGGATCCGACCAATACGTGAAGCTTCAGACTCCCAGGAAAAGAAATCTCGATTTGCGTCAGCATCCACGTCAGAAGTACGACACCGGCGAAGTACAGGAGATAACGAAACCAGGCCATAGGTGACTATACACCGCACCTGACAGTCTCCTAACGTAATGATTTCACGCTACTTTCTTGCTTGTGCAGTGCAGCAGTCAGGTTACAGACTGGAAATTTGCTTCATGACAATGCGCACAAGATCGTCAACGATTGCGTCACGCAGCAGCTCTTCCTCCTGCGCCTTGCCAAGCACCAGCGTCTCGTCATAGGTGTAGTCGCGCGTGATGGTCAACTGCTGTGTCTCGAGCAAAATACGCTCTCCGGAGGCCAGCGTATATTGAATCGAGTAGTAGACCTCGTATTCGGTGGGCACGTTGCGTGCGGACACCGATAATACGCGTTGAGCAGTCTCATCGATGAGAATTGACAGCGTCGCCGTTGCAATGGCCGGCGAATCGACAATTTCGACACCGGCCTCGATCAGGCTGCGCCGCAACCGGCGGTAAAACAGACTGTGCTCGTCCGCTGCCGCGACGTACGTTAGATTCATTTCCGCAGGCGTTGTCAAAGCGTTTTGCAGGTGAAAGCCACAGCCTCCAATCAGCGCAATCATCAGGAATAGTGAAAATCTATACAACGATGTTTACCAGCCGGCCAGGGACAACGATTGTTTTCTTGACCACTTTGTCGGCGACGAAGCGCTGTACGTTGGGGTCATTGAGCGCCTGCGCACTAATTGTGTCGCTATCCGCATCCGCCGCGACGAAGATACGTGCTCGCAGTTTCCCGTTTACCTGCACGACGATTTCGATGAGATCTCGTTCGAGTGCACTTTCGTCCACCAGCGGCCATTTCTGATCGATCAGCGCCTCATCATGCCCGAGTCGTTGCCACAGCGCATGACAGATATGCGGCACGATCGGCGAAAGCATCAACACGACGGCATCGAGCGCCTCGCGTACGACAGCACGACCCGCTTCGCTTGCGTCATCGAATCGATTGGCCGCATTGATCAGCTCCATCGCCGCAGCTATTGCCGTATTGAAAGTGTAACGCCGGCCGATATCATCCGAAATCTTTTTAATGGTCTCATGCGTCTTGCGCCGCAGGTCCCGCTGCGTGTCGTTGAGCGTATTCGCATCGACACCGGCAGCCGAACCATCGTCAACGTGCTTTTGCACTGCCGTCCAGAGGCGCTTGAGAAATCGAAAACTTCCTTGCACGCCATCGTCGGACCACTCGAGCGTCTGTTCCGGTGGCGCCGCGAACATCATGAAGAGTCGCACCGTGTCCGCACCGTACTTTTCGATCAATTCCTGGGGATCAACCGTATTGCCCTTGGCTTTCGACATCTTTGCGCCGTCTTTCAGGACCATGCCCTGAGTCAGCAGGTTCGTAAACGGCTCACTCGTCTGTATCAGGCCGTCGTCCCGCAACACTTTGTGAAAAAAGCGCGCATACAGGAGGTGCAGAATGGCGTGCTCGATGCCGCCGGTGTATTGATCGACGGGCAGCCAATAGGCCGCACGATCGTCGAGCATCGTCTGTTCGTTATCCGGGCACGCGTACCGCGCGTAATACCAGGATGACTCGACAAATGTGTCAAACGTGTCTGTCTCGCGGCGAGCTTCCTTGCCGCACTTCGGACATGGCGTCTCGTAAAATTCCGGCATGTCCTTGAGCGGCGAACCAACACCTTTGAATTCGACATCTTCCGGCAACACCACGGGCAACTGATCCTCGGGCACCGGCAAGGTGCCGCAATCGTCACAATAGATGATCGGAATCGGTGTGCCCCAATACCTTTGCCTCGATACACCCCAGTCGCGCAGGCGATACTTGACCGCGCGCTTGCCGCGACCACTCGCCTCGAAATGGTCCGCGATCGCGTTGCAAGCCGTATCGAAGTCCATGCCATCGTAATCGCCCGAGTTAACCAGTACGCCATAGTCTTCATACACGGCTTCGTTGATATCGACGTCGCTGCCATCGGCCGGTGCAATCACCTGCACGATCGGCAGATCGTGCTTCTTGGCGAAGTCCCAGTCGCGTGCATCATGGCCGGGAACCGCCATGACGGCCCCCGTGCCGTAGCCCATGAGGACAAAATTCGCGACCCACAGCGGCACCTTGTCCCCTGTCAATGGATGGATTGCCGAAATGCCGAGCGGCATTCCTTTTTTCTCCATCGTCTCGAGGGTCGCCTCGGCCGCATCGGTCTTTTTGCAATCTTCGATGAATGCAGCAATATCGGAATTTCCTGCGGCCGCCTTCTGTGCCAGCGGATGCTCCGCCGCAACCGCCATGTAGGTCACGCCCATGAGCGTATCGGGTCGTGTCGTGTAGACGGTTAGCAAATCATCATCATCCTCGACCTCGAATGACAGCTCGACGCCCTCGGAGCGGCCGATCCAGTTGCGCTGCATGGTCTTTACGGAGTCCGGCCAGCCGGGCAAAGCATCGAGTTGTTCAAGCAATTCGTCGGCGTACGCCGTAATTTTCATGAACCACTGTGGAATCTCGCGACGCTCAACGAGCGCGCCGGAGCGCCAGCCGCGACCATCGATGACCTGCTCATTTGCCAGTACGGTCTGGTCTACGGGATCCCAGTTGACGACCGCATTCATGCGATAGACGAGCCCCTTCTCGAACAGTTTCGTAAACAACCATTGTTCCCAGCGATAGTATTCAGGCCGGCATGTCGTGACCTCGCGCGTCCAGTCATAGGCATAACCCAGCCGCTTCAATTGTCCGCGCATGTAGTCGATATTGTCGTAAGTCCACTTCGCGGGAGGCACGCCACGCTGAATGGCTGCGTTTTCAGCCGGCATGCCGAACGCATCCCAACCCATGGGCTGCAACACGTGTCGTCCCTGCATGCGCTGATAACGCGCAATAACATCGTTGATCGTAAACACGCGCACGTGACCCATGTGCAACTTCCCGCTCGGATACGGGAACATCGTCAGGCAGTAGAATTTCTGCTTGCTGCTGTCTTCGTCCACCTCGAAACAGCGAGAGTCCTCCCAGTACTTCCGGGCGGCTTTTTCCACGGCTTCAGGGCTGTAAGCGTTACTCATGGACGTCTTTCGCAATCAATCTGATCGAGCAAACGCGCAAGCGTACATGATCAAACCGGACTTCGCAGCTGCCAACGGGCCTGCGCGCGTGCCGACGATTCCACAGGCGGTCGATCTCGCCCGCTTTCCCCAACGTTCAGAACCAGGCACGGCTGCGAATCGAGAGCAGGGAGAGGATGAACAGGCACAGTCCGATGACAGGCATATTCCCGCCGCGGACATAGGGGGTTGCGCCCCGCCGCGGCTGCACATCCATCGTCAGCAACAGCGGTTCGAATTGCGGCCCCGACTTGAGAATCTTGCCGTCAGGGCCTATGAAGGCGCTGATGCCTGTATTGGTGGCGCGGATCGTGTACCGACCCACCTCGAGCGAACGCATGCGCGCTATCTGCAGATGTTGGTGCGGCGCTATCGAATCGCCGAACCAGGCATCGTTGCTCTGATTGATGATGATCGCCGCATCGGGAAACGCGTACAGTTGTTCGGCGCCAAAAGCGTCCTCATAACACACCACGAGGGCGAGGCGCACACCGTTGGCGGTCACCAGCAACGGCTGCTCGGCATCGCCGGCCGACAGGTCACTGTACGGCAGGTTCATCATGCGCAGCCATTCGCGGACTTTGTCCGGCACAGGAAAATACTCGCCGAAAGGCACAAGGTGGCGCTTGCGATAGACTTGGCGCTGGTCGGTGCCGACAAGCAAGATGCTGTTGTACGTATGCGTCTCACCGCGTTGCTGAACCCGCTCGAGCACACCAAATAAAATCGTTTGCCGCCACAATTGCGCGTCAGAGTGAAGCTGGGCAATAAATGGCTCGACGCGATCGGTGACCGACGGAATCGCTGCCTCGGGCCACACGACGATTTCGCTGTCGGCAACCCGCTGCGTTGCCGCGCGGTAAAATTCCAGCGTCGGCTGCAATTGCTCCGGCAACCATTTCCGATCCTGCGAAATTCCGGCTTGCACGAGCGTACTGCGTATCGGGGCACCCGCTGAATCGGTCCATGCGACGTTCTTGAGCAGCCCACCAGCGATCCACGGCAGTGCGACGAGCACCAACGCCACCCAGCGTTGCTTGCCGCGTGTCAACGCCATCACCAGTATCGCGCTGACGCTGAACAGCAATGCGAACGATATGCCATAGACCCCCGCGACCGGGCCCCAGCCCGCCAGCGGTGAGTCGATCTGGCTGTAACCAAGAGAGAGCCACGGAAAGCCGCTCAAGACCCAGCCGCGCAGCCACTCGACCATCACCCACGATGCGGGCGCCACGAAAAGCAGCAGCCAGGGCTCGCCATACGATAACCGGCTAATCAGCCAACCCGTCAACGACAGGTAGGCCGACATGATCAACACGACGCCGAGCGTCAGCGATACTGCGATCCAGGCTGACACGTTACCGAACACGGCAACCGAGATGTAGATCCAGTAGGTCCCGCTCAGGAACAGGCCAAAGCCGAACCAAAATGTCAGTCCGCCGGCATCGCGTGGTGCGACGGTCAGACAGACATACAGAAACGGCAGCAACAGCAGCGGTGCGAACAGATACCAGCCATACGGTGCAAACGCGGTTGCAAGCAGTCCACCCATGACGAAGAACAGGCAGCGACTAAGTCTGGGCCAGCCATCGGGCAAACGCAAAATCGAGGCTCGATGATCCATTCGAATCAGGTGCTGCGTCTCTGCACCTGCAGCGCGTCGATGCGTCGCTTGTCCGCCTTGATCACGGAAAATTCGAAACCGCCAAATTCGAGACGCTCACCGCCTCGCGGCAGCCGCCCGAGTTCGTGCATGACAAGACCGCCGATGGTGTCGTACTCCTCGTCGCTGAGATCGCACTCGAAGTACTCGTTAAAGTCTTCGACGCGCGTCAGCGCCCGCACTGCATAGCTCGGTCTGCCGTTGTTATCACCGTCGGCCCGAATGAAAACGGCTTCCTCGCGATCGTGTTCATCGTCAATCTCGCCGACGATCTTCTCGAGCACGTCTTCGATCGTGAGCAATCCCGCAACGCCGCCGTATTCGTCGACGACAATCGCCATGTGGTTGTGGCTATCGCGAAATTCCTTGAGAAGCGCGTTGAGTCGTTTGGATTCCGGAATCAGGGATACCGGACGCAGCAGCTTGGCGATGGCATTATCCTTGGCCATCGCGCTGCCGAAATAGCGCAGCAGGTCCTTTGCGAGCAGCACGCCGAGTACCTCGTCACGATCTTCGCCGATAACCGGAAATCGGGAGTGGCCGGACTCGACGATGATCGACAGGATTTCGTCAAAGCTCTGTTCTTCATCGATGACGACCATTTGCGAGCGCGGCACCATGACGTCGCGTACCCGGGTCTCAGACACCTCGAGAACGCCGTAAAGCATGCTCTTCTCTTCGGCATCGAGATCGAGCTCGGGTTGTTGAATGAAGTCCTGGATTTCTTCGCGGCTCAAGGGTGCACCCTTGAACGCGCGCATGAGGCGTGCGATCAGACTGGTGCTTCCTTTGCCGCTCGTACTTGGCGGTTTGTCGTTCATTGAAGCGAATGGGTCATTTGGTTGGCAGCCCCACATCGGGGCCACAGGGATCCTATTGTATCAGCAGATATTCAGGACGCTCCATACGGATCTGCAATACCGTGCTCAACGAGTATCCGGCTTTCAAGGCCTTCCATTTCCGCAGCCTCGAGCTTCGTCACATGGTCGTAGCCAAGCAAGTGCAAAGTGCCGTGGACCAGTATGTGCGCCCAGTGATCGGCGGTGGACTTACCCTGCTCCGCAGCCTCGGCGCGCACGATCGACGCGCACACCACGATGTCACCCAGCGTCAGCGGTTGATCCTTCGGCAGCCCGTCAATCCTCGCGGCGGGGAAAGACAGCACATTGGTTGGCATGTCCTGTTGCCGAAAATCCCGATTCAGGGCACGAATTTCGTCCTCCTCGACCACGCGCACGGCGATCTCAATGTCGCGATCAGCGACGAACTGCGCGCGTTTGTATGCGGCACCGACCCACTCCCGAATTTCGCTGGCGGCCGGGACGTCCGGCGCATCACATGCGATCTGCACATCGAATGAAACGGTGCCGCTCAAGACCGCGTCAGTTCCGCGACCCGCCGTCACTATCATCTTCATACGCTGCGACGATACGTTGCACGAGCGGGTGACGCACAACGTCATTTTTTGTAAAAAACGTAAATCCGATACCGTCGACAGCCTCCAGGACGTGAACTGCGTGCTTCAGCCCGGATTGTTTCCCGGAGGGCAAATCTATCTGTGTGATATCGCCCGTAACGACAGCACGAGACCCGAAACCGATTCGCGTCAGAAACATCTTCATTTGCTCGACGCTCGTGTTTTGCGCCTCATCGAGGATGACAAATGATTCGTTCAGCGAACGGCCGCGCATGAACGCAAGCGGTGCAATTTCGATGACGTTGCGTCCAATCAGGCGCGTTACACGGTCGGTGCCAATCATGTCATAAAGGGCGTCGTACATTGGCCGTAAATACGGATCGACCTTCTGCGACAAGTCGCCGGGCAGGAACCCGAGTCGCTCGCCTGCCTCGACAGCCGGTCTGACGAGCACCAACCGCCGGTATTGTTCATTCTCCAGCGCATCGACTGCGCTCGCAACGGCAAGATATGTTTTGCCAGTGCCCGCGGGTCCGATTCCGAACGCCAGATCATGGTCACGGATACTCCGCAGGTATGCAGTCTGGTTAGCGCCGCGCGGACGTATCAGCTTGCGTCGCGTCTGAATCGACAAATCGTCAGGCTCACTATCAACCACGTCCGGTGGCGTTGGCACATTTCCTCCTTCGATCATTACGGACTCCTGCAAATGCATGTGCACACGTTCAGGGTCAAGAAGTTCACGATCCGTCAGCTCGAACAGCGATTTCAGCACGTCACTACCGATCTGCGCCGCGCCCGGTTGTCCCGTTACCCGAAAGCGGTTGCCGCGGCTGGCGATATCCACATTGAGGCGGCGTTCGATCTGCCGCAGGTGTTCGTCAAACTGGCCGCACAGATTGGCCAGGCGCTGATTGTCGGCGGGCTCGAGGACCACGTCCCGAGAAATCTGGACGGCATTCAAGGTCGGTTCTTGTAACCTCTGTGTAGGGATGTGCCTGCCGGAGCAGCAGGATTGGCGCCTTGGCACGGCGTCCGACGGAATCTATTGGAACAATAGATCATTGCCTGAAGAATACCGCGAAGGGCCCGGCTTGGGAAGTGACTGGAGCGGCCTGTCGTCACGCCGCCGCCTGACTGTTTATCAGGCGTCCGCGCAGCGAGTTGGGCAGCGCTTCGGTAATTACGACGTCAACAAACTGTCCGATCATTGCTGCATCGGCATCGAAATTCACCCAGCGATTGTTTTCTGTGCGTCCGGCAACCTGAACGTCGCTCTTTTTCGATATCTTCTCGACGAGTACGCGCTGTGTCGAGCCGATCATCGACTGACTGATGCTCATGGCCTGCTGATTCACGCGCGCTTGCAGTATCCGCAATCGTTGCTTTTTCGCGTCGAGCGTTGTTTCGTCAGGCAACCCGGCGGCCGGTGTGCCGGGCCGTGCGCTGTAAACGAAACTAAAGGATTGATCGAAGCCGACATCGGCAATAAGATTCATCGTCGCCTCGAAGTCGGCGTCGGTTTCTCCCGGGAAGCCGACGATAAAGTCCGACGACAACGAAATATCGGGGCGGACCTCCCGAAGTTTGCGAATCTTGTGCTTGTACTCAAGCACGGTATGGCCGCGTTTCATGAGTGACAACACGCGATCCGAACCGTGTTGCACGGGCAGGTGCAGGTAATTCGCGAGTTCAGGCACTTCAGCGTACGCCTGAATGAGGCTGTCGTTGAATTCGACCGGATGTGACGTCGTGAAGCGAATCCGCTCGATGCCGTCGATGGCCGCGACGTAATATATAAGTGTCGCGAGGTCGG
The DNA here is from genome assembly GCA_022560695.1 of Pseudomonadota bacterium. Taxonomy (GTDB): domain Bacteria; phylum Pseudomonadota; class Gammaproteobacteria; order Steroidobacterales; family Woeseiaceae; genus UBA1847. The sequence continues at coordinate 40,306 of JADFSP010000004.1, forward strand.
CGATCTGCCCATCGTGCATCGAGCCGCGGTAAGCGTTGACGTTCTGACCTAGCAGATTGACCTCGCGCACGCCCTGCCCGGCAAGGCTGACGACCTCGGTGACAACGTCGTCGAGTGGCCGGCTTATCTCCTCGCCACGGGTGTAAGGCACAACGCAAAAGCTGCAATACTTGCTGCAGCCTTCCATGGCGGACACGAATGCCGTCGGACCTTCGGCGCGCGGCTCCGGAAGGCAGTCGAACTTTTCGATCTCCGGAAACGATATGTCGACAACCGACTCACCGCGCTTGCGGGCGTCGTCGATCATCTCGGGCAGGCGATGCAGGGTCTGCGGACCAAAGACGACATCAACGAACGGCGCTCGTTGTGTGATGCCAACCCCTTCTTGGCTCGCAACACAGCCTCCGACACCGATCATGATGCCGTCCCGCCGCTCTTTCAGGGCGCGCCAGCGGCCAAGTTCCGAGAACACCTTCTCCTGCGCTTTCTCCCGGATCGAGCACGTATTGACGAGCAACAGGTCGGCTTCCTCAGCCTTATCGGTGAGTTCGTAGCCGTGCGACGCGCGCAACACATCCGCCATTTTTTGCGAGTCGTACTCGTTCATCTGGCAGCCGAACGTCTTGATGTAGAGCTTTTTGCCCACGAACCGGTCTCTCAAAAAGGGTCGGTATTCTACCAAATAAAAACTGGGGTCGAACCCGGAAAAGTGGGGTCGAACCGAAGTTTTTCGTAAGAACCGGCGATCAGATGACTTCATCGAGTAAAAACTTCGGTTCGACCCCACTTTTCCTAGCGAATAAAACCCATGCTTTCGAGCTTGACGAGTATGCGGTGCGCCGCCAGGTCAGGCAGGATTTCGGCTGTATCGATGACCATTTCGGGACTCTCGGGAATTTCGTAAGGATCGCTGATGCCCGTGAACTCCTTGATGATGCCGGCGCGCGCCTTCGCGTAGAGCCCCTTTCGGTCCCGCTCCTCGCAGACATCGAGCTTTGTCGCGACGTGAATCTCGACGAATCCGCCAACGCGGCTGATCATGTCACGCACGATGCGCCGCGTCGCCGCATACGGCGCGATCGGCGCACAGATCGCGACACCGCCGTTCTTGGTGATCTCACTGGCAACATAGCCAATGCGCTGGATGTTGATGTCCCGGTGTTCTTTCGAAAATCCGAGTTCGCTGGATAGATTCTTGCGCACGACGTCACCGTCCAGGAGGCTGATGTGCCGCCCGCCGATCTCCATGAGCTTCGTCATTAGCGCATTGGCGATCGTCGACTTGCCGGATCCGCTGAGTCCCGTGAAGAAAACAGTGAAACCCTGCTTGTGCCGCGGCGGGTGCGTGCGCCGAAGCTCCTGAATGACATCGGGAAAGGAAAACCACTCGGGAATTTCGAGGCCTTCCTGCAGCCGCCGGCGAAGCTCGGTACCGGAAATATTCAAAACCCGATCGTCGTCGTCCGTCTCATCGATCGGCACATACTGCGCACGATTCTCGACATAGACCATCAGGCGGAACGGCACCATCGAGATGTCGAGTTCCTCTTCGTGTTCTCTCAAGAGTTCCTGCGCGTCATAAGGGCCGTAAAAATCCTTGCCTTTGCTGTCCTGACCCGGACCGGCATGATCACGACCGACGATCAGGTGCGTGCAGCCGTAGTTCTTGCGAATGATGGCATGCCACAGTGCTTCTCGCGGCCCAGCCATGCGCATCGCGAGCGGCAATAACGACAGCATCGTCGTCTGGTCAGGGTAACGCGCGCTCATGTGTTCGTAGCAGCGCACTCGCGTGAAATGGTCGACGTCACCAGGCTTGGTCATGCCGACAACGGGATGAATGAGCAGGTTCGCCTCTACCTCACGGGCCGCCCTCAACGTCAGCTCCTGATGTGCGCGATGCATCGGGTTACGCGTCTGAAATGCGACAACTTTGCGCCAGCCAAGTTTACGGAAGCGCTCGCGCAATTCAGCGGGGCCATCGCGCAAGTGTTTGAAGTCGTAGTGTGTTGGAGGCTCGATACCGAGTAGCCTGCCGCCAACATACACCGGGCTCGCGATATGCTGCAGATAATGCACGGCCGGATGTTTCTCGTCCGTAGTGCCGAATACTGCTTTGGCTTCCCTGGTTTTGTCGGGCGTCCAGATATCACCGACGTCGAGTACCGCAAGCACGACGCCCTGAAGATCGCGCAGCGCAACACGTTCACCGACCTTGATCGACGCGGCGAATTTCTCGCTAACGTCCAGCGTAATCGGCATCGGCCACAGCACACCCGATGTCAGGCGCATCGATTTGACGACCGAGTCGTAGTCGTCCTTCCCCAGAAACCCGTCGAGCGGCGAGAACGCGCCGTTCAACAGCAACTCGATATCGCACAGCTGCCGCTCAGTCAGGTCCCACGACGGGTACTCTTGTGCCAGGACTTTTGCAGCCGCAGCCGCATCAGTTGCCAGGTACAGATTCCTGAGGTCGCCGCCGTGCGGCTCCTTGAACGCTCCCATGTCCGTTCGTTAGCTCAGAACGGAATGTCGTCGTCGAAGTCATCGGCCGGTGGCGGAGGCGGCGCACCTGCGGGCACATTTGCGGGCTCGGAATCCGAACTCATCGGCGCCGAACCACCACCGCGGCCTCCAAGCATCTGCATCTCATCGGCAATGATTTCGGTCGTGTAACGGTCTTTGCCGTCACGATCCTGCCACTTTCGGGTCCGTAATTTTCCTTCGATGTAAACCTGCGAGCCCTTGCGCAGGTACTCGGCCGCAACTTCGGCCAGACGGCCGAACATCGCGATGCGGTGCCATTCGGTACGATCCTTCTGCTCGCCCGTCTGCTTGTCCTTCCACGACTCATTCGTAGCAACCGTGAAATTGGTAACGGCTGAGCCAGATGGCATGTACCGAGTCTCCGGGTCCTGCCCGAGGTTTCCGACGATGATGACTTTGTTTATTCCGCGGGCCATAGCAGGTCCCCTGTTTGATCTCTCATTTTCTTGTTGGCGCCCCAGACGATCCTGAGGGGGGACTATTGTAGAGCCTGATGGGCCAAATACCAGCCCGATTTCTGGCGCATTTGTAACCAAACGCCACCTCGAACCACCTCTCACGGCCGCAACGATGATGCATCGGCGGCGGCTGAATTCAGGCCCGTTTGCCGGGATGTGTCATTAAGACATAAAGCGAGCCGCAGGCTCGCAGTCCACCGAGAATATCCCCGGAGTAGGCCGACACCGAGTCACAGCTGCGCGTCACCGTTGCGGTCGGCCGAAGCCATGCATTGCAAGCCAGACCGCCGCCAGCAACGCACAGACGAAAAACACATCGGCCGGCCGGCCGGTCGCCAGGAATCGGCCACCGATCAGGCCGCCGGCAAACGCGCCGAGAAACTGTGCACTCGAAAACACGCCGAGCGATGCACCACGTGCCGCACCCTCGGCAAGCATCGACAACCTGGCCGGCAACCCGGCCTCCAGAAAATTAAACCCGGCAAAGAAAAGCGCCAGCGCAACAAAAACAGGCATCGTTGCAAATCCCGTGAACGTCAACGCGAGTTCGCCGGCGAGTAGCAGCAAGACGGCGATACTGATGGTTCTTGTCTTGCCCCGCCGTTCGTCGAAAATGATCAATGGAATGGTTCCCACGAGCGATGCGAGCAGCGCGCCGACGTACATCTTCCAATGATCCGTCAACACCAGCTCGAGCTGGTTGAGCAACAAAAACGGCAGCGCAACGAAACTCGCCGTCAGGATCGTGTGCAACAGGAATACGTAAACATCGAGTCGCAGCAATTCGGGCCGTAGCGCAACCCTGAACGTCGGTCGCCGCACAGCGGCAGGCCGGGCGATGTCCTTCGGCAATGCCTTCAGCAACAGTGCCGCGACAAACGCGAAGACGGCCGCCAGACCGAACAGTGCCGGAACGCCGAAGTACGCCGCAAAAAGTGGTCCGGCGACCATGGCGAGCAGGAACGACGCGCCGATACCGATACCGAAAAATGCCATCGACCGGGTGCGCACCTGATCGCGTGTCGCATCGGCGAGCAACGCCGTCAGCGTTGCGGATATGGCGCCGGCGCCCTGCAACAGGCGTCCCGCGATCACGCCGAATATCGAATCGCTGAGTCCTGCCAACACGCTGCCGACTGCGAATATCGCAAGCCCGGCGACGATGACCGGCACACGCCCTACGCGATCCGATAGCGCGCCCAGCGGTATCTGCAGTCCCGCCTGCGTCAGCCCGTAGGCGCCGACCGCAAGGCCGATCAATATCGGCGTTGCATCTCTAAGGCTCGCGGCATACAACGACAGCACCGGCAGAAGTGCAAACAGGCCGAACATGCGCAGCATCGCGATCAGCGCGATCGTAGCGACCGCGCGCTTCTCGGCTGGCTGCAACGACTCGTTGTCGCCCTTGATTGCCGTTGTCATCGCGATCGGTTCCCGGGCAAGGATCGGCTTGTAATCAGTGACTTGTCGTCGTCTGTCATCATTCGTCGTGGGTGTTTGGGCGCGCGCCGGGCTATCCGCGCTGAGGTCACGCTTTGCGCCGGTGTTGGGGGGCGGCGTATATTAGCAGGTTGGTCGGCGTTCACTGAAACATTGTCATGAAGTTCATTGATATCCGCGGCGCAAGAACGCACAACCTGTGCAATCTCAATTTGCGCCTGCCACGCGATAAATTAATCGTATTCACCGGCCTGTCGGGCTCGGGCAAGTCCTCCCTGGCCTTCGACACCATCTATGCCGAGGGACAACGCCGTTACGTCGAATCGCTGTCCGCCTACGCACGGCAATTCCTGTCAATCATGGAGAAGCCCGACGTCGATCACATTGAGGGTCTTTCGCCAGCCATATCGATCGAGCAAAAGTCGACATCGCACAATCCGCGTTCGACTGTCGGCACGGTCACCGAAATCTACGACTATCTGCGCTTGTTGTACGCGCGCGCCGGCATTCCGCGATGCCCGGATCACGACACAACACTCGAAGCGCAGACCGTCAGCCAGATGGTGGACCAGGTGCTGGCGCTTCCCGTGGGCACACGGCTTATGTTGCTCGCGCCCGTCGTCGACCAGCGCAAGGGCGAGCACGTGCAATTGATGCAGGACCTGATGGCGCAAGGATTCATTCGCGCGCGCATCAATGGCGAGGTCTATGAACTCGATCAGCCCCCGCCTCTGGACCTGCGCCGCAAGCACAGCATCGACGCAATCGTCGATCGCTTCAAAGTAAAAGAAGACTTTCGCCAGCGGCTAGCCGAATCGTTCGAAACCACGCTCAGGTTGGCCGACGGCGTTGCTCGTATCGCGTGGATGGATGACCGCGATGAGGAGGAACTGGTATTTTCCGATCGCTTCGCCTGCAACATATGCGGTTACAGTCTGACCGAACTCGAGCCACGCCTGTTCTCCTTCAACAACCCGTCGGGCGCGTGTCCGACTTGCGACGGACTGGGCGTCAAGCAATTTTTCGATCCCGAGCGGGTCGTCGTGAACCCGTCGCTATCGCTGGCCGGTGGCGCAATTCGCGGCTGGGATCGGAAAACGACGTATTACTACCAAATGATCCAAAGCCTCGCGGCACATTACCATTTCGATATCGAAACTCCGTTCGAAGAACTCAGTGACAAGCTGCAGCAGATCCTGTTGTCGGGTAGCGGTAACGAAAAAATCCAATTCCACTATGCCAATTCCCGCGGTATGCAGATCACGAAGCTGCACCGCTTCGAAGGTGTGATACCAAATCTCGATCGACGCTATCGCGAGACCGAATCCGGAGCAGTACGCGAAGAACTTGCCAGGTTCCTGAATAGCCAGTCTTGCCCTGAGTGCGATGGCACACGATTGAATCGTGCCGCACGCCATGTCTTCGTCGCCGACCACGCGTTGCCTGAAATCACGAGCAAGTCGGTCGGCCACGCGCGGGAGTTCTTCGAATCCCTCAAACTCGACGGCTGGCGTGGCACCGTCGCCGACAAGATCGTCAAGGAAATCGGCGCCCGCCTCGGCTTTCTATCCGATGTCGGTCTCGACTACCTGTCGCTCGATCGCAGCGCCGAGACGCTATCCAGCGGCGAAGCGCAACGCATCCGGCTCGCCAGCCAGATCGGCTCCGGGCTTGTCGGTGTCATGTATATCCTCGATGAACCGTCAATCGGCCTGCACCAGCGGGACAACCAGCGGCTTCTCAGGACGCTGACTCATCTGCGCGATATCGGCAATACCGTTATCGTCGTCGAGCATGACGAGGAGGCAATTCTTGCTGCCGATTACGTTGTCGACCTCGGGCCCGGTGCCGGCGTGCATGGCGGCCGTATCGTCGCGTCAGGTTCCCCTGCCGATATCAAAAAGGAGCCGCAGTCACTGACCGGGCAGTACCTGTCGGGCAAACGCGCCATTGCGGTACCGGACACGCGTACGCCGGCCGATCCCGAACGCAAGATCACGATCACCGGCGCATCGGGCAATAACCTCAAGAATATCGAGGTATCGATCCCGCTTGGCATCATGACCTGCGTGACCGGCGTTTCAGGCTCGGGGAAATCAACGCTCGTCAATGACACGCTGTACAAGGCCATGGCCGATTTCCTCAACCGCACGAACCATAATCCGGCACCGTACGACAAGATCCTCGGCCTCGACATGATCGATCGCGTCATTGACATCAGCCAGAGTCCGATCGGGCGCACACCGCGCTCCAACCCGGCGACCTACAGCGGCTTGTTCACGCCGATTCGCGAATTGTTCGCCGGTACCCAGGAAGCGCGATCCCGCGGCTATTTGCCCGGGCGCTTCAGTTTCAACGTCAAAGGCGGTCGCTGCGAGGCGTGCCAGGGAGACGGCGTCCTCAAGGTCGAGATGCACTTCCTGCCGGATATTTACGTTCCCTGCGACGTCTGCCACAGCAAACGCTATAACCGCGAGACACTGGAAATACGTTACAAGGGCAGAAATATCCACGAAGTGCTCGACATGACGATCGAGGATGCGCTGAATTTCTTCCGGAATGTGCCGGTTGTCGCCAGGAAACTGCAAACGCTCACGGATGTCGGACTGTCCTACGTACGCCTCGGGCAGAACGCGACGACGCTATCCGGCGGTGAGGCGCAACGCGTCAAGCTCGCGAAGGAGCTGTCCAAGCGCGATACCGGCAGCACACTTTATATCCTCGACGAACCGACGACCGGGCTTCATTTTCACGACATCGAACAGCTGCTCGGTGTGTTGCATCGCCTGCGAGACCGGGGCAACACCGTGGTCGTCATCGAACACAATCTTGACGTCATCAAGACAGCCGACTGGATCATCGATCTCGGCCCCGAGGGCGGCGATGGCGGCGGAGAGGTGATCGCGACGGGCACGCCCGAGCAGGTCGCGGCAAATTCACGGTCGTTCACGGGCCAGTATCTGAAGCCGCTCGTCGGCAGCGTACGGGCCAAACAACGCGCTTAATCAGACTCATAATCTTTGACAGTACCAAAGCTTCCGGTCCTCAGAAATCGAATCGTCAGCTGGATCGGTAAGGTCATGCGCATCATGAACGCGTGCGAATGATCGACGACGACGAAATCGTTCATCCCGTCCAGCTTCGTTTCCTCGACGGTGACGCGGCCATCGTCGGTTTTCTTGAGCACGGCGGACATGACGGGATCGATCGTGCGTTTGCCGGCGATGATGCCGAGATCGAAGTCGGCCGGCCCCAGCGCCAGGGGCACGCTGTTATCGCCCGTACCAAGCTGCCGTCCGGCCGGACCACTCACCCAGTCGAATCCGGGGACGTCACCAAGCTTGTCAACGGCGGCGCTGCCCTGATTGGGCGGGCCGAGCATGACGACGCGGCCAAGTTCGGGTATTTCATGGCCAGCGAGATATTGGCGGACGAGAATGCCGCCGAGAGAATGCGTAACGAAGTGAATACTATCGAGTCCGTCGATTTCACGGCAAGCGCTGATGCCGAAATTGACCGCGATCGTTGCCAGCTCTTCGATCCGATGGTGACGGGACGGATAGTCGACATTGACGACCTCGAAACCATCGTCGACCAATGCATCGCGCATCACCTCCATCGAATTCGATGTGCGTGCAAGGCCGTGCAACAATACGACACAGTCTGCCGCGTCTGCGACGCACACGGCCATCGACAGTACTACGCTCAACACAAGACGGCGCATGAATCCTTCACCCGTCGCTATCGACGAATCCGGCCGCTTGCAATTGCCGGTCGTGCAGGCGGCCCAGCATCAGCAAAGCGAGAATCGCGCCGAGGAGCGCCAGCGCCATGTCGGATTGTGTATCCCATGCGTATCCTTGCGTGCCGAGAAAAGCGTCGGCACCTTCACCGCTCAGCGCCGCAACCCACCATTCTATCAATTCGTAAAACGCGCTGATCGCGAGACACAGGCACACGATGAAAAAGTCGCGCCAGCGCTTCGAATTGAACACCGACAAGCGAATGAGGACTTCGCGTGCCACGATCGCGGGAATGAATCCCTGCGCAAAATGACCGACCTTGTCATAGTTGTTGCGTGAATGATCGAACAGGTCACGAACCCAGTTACCGAGCGGAACCTCGGCATAGGTATAATGGCCACCGATCATCAGAATGATGCAGTGGATCAGGATCAGAATATACGTCAGTGACGTCAGTGGAAAGCTGTTACGCGTAGTCCAAAGCACGGCCGCACCGACTACCGCTGGTACCACTTCCATAGCCCATGTCAGGTAATCCATCGGCCCAACGCCAGACCAGGCGAGCACGATGACGAATATCGCGATCCAGATTGCTCGTTTGGTCTGCATGATTATTCGGCTCCGGACGTGGCCTGGATGTCACCGGCATTACGTGGCCGCCATAGCCCGTCCCGGGAGAAACACTGCCATACCCAGGGCAACCAGCGCAAAAGCGCGAAGCTGAGCCACAGGGCCCACGCGAGGATCAGAGTCTTGTATGCCCACATCGGCGCCGACCACGCTGTGGCGACTGGCAGCAGCGTGTCACTGCGGTCAGCGAACCAGTTCAATGAATTGCCGGACGAATGATTGCCCGCGACGTGCATGTCCGGAGTGCCCAGCAGCCCGCTTGGCAAGCTGACCAGAATCGCTCCCAACGCTGCGACGGTCGCCAACGCGATCAACACTTGCGTCGTGTTGTAGCGCCACCTCGAACTCTGCATGCGCCATTTGTCGCGTGCGCCACATGCGAGCAACCACGCGATGACGATACCGAGTACCGGCCAGCTAAACGTACTGAAGCCAAGCCCCAGCAACAGCCAGTGTCCGGTCTTGAGTGGCGTCCAGGTTACGCGTCCGAGAATCAGGGCGAACAATATCAGGACTGCAAGTTCCGACCAATACAGGACCGCCGGCCCCAGCGGCGGGCCGTTCGTCGCGAGCAGCCAGCGGTTTCCGGGCAACGTCAGATCCACAATTATGTTGCTTGCCGGCGCACCGATGTCGACCACCGGCGTTCGTGTTCTTGCGCCAACATCCCCGGCGATGCGCCATTTGACGCTAATTACGTGCTCGCCCGGCAGAATCGGCACTGTCAATTCGTCGCCGTCCGCTCGCAGTGGCTCTACCCGGCCGTCAATCCATACTTCGCTGATCTCGGCGCCATCGGGCAGGCGCAGCACGTGCTGCGCGCCACGCGTACTTCGGTACATGAGCAGCAGGTCGGTCTTGGTCGAGCGAGCACCCATGTCGACATCCATGTATACCGCATCGAATGCGAGCGTTGAGCCGGCACTGGCCTCGGGACGCGTTGCCGTCATCGTCAATTGCTCTCCGCTACGCGGATGGAACACGGCAAGGCGCGCGCCATCGCTGCGACCACCGGTTTCACTCTCGGGTACGCCACTGAACTCGGCATGCCAGATTCTGCCGACGCCCACGCGCCAGGTCTCGCTCCACGGCATACCCTCTTGCGCCGTCAATACGAGCGGCGAGATGCGCGGCAGGCTGGACTGCCAGGTCACTGCATCTTGAGTCGGGCTCATCGATACGAGAATACGGCCATCATTTATCGACATGTCCGGCGTGAGGACAGTCTCGCCGTCGATCAATGGTACGTCGACGGTCAAGGCTCCCTGCGTTGGTGCCTGACGGTACACCGTCGTGGTCACGCGCCAGTCGAGATCGAGTTCGACGGTGCGCACGATGCTGACGAACGCCGGAAACCGGCTGCTCTCCCAGCGCGTCGTGGAATCGTCGTCGCCTTGCGCCTGCAATCGCGTCAGCTGCAGCGAGCCAGATAGCAGGCGGCGATCCTTGATGCCCGATATGTGCCAGCCGTTGCTCACGACCGTGATGAAACGCGGCGCGGCCGGGAAAGGGATCTCGAGGGTGTCCACGGCCGGCGCGCGGCCACGGAGCACGACGTCATGCTGTCCCGGTGCAACGCGAATCCACAGCGTCCGATCCGGCCCGCGAATCACCTGTGCGCCCACCGAGCCGTCAATGAGTACCGCGTCTGGTCTCCAGCCTTGCTCCGAGCCCGGCAATGGAATTGCAACATCCTCGGTCGCGTGGATGCGCAGGTTTATATTGACTACAGCACGCGAAACAGTAACGTTGGCGGCAACGATCTCTGCGCAATTCGGCACGCAATCAGGCGGCTCGAGCAGACGAGACTCCAGCTGGCGCAATAGTTCGGGATCGGGTGTTTGCGCCGACACGTTCGGACTCGCGAACATGAACATCGCAAGCATACCCGCGGCGATCATTGCGGTGGCTGGCTGCCCGCCGATGGCCAAACCACCCGGCAATGTCCAGCGCCGCTTGAAAATCTCGGCGGCGAACACGGCCGTGAACAGCAGCAGCATGAACACCTCGAAGAAACGCAGTCCTGTCACCGCCCAGCGCGGCAGGATCACCAGCCGCATCGTTTGATCGGCCTCGACCGGGCCGCTCCAGTTGAGCTGGTAGCTGTTCCATTGCCAGGACGGCACGCCGGGACCGGCCTGTACGATAGCGTTCGGTGCATAGCGCGAATATCGCCGAGGCTCTCTCGGCGTCTTGGCGGCGAAAACCTCGATTTCCTCGAATGCGGTGTCCAATTCGCTCGTCACTTCGGGCATGGCCCTGAGCCTTGTCTCATTGGTCCTGCCGGACGATAGCTTCGCAGCGGGCGCCCGCATAGCGGGAAAATCAGATCTTGTGGCATCCGAAAACCCGTCGGCACTACCACCTTGCGCCTCGAGTTGCGGGTAGATCCCGATGCGCAGCTGGCCTGCGACAAACGGCACCATCACGAAGACAAGCAATACGGCGCTGATGCCCTGGTAGCCACGCACGGCCTGCCGCAAACGGCCAGCAGGCGCGACACGCAACAACGCGATGGAGATCAGCAGGTTCAGCCACAACCACGAGGGCGCACCGATCTCATGAAAGCTCAGTGTCAGTGCGAGCAACGCGATGACTCCGGTGGCGCGGCCGAACAATCGCCACGTCGCGATCGTGATGATCAAAACGAGGAAAAAGTCGAGTAACTGCCAGCGGCTGACCCAGCTTTGCGGTGCGCGATCCACGCCGGGCGCGGCCAGTAACTTGTAGCCCGGCGGCAATAGAAGCCGCGTACTGACTCTTGCGAATCGCGCATCCCAGCCTGTAACAGGCATCGACGCACGAGTCTCGGCGCGGCCATTTCCGGTCACATCCACATTGGCCTCACGCAGCTCAATTCCCGACTGGCCTTCGCTTTCCCCGTTTGTAATCAGCAGGTCATCGCCATTCTCGGACGCGCTCAGCAACGCATAGGGCGACGCCATGTCCAGGCGCCAGCCGCTGCGCATGGTGCCGCCGACCTGGTCCCGCACTGCGAAGCCGCCGCCATCGAAATCCAGCCATAGAGTCCTCTGCAGCCTCAACTCATTATCGGCGACGACCATGCCGCGGCTACGCTCCGTGATCGTGAACGTCTCGCCCGGTTCGATGCGAAATGCGGGCAACTGGCCCCACTCGGCCGGCACCTGTGCCTGTACCGGATCGACCGGCGGCAAGCCCTGGACGGCCGTGACCCGCAGCCTGCCATTCGACTGATAGCTCCAGATTTCCGTGTCGGGCAGGTTGATTACAGGCGCAGGCAATAAGATCGCATTGAGCACCTCGGGTGCCCGCGCCAGCAGCGAAATTTCCCAGCGGCCCGGCCGCACCTGCACCCGCAGGTTCCCGTCGGCCTCGAGCCGCACCGGCAATTCGCTGTGAACCGACATCGGCAGGAAACCGTCGGGCAGTATTGGACCGAACAACTCCTCGCGGATGCCACCGGAAACGTCGATGCGAAGTGTCGTCGTCAGTCGCGTCGGCACATTATCGTGAATCATCCGATAGACGGTGGTTTGCACGGCGTCGCGGCTTTGCGCCTCAGGCTGCCTCTCGCCGAGAAACAGTCCGCCCCGACCACGCGCCGGGCGCTCAATCCGCTGACCATCCACGGACAGGACGAGCAGGCCACTGCGGTCGGGTATGGTCAATACGCCCGGACGCTCGTCCCATTCGAAGTTGCCTGCAATGCGATAGCTGCCAGGGCCCACGCGAATGCTCGGCGTGCCGAGTCGGCCAATGACTTCGACCGCGGCGCCGTTCACGGTGACCCGATGTGGCCAATGCGACTCACCACCCGGCAACGGCAACCAGGTGTCATCGATGTACGCGGCCCACTGCTGTACAAACCGACCACTGGCGGCATCCACAGAAATTTTCAACTCGCCCGGCCAGGCGCAAATGTAGTCATCGACATCAGCGGCGCCTCCATTGAAGAAGAACGGGCAATCACGGTACTCCTTGCCTTCGAGCACCCATTCACGCCAGTCCTGCAGCTCCTCCGGGACATAGACGTCGGCGGAATAGGCTGCTGCCGGCAGAAGCAATAACAGGATCAGCCTCAGTTTCGATGCCATGATTGTTCCTCCGGCGGAACGGTGGTCGACACTATACTTCAACGCAGTAACGTGGATATCCGGGTTAACGTCAGTAGTGCGGTGGCGGCTCGTCGGCTTGGGCGTCACTCGGCGACGCGTCGCCCAGCGAGCGAATTCGTTCGACAATCGAGGCACAGAGTTCCTCGAGACGCATGATCTTTTCCTGTTGTTTAGTCATGACGTCATTGAGCTCAATTAACAGCTGATCCTGGTGCGCCAGCCTGGTCTCCATATCGATAAACCGTTCCTCACTCATCGCACCCTCTCTTTACATATGGTCCGACCACACACTACTGCGCACATCGTGCGCGAGCAATGCATGTCCCGGATACCGACGGTGTATGCCGGTACTCCGTCAGGGTAGTATTGCCGGACTCACTGTCCGATAGACCACGATGTCCATCCTGCGATTCGACGAAGTGTCGATTGAATTCGGCGAGCAGAAGATTCTGACCGAAGCCGATCTCGCCATCGAGGCGGGCGAGCGCATTTGTCTGATCGGGCGTAACGGCGCTGGTAAATCCACGACGCTGAAGCTCATCTGCGGCGAATTGGAACCCGATCGCGGCAATATAATGCGCAGCTCCGACCTTGTCATCAGTCAACTCGCACAGTCGCTCCCCGAAGCGATGGATTTCATCGTCCGTGACGTCGTGCGGTCAGGGCTGGAAGAGATTCAGCACCTGTTCGAGGAGTACCAGCGACTGTCGAAGGTCGATCTCGATCGACAAGGACTAATCGATCTCGAGGTGCTGCACGCGAAACTCGACACACATGACGGCTGGCATATCGAGCAACGTGTCGATATGACGATAACGGAGCTCAAATTGCCGGCGGACAAGAAAATGAGCGAGCTGTCGGGTGGCTGGCGACGCCGTGTCGCGCTCGCGAAGGCGCTGGTACGAACGCCTGACCTGTTGCTACTCGACGAACCCACAAATCACCTTGATATCGCGACCATCAGGTGGCTCGAGGATCGCGTGTTCGCCTACCCGGGCGCTGTCCTGTTTATTACGCACGATCGTACATTTCTTAACCGCCTCGCGACACGAATCGTCGAAATCGATCGTGGCAAGCTCACGAGCTGGCCCGGTAACTACGGCAACTACCTCGTTCGCAAGGAAAAGGCGCTTGAAGACGAAAGTGCGGCCAACGCACGTTTCGACAAGAAACTGGAGCACGAAGAAATCTGGATACGCCAGGGCATCAAGGCGCGGCGCACGCGCAACGAAGGACGCGCCCGCGCATTGCAGAAAATGCGCGGTGAGCGGGCAAAGCGCGTAGCCCCCGACAGTCGGGCCCGTATTCACATAGAGGAAGCGGAGCGCTCGGGCCGCAAAGTGATCCGCGCACGCAACGTCAGCTATCGCTACGACAACGAACCTTTAATCGAAAATTTTTCGCTGAAGATCATGCGTGGCGACCGCATAGGCCTGATCGGCAACAACGGTGTGGGCAAGACAACGCTGCTGCGCCTGTTGCTTGGCGAACTCGAGCCGCAGAGTGGGACCCTCAAGCAAGGCACGAATATCGAAATCGGTTACTTCGACCAGCTTCGACAGACTCTCGATCTCGAGAAATCCGTGGCCTACAACGTCGGTGATGGCCGCACCTACATCAGGATGAACGGCAAGGACCGTCACATCGTCGGCTATCTCAAAGGCTTTCTGTTCAGTCCCAAGCGATCCATGACACCCGTCAAGGCCTTGTCGGGTGGCGAGCGCAATCGTGTGATCCTCGCAAAATTGTTCACGCGCCCCGCCAACCTGCTCGTGCTCGACGAGCCGACGAATGATCTCGACATCGAGACGCTCGAGGTGCTTGAGGAGCGGCTTTGCGCGTACAGCGGTACGCTCATCGTCGTCAGCCATGACCGCGAGTTTCTCGACAACGTCGTGACGAGCACGATCGTGTTCGAGGACGACGGCAGCATCCAGGAGTACGTGGGGGGCTATCGCGACTGGCTGCGACAGGGCAAGAGACTCGCCGAAACCGACAGCCCGTACGACGTCGAGCGACGCAAACAACAAGCCGCCGAACGCAGGCGGTCGCGGCAGCCGACCAAGCTCAGTTACAAACATCAGCGGGAACTCGATCAGCTTCCGGCTGAGATAGAAGGACTCGAAGTGTCAATCGCAGAGTTGCAGAAGACCGTATCCACAGCGGGCTTTTATGCGAAGGACAACGAACGCATGCAGCAGATCCTGGGCGAACTTGCTGATGCCGAAACACTACTCGAGCAACGCGTCGAGCGCTGGGGTGAACTCGAGTCGCTCAAACTCTCATATCAATCGCGCGATTAATGCGTCACCGCCCCTCGTCGACCGGACGCGTGAGATAAAAGCACGCGTCGACCAGTGGATCGTCGTATGGATAGTCCCGAATAACGAACCCCATGGATTCGTAGCATTTCAGTGCGGGCGTGTTGTCACGATAAACGAACAGCGAGTATTCGTCGAGTGACATCAGCGCAGGACCAACTTGCATCAGCATCGCAACCAGTCGCTTGCCGACACCGCCACCGCGCAGATCGGGATGCACGACAAGCCGGGCCAGATTGATACGCTCATGCTTGGCATACAACTGGCCGAAGGCTGAAAACCTGTTTTGCGGATCGCGAACGCAAAATGTCGCCATATCACGCCAATGACAATCGGCATGAAACGCATCGCGCGAAATCGGGTAGCGAAAATGCGGGCCACCCCAGACTTTGATGGCCTTTGCGTCAGGAAACCATGCCATGAGCTCATCGATATCGTCACTCGTAGCTCGCTCAATCACCCAACCGTCCCGCGCCCGCACGCTCGACACCAGATATTTACTCGTATCAGGAATGCCCGCACTCACCTGATCCAATTTACATTCCAGGATCTGTTTCCGCAAAGTAGCGGTCAAATGCACGGTGCACAATTTCCGGGGATACGCCAACGGCCTCGACGGCCCGATTGAATTGCTCCATTTCGGCAACCTCGCGGCGACCATCCGCCGCGACCACCTTGAGCGCCATTACCGCGATGTCTTCTTTTTCGTTGTCTGTCAGGGTCTTGCCAAGCTCCACCAGCAGGTCGGCAAGCTCCGGCTTCTCGGCCAGCTCCGATGTCGCCCGGGTCAGAAGCTCGAGAGACTCCGCTCCCGGGAGGTTGAAATGCTCCTCGATCAAATCGATCATTTTCGCTGATTCTTCAGGCTCGATGCTCCCGGTGCCCTTTGCGATGTACACCAGTAGTGCTGCGACCAGGAACTTGGAGTCGTAGACTTTGGGTCCGTACTTGGTCTCGACAACGAGCATCTTGCCGTCCAGCCGAGCCGTCCTTATCGTATCGATCATTCGCAGACTACCGTGTGTCGCATTTTTTGAGTTCAGCCATCCCCGACCTCGCCGGCTTTCGGTGCATCACGAAATTCCGGCAAATCGTGCAAATCCGGCTCGACGAAACGATCGCGCGCCTCTACCAAGGATAGCAAGCCGGACGAGTAATATGAATCGAGCATCGGCGAGTCGCGATCGGCGATGTCGTCAATCCGTGCAGCAAACGACTCCCAGGCTTCGTCCGGCCACATGCGATCCGAGATAATACGGGAAAATGCTACCGTCACCGTCTCATGATACTCCTGCCGTCGATCCAATACTTCTGCGTTGAAACGCTTGATGCCGTCGCGGATCTTTTTGAGCGCCGCTGTACTGTCCATCCGGGACAAGTACAGCCACGCCATGCGCACGTGCGCCAAATGTGTCCACTCGGGCTCGGGTAACGTACATGCTTCGAAGCACCGCAGGAACTCGACGTCCTCGCGCGTCGGCAGGGGCTTCGCGAAACACACACTGAAGCGACTGCCGACATAAGGCTCGTAAAGGGGCGTTGCAGCAAATCCGACGGAACGATAAAGGCCAAGTGCCTCCGGCTGTTTGACGCCCGTTTCAAGCCGCAACACCCGGACTCCGTCGTCGGCGGCGATCGACTCGAGTTCGGCAAGCATTTCGCGCGACAGTCCGCGACCGCGGTATTCCGGGCGCACGTACATGCGCTTGACCTCGACCGACCCGTCTTCGAGCGGCCGCAGCGCACCCGAGGCAACGGCCTTCTCATCGACGTAGCCGAGCAGGAACACGCCGCCGTTGTCAACGAAACCCTCAGCATCGATGCCGAAGACGGGCTCACCCGGATAGCGTTGCCGGTTATCGTCGTCGAGCGCGCGGATCAACTCCATCGCATGTGTCTCGGCGGGGTCCGCCGCCACAATTTTCATCGCGTGTCCCCAACCCGCATCAGTCCTAGTGCGACGTGCCGAACAATCGATCGCCGGCATCCCCGAGGCCCGGAACGATGTACTTGTTGTCGTCCAGATGATCATCGATTGCGGCCGTGTAGACAGGCACATCCGGGTGTACTTTTTCGACGAGTGCCAGCCCCTCGGGACAGGTGACGATACAGATTACGACGATGTCCGTTGCGCCACTCTTCTTCAGCAGGTCAATCGCCGCATTCGTCGAACCCCCGGTTGCCAGCATCGGGTCGATGATGATGCAGGTACCATTTTTTGTCTGCAGCGGCAAGCGATCGTAATAGCTCACCGGCAGTTTCGTTTCTTCGTCCCGATACAGGCCGACAAACCCCACGCGCGCGGTCGGTACGAGTTCGAGAATGCCCTCGAGCATGCCGACGCCGGCGCGCAGGATCGGTACGACGACGAGATCGGTGTCGATTTTCTTGCACAACGCTTCGGCCAGCGGCGTCTGCACCGTGACTTCCCTGACCTTGATGTTCTTCAATGCCTCATAACAAAGAAACTGCGTGATTTCAGTTGCGAGCTCGCGGAATCGCTTGTGTTTTGTTTCTACGTCTCGAATGATCGCGAGCTTGTGTTGCACGCAGGGATGATCGATCAGTTCGTGCATGGTTGATGCTCCGTCAGGATTGTTCTTCGCCCCGGATGGTCGACCATATTGCATATTCAGTGCCGACCGGGTCAACGAATTGAAAGCGCCGACCTCCGGGGAAGGGAAAGATGTCGCGGCTGATGGTTGCCCCCAGCTCCATGACACGGTCGCGATCACGTTCGAGATTCTCGCTATAAAAAACCACGAGGACCCCGTCGGCGGCGGTTGGTGTATCCGACCGGCGAAAACCGCCCTCGAGGCGACCGTCATTGAAACTAATGTAATCCGGTCCCCATTCCTGGAACGACCAGCCAAAGAGCGCGGCGAAAAAATCGCGCGCCTTAATCGGATCCGTCACCGGAATCTCGACGTAGTCAATGCGTTTTTCGACATTCACGTTATTACTCCTGCGTTACCTGGCTGCCTGTTAGCGCCTCTTGAGCCGCAGTATCGGTCTGTCGGCCGCAATCATGACAATACCGAACTCGCCTTCCAACTCATAGCGACCGCCGGCGAGCCGGCGCAGTCCGCTTATGGCACCGAGCCCGAGAACTGCAATCGCTGCGGCCACGTCCTGACTGTCGGACACGCCTTCGGACTCGATCCTCCGCGCGTGTGGAAATTCGATCAGCGCCGGCCTGATACAGACTTTCTCCGCCGGCCGTGGTTCTTCGTAGAACGGATGGTCGGGAGTCAACTGCACGTCAATGTCGATACACAGAGCTGCGCCCTCCAGGTGCCACGAAAGCACAAAAGAGCTCGTCAGGTCGACGGCTGCAAATTCGCGCAGCAGGCGCCAGTCTGTTGATCCGTCAAGGTTCACCATCGTTTTGTTCTCGCTCATCGCCGGCTCTGTCCGGTTTCCGGCGATGTCGGCCGGAACATACGAACGCACGTTTTTTCTTGTCGGTCGTCCACTTTATGCGAGTCGCAGACCATTTTCCACGGGCCGCTCCGGAATAGCGAGCACGACGCTCCCGTCGTGTTGCACGAACCCGGTGACGAGACATTCTGACATGAACGGCCCTATTTGCTTTTTCGGAAAATTGATCACGGCAACCACCTGGCGCCCGATCAATTCTTTTTTTGTATATAAATCAGTCAGTTGCGCGGACGACTTTCGCTTGCCGAGCGCCTCGCCGAAGTCGATCGTGAGTTTGTAAGCCGGCTTCCGCGCCTCCGGAAATGCCTCGGCGCCAACAATTGTGCCGATACATATCTCGATCTTGGAAAAGTCGCCCCAGGTTATTTCTGCCATATCCAGTCGTTCGCCTCCCGGCCGAGTGAGATCAGATACAAGTGATTATTGGCCCGCGAAGTCGATCGCATAGAGGCATATGTCCTTTTCATCCTCGGGAAGGCGCAACATGCTTTCGTACTGTAGCCCGAGTTTTTCCAGCAAGCCGATCGAAGCCACATTCTCCGGCGACACGACGGCAACCACCCGTGTCAGCGCCAGATCGTCGCGCACATATTCCATGACCGCACTAGCCGCCTCGTAAGCGTATCCCTTTGAGCAAAATTCAGGCAGCAGTGCAAAACCGATGTCGGGTTCTTCGAGCCCGTCGCGGAAAAACAGGTCGCATATTCCGATCGGCGTGTCGTCGGACAGCACGGCAACGCGGAACGGACCGAAGCCATGATCTTCGTATAATTTCATGGCCGCGTCCCTGAGAGTGTCTCGCGCTTGCACGGGCGTGCGGATACCGCGAACGCCGGGTCATTCCACACTGCGAGCATCAGCCCGGCGTCGTCCAGAGTCAGCCAGCGCAGTTGCAGCCTCTCTGTTTGTAGTCGATGTCCGTTCTTCATTGGTTTCAGTTTCAAACCACGATCGCAACTTCACGATGAGCCAGTACGTCCGCCATTGTACCGGCTCCCCGGCGGCCGTCACGATTCCTTGACGAGTTCGATGTTGACGGCGAATTCGGACAATTCGTCCATGAACTCGCTGATTGAAAAAAGATTCAGGGCTGGAATGGCTCCACGTACGTCCAGTTCTCCGCGTAACAGTTTCCGCGCCAGGACAATCGATGGCGTACACGGGATCTCGGGACCGTGATTACGTTCCGCCGTCAGATACCAGTTATACGCAATGCTATCGCCATCCTTGCCAATCCCCGCAACGCGAATGTGCATGCCTCCTCGATCGGAACCGAACATCATGAGCCGCCCGCCAACCGCCGCAACCAGCTGCGCATGACGTGACCAGTCCGAAATGATGTGCATTCGAGTAAGCCACGACATGACCCACAGCGACAATTGCTCCCACGGCGCCTCGAGCGCGGCGTGAAACGATACGGTCGTGACTCCCGGGACAAATTCAGGCAGCAACGAAAGATCCGGAACATCGCAAGCAGCCGACAGGCGACGCCCGAGGGCCGGGTAACGTTGCCAGCGCAGATCCTGCCAACCGTACACTGTGCGCCACTCTCCGTCCCGCAAGGTCTTGAATGGACGGCCGCAATAACTCAGGACCGCAGCCACAGTGCCCTGTCCCCGCGGTGACTGATGCCCGGGCGCAATCGACGACTCGATACTCTCGATACGACTGAAATGTGATTGTAACTCTTTGATGACGACACTCGACAGGCCCGGCAATGTACTGGCGCCGGAAACGAGCAACACGTCCGCTTCTTTGGCTGCCGAATCGAGTGAGCGGATATCGGTGACGAATTCACGACCGTCGGCAAGATCAATGTAGTGGCAGCGCGCAGCGATACAAGCGCGTGCAACACGGTAGTCCTGGCCCTGGTAGGGGCCGGCCGTGTGAATGAGTACCTGCGGCGCCAGCAGCCGCAGGTCATCCTCGAAGCTCGCGGCATCGCGCTCCAGTGCGGCTGCCGAGACCTGCACCGTATGCAACTCCGCACGAATTTCGCGGGCCAGCGCATCGGCTTTCGATTGACTGCGACTCGTGATAATTACGTCAATGTCGGGCAACCCGGCAAGCCGCCGGCAAATGCGCTCGCCGAACTGGCCGGTGCCGCCGAGAACGAGTACTTTCGACATGTTGCGACCCTAACACCGTTTTGCGACGACGATTTCGGATGGAACGCCGAATGCCGACACCTTCGAGTGGTGCAGTACCTGCCATTCCGATGCCTGCAGAAACGGCAGCAGTTCGACGGGGCGGCAACCGCCGACCAGAGACGGGCAGTGAGTTTGAGTCCAGCTCACCGCGCCCGCCACGAATCGCGACGTGCGGTCGAACCCGTTGGACAGACCCGACAGGCAGAGCAACCCGTCCGGGCGAAGCATGCGATGAGCTTCACGAAGCACGGCCCGGATGTCCTCATGCGCAAGCAGATCGAAGACGTAGTTTGAGACAAATCGATCGTAGTGCCCGGCAGGCTCATCAACCGGAGGATCGCCCTCGGTCAGGATCACCTCAGCCCGCGACGAGTATGCCGCAAGGCGCGATGTGGCGAGCCGAATCATCTTCTGGCTAAGATCGATTCCACGGTAGCGCGCCGTGTCGGACAGGTGGTGCTCGAACAGACGCAGTGCAAAACGACCGGTCCCGCAACCGAACTCGAAGACTGACTCCGCGCACGCAAAATTTCCGTGTTGCACAACCAGCGCGGTGGCGCGATCCTCGTAGAAACCCTGTGAGTCTTGCAACGAGCCGATGCGATCATACGTTCGCCTGGCTTCTTGATGGGAGAGTGTGCGCAAGACCCTGGACTCAAGACCTATGGCCTGCCACGAAACGGCGCCGATCTTCTCGACGATTCATTTCGCGAGGAGTAGTGCAACATACGACAACACCTTGTAGCGCACGCCCGCGGCCAAGCCGGCGAGCAACAGCCAGATGCCGACATGGACTGCGGTTTCGCGCTCACGAACTTCTCCGAAAATGTAGACAAGGACGCCGCTCAGCGCCAGCCACAGGGACAACTGCCGCAGCGCCTCTAACTTGTTTTTCCGAATCCACTCGAACGGAGTTGGTTCGTGATGGATTGGATCTTGCACAGGATAGCTGCCTATATAGTAGCGGCAGCGGATCAACTAGACATCGACAGTTGGGGAATCCACCAAGGGCAGTAGCCGTGAGTCCATTAGCGCGGCAGTTCGATGTCCGAGGCCCTTCAAGAATTCCTGGTTAGATGCGAACGCAAAAAAATCGGCGACAGATTTCTGTCTAACGAGCAGCACCAAATCCCAACCCTTGCCCGGCGGGCCAATCAGGAAGTCTTCGCCCGTTCCAGAGTAAAGGACAGATCCGCCTGCAGCCTGTAAAAAGGGCAGCGTATGTTCCGCGTATTTTTGGTATGCATCCCGCCCCGAGATCGGTTCCGCAGGAGCCAGTTCCGGCGAAGCCGAGTAATCCGCAACTTCGCGGAATCGAAGCAAATTGAGCATCACAACTTCACCACTGATATTTCTCGCAAGTAACGCCGCTGCGGCTTCATCGCTCGGATCAAGGTAGTTGCTACGGCTGGAATCCGGCATTCATTGCCTCCTGATGTTGTTTGGTGTGCTGTCTAACGCCAAAGCCAACTGGATCACCAGCTTACGGGGCTGTTGTTACCTCTGCAAGAACCGCAGCTGAGGCCGGTCACGTTGGTCTGGCGCGTTGTGAGGCATCCTTTCAGCACGAATCATTATCGACGCAAGACAGATACAACGATTGCGATGTCCAACTCGATCCTGGCGCTGTTCCACCGGTACTCTACGGGAATTCCGAATCCACCCTCAAAAGACAAACTGTCGATGTCCATCTGATACCAATTACCTTGCAGGTTTTCAAATACAGTTACGACGACACTGAATTTTTCGTCGGATGCCGAGAAGATCGCCAATTCGATCCTGTAATCGTGGAATACGATCGGAATAGCGTGGCCATCTCGCACCTGCGCTCTGCTCTGGGAATGGTATCGGTTGCCCTCGACTGTCAGAATAACGTCGTAGTTTGAACGAAAGACGACTTCAGCGCCGACGTAGCTCGGAGCCGTACTGAGAATCAGGAAAACGAGAATTCTTGTCGTATGCTTCGCCATCGAATGCAGCCGGAACGGATACTTAATGTCTGGACGAACTTGAACCCAGGGTACGGCGCGGCTCTTGCGAATGCGGGAATCGTGACATGGGCCGAGTTTCAGGTGCGGCGAACTGTTATGCAACATCGACGTCTGGGGTCCGGATATCAACTTGAAGTAACGGTAGAAATCGACCAGGGATGCTTGCGTGTGCTCAAATACTTCATCTCGAATCCAACGTAAATTCGCACTCGTGATAGAACGTATTATCCAACTCCGTCTCCACATTCTCGGCAAGAATCAAATGATAGAGTCCTGGTCCATCGAGGATGGGGACCAATTTCGATTGGCCATTTTCGTAAACCGTTCCACGAGACAGTGACGTTATTTCGAAAGTGTCGAGATTGCTGAAGTCCTCCGATTCAGGAAATTTGTGTTCGATATCGTCCGTCCGGAGCCAGACCGTCGGCTTGCCAGGGCGATGCAGGATCAATTCCTTCGGATGGGGAGTAACGACATTTATCCGGACAGTCGCCTCGCCTTTTGCCACAGATGGCGTGCATTGCATTGATTGATCGGCAGCACTATGTCCAACGAGAAGCAAACAAATTACAGCCGATAGCGCTCGGATTGGCATGACGCCCAACGTTTAAGCCAACTTGATGGCCAGCGTACGACGCGATTCCTGCGGATGCAAGATGCGTGGCGGAAGCCGCGAAAGCCAGTGCAGCACATTGCTGGGCCATACATTGAGGAAATCGCTAAATCTCAATTTTCGTTGCCGCCGTCGCTTGATCACCCGTGTTTGGCGTACTGTGTGGTTCAATGAGCAATAGCTCGGCTTCGTCGATCGCAACCGGGCAGTGCTCCACCCCTTTTGGTACAACAAATAGTTCCCCTTCGCCAAGATGGACATCCCTGTCACGAAGTTTGATAGTGACCTGGCCCTTAATGACGAGGAAAAAATCATCCGTGTCAGGATGCGAATGCTAGTTGAACTCACCCTTGACCTTAACGACCATAACGTCGTGCCCATTGAAATCGGCGACGATTCTCGGTGACCAGTGCTCAGAGAACAGTGCCAATTTGTCTTTGAGGTTTACAGCGCTCATATTGGGGTCCGACGTGAAATTTTCGACGTTATCCCGTGTGGCTTTTTGATCGCCCAGCGCTTGAATTTCTACTGCGGCCTAACGGCTAAGCTAACTTGCGCTTAGTAACTGTGCAGCGGTTGCCCAATGCAAGGCGGGTGACAGAAACCAGGGCGGCAATTGCAGCGCGTTGTTAAGTGGCGCTTGTATCATTTGCAAGGTGCTAGCGATGTCGCGTTGTATGAGAGCAAGTCAGTTATTCGAAGCACGTCAGCATAGCGGTCCGGACGACCGTCAACTCCTTCAATAACATTGCCGTGAAGCTGAATGTAGATCAAATTTGCGTTGACAGTCGACTGCGACTGAAGAAATCGATCCAGAGTATCTTGGATTGAAAAGGACGCATCAACAAAGTATATCTCCTCCTTATTACACGCACGAAACTCGAACCCTTGGTCAGCCTAGGACAACCGACCTTCATATATAGGGGCGTCCCCTATCTCTATGCTCTGAGCAATGGCGGGGTGATAAACTGAAATGGCGTCCAGACTCATGGATGAAGTTTCACGCGTAGCGCGGCTACATCAATACAGCATTGGTACGGAAAAGACTTACGCTTACTGGCTTCGTGGCTTTATTTTGCTCCACGGAAAACAACACCTGAAGAATCTGGGTGCTGGCGAGGTTGAAGGCCGGTGTCGAAAAGCACGCCACCTGCCATACGTTTCGTCATTCCTTTGCGACACACTTGCTCGAGAACGGTTACGACATTCGAACCGTGCAGGAATTACTCGGTCACGCCGACGTTAAGACAACGATGATCTATACGCATGTCCTGCAGCGCGGAGGTCACGCCGTGCGCAGCCCGCTCGATAACGTGTAGATGCTCGCAGCCTAGCCCAATTTGCGAATGCCAACCGCGTCGCGAATTTGGTCGAGATATGGCGCGGCTACCTCGCGCGCTCGATCGGCGCCTTTTTGCAGCTCGGCCTCGACGATCGCCGGGTCAGCAATCAGGCGCTCATATTCTTCGCGCGCCGGCTTGATGTGATCGTTGACGTATGCGAACAGCAGTTGCTTCATCTCGCCCCAGGCGATGCCCTCTGCGTAACGTTTCTCGATGTCTGCTGCCTCCGTGGGCGTCGCAAATGCCTTGTAGATATCGTACAGCGTGCTGCCCTCCGTGCTCTTGGGCTCGCCAGGTTCGAGACTGTTCGTCTTGATTTTCATGATGAGTTTTTTGAGCTGTCGCTCATCGGCAAACAATGGAATCGTGTTGTTGTAACTCTTGCTCATCTTGCGCCCGTCCAGTCCGGACAGCACCGCCGTGTGCTCGTCGATCGCCGGCTCCGGCAATACCAGCACGTCGCCGAAGTGGTGATTGAATCTCTGCGCGATATCCCTGGCCATCTCGACGTGTTGCTTCTGGTCACGGCCCACGGGCACCTTAGTCGCCCTGAACATCAGGATGTCGGCCGCCATCAGGATCGGATAACTGTAAAGCGCCATCGTTACTCCCTTGTCCGGATCCTTGTTGCTGCCCTCAACATTGGCAGCAACCATGGCCTTGTAAGAGTGTGCGCGGTTCATCAATCCCTTTGCGGTCATGCTCGTCAGTATCCACATGAATTCCGGAATCTCAGGAAGGTCAGATTGCCGATAGAAAATCGCGTTTTCCGTATCGAGGCCCAGTGCAAGCCAGGCCGCCGCGATCTCCAGCGTCGAGCGGCTGATCTCGTCGGGATCTCTGTTTTTCGCGAGCGCATGATAGTCCGCCAGAAAGTAGTAGTTTTTCTTTCCGGGATCCTTGCTGGCGGCAATGCCCGGCCGAATTGCACCGACGTAGTTGCCAATATGAGGAGTACCGGTCGTCGTAATACCGGTGAGATATACGTCTTCAGTCATGGTTTTTCGGCCGGCTAATAACCTGCGGCCTGTCCGTCCTTGCGCGCTTCGGAGGCGCCATAGTACACGCCCCTCTCCTCGTCCCACAGTATCGCCTGGTAGCCGCCGAACCCGCCATCGGACTCACCGAGCGTGTGCCCCATCGCTTCGAGCGCCGCTCGTGTCTCCGCACTGAATCCTCGTTCCAGATACACGACACCGCCGTCGGCCATGACTTCGCCCGTGGGCTGCGACGAGCCGCCGTGGC
Organism: Pseudomonadota bacterium; assembly: GCA_022560695.1. Classification (GTDB taxonomy): domain Bacteria; phylum Pseudomonadota; class Gammaproteobacteria; order Steroidobacterales; family Woeseiaceae; genus UBA1847. The sequence goes on from JADFSP010000004.1 coordinate 66,325, forward strand.
GCAGCCGCGCCGCGTCGCCTGCTTCCTGCAGATTCATACCGAAGTCGATCATATTGATAATGATCTGCGCGTGCCCTTGCGGCTGTATTGCGCCACCCATGAGGCCGAAGCTCATCAGCGGCTTGCCATCTTTCATGACAAAGGCCGGGATGATTGTATGAAACGGGCGCTTGCCCGGCTCGACGACATTCGCGTGCCCGGCCTCGAGGCTGAAGAGTTCGGCGCGATCCTGCAGGATGAAGCCCAGCTCGCCTGGCGTCATTCCCGAACCCATACCCCGATAGTTGCTTTGGATCAGCGACACCATGTTGCCGTCGCTATCGGCGACCGTCAGGTAAATGGTATCGCCGATTTCGAGGAGGGCATCACCGGCCGGATAACGACTGGCCGCTTTTTCCGGCTCGATGAGCTTGCTTCGCTCCGCTGCGTACTCTTTGGAAATCAGCACATCGACGGGCACCTCGGCGAAATCCATGTCTGCGTAGAACTTCGCCCGGTCCTCGAACACGAGCTTCTTCGCTTCCACGAAGGTATGGATGTACTCGGCGCTGCCGAATCCCATTGCCGCGATGTCGAAGCCCTCCAGAATATTCAGGAGTTGCAGCGCCGCTATGCCCTGGCCGTTCGGCGGTAACTCGTAGACGTCCCAGCCGCGATAGTTCGTCGACACGGGCGTGATCCACTCCGAACGATGCGCGGCGAGGTCTTCGTAGCGCAGCAGTCCGTCGTGCTCGGTCATGTAAGCGTCGATGCGTCGCGCGATCTCGCCTTTGTAAAAAGCATCCCTGCCGCCTTCGGCGAGCAATTCATAGGTTGCGGCGAGTCGCGGGTTTCTGAACACCTCGCCCTTGCCCGGCGTGTGGCCGCCCGGCATGAAGGTGTCGGCAAAGCCCGGGTACTCGCCCAGTCGCGACTCGCTCAGCGAAAGGTAATAGGCGATGACCTCGGAGACCGGGAAGCCGTCCCTCGCATACGCGATCGCGGGCGCAAGAATCTCGGTCATCGGCAGCCGGCCGTACCGCGCATGCAGCTCAAACCAACCGTCGACGGCACCCGGCACGTTGATCGGCAGCGGGCCATACGCGGGAATCTTTTCGAGTCCCCGGTCTTTGAAATACTCGAGTGTCATTGCTGCCGGCGCCCGGCCGGATGCGTTGAGGCCCGTCAGCTCCTTTTTCTCGGCATCCCAGACGATGGCAAACAGGTCGCCGCCGATGCCACTGCCTGTCGGTTCCATGAGTCCGAGTGCCGCATTCGCGGCGATCGCCGCATCGACGGCGCTGCCGCCCGCTTTCAATATGTCGAGCGCGATCTGCGTCGCCAGTGGCTGGCTCGTCGCCGCCATCCCGTGTGACGCGATAACCTCGGAACGCGACGCAAACGGCCTTCCGGTCACGCGGTCAAAGCCAGAGCCATTATCGGCAGATACCGCAATTCCTGTCAGCAGCAACACCACCCCCATCGCACTTGTAATGCATTTCAACATGTTCGCCCGCCCGCCAAGGACGTCAATAATGCCTAGATATCCCCGCGATTGGAACACATGCAGCAGAGCACACGCCTCTCGCGGCAAGCCGCGCTGACCGGTATCATGCGAGTCCATGGATGCCGATTTCTCCGACAAGAACCCCGAACTCGCAGCCCTGTACTCAGCACACATCGATGCGGTCCGTGCCCGGCACGATTACGCGCTCGAGAAAGGCGGCGCGTCCCACGCCATCGTTTTCTCAGGCGCCCCTCTTCCCGTGTTCCTCGATGACTGTCACTATCCGTATCAGGCCAACGCGCATTTCGTCAGCTGGGCGCCGCTGACCAACCTGCCGCTGTCATACATCGTCTACACGCCCGGCGAAACGCCGATACTCATTTACAATCAGCCTTACGATTACTGGCACTCGGTACCCGGCGAGCCTGACGGCTATTGGGCAACTCAGTTCGATGTGCGCATCGTGCACTCGATCGATGACGTCGCCGAGCACTTGCCACGTGAGCGCGATAACTGCATTCTGATCGGTGAAATCAACGATAGCGCACATGCAATGGGCATCGAGCGCGTCAACCCGACGACGTTTATCAACATCCTGCATTATGCACGTGGCATCAAGACAGACTACGAACTCGCGTGTTTACGGCTCGCATCAATCCGCGGAGCAGCCGGACACCTCGCCGCCGCCGAAGCATTCAATGCGCAGGAACCCGAATTTGGAATTCACCGGGCGTACTGCGAGGCAGTCAGCCATACCGACAACGAGTTACCGTACAGCAACATCATTGCGTTGAATCAACACGGCGCCGTCTTGCACTACACGAACCTGGAGCGCAACCCGCCCGACGATTTTCGCTCATTCCTGATCGATGCCGGCGCAATGGTGCACGGCTACGCTTCCGACATCACGCGAACCTATGCTAATGGCGATTCGCGATTCGGCGAATTGATCGAACGCATGGAGACCCTGCAACTCGACATCGTTGGTCGCGTACGCGCGGGCGTCGATTTCCGTGAGTTGCATCTCGACACGCACCGGCTGCTTGCCGGCGTACTCGTCGACGCCGAACTCGCTACGGGTGACGCCGACACGTTGCTTGCGAGCGGCGTCACGGCAGCGTTCCTGCCTCACGGCCTCGGCCATCTGCTTGGCGTACAGGTGCACGACGTTGGCGGCCACATGGAAAATGAAAGCGGCACAACGATCGACCCGCCCAGCGGTCATCCCTATCTGAGGCTCACACGAAGACTTGAAGAGAACATGGTCCTGACGATCGAACCCGGTTTGTACATCATCGACATGTTACTTGACAACCTGCGCGGCACGCCGGCGGAGGGCCAGGTCAACTGGAAGACCGTGGACTTGCTGCGACCATTCGGAGGCATACGCATCGAAGACAACGTTCGCGTAACGTCCAGCGGCTGCGATAATTTCACACGCGATGCATTCGCCGCTATTCAGTAGTAATGTCGTGCTCAGGTAGCTCTGGTGCTACTCGGCGCCGTTCGCCTGGGCCTTCGCTTTGGCCTTGAGTAAGCGCTTCACGCGCTGCCCCTTGCGCTCTAGCAACGGCCGCACCATTCTACCGATCCACGGCATCAGGTAGATCAGCGTCGTGAACACGCCGCTGATCGCCGGCAATGACTGCTCGCGCCGCCGGTTACCGCACAGGTCGAGGATCGCCTGCGCGACCTCCGCGGCCGTGCTCATCGACTGAGAAAGTGTCAGGTTGGAAACTTTATCGATGTCCGACGTGATAAATCCAGTATCAATCGCTCCCGGCGATACGGCCGCTACCTTGATGCCGCTACCCCGAAGTTCGTCTGCCAGCGCAAACGTAAACGCGCGCAGGCCGAACTTGCTTGCGGAATATGCAGCACTGCCTGGCACCGGCGTACGACCGGCGAGCGATGCGACGTTGATGATGACGCCACCGCCTGCTTCACGCAGATGTGGCAAGACGAGACGACTCAGAATGATCGGCGCTCTCAGGTTGACGTCGATAATGCGGCCAAGACCGTCGGCTGTGGTCCCCTCGACGGGGCCACGCTCAGTATATCCGGCGTTGTTGACGAGGATGTCGATGTGGCCGAATTCGAACTGGGTCTTCTTGAACAAATCGGCGCAAGCGTCGGCATCGGAGACATCCATTGCGAAGACTTCCACGCGCGTCTTGTGCCGTAGTTCCTCCGCGATCGTATCCAGGTTTTTCTTGTTGCGCGCGACGAGCATCAGGTTAGCGCCAGCGGCGGCAAATTTGCGGGCTACTTCTCTGCCGACCCCTTCGGAGCCACCGGTAATGATGACCGTCTTGTCTTTGAATACCATCGCGGCAGTCTAGACGAATCGGTATTGCGAATGCTACCCGCAGGAGTGCCTTTGTCGTCAGGATGATCTTACGTCGCGGAGCACAGGGATGTGCGACAGCGACCAGGCCCGATTCTCAGAAGCCGAGATAAGCCCTTATCTTGCGCCATATCGATGACTCCCAGCCATACACCTCGAGTTGCTCGGGATCGAATGCGGCGTCGGGAAATACGGTTGACGGTTGCATCAGTTCATTTGCCGCGACATCCTCGGGGCGCAGCTCCAGTCTGCCTCCGGCACCGTCGCCCTTCGTCGTCAGGCCGTCGACGGCCAGACTCAGGTACGGCAGCACATCGTCGTCAACGATGTCCTCCAGAAACACGGCATCCGGGTCGAAAGCATCTTTCGACAGGACCACGCAGTCGTCAAACATTTTGTCCTCGTTAATCGTTCCGTCCCCGGCTGACAAGAGCGTCTACTTTAGTCGGGACGATCAATAATCTCTGTGAGCGGACTCACAGCGGGGCAAATTCGACGTACTTTTTCGGCTTTTTCGACCGCTTACGGCGCGCGCGACGTGCCTGGCAAACCTTATGTCAAACCTGACCGACCCATCACTCACCACCCTTCAATCAATGCGCGGGCGCGACGGCATTGGCTTGTGCAACACCAGATCGTCCTGACGAATCCGCTGCTGCTACTTTTCGGATGCGACTTCGGCGTCAGCGCTTTCGGTCAGCATGACGATGGCCATCGGCGCCGCGTCACCCGGACGCGGACCTGCCTTCAGGATGCGCAGGTAACCGCCCGGCCGATCCTTGAAACGCGGGCCAAGGTCCGAAAACAGCTTGCCAACCACTTCCTTGTCGCGCAGGCGATCGAACGCCAGGCGACGATTTGCCACGCTGTCCTTTTTCGCCAGCGTAATCAGCGGTTCGACGACACGGCGCAGTTCCTTCGCTTTGGCCAAAGTCGTCCTGATCGTCTCGTGCTTGAGCATCGACGTCGCCATGTTGCGAAACATCGCCTTTCGATGCGAGCTGTTACGACCCAGTCGACGACCGGATTTTCTATGACGCATTAGTCTTTCCTACCGTGTGCTCGCTTCGATTGCGAGTTCGTGTTCCGGGCGCAGGCTAGCCGGCGGCCAGTTTTCAAGACGCATACCAAGTCCAAGTCCATGTCCTTCGAGGACTTCCTTGATCTCGGTCAATGATTTCTTACCGAGGTTCGGCGTTCTCAGGAGCTCCACCTCAGTGCGCTGTACGAGATCACCGATGTACATGATGTTCTCGGCCTTCAGACAGTTTGCTGAGCGTACCGTCAGTTCAAGCTCATCCACAGGCCGAAGCAAGATCGGATCGACCTGGTTCTCGGCCTGCGCGCCGGCGCCATCGTCCTGTCCCTGCAGGTCAACGAATACCGACAACTGATCCTTGAGGATACTTCCCGCGCGGCGAATCGCCTCTTCCGGGTCAATTGTGCCATTGGTCTCGATATCGATGATCAGCTTGTCCAGGTCCGTGCGTTGCTCAACGCGCGCAGCCTCGACGTTGTACGTAATGCGCTGTACGGGGCTGAACGAGGCGTCGAGTTGCAGGCGCCCGATCGGGCTAGTCTCCTCCTCGAACATCGGGCGCTGTGTTGCCGGACGATAGCCGCGGCCCCGCTCGACCTTGAGAATCATATTCAGCCGACCAGCGCTGGTCAGATTCGCGATGACGAGCTCGGGGTTCATGATCTCGACATCGTGATCGAGCTGAATATCGCCGGCTGTTACCGGACCCGGGCCTTTCTTCGAGAGTCTGAGCTCGGCCACATCACGTGTGTTCATGCGCACCGCGACTTGCTTGAGGTTCAGGAGAATATCAACGACATCTTCCTGCACGCCCTCGATGCTCGTGTACTCGTGCAGTACACCTTCGATCTCGGCTTCGACGATCGCAGCGCCGGGCATCGACGACAACAAGATGCGCCGCAGTGCATTGCCGAGCGTATGGCCGAAACCACGCTCAAACGGTTCAATGGTGACCTTCGCCTGAAGATCGTTGATCGGCGTCACTTTGACGACGCGCGGTTTCAGAAACTCATGTACAGAATCCTGCATGGGTAAGTACCTTCCTGATTACTTGGAGTACAGCTCAACGACGAGGTTTTCGTTGATATCCGGCAGGATGTCTACCCTTTCCGGCAGCGACTTCAAAACACCCGACATATTCTTCGCATCAACTTCAACCCACTCGGGGAGACCAATCTGACCTGCAATTTCGATCGCACTCTGGATACGCAATTGCTTTCTGGCCCTCTCACGAATACCAATAGAACTTCCGGCGCTCACCTGAGCGGACGGAATGTTGACAACCTTGCCGTTCACCTTGATGCTCTTGTGGCTGACGAGCTGACGCGCCTCCGCACGCGTGGACGCAAAGCCCATCCGGTATACGACATTGTCAAGACGGCCTTCCAACAGGCGCAGCAGGTTTTCACCCGTCGAGCCTTTGAGCCGTGCGGCACGCTTGTAATAATTCCGGAACTGTCGTTCAAGCACGCCATACATGCGACGCAGTTTCTGTTTCTCGCGAAGTTGAAGGCCGTATTCGGACTGGCGCGGACGTCGCTGCGTGGGGCCGCCAGGCGGTACCTCGAGCTTGCACTTCGACTCAAGCGGCCTTACGCCACTCTTCAAAAACAGATCCGTGCCTTCGCGGCGGGATAGTTTACATTTTGGTCCTAAATATCTTGCCATTATTGCGCCTCTATACGCGTCGTTTTTTAGGTGGTCGACAACCGTTATGAGGAATCGGCGTTACATCCTCAATATTTTGAATACGAAATCCCAGTGCGTTCAGAGCACGCACGGCAGACTCGCGACCCGGGCCGGGCCCACGAACCCGAACGTCGAGGTTCTTGACACCGAAATCGAGCGCCGACCGGCCCGCCTTGTCGGAAGCAACCTGCGCGGCAAACGGCGTCGACTTGCGTGAGCCGCGGAAGCCGCAACCACCCGCCGTTGCCCAGGACAACGCGTTGCCCTGACGATCGGTGATCGTGATGATCGTGTTGTTGAAGGATGCATGAATGTGGGCGATCGCGTCCACGACATGCTTTTTAACCTTCTTCTTTTTCGGTTCAGCCATAATGTATCTTTCTCTGATTCGGAATGTTTATCGTTTAATCGGTCGCCGCGGTCCCTTGCGGGTTCGCGCGTTCGTACGTGTACGCTGGCCTCTGAGCGGCAATCCACGTCTGTGCCGAATGCCACGATAAGAACCAAGGTCCATCAGTCGCTTGATGTTCATCGATATCTCTCGACGCAGATCACCCTCGACCGCGAGATTGGCGACAGCCGTACGCAGCTTCGCTACTTCTGGTTCCGCAAGGTTTTTGACCTGCGTCTCGGGAGCGACTCCTGCCACCGCACAAATCTGTTTTGCCCGGGACAGCCCAACGCCGAAGATAGACGTCAATGAAATCACGACGTGCTTGTTTAACGGTATATTTATGCCTGCTATGCGTGCCACTAAAACGTTCCTTATCGATAGACCTTGATCGACTAACCTTGGCGCTGCTTATGCCGCGCGTCGGTACAGATCACCCGCACAACGCCGTTGCGGCGAATGATCTTGCAGTTCCTGCACATTTTCTTAACTGATGCTCTTACTTTCATGAGCGTTCTCCCATCTGCGCTGACAGATCAGCGTAGTTGACCACCCCGCCCGTAATTGCGCAGGTTCGCTTTCTGCATCATGCCTTCGTACTGATGGCTCATCGCATGCGCCTGTAATTGCGACATGAAGTCCATGGTTACGACGACGAGAATCAATAACGACGTGCCACCAAAACTGAACGGCATTGTCGGATAAAACATACGTACGAGCTCAGGCAGTAAGCAGACGCCGGCGATGTAAAGCGCGCCCCAGAACGTCAGCCGAGTCAGAACCCGGTCGATATAGTCTGCCGTGTGCGCCCCTGGGCGTATGCCGGGAAGAAATGCACCGGCCTTCTTCAGGTTGTCCGCCGTGTCCTTTGAGTTGTACATCAGGGCGGTATAGAAGAAACAGAAAAACATGATCATCGCAGCGTACAGCAGGACGTAAACCGGCTGCCCCGGACCGAGGTTGGCGCCGATGGTCTGCAGGGTTCGTTGTATCGGGTTCGGGTCCGGCGATTGCCCGAAAAACTGCGCAATCGTGGCCGGAAACATCAGTATGCTCGAAGCAAAAATCGGCGGAATAACGCCGGCCATGTTGATCTTGAACGGCAAGTGAGTGCTCTGTGCGGCATACGTACGCCTGCCTTGCTGGCGGCGTGCATAGTTCACCGCAATTCGCCGTTGTGCTCGCTCCATGAACACAACAAATGTCACCGCGGCAATGGCGCCGATCAACATCATAATCGCGGTCGCCGACGACATCTCGCCAGTGTTTACAAGTTGTGCCGTTCCCGCTATCGCCGCGGGCAGGCCGGCCACAATGCCGGCCAGAATAATCATGGAGATACCGTTACCGATACCGCGCTCGGTGATCTGTTCACCCAGCCACATCAGGAACATCGTTCCGGTCACGAGGGTTATACAGGCCGTAATCAGGAAGTTCGGGCCAGGATTCACAACAAGGCCGGTCTGACTCTGCAGCCACGAGGCCGCCGCTATGGACTGGAAACTCGCCAGCGCGACGGTGCCCCAGCGTGTGTAATTCGTGATTTGACGGCGGCCCTGTTCACCCTCTTTCCGAAGTTGCTGAAGGTTTGGCACAATGTGACTTGCCATCTGCATGATGATCGATGACGAGATGTACGGCATGATGCCAAGCGCGAACAGGCCAAAGCGCGACAGCGCGCCGCCGGAAAACAGATTGAATAATCCCAACAGGTTCCCCGACTGCTGTTCGAAGAACTCGGCCAACGCAGCCGGATTCACGCCCGGCACCGGTATGAAGGTGCCAGTGCGGAACACGATCAACGCGCCAGCAAGGAACAGGATGCGAGCTCTGAGCTCGGACTGCTTGCCTGCCGCCTTCGCGATGTCAGCCGGATTTTGTGGAGACTTCTTTGCCACTGTTATTCCTGAATGCTTCCCTGGTCTTCAATGCTGCCGCCGGCTTTCTCAATCGCTGCGCGTGCGCCTTTGGTGACAGCGATGCCCTTCAACTTGACTGCCGTGTTGATCTCGCCCGATTTGATCACCTTGACCTTGGTCACGTACGCCGGCACGAGATTCGCTGCCTTGAGCACCGCCAGGTCGATCACATCAGCCGATGGAATCGTGAGTTCGTGCAAGCGGAGTTCCGCCGTCAGCCGCGCCATGCGCGACGTAAATCCCACCTTGGGCAAACGCCGCTGCAGCGGCATCTGGCCGCCTTCGAATCCGACCTTGTGATAGCCGCCCGAGCGCGCGTGCTGGCCCTTCTGGCCACGACCGCTGGTCTTGCCCTGGCCCGCGGAGTGACCGCGTCCCCGGCGCTTGCCAGTTTTTTTCGCGCCCTTACCGGGCGACAGCTCGTTCAAACGCATGTCAGACTTCCTCTACTGAGACCATGTAAGAGATGCGATTAATCATGCCCCGGTTTTCAGGTGTGTCGACGACCGTCACGCAGTGACGTATTTTCCTCAATCCCAGGCCCTGGACACAGGCACGGTGGCTCTTGAGCCGGCCGAACTTGCTCTTGACCAGGGTCACTCTCAACTCTTTGGGCTTCGCCATGATCCTGTCTCTGGTATCTCTCGATTTCGATCGATGCCGCGCCGAAGCGTCAGGCTACGATGTCCTTAACTTTCTTGCCGCGCTTCGCAGCGATCGCCTGCGGCGAATGAATCTCCGACAGAGCACCGATCGTGGCGCGAACGACATTGATCGGATTGCGCGAACCGTAGCTTTTTGCCAGAACGTTGCGCACACCCGCACACTCGAATACTGCGCGCATCGCGCCACCTGCAATAACGCCGGTACCGTCTGAGGCCGGTTGCATGTAGACACGCGTTGCGCCATGACGACCCTTCTTGGCGTATTGCAGCGTCTCATTGTTCAGGTAAATCGTAATCATGTTCCTGCGTGCGTTCTGCATCGACTTCTGAATCGCGATCGGCACTTCGCGCGCCTTGCCATAGCCAAATCCGACCTGGCCCTGGCCATCACCGACGACGGTCAGCGCGGTAAAACCGAACTGACGGCCGCCCTTGACGACCTTGGCGACACGGTTGACGGTGACCAGCTTTTCGATCAGGTCATCCTTCGATTGTGATTGTTCGTTTCTTGCCATAGTCTGGTCCTGGCAGCCCTCGGGCCTGCCAACAATCCCCTGTTAAAACTTCAATCCCGCCTCACGAGCGGCATCTGCCAATGCCTTTACGCGGCCGTGATAACGAAAACCGGAACGATCGAATGCGACGGTGTCGATTCCGGCTGCCTTTGCCTTTTCGGCGATCCGGGCACCGACGATAGCCGCCGCCTCAACGTTCCCGCCGTTCTTCACACCCTTGCGAACCTCGGATTCGAGCGATGACGCGGAGACGATTACTGTGCCGCCGTCTGACGCAATGACCTGCGCGTAAATATGTCGCGGCGTGCGATGAACGCTCAGCCGACTCATTTCGAGGTCTCGAATTTTCGCCCTTCCCTTGCGGGCGCGGCGTAAGCGATTTTGTTTCTTGTCCAGTTTCATGATGACTTCACATTAAAGACTTACTTTTTCTTCGCTTCCTTGGTCACAACATGTTCACCGGCGTAGCGAACACCTTTGCCTTTGTACGGCTCCGGCGGGCGGAAGCCGCGAATTTCTGCCGCGACCTGACCCACTTGCTGCTTGTCGACGCCCTTGATGACGACTTCAGTCTGGCTTGGTGTCTCGACACTGACGCCGTCTGGAATCTTGTACACCACCGGGTGCGAGAAACCGAGCGTCAGATTCAGCTTGCCGCCTTGCGCCTGCGCACGATAACCGACGCCAACGAGTTCAAGTTTTCGCTCGAAACCGTTGGTGACACCATCAACCATATTTGCGAGCAGCGCGCGCATCGTACCGGCAACTGCGCCGGCAAAACGAGAGCCCGACCGTGGCTGCACCTTGAGTGCATTGTCTTCCAACGTCAGCTCCACCTCGGCATTCAGCTCGAGCGACAGCGAGCCCTTGCCGCCCTTTAGTGTGACAACACTGCCTTCCTGGCTGAATTCGACGCCGCTCGGTAATTCGACGGGTACTTTTGCAATTCTTGACATAGTCTTGTCTCGTACTGGTGAAAATCAGGGCATCACGAAACGATGCACAGAACCTCACCACCAATACCTTTTTCTCTGGCTTTGGCATCACTCATGACGCCAGCCGATGTCGATACGATGGCAATACCGAGGCCGCCCAGCACTCTTGGCAGACTCTCCTTGCCCCGATAAATACGCAGACCCGGACGACTTGAACGTTCAATCTGCTCGATGACCGGGACGCCGTCAAAGTACTTGAGCTCGACCGTAAACGTCCTGGTCGATCCCTCACCCTCGGTCGAGAAACCCACGATGTAGCCTTCGTCTTTCAGCACTTTTGCGACGGCTACCTTCGCCTTCGATGCCGGCATCGAAACGCTCACCTTGCGAGCTTTTTGCCCGTTGCGAATGCGCGTCAGCATGTCTGAGATCGGATCGTTCATGGTCATGGTATTTCTCCGCTTACCAGCTGGCCTTCGTCAGCCCGGGGATTTCGCCTCTCATCGCAGATTCCCTGAGCTTGTTGCGGCCGAGGCCAAACTTGCTATATACACCGCGCGGGCGGCCCGTTATCGCACAACGGTTGCGCTGCCGCGACGGGCTCGAATCACGCGGCAACGCATTGAGCTTCGTTTGCGCCGCAGCACGCGCTTCGTCAGTGATGTTGATATTGCGAATGATCGCCTTCAGCTCCGTGCGTTTGACTGCGTATTTCGCGACGAGCTTTGTGCGTTTCAGTTCGCGCTGAATCATCGACTGCTTGGCCATGGTTATTCCTGTCTCTATTCTCTTTATCGTAATCGCGGCTAAAGCCGCTCCTGCATATTCGATCAGCACCGTAGGAGGGCCTTCAGGCCCGATCGACCCTAAAGGGCCTCCTACGTCTGCTTTTTAAATGGAAAGTTAAACGCCTCAAGTAGTGCCTTGCCCTGTTCGACGTTAGTCGCCGTCGTCGTAATCGTGATGTCCATGCCGCGCAACGCATCGACTTGGTCGTAGTCAATTTCCGGAAAGATGATCTGCTCCTGGACACCCATGCTGTAATTTCCCTGACGATCGAACGACTTCAGGCTCAATCCGCGAAAGTCACGAATTCGCGGAATCGCAACGCTTACGAGGCGATCAAGAAATTCGTACATACGGTCGCGGCGCAACGTCACCTTGCAACCAATCGGATATCCATCACGAATCTTGAAGCCTGCAACGGACTTTCGCGCAACGGTTGTCACCGGACGCTGGCCTGAAATCTTTTCCATATCGGCCCGTGCGTGTTCCATCACCTTCTTGTCAGCAACGGCCTCGCCGACGCCCATATTGAGCGTAATCTTGGAGATGCGCGGCACCTCCATCGTGTTCTTCATGCCTAGCTTCTTCTGGATCTCGCCAATGAGCTCATTTTGAAATTTTTCCCGTAGTCGTGCCATGTTTCCTGTCTCTGTAATCGCTGCCGTTAAATGTCTACAACTTCGCCGCTGCCTCGAAACACGCGTATCTTGGCGCCGTCATCGTCAATGCGAAAACCAACGCGTTCGCCTTTCTTCGCCTTCGGATTGAAAACGAGTACGTTCGAGATATCGAAAGGCATCGCCTGGTCTTTGATCCCGCCCTGCTCTCCGGCGTTCGGATTCGGCTTCACATGCTTTTTTGCGATATTGACGCCTTCGACGAGTACTCGCCCATCTTCAAACACCTGCAGCACAGTACCGCGCCGGCCCTTGTCCTTGCCTGTCTTGATGATGATCTCGTCGCCTTTCCTGATCTTGTTCATAATTTACCGCGGCAAAAACCGCTCCTGCACGTCAGTCGCCGGGTTCTCTACAGAACCTCAGGTGCCAACGAAATAATCTTCATAAAACGGCTGGTCCGCAGCTCGCGCGTCACCGGACCAAAAATACGTGTACCGATCGGCTCCAGGCGCGCATTCAACAGCACCGCTGCGTTACCATCAAAACGAATCAGCGATCCGTCCTTGCGACGCACGCCCTTGCGGGTACGAACTACAACGGCGTTGTAAATCTCGCCCTTCTTGACCTTGCCACGCGGAATCGCATCCTTGACGCTCACCTTGATCACGTCGCCGACATTCGCGTAGCGGCGCTTGGACCCGCCAAGTACTTTGATGCACTGCACACGGCGCGCGCCGGAGTTGTCGGCCGCTTCAAGAACTGTCTGCATCTGAATCATGACTGCATCTCAACTATTGCTCATTTGTCCGTGGCGCGTTCAATGACGTTAACGACTTCCCAGGCCTTATTTTTCGAAATTGGCCGGCATTCGGATATCGCAACACGATCGCCTTCTTTGCACTCGTTCGTTGCATCATGCGCCATCACCTTCGACGTACGGCGGATGTACTTTCCGTATACCGGGTGCTTGATCAGGCGCTCGATGGCCACCGAAACGGTCTTATCCATTTTGTCGCTGACGACATGGCCGACGATCGTGCGCCGTACCTTGTTTTTCTCTTCACTCATTCCTTATCACCAGCCGAGCGTTCCAGCTCGTTCAATACAGTCTTCAGGCGTGCGATGTCCTTTCTGACACGGCCATGTTCGGTGTTGCGCGTCACCTCGCCCGTCGCTTGCTGCATGCGCAAATTGAACTGTTCACGCCGAAGCGCGATGAGCTCCCCGGTGAGCTCCTCAACTGACTTACTACGCAATTCGGAAGCAATCATCACATCACCTGCCGAGTTACAAACAATGTCCGAAACGGCAACTTTGCAGCGGCAAGGCGGAATGCCTCACGCGCAATATCTTCCGACACTCCTTCCATCTCATAGAGAACCCGGCCAGGCTGAATCTGACAGACCCAATACTCGACGTTGCCCTTGCCTTTTCCCTGACGCACCTCAAGCGGCTTCTTCGTAATCGGTTTATCCGGAAATACGCGTATCCATATCTTTCCGCCGCGCTTGATATAACGTGTCATTGCACGGCGAGCAGCCTCGATCTGACGGGCCGTCATGCGGCCACGTCCAATGGCCTTTAACCCGTACTCGCCGAAGGACACAGTGCTGCCGCGAAGCGCCAGACCACGGTTACGGCCTTTGTGCTGCTTGCGAAATTTGGTTCGTTTAGGCTGTAACATTTCCTATCCCCGGTGAGCGCCGTTGCTCAAGAACGCGCGCCTGCTGTCGCATCAGCCTTGTCGGCCGCCACAGTCTCGGGCTTGTCAAAAACTTCACCCTTGAATATCCAAACCTTAACGCCGATCACTCCATACGTCGTATGCGCCTCGGCCAGGCCATAGTCGATATCGGCACGAAACGTGTGCAGCGGCACGCGACCTTCACGGTACCATTCGGATCGCGCGATCTCGGCGCCATTCAGGCGCCCGCCGACTTTGATCTTTACGCCTTCGGCGCCTACGCGCATCGTATTCGTAACGGCGCGCTTCATGGCACGACGAAACATGACACGACGTTCAAGCTGCTGCGCAATGCCTTCCGCAACCAGCTGGGCATCCAGCTCGGGCTTGCGGATTTCATTAATCTTGATGTGCACATCGGCCAACCGCATGTCGATCATCTTCGCAAGTTCCATACGCAGCTTTTCGATGTCTTCGCCTTTCTTGCCGATCACGATGCCCGGCCGTGCCGTGTAAATCGTGATATTGGCTTTCTTCGCAGGACGCTCGATCGTGATACGGCTGACCGATGCATCTTTGAGCTTGCGCTTGATGTAGGAGCGTAGCTTGTAGTCGGAGCACACGTACTCCGGAAACGTCTTCGAATCCGCATACCACTTGGACGTCCAGTCCTTGACGATTCCCAGGCGGATACCCGTTGGATGTACTTTCTGACCCATATCGTTCCTACTCGTCGCCCAGTCGAACTGCTGGGAAAAATCCAAAATCCGTGACCACTATTCGTCTGCTACCCGAATGGTGATGTGGCTGTTCCGTTTGATAATTCGTGCTCCACGGCCCTTGGCACGCGCGCGGAAGCGCCGGTATGTCGGCGCCTCGTTCACTTCTACGGTCGATACTTTCAATTCGTCGATGTCCGCACCGTGATTATGTTCGGCGTTCGCAATGGCGGACTCAAGCACCTTCTTGACGATACGGGCGCTTTTCTTCGGCGTAAAAGTCAACACACGCAATGCATCGTCCACTGACTTGCCGCGAATGACGTCAGCCACGAGGCGGCACTTCTGCGGCGAGATACGCGCATATCGAAGCGTTGCTGCAACTTGCATGAATCCTACTCCTTCGACTTACTTCGTCTTGCGATCACCGGAGTGACCGCGAAACGTGCGGGTCATCGCAAACTCGCCAAGTTTGTGACCCACCATGTTCTCTGAAATCAAAATCGGTACATGCTGACGGCCGTTATGGACGGCAATCGTCAGACCGACCATGTCCGGCAGCACCATCGACCGTCGCGACCAGGTTTTGATCGGGCGGCGGTCGTTCTTCTTTACGGCCACGGCCACTTTCTTCGCCAGATGTGTATCGACGAATGGGCCTTTTCTCACACTACGCGGCATTACATCTGATCCTTTTCTCTTCTCTTGGCATTTTCCGGCGCGAAGCGTCCGGTGCAATGCCCAAAATTTCGCGTATCCATTATTTGCGCATGCGGCGTCGAACGATCATGTTGTCCGTACGTTTGTTCTTACGCGTCTTGTAACCTTTCGTTGGCGTGCCCCATGGGCTGACCGGGTGACGTCCGCCCGAGGTGCGGCCTTCGCCACCGCCATGCGGATGATCAACAGGGTTCATCGCAACACCGCGAACCGTCGGTCGCTTGCCTCTCCAGCGCTTCGCGCCGGCCTTACCCAGCTTCCTGAGGTTGTGCTCGCCGTGGCCGACCTCGCCAATCGTTGCTCGACAGTTGACGTGAATCTTGCGCATTTCACCTGACCGCAATCTCAGCGTTGCGTACGCGCCTTCGCGCGCCGCAAGCTGGGCGGCGGCCCCAGCCGATCGTATGAGCTGGCCGCCCTTGCCAGGCTTCATTTCCACGCAGTGCACAATCGTACCGACTGGAATCGACCTGAGTGGCAATGCATTGCCCGGATTGATCGGAGCGTCATCGCCGCTGATGATCGACGATCCGCTCTCAATGCCCTTCGGCGCCAGAATGTAACGTCGCTCACCATCGGCGTATTTAATCAGCGCCAGGTGCGCACTGCGATTCGGGTCGTACTCAAGACGCTCCACGATACCCGGAATACCGTCCTTGTCGCGCTTGAAGTCGACGATCCGATAACGCTGCTTGTGACCGCCACCCTGGTGGCGAACAGTGATGCGACCGTAGTTATTTCGACCGCCCTTACTCGTTTTCTTCTCAAGCAGAGCACCGTACGGCTTGCCTTTATGCAAGCCCGGTGTCTTGACGCTTACGACGAAGCGGCGTCCCGCAGATGTCGGTTTAGCTTTGTGCACTGACATATTGCGCTACCTTATTCCGCGCCGAGGAAGTCGATCTGACTGCCTTCAGCGAGCTTTACGTACGCTTTCTTCCAGTCCGCACGCCTGCCCCGGCTTGCGCCGGATCGCTTGGTCTTGCCTTTGACGTTGACGACCGTGACGTCGGCTACGCTCACTTCGAAAAGCAGCTCGACGGCTTGACGAATTTCGCGCTTGGTCGCATCCGTACGCACTTTGAAAACGACCTGGTTGTCCTTTTCTGCAGCGATCGCACTCTTCTCCGAAAGATGCGGGCCCCGCAGAACCGTCATCAATCTTTCCTGGTGAGCCACCCTGTTCATGAGAGGCGCTCCTCGATCAGCTTCAACGCCGGCAACGTGATCAACACCTTCTCGAAGCGGATCAACACGACCGGATCGATCGACGAAGCATCGCAGATGCCGACGTTCGGCAAATTGCGGGCTGCAAGAAAAACCTTTTCATCGAAAGCCTCGTTCAAAATCAGCACATTATCCAGGCCCAGACCGTCAAGATACGCCGCAAGCAACTTCGTCTTTGGCGCCTCGAGATCGAGTGATTTGACGACAACAAGGCGATCCTGACGCACGAGTTCCGAAAGCACCGAACGCAGTGCTGCGCGGTACATTTTCCGGTTGACCTTCTGGCTGTAGTCACGCGGCTTCGCGGCAAACGTACGGCCGCCGCCGACCCAGATCGGACTGCGAATGGTTCCGGCTCGCGCACGACCCGTGCCTTTCTGCCGCCACGGCTTTGCACCACCACCACGAACCGCCGCGCGATTTTTCTGCGCTTTCGTGCCGGCGCGCGCATCCGCCAGATATGCAGTTACAACCTGATGCACGAGCGCCTCGTTAAATTCGACGCCAAATGCCGCCTCTGCGACATCTACGGAGCCACTGTCTTGCATCTTCAGTTTCATCGTAACGGCCCTCAGTTCCTGCCCTTGACGGCCGGACGAACAATGACTCGCCCGCCCTTGTGGCCCGGAACCGCACCCTTTATCAGGAGAAGATTGCGTTCGGCGTCGACGCGTACGACTTCGAGATTTTGCACGGTGCGACGGACATTACCCATATGACCCGACATCTTCTTGCCCTTGAATACCCGTCCGGGCGTCTGGTTTTGTCCAATCGACCCGGGAGCACGATGTGACAGCGAGTTGCCGTGTGTCGCGTCCTGCATGTGAAAATGATAGCGCTTGATCACGCCGGCAAAGCCTTTACCGATTGACGTGCCAATGATGTCGACCTTCTGCCCCACCGAAAAGAGATCGACCCTGATCTCATTGCCCGTTTCAAATTCACCTTCGTCAGCGTCGTCAAGTCGGAATTCGGTCATCAGATCGCCAGCTTCTACTTTCGCCTTCGCGAAGTGGCCAGCTTGCGGTCTGGATACGCGGGACGCTTTGCGGCTACCCGCAGAAACCTGTAAAGCGCGATAGCCGTCCGTCTCCACGGTCTTCACCTGTGTGATTCGGTTCGGCTGTGCCTCGATCACGGTAACCGGTATCGAAACTCCGTCTTCCGTGAAAACACGTGTCATGCCGCATTTGCGGCCAACAAGACCCATCGTCATCTTCAAAAACCTCGCAGGTTGGTCCTGCCTCAACGCAAACTGTAAGGAAGGCCTTCAGGCCTGATCGCGCCTGAAGGCGCTCCTACATCATTCTTGCGCGCTTATTCCAGACACACGAAAGGGCCAGCCATCGCAGAGAACCGCGCGCTCTCTAGCTCTGGGGCTGACCCTAGCTCCGGTCAATGACCGGCGGTCCGGGATTTGCCGTGTCGCCTTCGATTTCCCAGCGACCAAACATCAAGCGCCACAGAGCGGTGCTTTGTGACGTCTCTTGCGAACCTGGCCGACTCCCGGCCCGGCCAAGTCCAGCGAGCCGCCCATTATAGCGCCAAGGTCCCGCCCCGCAAGGCTTTTCGAGCCTTTTTACTTTCGATTTTTCGGCACCACGAGCGAGGGCAACTCGGGCCACCTAGGTCCTTGATATTTATGGGTTGCCGGCCCACTTCGGGGTGCTGGTTTGCGAAGCATAAAGCTCCCGCAGTGAGGGCAAGCGGTGTAGGAGGGCCTTCAGGCCCGAATCGCGGCTAAAGCCGCTCCAACAAGGACCCCTAATTCAGCTTGATTTGAACGTCGACACCCAATCCGCATGACCAGGCCCACCAATGTGCGAAAGGTGGGTGCGGATTGATCTTTAGTGCACTCTCCGGCAGCTAGTTCAGCTTGATCTGAACATCAACACCTGCAGGGAGCTCAAGTTTCATTAAAGCATCGACGGTCTTGTCCGTGGGATTGCAGATATCCATGAGTCGCTTGTGCGTGCGAATCTCGTACTGATCCCGAGCGTCTTTGTTCACATGCGGTGAAATCAGGATCGTGAAACGTTCCTTTCTCATCGGCAGTGGAATCGGGCCCTTGACCGTGGCGCCCGTACGCTTGGCGGTATCCACGATCTCGCGCGCCGAGCTGTCGATCAAACGATGATCGAATGCCTTCAGGCGAATTCGTATGTTTTGATTTGTAGCCATAGTTTTAATCCACTCAATAATTTAGTTGTCATTAATCGCTACGCGATTATCTTCGCCACCACGCCGGCGCCGACCGTGCGGCCACCCTCGCGGATGGCAAACCGCAAGCCGTCTTCCATCGCGATCGGTGCAATCAACTCCACCACCATCTGCACGTTATCCCCGGGCATCACCATCTCGGTGCCCTCCGGCAACTCCACCGCACCCGTGACGTCCGTCGTGCGAAAGTAAAACTGCGGCCGGTAACCCTTGAAAAACGGCGTGTGACGACCGCCCTCATCCTTCGTCAGGATGTAAACCTCGGCCTCAAACTTCGTGTGCGGCGTGATCGAACCCGGCTTCGCCAGTACCTGCCCGCGCTCCACTTCCTCGCGCTTCGTGCCGCGCAGCAAGACACCCACGTTGTCGCCCGCCTGGCCCTCGTCCAGCAGCTTCCTGAACATCTCAACGCCCGTGCAGGTCGACTTCTCCGTGTCCTTGATGCCCACAATCTCGATCTCGTCACCCACCTTCACGATGCCGCGCTCGATGCGTCCCGTCACCACCGTGCCGCGTCCCGATATCGAGAACACGTCCTCGACCGGCATTAAAAAATCTCCGTCAATCGCGCGATCCGGCACCGGTATGTAACTGTCCATTTGCTCAATCAGCTTCAGTACCGACGGCACGCCTATGTCCGATTCATCGCCCTCGAACGCCTTCAGCGCCGACCCCGTGATGATCGGCGTGTCGTCGCCCGGAAACTCGTACGTCGATAAAAGGTCCCTGACCTCCATCTCCACCAGCTCCAAAAGCTCGTCGTCATCCACCTGGTCCGCCTTGTTCAGGTACACCACGATGTACGGAACTCCCACCTGCCGCGCCAGCAAAATGTGCTCGCGCGTCTGCGGCATCGGCCCGTCCGCCGCACTCACCACCAGGATCGCGCCGTCCATCTGCGCCGCTCCCGTGATCATGTTCTTCACGTAGTCCGCGTGTCCCGGACAGTCCACATGCGCGTAGTGCCGGTTCGAACTCTCGTACTCCACGTGCGCCGTCGCAATCGTGATGCCACGTGCGCGTTCCTCCGGCGCATTGTCTATCTGGTCGTAGCCCATCACCTCGCCACCGTGCCGCTCCGCCATCACCTTCGTCAGCGCCGCCGTCAGTGTCGTCTTGCCATGGTCCACGTGACCAATCGTGCCCACGTTTATGTGCGGCTTCGTTCTCACAAATTTCTGTTTAGACATGAGTCGATTCCATTTCCATATTCTTAAAATTCATCGCAAGTTGAAACTTACAAATGTCATTGCGAGGAGCGCAGCGACGAAGCAACCTTTGTCGGACTTCCGCCTAACTCGCTCTCTTCATCACAGTATCGGCCACGTTTTTTGGCACTTCTGCGTATTTCTCAAATTCCATCGAATACACGGCGCGACCCTGGCTCATCGAGCGCAGGTCCGTCGCATAACCGAACATTTCAGCCAGCGGCACCTCGGCGCGAATGACTTTTCCGGATGGCGATTCTTCCATACTCTGCGGCAAACCGCGACGGCGATTCAAATCTCCCATCACGTCGCCCATGTAATCTTCGGGCGTTACGACTTCGACTTTCATGATGGGCTCGAGCAAGACCGGGTCCGCCTTTAGAGCGCCATCCCTGAAGCCCATCGAGCCGGCAATTTTGAACGCTATTTCGCTTGAGTCAACGTCATGGTAGGAGCCATCGTACAACGTTACCTTGCAGTCCACGACAGGGTAGCCGGCAATCACGCCATTTTCCATTTGTTCCCGCACGCCCTTGTCGACCGCCGGAATATATTCCTTGGGCACGACACCGCCAACGATTGCGTTGACGAATTCGTAGCCGCTGCCCGGCGCCGCCGGTTCGATGCGCAAGTACACGTGGCCATATTGACCACGGCCACCGGACTGGCGTACAAACTTGCCTTCCTGCTTCACGGTCGACCGTATGGTCTCGCGATAGGCTACCTGGGGTTTACCAACATTCGCCTCGACATCAAATTCGCGCTTCATGCGATCCACGATGATATCGAGGTGCAACTCGCCCATGCCTGAAATGATTGTCT
The DNA here is from genome assembly GCA_022560695.1 of Pseudomonadota bacterium. Classification (GTDB taxonomy): domain Bacteria; phylum Pseudomonadota; class Gammaproteobacteria; order Steroidobacterales; family Woeseiaceae; genus UBA1847. The sequence continues at coordinate 87,317 of JADFSP010000004.1, forward strand.
GTCCGGACTCTTCATCGGTGTGCACGCGGAACGACGGATCTTCCTTGGCAAGTTTCTGCAATGCAACGCCCATTTTTTCCTGATCGGCCTTGGTTTTCGGTTCGGCTGCGACCGATATCACGGGCTCCGGGAACTCCATGCGCTCGAGAGTTATGATGTGCTTCAGGGCGCACAGCGTGTCGCCCGTCGTCACATCTTTCAAGCCCACCGCGGCGGCGATATCGCCGGCGTGTACTTCCTTGATTTCTTTGCGATTATTGGAGTGCATCTGCAGAATACGGCCGATGCGTTCACGCTTGCTCTTGACCGGATTGTAAATCGTGTCGCCCGAGTTCAATACGCCGGAGTAGACGCGGAAGAATGTCAGGTTGCCGACGTACGGATCGGTTGCAATCTTGAACGCGAGCGCTGCGAATGGTTCGTCGTCATCCGCGTGACGTTCCTCGTTGCTGCCATCCTCGTTGATCCCTTTTACCGCCGGCAAGTCGTCCGGTGCCGGCATGAATTCGATGATGCCATCCAGCAGCGCCTGCACTCCCTTGTTTTTGAATGCCGACCCGCACATTGCGACGACAACTTCGCCGGAGAGTGTTCGCGCGCGCAAACCCTTGCGGATATCAGCCTGCTCAAGCGTGCCGCTTTCGACGAACTTGTCGAGCAACTCGTCGTCGGCCTCGGCTGCCGCCTCGATCATCTTTTCGCGCCAGACCTCCGCCTCGCCGAGTAGCTCGCTCGGAATGTCGCGAGCCTCGTAGCTCGTGCCCAGGTCGCTGTCGTCCCAGAAAATCGCCCGCATGCTGATCAGGTTGATAACACCCTCAAACTTCTCTTCGGCGCCGATCGGAAGTTGAATCGGTACAGGATTTGTGACGAGGCGCTCGCGCGCCTGCTCGACGACTCGCAGAAAATCCGCGCCGGCGCGATCCATCTTGTTGACGAATATCATACGCGGCACGTTGTACTTGTTGCCCTGCCGCCAAACGGTCTCGGTCTGCGGCTCCACGCCCCCAACTGCGCACAATATCGTCACAGCACCGTCAAGCACGCGCAGACTACGCTCAACTTCGATCGTGAAGTCGACGTGTCCAGGTGTGTCGATGATATTGATGCGGTGCTCATCGAACTGCTCGTCCATGCCCCGCCAGAAACACGTCGTCGCAGCCGATGTAATCGTGATGCCCCGCTCCTGCTCCTGTTCCATCCAGTCCATGACGGCCGCACCGTCATGCACCTCGCCTATCTTGTGTGATACGCCCGTGTAGAAGAGGATGCGCTCCGTTGTCGTCGTCTTGCCCGCGTCAATATGGGCCATGACGCCGATATTGCGGTAGCGCTCGATAGGAGTTGTGCGGGCCACGGTAAAATCCTGGGATACTCGACTGGAAACAACGGCTTACCAGCGGTAGTGCGAGAATGCCTTGTTGGCTTCCGCCATGCGGTGTGTGTCTTCTTTCTTCTTCACAGCCGTACCGCGGTTATCGGCCGCTTCAATGAGTTCCTGCGCAAGACGATGCGCCATCGACTTTTCGCTGCGCTTGCGTGCAGCGTCAATCACCCAGCGCATAGCCAGCGTCTGACGGCGCGCCGGGCGCACTTCAACAGGTACCTGGTAGGTGGCGCCGCCGACACGACGCGACTTGACCTCCACCATGGGCTTGACGTTTTCGAGTGCCTGCTCGAGAAGTTCCAGGGCCTTGTCGTCACCCTGCGTTTCGCGTTCGGAAATACGATCCAAAGCACCGTAGATGATGCGCTCGGCAACCGACTTCTTGCCGTCGTTCATGATCATGTTCATGAATTTAGCGAGCAGGTTACTGCCGAACTTCGGGTCGGGCAGAATCGTTCGTTTCGGAGCCTGTGATCTTCTGGACATTATCGAATTTTTCCGTCGTATTGACTTGTGTGACAAGAACCAACGTCATTGCGAGCGTCGCGAAGCAAACTAGGACTTCGGTCGCTTGGTGCCATACTTCGAACGACCTTGCCTGCGATCGGAAACACCGGCGCAATCAAGCGTGCCGCGCACCGTGTGGTAGCGCACACCCGGCAAATCCTTGACTCTGCCACCGCGAATCAACACGACTGAGTGCTCCTGCAAGTTGTGGCCTTCACCGCCAATGTAGCTCGTGACCTCGAAACCATTGGTCAGGCGGACACGCGCGACCTTACGCATTGCCGAGTTCGGCTTTTTCGGCGTCGTCGTGTAGACGCGCGTGCAGACGCCGCGGCGTTGCGGGCAGGCCTCGAGCGCCGGTACCGTGCTCTTCGCGCGCTTCGAAGCGCGCGCATTGCGTACTAACTGATTCACTGTGGCCATGGGCCTTGATCTCTCGTCTGTTTGTAAAAAAATCCAGGCGCAAAACACGCGCGCGCCCGGCGGCCGAACCAATCGGGCTCAGTCTCCGTTGCCCCGAATGTACAGGGCCCGCCATTGGCGGGCCCTCGTCATGAGGGCGGGCATTTTAGAGACGCGCGCCAAGCGCTGTCAAGCTGGCCCGCTGACGGTGCCGCAGACACCGCTAAACCCTTGTTTTTTAAAGTCGCTACGTTGCCGCTTCCTCACTGCCCCCGGAGGTCTCCGTGGCTTCCGCTGTCGCGGCAAGTTCGGCAGGCGCCCCCGTGCCTGGACCAGTACCCGATTTGACCGCCCCGAGTGTGGCCTCGCCCGCTTCGGCTTCTGCCGCTGCTTCGGCTTCCGCGGCCAGCTTCTCTTCGGCCTGCAACTCCGCAGCCTGCTGCGCTTCGTCGATTTCCCGCAACTGATCCGCGAAATCCTGCTCGCGCGTCCGGCGACGCTCGGCGTGATGTGCGAAGCCCGTACCGGCCGGGATCAGGCGACCAACGATAACGTTTTCCTTGAGACCCCGGAGTTCGTCCCTGAGACCACGCACGGAGGCCTCGGTCAGAACCCGCGTCGTTTCCTGAAAAGACGCCGCCGAGATGAACGACTCCGTTGCCAGGGATGCCTTCGTGATGCCGAGCAAAATCGGCTCGATTTGCAGCGGCTTCTTGCCCTGGGCCTCAAGTTGCTCGCAAACCTCGTAGAAGCGTGCCTTGTCGATCTGTTCACCACGAAGATAAACACTGTCACCCGCATCGGAAACAATGACCTTTCTGAGCATCTGGCGGATGATCACCTCAATGTGCTTGTCGTTGATCTTCACGCCCTGCAGTCGATATACGTCCTGAATTTCGCGAACGAGGTAATCGGCAAGCTCTTCGACACCCTGCAGACGCAAGATGTCATGCGGATTCGGCTCGCCATCGGCGATGACCTCCCCCCTGACAACCTGCTCACCCTCGAACACGTTCAAGTGACGCCACTTCGGAATCAACTCTTCATGTGCCTCACCGGAATCGTCGGTGATAACGAGCCGCCGCTTGCCCTTGGTCTCCTTGCCGAAACTGACCGTACCCGTGTGCTCGGCCATGATCGCCGGTTCCTTGGGCTTTCTCGCTTCGAACAGGTCGGCTATACGCGGCAGACCACCGGTAATGTCACGTGTCTTCGACGATTCCTGCGGAATGCGCGCGATGACGTCACCGACGGCCACTTTGGCACCGTCGCTCATGCTGATGATGGCGCCAACCGGCAATGCATAAACTGCGGGAATCTCGGTACCCGAGAAACATATTTCGACACCGTCGTCATCGACGAGTTTCGCGACGGGCCGCAGATCCTTGCCCGCGCTGCCGCGGCTCTTCGGATCCAGTACGACAATGCTTGTCAGTCCCGTGAAGTCGTCAACCTGTTCGTCAACCGCAATGCCGTCGACGAAGTCTTCGAACTTCAGGTTACCGGCAACTTCCGTGACAACCGGGTGAGTATGCGGATCCCAGTTTGCAACGACCTGCCCCTGCGTGACCTTGTCGCCGTCCTGCACCGTGATCGTCGCACCATAGGGCACTTTGTAGCGTTCGCGTTCACGGCCAAGATCGTCGATCACAGAGACCTCGCCCGAGCGGGAAACGGCAATCAGGTAACCCTTGTGATGTGCAACTGTCTTGATATTGTTGAGCCTCACGGTGCCATTCGACTTGATCTCGATGTTGTTCGCGGCGGCGGACCGCGACGCGGCACCACCGATGTGGAACGTGCGCATTGTCAGCTGCGTACCCGGCTCACCGATTGACTGCGCCGCAATTACACCGACTGCTTCGCCGATATTGATGCGCTTACCACGCGCCAGGTCGCGGCCGTAGCATTGCGAACAAACGCCGTAGCGCACTTCGCAGGTGATCGGCGAGCGAACCAGGGCATGGTCGACTGACAGTTCTTCGAGCCTGGCAACCGTGGCCTCGTCGAGCATCGTGCCCGCATCGAAGGCGACCTTGTCGGTACCGGGAATCAGTACGGCTTCCGCCAGCACGCGTCCCAATACGCGGTCGTGCAGCGGTTCGACGATGTCGCCGCCTTCGACGAGCGGCGCCATCGCGACACCGTTTTTCGTTTCACAGTCGACTTCAGTGACGACCAGGTCCTGCGCGACATCGACCAGGCGGCGTGTCAGGTAGCCCGAGTTCGCCGTCTTCAACGCCGTATCGGCCAGGCCCTTGCGCGCGCCGTGAGTCGAGATGAAGTACTGCAGTACGTCGAGACCCTCGCGGAAGTTCGCCGTAATCGGCGTTTCGATGATTGAGCCATCGGGCTTCGCCATCAGGCCACGCATACCGGCCAGCTGCCGGATTTGCGCCGCCGAACCACGAGCGCCGGAGTCCGCCATCATGTAGATGGAGTTGAAGGACTCCTGTTCGACTTCCTTGCCTTGCGCGTCCTTGACGATCTCCGTTCCCAGCTTGTCCATCATCGCCTTCGCGACCTGGTCGTTCGTGCGCGACCAGATATCAACGACCTTGTTGTAGCGCTCGCCCTCGGTTACGAGACCCGAAGCGTACTGGTCCTGAATCTCCTTAACCTCGCTTTCGGCCACCGCCAGGATTTCCTGCTTGCTCTCGGGCACGACCATGTCGTCGATGCCGATCGAGATACCGGCCGTCGTCGCAAAACGAAAGCCCATGTACATCAGGCGATCGGCAAACACGACGGTCGTCTTGAGTCCGAGTTTGCGGTAACACGCGTTAATGACGTCAGAAATCGCCTTCTTCGTCATCGCGCGGTCGATAAGACTGAAATCGAGGCCGACGGGCAATATCTCCGACAACAGTGCGCGTCCGACTGTGGTATCTACGAGTTTCTCGACCGTTGTGACTTCACCGTCATCACTCGTTTCCTGTATCGGGACACGAACCTTGACCAAGGCGTGCAACTCGGCGGCGCCATTTTCGTAGGCGCGGCGTGCTTCATCAACATTGGCGAGCATCATGCCCTCGCCTTTGGCATTGATCCGCGATCGCGTCATGTAATAGAGGCCGAGGACCACGTCCTGCGACGGCACGATGATCGGATCGCCGTTGGCCGGCGACAAGATATTGTTCGTCGACATCATCAGCGCACGGCATTCGAGCTGTGCCTCAAGCGACAACGGCACGTGCACGGCCATCTGGTCCCCGTCGAAGTCGGCGTTGAACGCTGTGCAGACCAGCGGATGAAGCTGAATCGCCTTACCTTCGATCAGGACCGGCTCAAATGCCTGGATGCCAAGACGGTGCAGCGTCGGGGCACGGTTCAACAACACCGGATGCTCGCGAATAACCTCTTCGAGAATGTCCCAGACTTCAGCGCCCTCACGCTCGACAAGTCGCTTGGCGGCCTTGATAGTCGTCGCTTCGCCGCGCGCTTGCAGCTTCGAGAAAATGAAGGGCTTGAAGAGCTCAAGGGCCATTTTCTTCGGCAGGCCGCATTGATGCAGCTTCAGGGTAGGTCCTACCACGATCACCGAGCGACCCGAATAATCCACTCGCTTCCCGAGCAGGTTCTGACGAAATCGTCCTTGCTTGCCTTTGATCATGTCGGCGAGCGATTTCAACGGTCGCTTGTTCGTGCCCGTAATCGCGCGGCCACGGCGGCCGTTATCGAGAAGGGCGTCAACCGATTCCTGCAGCATGCGCTTCTCATTGCGCACGATGATGTCCGGCGCGTTGAGTTCGAGCAGGCGGCGCAGTCGATTGTTGCGATTGATCACGCGCCGATACAAATCGTTGAGATCCGACGTTGCGAAGCGGCCGCCATCGAGCGGCACGAGCGGGCGCAGATCCGACGGCAGCACCGGCAATACCGTCAGCACCATCCATTCTGGTTTGTTGCCCGATTCGATGAATGACTCGAGCAGCTTGAGCCGCTTGGAGAGGCGCTTGATCTTGGTCTCCGAGCGCGTCGCGCCAATGTCGTCCCGGACCTTCAGCACTTCACGATGCAGATCGATGGTCGTCAGCATCTCGCGTACGGCTTCGGCGCCCATGCGCGCATCGAACTCGTCACCGTATTGTTCCAGTGCATCAAGATACATTTCGTCGGTCAGCAGTTGACCGCGCTCGAGCTCGGTCATGCCGGGCTCGACGACGACGAATGCCTCGAAGTACAACACACGCTCAATCTCGCGCAGCGTCATATCGAGCATGAGTCCGATGCGTGACGGCAGCGACTTGAGGAACCAGATGTGTGCGACCGGGCTGGCAAGCTCGATATGCGCCATGCGTTCGCGTCGTACTTTCGTCTGCGTTACCTCGACGCCGCACTTCTCACAGACCACGCCGCGATGCTTCAGACGCTTGTACTTGCCGCACAGGCATTCGTAATCCTTGATTGGACCGAAGATCTTCGCACAGAACAGTCCATCGCGTTCGGGCTTGAATGTACGGTAGTTGATCGTCTCAGGCTTCTTGACCTCGCCGAACGACCACGAGCGAATCATGTCCGGCGACGCCAGACCAATGCGAATCGCGTCGAAGTCATCGACTGGGTTCTGATACTTGAACAGCTTCAGCAGATCTTTCATTAGTCTGTCTCCAGCTCAATGTTAATGGCCAAGGATCGAATCTCCTTGACCAACACATTGAACGATTCCGGCATGCCGGCATCCATTTCATGCTCACCATCAACGATGTTCTTGTACATCTTGGTGCGGCCCTGCACATCATCTGACTTGACCGTCAGCATTTCCTGCAGCGTATAGGCAGCGCCATACGCTTCCAGCGCCCAGACCTCCATCTCGCCGAAGCGCTGGCCGCCAAATTGCGCTTTGCCGCCCAGCGGCTGCTGCGTGACGAGGCTGTATGGCCCGGTGGAACGGGCATGCATCTTGTCGTCGACGAGATGGTTGAGCTTCAGCATGTACATGTAGCCGACAGTCACTTTACGATCGAACGTCTCACCGGTGCGGCCATCGACCAGTTGCGACTGTCCCGACGTATCAAGTCCCGCAAGTTCCAGCAGTGTCTTGATCTCGGCCTCAGTCGCACCGTCGAATACCGGCGTCGCCGTCGGCACACCATTGGTCAGGTTGCCGGCCAGCTCGAGAATCTCTTCGTCACTCAGCGATTTGATATCCTCGGTACGGCCACCGGTCTTGTTGTAGATCGTATCGAGGAACTGGCGAATCTTTGTGACTGATTCCTGCGCCTTGAGCATTTTGTCGATTTTCTTGCCGAGCCCCTTCGCGGCCCAGCCGAGATGCGTCTCGAGCACCTGTCCGACGTTCATGCGTGACGGAACGCCGAGCGGGTTCAATACGATATCGATCGGCGTGCCATCATCGAGGTACGGCATGTCCTCCACGGGAACGATCGTCGAAATAACGCCCTTGTTACCGTGTCGGCCCGCCATCTTGTCGCCAGGTTGAATCCGGCGTTTTACTGCCAGATACACCTTCACCATTTTTAGAACGCCGGGAGCCAGGTCGTCGCCCGCGGTGATCTTCGTCCTTTTCTGCTCAAAGCGGCGATCGAAGTCCTCGCGCTGACTCTTCAGCCGTTCAAAAGCCTTTTGCAGTCGCTCGTTCGCGTCGTCGTTTTTCAGACGCATCTCGAACCACCGCTCGCGCGGCAGGTCTTCGAGGTAAGCTTTCGTGATCTTGGAGCCGGACTTGAGCTTGTTCGGACCGCCCTGGGCAATTTTGCCCGTCAGCATGCGCTCTACACGCTCGTAGATATCCTCTTCGAGAATACGCAACGTGTCATCGAGGTCCTTGCGAACACTCTCCAGCTCGGCTCGTTCGATCGCCAGCGCACGCAAGTCTTTCTCAACACCATCGCGAGTGAAGACACGTACGTCGATAACCGTGCCGTCCATTCCCGGCGGTACGCGCAGCGACGTGTCTTTTACGTCTGAAGCTTTTTCGCCGAAGATCGCGCGCAGCAGCTTTTCCTCCGGAGTGAGCTGTGTCTCACCCTTTGGCGTAACTTTGCCGACCAGAATGTCGCCAGCCTTTACCTCGGCGCCGATGAACGCAATTCCCGATTCATCGAGCTTCGCAAGAGCTGCGTCGCCGACGTTCGGTATATCCGACGTGATGTCCTCGGGTCCGAGCTTCGTATCACGCGCGACGCACTGCAATTCTTCGATGTGTATCGTCGTGAAGCGATCCTCCTTGACCACCTGCTCCGAGATCAGAATCGAGTCCTCGAAGTTGTAACCATTCCACGGCATGAACGCGATAAGCAGATTCTGGCCGAGCGCAAGCTCACCCATGTTCGTCGACGGGCCGTCTGCAAGCACGTCACCTTTAGCGATTTTGTCACCGGCCTTGACCAGTGGTCGCTGATTGATGCAGGTGTTCTGATTCGACCGCGTGTACTTCGTCAGGTTGTAGATATCGACGCCTGACTCCGCAGCATCGGTTTCGTCGTCATTCACACGTACGACAATGCGCGACGCATCAACCAGGTCGACGGTGCCACCACGGCGCGCAATGACCGTAACGCCTGAATCGATGGCAACGGCGCGTTCGATGCCCGTTCCGACGAGCGGCGCTTCCGAGCGCAGCGTCGGTACCGCCTGACGTTGCATGTTCGATCCCATGAGCGCGCGGTTGGCATCGTCGTGCTCCAGAAATGGAATCAGCGCTGCCGCAACCGACACGATTTGCCGCGGACTGACGTCCATGTAATTGATATCAGCCGGGCCAGCCAGTGTGAACTCGTTGTTGTGGCGAACGGAAATGAGATCTTCGGTAAATTTGCCGGACCGATCGAGCTCCGCGTTGGCCTGTGCAATCACGTACTGACTTTCCTCGATCGCCGACAAGTACTCGATTTCGGACGTTGCCTTGCCCTTGACGACCTTCCGGTACGGCGTCTCGAGAAAGCCGTATTCATTGGTGCGCGCGTAAACCGCGAGCGAGTTGATCAGGCCGATGTTCGGTCCTTCCGGCGTTTCGATGGGGCAAACACGGCCGTAGTGGGTTGGATGCACGTCGCGAACCTCGAAGCCCGCTCGTTCGCGCGTCAGTCCGCCCGGCCCGAGCGCCGACACACGACGTTTGTGCGTAACCTCGGACAAGGGGTTGTTCTGGTCCATGAACTGCGACAGCTGACTCGAGCCGAAGAATTCCTTCACGGCAGCCGCCACCGGCTTCGCGTTGATCATCTCCTGCGGCATCAACCCTTCGGTTTCGGCCTGCGTCAGACGCTCCTTGACGGCACGTTCGACACGAACAAGGCCAACGCGAAACGCATTTTCGGCCATTTCGCCGACACTGCGCACGCGCCGATTGCCGAGATGGTCAATGTCATCGACCGTGCCATGGCCGTTGCGAATGTCGATCAGCGTGAGCAATACGTCGAGAATATCCTGTTTGACGAGCACGCCATCGCCTTCCGAAGTCTCACGGCCGACACGACGGTTGAATTTCATGCGGCCAACACCTGACAGGTCGTAACGATCGGAATTGAAGAACAGGTTCTGGAACAGGTTCTCAGCCGCTTCCTTGGTCGGCGGCTCACCGGGTCGCATCATGCGATAGATCTCCACCAGCGCCTCGAGACGTGTGGTCGACGGATCGATATTCAGGGTGCTGGAGATAAACGGGCCGCGATCGAGGTCATTGACATATAAAGTGCGAATGTGCTCGATGCCGGCTCCTATCAGCTGCTCGATCAATTCAAGAGTCAATTCCGCGTTGGCGGGCGCCAGCAACTCGCCGGTTTCGGTATCGACTATATCGTGGGCGAGAATCTTTCCCTCAAGATACTCCGTCGGAACAGTCAGTTTGTCGATTGTCGACTTCGACATGTCACGCACGTGCTTCGCCGTAATACGGCGTCCTTCCTCGACGATCACCCTGCGTCCGAGCTTGATGTCGAACGATGCCGTGTCACCACGCAGTCGCTCGGGCACCAGCCCCATCTTGATTTCCTTCTCCGAGAGATAGATATCGTCGGTCTCGAAGAACAGATCGAGCATTTCTTCGTTGTTCATGCCCAGGGCGCGCAGGATGATTGTCACCGGCAGCTTGCGCCGGCGATCGATGCGCGCGAATACGCAGTCTTTGGGGTCGAACTCGAAATCCAGCCATGAGCCGCGATACGGAATAATCCGTGCCGAAAACAACAGTTTCCCAGAGCTGTGTGTCTTGCCCTTGTCGTGATCGAAAAACACACCCGGTGACCGGTGGAGTTGCGAGACGATGACGCGCTCGGTGCCATTGATCACAAACGTGCCATTCTTGGTCATCAGCGGCATTTCGCCGAGATAAACTTCCTGCTCGCGAATGTCCTTGACGGGTTTCGGATTGCCGCTGGCTTCTCTGTCATAGATTATCAATCGCACCTTGACACGAATTGGCGCCGCATAGGTAAGCCCGCGTATCTGGCATTCCTTGACGTCAAAAACCGGCTCGCCGAGGCGATAGCTGACGTATTCGAGCGCCGCGTTGCCCGAATAGCTGACGATCGGGAAAACCGACTTGAACGCCGCGTGCAATCCCCTGTCCTCACGCTCTTCGACTGTCTTGTCCGACTGCAGGAACTTGGCGTAGGAATCGACCTGGATCGACAATAAATACGGGACGTCAAGAATCGTCGGGCGCTTGCCGAAGTTTTTGCGGATGCGCTTTTTCTCAGTGAACGAATAAGCCATTCGAGAATACCCTCAATTGAGAGAGTGTCTTCATGTTCGTGACGACACTCTCACGTTTGCAAAAAATGTCTGTAACGTTTGTTTCCGAATTCCGGAGACAAGAATTACAGATGCGCGCAAGCAGCCAACCGCAATCCGGCCAGCTGCTTGCCCGTCTTGTGGACCATCGGGTCCTGCATCAAAAGCGAGCGCTTCAAGCGCTTACTTGAGTTCGACGCTTGCGCCGGCTTCCTCAAGCCGCTTCTTGACCTCTTCAGCTTCTGCTTTCGACACACCTTCTTTAATCGTTGAAGGAGTGCCTTCGACAGCGTCCTTCGCCTCCTTGAGACCCAGCCCCGTGATTGCACGGACGGCCTTGATGACGCCAACTTTTGCCTCCCCGAAACTGGTCAGAACAACGTCGAACTCGTCTTTTTCGACGGCCGCATCACCGGCATCGCCGCCGGCAGCAGGACCTGCTGCGGCAGCAACGGGTGCAGCGGCAGAAACGCCCCATTCATCCTCGAGCATTTTGACGAGTCCAACGACTTCCATGATTGACTTTGCGCTCAGTTCTTTGAGCAGATCTTCATTTGACAGTGCCATTTCAACTATTCCTCTAACTTGGTTCCTGAGTCAGGTATTGCATCCAGTCCTATGCCTTTCTCTGTGCCGATTCCTGGCTGCCACGTGCGGACAAAGTCCGCGCGAGCATCGCAGACGGTTCGGCAAGAGTCCGTGCCAGCTTGGTCATCGGCGCCATCATCACGCCGAGCAAAATTGCGCGCGCCTGATCGAACGTTGGCAGCTCCGCCAAACGCTCGAGATCGGATGCTGGCAACAATTGCCCGTTGATCGACAGCGATACCGCCTGCAGAGCATCATGCCCCTTGGCGAAATCCTTGATGACCCTGGCAGCGGCACCTGGATCGTCTTTGGCGAACGCGAGCAGAATTGGCCCTTTCAAAGTGTCTTTAATACACTCGAAATCAGTGCCTTCGACGGCTCGGCGCGCCAGCGTGTTTTTGACAACACGCAGATACACCCCGGCGTTGCGCGCTTCTTTGCGCAATTCCGTCATCTCTGCAACGGACAAGCCCCTGTAATTGGCCACAACAGCCGTCACAGAGTTGCCCGCAACCGCGTTTACCTCTTTGACAAAAGCTTTCTTGTCTTCGAGTCTCAGTGCCATGAATTTCTCCTGGCCTACGGTTACACACATGGGTGAAGCGAGCCTCACCCCCCTGGGGAACATCCGTCCCCATATCGGATGGCAACCATTGCCAGTAGTTCTGACTCCGGTAACACCATCTGCGCAGGTGACTATTAAGATCAGCGGTCAGGCTGATCACCTGCGGTCTTCGACGATCGCCGATTCCATTCGGCTCAATACCGCACCGCCCGAAGGCGCCGCAGCACTAATTCAATCAGGCGCCGACACAGGCCCGATCGACTGACACCTCGGTAAAGCCCGATCAGGCATCGACTGAACTCCGGTCCACGGAAATACCGGGGCCCATCGTCGCCGAGACGGTCAGTTTCTTGACATACACGCCCTTCGACGACGCCGGCTTGGCCTTCTTGAGATCTCCAAGCAGCGCCGCAAGATTCTCCTTCAGCGCAGGGACCTCGAAGTCCATGCGACCGATTGAGCAATGAATGATGCCCGCCTTATCGGTGCGGTAACGGACCTGACCGGACTTGGCATTCTTTACCGCCGTCTCGACGTCTGCTGTCACGGTGCCCACTTTCGGGTTCGGCATCAGACCGCGCGGGCCGAGTATCTGGCCAAGCTGTCCGACCACGCGCATCGCATCGGGCGTCGCAATGACAACATCAAAATTCAGCTCACCAGCCTTTATGGTCGCTGCGAGATCTTCGAATCCGACGATATCGGCGCCCGCCGCCTTCGCTTTTTCGGCGTTGTCGCCCTGCGCGAATACTGCGACACGAACCGTCTTGCCGGTGCCATTCGGCAACACGGTCGAACCACGCACAACCTGGTCTGACTTACGCGAATCGACGCCGAGATTCACCGCGACATCGATGCTTTCCGGAAACTTCGCCGCAAACTGTTTGATCAGCAACAGAGCATCATCGATCGGGTACGCCTTTGTCGAATCAATTTTATCGTGCGCAGCTTTTCTGCGTTTGCTCATCGCGGCCATCAGTTCACCCCCTCGACTTCGATGCCCATGCTCCGGGCGGTGCCCGCCACGGTTCGCACAGCGGCATCCATATCGGCCGCGGTCAGATCCGGCATCTTGGTCGTCGCAATCTCCTCGAGTTGCCGACGATTTACCTTGCCAACCTTTTGTGTGTTCGGCGTGCCCGAGCCCTTCTGGACGCCGGCGGCTTTTCTCAGCAGAACGGCGGCAGGCGGAGTCTTGGAGATGAACGTGAAACTGCGGTCGCTGTAAACCGTGATCACGACCGGTATCGGCATCCCCGGCTCGGTGCCCTGGGTCGCCGCATTAAATGCCTTGCAGAACTCCATTATGTTGACGCCGTGCTGGCCAAGCGCCGGACCAACAGGCGGCGACGGATTCGCCTGGCCCGCAGGAACCTGGAGCTTGATATAACTGACTACTTTCTTGGCCATCTTGCTTTTCCCTCGAGTTCAAACGCCGGGTCAGGGCTCCTCGTCAATTAAGATGTCATTGCGATTCGCGGCTAAAACCGTTCCTACGCCTTTTCTACCTGGCCGAAGTCCAGCTCCACCGGCGTAGACCGGCCAAGTATTTGGACAGCAACCTGCAACCTGCTTTTCTCGTAATTGACCTGTTCCACGACTCCCGAGAAGTCGTTGAACGGTCCGTCCGTCACGCGTACCACTTCACCTGGCTCGAAAAGCACTTTCGGCCGCGGCTTGTCGACCCCTTCACGAACACGCTCCAAAATCTGATTGGCTTCTGCATCCGATATTGGCGCCGGCCGATCGCTCGACCCGCCGATAAATCCGAGCACCTTGGGCACTTCCTTGACGAGGTGCCAGGTCTCGTCATCCATTTCCATCTGCACGAGCACGTAGCCCGGGAAGAACTTGCGCTCACTGCGCCGCTTCTGACCTTCCTTCATCTCAACCACTTCTTCGGTCGGAATCAGGATTTCGCCAAACTTGTCGCTAAGCCCCATGCGCTCGATGCGCTCTTCCAATGATGATTTCACCTTATACTCGAAATTCGAGTAGGCGTGGACGATGTACCACCGTAAGGGCGCTGCGTCTTTTTTCCGGGTCTCTGACATATTTTGTTTATCCGACCAGTCGTCGGGTCACCCACAGCAGGCCGGAATCGAGCGCCCAGAAAAACAGCGCCAATATCAGCGTGAATACGAACACTGCAATCGCCGTCTGCGTCGTTTCCTGTCTTGTCGGCCATATGACCTTGCGAATCTCGACCCGCGAACCCTGAATAAAGTGCCACAGCCGTTGTCCCTGGGTGCTCGTCATGGCAATCGCAATGCCTGCGCCGGCACTACCCAATACCATGAGCACACGAAGCGGCAGCGCCACATCGTTCTCGTAGTAGTAATAGCCATAGAGGCCGCCCACCAGAACAGCTGCCGATATCAGCAACTTGATGGTGTCCAGCGCACCGCTCTGACTCGTTTCCGTCTGTGCAATCATCGTCGTTGTCGGGCCTGAAGGCCCTCCTGCGTTATGGCAGGCCAGGAGGGAATCGAACCCCCAACCTGCGGTTTTGGAGACCGCCGCTCTGCCAATTGAGCTACTGGCCTAGTTCTAATCCACTCAATAGTTAAGATGTCATTGCGAGCCCGCGGGGCGAAGCAACCTCACAAAGATCGCTTCGCCGCTTCGCGACTCGCGATAATCGCTACGCGATTATCTTCGCCACCACGCCGGCGCCGACCGTGCGGCCACCCTCGCGGATGGCAAACCGCAAGCCGTCTTCCATCGCGATCGGTGCAATCAACTCCACCACCATCTGCACGTTATCCCCGGGCATCACCATCTCGGTGCCCTCCGGCAACTCCACCGCACCCGTGACGTCCGTCGTGCGAAAGTAAAACTGCGGCCGGTAACCCTTGAAAAACGGCGTGTGACGACCGCCCTCATCCTTCGTCAGGATGTAAACCTCGGCCTCAAACTTCGTGTGCGGCGTGATCGAACCCGGCTTCGCCAGTACCTGCCCGCGCTCCACTTCCTCGCGCTTCGTGCCGCGCAGCAAGACACCCACGTTGTCGCCCGCCTGGCCCTCGTCCAGCAGCTTCCTGAACATCTCAACGCCCGTGCAGGTCGACTTCTCCGTGTCCTTGATGCCCACAATCTCGATCTCGTCACCCACCTTCACGATGCCGCGCTCGATGCGTCCCGTCACCACCGTGCCGCGTCCCGATATCGAGAACACGTCCTCGACCGGCATTAAAAAATCTCCGTCAATCGCCCGATCCGGCACCGGTATGTAACTGTCCATTTGCTCAATCAGCTTCAGTACCGACGGCACGCCTATGTCCGATTCATCGCCCTCGAACGCCTTCAGCGCCGACCCCGTGATGATCGGCGTGTCGTCGCCCGGAAACTCGTACGTCGATAAAAGGTCCCTGACCTCCATCTCCACCAGCTCCAAAAGCTCGTCGTCATCCACCTGGTCCGCCTTGTTCAGGTACACCACGATGTACGGAACTCCCACCTGCCGCGCCAGCAAAATGTGCTCGCGCGTCTGCGGCATCGGCCCGTCCGCCGCACTCACCACCAGGATCGCGCCGTCCATCTGCGCCGCTCCCGTGATCATGTTCTTCACGTAGTCCGCGTGTCCCGGACAGTCCACATGCGCGTAGTGCCGGTTCGAACTCTCGTACTCCACGTGCGCCGTCGCAATCGTGATGCCACGTGCGCGTTCCTCCGGCGCATTGTCTATCTGGTCGTAGCCCATCACCTCGCCACCGTGCCGCTCCGCCATCACCTTCGTCAGCGCCGCCGTCAGTGTCGTCTTGCCATGGTCCACGTGACCAATCGTGCCCACGTTTATGTGCGGCTTCGTTCTCACAAATTTCTGTTTAGACATTTCCCTATTCCCGGGTTGATGATCCGTCGCGGCCCAAGCCGCTCCGACGATGCTTTAGTCACAATCCCAAATTCTGTCGTTATCCCATGGAGCCCACACCCGGATTTGAACCGGGGACCTCTTCCTTACCAAGGAAGTGCTCTACCCCTGAGCTATGTGGGCTTCGTCCAGCACCCCTCGACCGTCCATTTGGAGCGGGTGATGGGAATCGAACCCACATCATCAGCTTGGAAGGCTGAGGTTCTACCGTTGAACTACACCCGCCATCTATAGCCGCGACATCTAAGTCAGGGTCTAAGTCCGTTGCCGAACAGGGCGCTGACCCCACCTGTTAACGACCGTCCAGCCTTCGCCGCACCCCTTTTTGCGGCGTATAAAAATCCCGACAGTCTTCACATGTCAAACCGTCCGGATATCAAATTCTGTCTGTTAGTCTTCCCCCCGGCGGAACTGCCAACCCAGTCACTCACCCGGTTCAGATTGTGTCTCGCGGCCGTTGTCAATCAACGGGTACCGGCATGGAAAAACGAAGCACCGCATTCCTGCTATACTTGCTTTGCCAAACTCCTCCGCCATTTCAATCCCTGGTGGAGGGGGTAGGATTCGAACCTACGTAGGCATAGCCAGCAGATTTACAGTCTGCCCTCGTTGACCGCTTGAGTACCCCTCCGCGGACACAAGCCGGCTATTGTCTAATTGCCCTGCCTTACTGTCAACAGCTAAACCACTGATTTTTTGCCGGCCCGGGTCGAAATTCGACTCCCCGGTGAGCCGGAGTCAGTCCTTGACCGACCAGTGCCAGGGTTCATAGATGAATCCCCAGGGATTGTCCCGCCGATACGTCATCGAGAAACCGAATGTCACAGCATTCGCCTGCAGCCAGCGAAACGCGTCGGAGGATTCGAACTCCTCGGTCAGCGGACGCGATCCCGGTGCCGCAATATCGACGGCCCGGCCCGTATGATGTTCGCTGAAACCCGGTGCCGCATTGACCTTCAGAATCTCGCCAATCGTCTGCCCAGCGTCGATTTTGCTGCGAATCAGCGCCGCCTGGTACTCGATGCTGCGATATCCCGACACGATCATGAGCGTGATTCCTTGCTCCGCGGCAGCTTCGAGCATGGCCTGCCATTGGGACGCCGTATCCGCGGTCAACCGCTGCATCCGGCCAAGCAGATTGGGGCCGACCTCCACCAGGTCGATTGCCTCCTCGTATCCGGGCGGTCCGCCGTTGCGGCCATAATCCGCGGGTACACCGAGTTCTTCGTGGAGTTTACGTAGCATGGGCAGGCGCGATTGTCCCACAAACTCTGGCGGCAGTGATGGAATTGCAGCACGGTGTGACCTCCGGTGGGCAGCGGACTACAATGCCGCGCGAGGGCACACACAACCATAATGGGCGAAGACACTATCTACGCTGGCCGGGATTCGGACGACGAGCCATTCCGTTTCAACGCGGCCGTAACGCGCGTCTTTCCCGACATGCTGCGGCGCTCGATCCCGGGCTATGCGGCTTCGATTGAGGCCATCGGATCTCTGGCCGCGCGCTACGTGCAACCACGGACGAATTGTTATGACCTCGGCTGCTCGCTTGGCGCGGCGACACTGGCGATGCGCCAGGGCATCGCTGCCGACGGCTGCCATATCGTCGCAGTCGACAATGCGCCCGCCATGGTCGAGCGTTGCCGGCAGGTCATGGACGAGGACGACGCCAGTCGAACGTCCAACACATCGGTCGAGGTCGTGCATGGCGACATCCGCGAAGTGAAAATCGCGAACGCATCGATGGTCGTGCTCAATTACACGCTGCAATTTCTGGAACTTGCAGACCGTGATGCCATGATCCAGAAAATTCTTGACGGCCTCATTGGCGGCGGCGTGCTCGTGTTATCGGAAAAGGTCGTCGATGACGACCCGTGGTTTGAAGAGTTGTTCGTCGACCTGCACCACGAACACAAGCGCCGTAACAACTACAGCGCACTCGAGATCAGCCGCAAGCGTGCGGCGCTCGAGAACGTCCTGATCCCGGAATTGGTCACCGATCACCGCGAGCGGCTCGCAAGGGCGGGCTTCAGGCATGCCGCTGTCTGGTTGCGCTATTTCAATTTTGTCTCGATCGTAGCGATCCGTTAACAATGCTCGACGATGATTCCCTGGCCGCGTGCCTTCGCGATGTCGGACTGGATCGATGGCCGCAGCAACTCAAGCCCATGTTGCGCGAACGTCTGTCGGATGCGGCGCACGGCGACTTCCGGCAGTGGCGCGAGACCATTGAGAGATTGCCGCGGCTCGCCGATCGCCGCGCGGATCTGGCCAGCGATGTCGTTGCGGTGGGCGTTGATCGCCTGGGCGATGCAGAAAGTCAGGCGCTGAAACTGCAACTCCTCGGACTGTCGCCCTGGCGCAAGGGCCCCTTCGACGTGTGTGGCGTGCGGATTGACGCCGAATGGCGAAGCGATCTGAAGTGGCGACGCCTGAGCGGCAAGATCGCGCCACTCGACGGCCGCAACGTACTCGATGTCGGCTGCGGCAATGGCTACTACGCGATGCGAATGCGCGGACAGGGCGCTCGAAATGTGATCGGCATCGATCCGACAATCCTGTACGTCATGCAGTTTCTCGCCGTCAGGCACTTCATGGACGACCGGTCGATACATGTGCTGCCGCTGCGCCTGCACGAGTTGCCGGGTGGTGCACGTGTTTTCGACACGGCGTTTTCGATGGGTGTGCTCTATCACCAGCGGGCGCCGATCGACCATTTGCGCCAGCTTAAGGACACACTGCGCCCCGGCGGCCAGCTGGTTCTCGAGACCATTATTCTTCCCGGTGAGGAAGCCCTCGCGCGAACGCCCGCGGAACGCTATGCACGCATGCGCAATGTCTGGTTACTGCCGACGATTGCGGAACTCCTTGTCTGGTTGAATCGGACGGGCTACCGCGATGCCGCAATTGTCGATGTGTCACTGACGACGATCAACGAGCAGCGCACTACCGAGTGGATGAGTTTCGATTCGCTCGCTGAAGCGCTGGCTCCCGACGACCCGACACAGACCGTCGAAGGGTGGCCGGCGCCGCGGCGAGTGATTGTGACGGCAACAGCACCGTAGCCATTCGGGCCTGAAGGCCCTCCCTACAACCGTGATCCGAGCCTGAAGGCCCTCCTGCCGCCACGATAATGATTGACTGCGCCCCAGGACTTCACTAATTTCAGTCCCAACAGTAATAACTGAAGAATCTAATGCAGCTCACGCCCGCCGTCCAGAAATACGTCCTCCACTGGGGTGAGATGGGAACGCGCTGGGGCACCAACCGCACAGTCGCCCAAATACAGGCACTGTTGTACCTGTCTCCCGAACCGCTGCGCGCCGATCAATTGTGCGAACTTCTGTCCGTGGCGCGCTCCAACGTCAGCACGAGTGTCCGCGAGTTGCAAAGCTATGGGCTCGTGCGCATGACCCATTTGCTCGGCGATCGTCGCGACTATTTCGAATCCATTCACGATGTGTGGGATTTGTTCCGGGTCATCATCGAGCAACGCAAGCGGCGCGAGCTGAATCCAACCCTGTCGATGCTCAGAGTCTGCTCCGAGGAAGTCGAGCAGGAAAAGAACACCGATGCGGTCACCAAGGAGCGCATCCACAACATGCTGAACTTTTTCGAGACGACGAGCAGCTGGTATGACGACATACGCGACATTCCGACGTCGACGCTCACCAAGATCATGAAGCTCGGCAAGCGCATTACGAATTTCGTCAAGAAATGATCGAGCCTTCGCATGCCGAATCCAGATGACATCCTGCTCGTATACGACAAAGAATGTCCGGTCTGCGATTACTATTGCCGCAAGATTGACGTCGGTGATCTGGCTGGCCGGCTGGTTCTTGTCAATGCCCGCGAGGAAAGCGAGATCATGACCGAGATTACGGCGCTCGGTCTCGACATCGATGAGGGCATGGTGCTCAAGATCGGCGACGACCTTTACTACGACTCCGAGGCCATCAACAAACTTGCACTGTTGAACTCAGGAAACGGGTTCTTCAATCGCATGACCATCGTCGCATTTGCCTGGCAACCGTTGGCACGCCTCCTTTATCCGATCATGAAATTGTGCCGTATGCTGCTGCTCAAGATGCTCGGCCGATCGAAGGTCAATAATCTCAAGCGGCCAGGCAACGATCGATTCTGAAAGTAATGTCAGGGTGCCGGGTCGCTGGCAACGCAAGCGGGAACGATGCTCGTTTCGGTGGCAGTGGCCTCACGTAACAACCAGAACGACTCCGTGGTTGCGGCTGAATCCGGTCCCCCGTTGATCGTGTTGGGCGGCCGGTAGAAATAGCCGCCTCGCGTGTATCGACCCGTTTGCGCTTTGCCGTCAACGCATTCGCTGTGTCGATAATCACCACCCACGAGATAGCCCTCGCGGTGCTTTGACGAGACCTCCCAGGGCAACGTCGCGTCTGGCTGGATTCTCAACAACCAGGTTCGTGCTCCGCTTCCCGGATCCGCGCGCAATTCCTTGATGCTGAGTCCCGCAATCTCGCCGGCTTGCCAATCGAGAACGCCGCTATCGATAATAATCGGCGCGCGGATGACAGCTCTGGCGTCAACATTGTCAATAAAATAGAGCATGCGCGCACCGTCGAAACTCCTGAGGTTGAAGCCCAGAGATCCCGCCGGCAGATACGCGTAGCCGCCGCGCCTGAGCACGATATCGGCAATCGCCAGATTGCCGTCGAGAACGAAGATCTCAAGTGACTTGCCGGGCGAGCCGCCGCTCGTTCCCTTCCAGCCTGGTGGCAGATCGATGCGATTGCTCGTCGTGCGCAATTGCGCGTCGCCAATGAATTGCTTGGCGCGGATGCCGGGCAGGCTCGCCATGAATATGTCCGGCAAATCATCGGCTTGTATGAATGCCGGATAGGGCAGCTCGGGCGGACCCGAAGCGCAGGCGGCTATCGCGATTGCGACGATAGCCCCGAGGCAGGCAGGCATTCTTCCGCTGCTCATTCGTCCGCCTCAATCAAGTCGCGGCCTGGCCGGGCATATCGTTCGCGCAATTCGGCGCCGATTCCCGTGCGATATATCTTCTGAAAAAAAGCCGCCCAGAGACTGGGCGGCGTAGTAAGCGATAGATGGCTCGGGCGCGGCACGACATACGCGAAGGACCGCAACATCAATGTCGCGATGGATTTCGGTGATTTTGCGTCCGCACAGACGAGCCGCTTCGTCCACAACAGCGATCGGTTGAAGACAACCGATGGCAAGGGCGACGTGTTGAGAGGAGCACGTGACGCCCGCCGTTGACTCATGCTTCCAGCATGGTGACCCGCCTGCATTGCCCTAGTGCATCTAATCTCCGTGCGTACCGGATCGGTACGCCGTAAATGCTACTACATCTTGTATAGGAAGGCGAGTGAGCCACAATATGTGGTGTCAGCCTGAGTTCGTGACGACGCGCGCGATCGAACACGGTAGGCTTTGGCGCTTTGGCTCATTTGCCATCCAGGAAGCAAGCAGTGACCGACGACCAAAATCAGGCGGGTCGATCCACCAGCCAGTTCGTGGGCATGATTCTCGGACCGTTGGCGGCATTATCAATGCTCGCGGCCGGCGCGCCGGAAGCACTGGGCGATCCGGCATGGCGCACAGCGGCGATCGGCGTGCTCATGGCTGTGTGGTGGGCAACCAATGCCGTACCCATTGCCGTTACGGCGCTGGTGCCGCTTGTGTGCTTTCCGCTATTTGGCATCGCCACGATTCAGGTCACTGCCGCGCCCTACGCGAACAAGGTCATCTTCCTGTTTCTCGGTGGCTTTATCGTTGCGTTTGCGATGCAACGCTGGAATCTGCATCGCCGCATTGCCTTGACCGTTTTGCAATATTCCGGCGGCAACGGCCGATCACTCGTCGGCGGCTTTATGCTCGCAAGTGCCCTTATCAGCATGTGGGTGATGAATACGTCGACCACGATGATGCTGCTGCCGATTGCGGTTTCAATCATCGCGGTCATTCACAAATCGGTGAAGAGCCTCGATCAGGGCGCGCGGGAAAACTTTCAATATGCGTTGTTACTCGGTGTCGCGTATGGCGCGACGATCGGTGGCATGGCGACGCTCGTCGGAACGGCGCCGAACGCGATGCTGGCTGCATTCATGCTCGAGAACTACGGCACCGAAATCGATTTTTCGAGCTGGATGCTCGTGGGGCTGCCGCTGTCGGTAGCCATGCTGCCGCTGGCATGGCTAGCGCTGACACGCTGGGTCTTCAATGTCGACTTCGAAAATTCAGACGAAGGCCGCGCCGAACTCAAAAGAATGAAAGACGACTTGGGACGAATGACCGTTCCGGAGATTCGCGTCGCAATTATTTTCGTCTCGATGGCGCTGCTCTGGATATCACGGCCGTTGCTGACAAAGTTGCCCGGACTGGCAGCGCTTGATGACTCGGGCATTGCGATGGCCGGTGCGATCGCGCTTTTCCTGGTTCCGAGTGGCGACAAGCGTGACCCGCTGCTGCTGCGCTGGGCGTATGCCGAGAAACTGCCATGGAGCGTGTTGATCCTGTTCGGCGGCGGCCTGACGCTCGCGAGCGCTGTTTCGTCCACGGGACTCGCACAGTGGCTTGGCAACAGTTTGCAGTCGGTCGGCGAGCTGCCGCTGTTCATGCTCGTTACGCTCGCGGCGACGATGATCATCTTCCTGACCGAATTGACGAGCAATATCGCAACGACCGCGACGTTCTTGCCGGTCGTTGGCGCTATCGCGATTGAAACAGGCTTCGATCCCATTGTGCTGACCGTTCCCGTCACGCTCGCAGCGAGTTGCGCGTTCATGCTGCCGGTCGCGACACCGCCAAACGCAATCGTGTTCGGCTCCGGCTTGTTGACGATTCCAAAGATGGCGAAAGCGGGAATGGCGCTCAATATGATCGGAATTGTGCTCGTCTCGCTGGTAGCCAAGTTCCTCGCACCGTTATTTCTTTGAGGCCGCAACGAAAATGACAGGAACTTACAAGGTCGGTCGCGACAACAAGGCCCGCCAGCTTCGCGAGAAGGCGAACTATGACAAGGCAACCGTGCACGCGATCCTCGATGCGGCGCTGGTGGCGCAGGTCGGCTTCATACAGGACGGCGCCCCAGTCGTGGTGCCGATGATCTTCGGCCGTGAGGATGAAACGATTTATCTTCATGGTGCACGCAAGGCGCGCGTCATTCGTCTGCTGGAACAGACGGACCGCGCTTGCGTCAACGTCACGCTCATCGATGGCATCGTGTATGCGCGCTCGGCATTCAATTCGTCGATGAACTACCGTTCCGTCACTGTCTTCGGCCATCCACGTTTAGTCGACGGCAACAATGAAAAGCTGCACGCGATGCGAGTCATCAGTGAACACACAATGCCCGGCCGATGGGACGAACTTCGCGATCCGCTCGAGCGAGAGATCAAGAAGACCGGCGTTATCGCGCTGAGCATCGATTCGGCATCGGCCAAGATTTCATCCGGCATGCCCGACGACGAGGATGAGGACTACGACATCCCGATATGGGCAGGCGTCTTGCCGCTGAAGTCGACGTTGACAACGCTGCAAACGGACGATCGCGTGCTCGACGGCATGGAGCCGTCCGCCGTCGTGCGCGCAATGCAGGGAAAGATTTTGTAGGGGGTCAGGCTGAATCCAGGAGATTGCCACGTCGCCTTGCGGCTCCTCGCAACGACAAAGCCGTCATTGCGAGAGCAGCGAAGCAGTCTCATACAGGTCGCGTCGGAGCCGCTGAAACCACGTTCGGGAACTGGCTGTTCTCAGCTTCAAGCCGCAGCAACGCCTCCTTGGTGTCGAGCCCACCGCCGAATCCCGTAAGATCGCCGCCACTGCCGATAACGCGATGGCATGGCACGATGATCGGAATCGGGTTGCGGCCGTTCGCGGCGCCAACCGCACGCACGGCCTTCGGTCTGCCGATTCGTTTTGCAATATCGCCGTAGGACGCCGTCTCGCCATACGGAATTTGCTGCAAGGCATCGAGTACCTGAAGCTGAAACTCCGTGCCGTCCAGGCGCAGCGCAAGGTCGAACTCCGTGCGATCGCCGGCGAAGTACTCGCGCAGTTGTTTTCTGGTAGCCGCAAACGGTTTTTCGTTGTAGATCCAGTCGGTCTCAGGCTCGTGGCGCATCGAACCCTTCGGAAATCCGACAAGCGCGAGCGCCTCATCGTCGCCAGCAAGCAGTAAATTGCCGATCGGCGTTTCCAGATAGCAGTAGTACATGACTTATCCTCCGGAGCCCGCTGCGGAGCTCCACAATAACAGTGCGGCATAGGCGCGCCACGGGCGCCAGCGCTCGGAAATTTCTGCAAGCTCGGCCGGCCGCATGCGGCCCTGCCCGTTACCGTCAGACGCGCGTAGCAAGCCGAGGTCAGAGGCCGGGAATGCGTCGGGGTTCTTGAGCGCACGCATCGCGACGTACTGGGCGGTCCAGTCACCGATGCCGCGTATGGCGGTCAAACGATCGCAGAATTCGGCCGGGTCCTGCGACGGATCGAAACTCAGTGACCCATCGACAACAGCGCGCGCAACGTGACGTATCGATGCAGCACGGCTGCCGACGAGGCCCATGTTGTTGCAACGCGCCCGCGCCAATTGCTCCGGCGTGGGAAATGTGACCGTCAGCGCATGCTCGCGGTTGGCATCTGCAAGTGCAGCATCAATCGGATCGCCGTAGCGGCTCGCAATTCGACCGGCTAACGTCGTCGCGGCCTTGACTGATATCTGTTGCCCCAGTATTGCCCGGATCGTCAGTTCAAAACCGTCCCACGCGCCCGGAACGCGAATGCCCCGGTTCGCACGCAGATGTACCTTGAGCATCGGGTCGCGCTTCAGAACCGCCGCGATATCGGCGACGGGCGCATCGAGATCGAATATCTCCCGGGTTCGCTGCACGATCGGGAACAGTGCCGCAGTCTCGATGCCGTGCAGTGTCAGCAACACGCTCTCCGCGCTTGCATCGTGCCGTAATTCGATCACTCCCGGGATATCGTCGATGACAATCGTGCGGCGATAGCGATCGCCGAAAACCGCTTCGACGCCAGGAATTGCGCGCGCCGCAAAAAAGCTCAGCAGTGCCGTCCAGTCAAACGGCTTGCGATAGGGCAACCTCACGGTCAGTGCGTTGTCGGAGCCGGCGCTGTCCGCGCCTGTGCGGCGCAACTCCCGCGGCGACCTGTCGTAGGTCTTTCTAAACGCATCGTTGAAGCGCCGCACGCTGCCATAGCCCGAAGCCAGTGCGATGTCGTGCATCGGCAGCGCGGTCTGGTCGATCAGCCGTTTCGCAAAATGCAGCCTTTGCGTATGCGCCACGGCAAGCGGGCTGGCGCCGAGGTGCTTGGTGAACAGGCGCCGCAAGTGGCGGCTCGTCACACCGAGCCTGGTTGCGAGCGTCTCGACATTGGTCTCGTCGAGCGCGCCATTCGCAATCAGACGTAGCCCGCGGCGCACGGTCGTTGACGTGCCGCTCCATGCCGGCGTTCCGGGCGCACACTCGGGGCGGCATCTGAGACAGGGCCTGAAGCCGGCCTCGCTGGCCGCCGCCGCAGTCGGATAGAAAGAAACGTTCTCGCTCTTCGGTGAGTTGGCCGGGCAGATCGGTCGACAATAAATGCCGGTCGTCTTAACGCCTACAAAAAATTGTCCATCGAATCGAGCGTCCCGGGAAATCATGGCGCGCTCGTAAACTTTGTTGAGTTGCATCGGCGTATGGCCTCCAATGCAAAACAGTATACGCCCGGGATTGCCGGAAACTAGCCAGAATCGGACGTTAATGCATTCGGGCCTGAAGGCCCAAAATGTCACTTATCGATGCCGCCCACGCACATGTACTTGATTTCGAGATAATCATCGAGACCGTACTTCGAACCCTCGCGCCCCTGGCCCGATTCCTTGATGCCACCGAACGGCGCCATCTCATTCGAGATAATGCCCGCGTTGATGCCGACGATACCGTATTCGAGTGCTTCCCCGACACGCCAGACGCGGCCAACGTCGCGCGAATAGAAGTAACACGCCAGTCCGAACTCGGTATCGTTCGCCATCGCGATCGCTTCGGCTTCGGTCTTGAACTTGAAAATCGGCGCCACCGGCCCGAAGATTTCTTCGCGGAACACGCGCATGTCATCACTGACGTTCGTCAGCACGGTCGGCTCGATAAACCGCACGCCGAGTTCCGAGCGCGCACCGCCGGCTGCGACACTGGCGCCCCTGGCAACCGCATCCTCAATGAGTTCGAGAACATCATTTGCGGCGCCTTCATTGATCAGTGGACCGACGTTGACCTCTTCATCTGCGCCGTTACCCAACTTCAGGTCCGTCATCGCCAGCATGAATTTCTCGGTGAACGCGTCGTAGACACTTTCCTGAACCAGGATACGATTCGCACAGACACAGGTCTGGCCCGCGTTGCGAAACTTGCAGATGATCGCGCCTTTGACCGCTTCGTCGAGATCCGCATCGTCGAAGACAATGAACGGTGCATTTCCGCCGAGTTCCATCGATGTGCGTTTTACCGTGCCGGCACATTGCTGAATGAGCAGTTTGCCGACCGCGGTTGAGCCGGTAAACGTCAACTTGCGCACGATCGGATTGCTCGTCATCTCCGCGCCGATTTCACGCGTAACGCCGGCAACGACGTTGATCACGCCAGGCGGGACGCCGGCGCGCTCGGCAAGCTCGGCGACCGCAAACGCGGACAAGGGTGTTGCATTCGCGGGTTTGCACACGACTGTGCACCCAGCCGCGAGTGCTGGCGCGATCTTGCGCGTCAGCATCGCGTTCGGAAAATTCCACGGCGTAATGCAGGCAACGACTCCGACGGGTTGCTTGATGACGATGAGGCGCTTGTCATTCGACGGTTGCGGAATCGTGTCACCGTAGACGCGCTTCGCCTCTTCGGCGAACCATTCGATGTAGTTCGCACCGTAGGCGATCTCACCCCGTGCTTCGGCCAGCGGTTTGCCTTGCTCCGCCGTCAGGATTTGCGCAAGATCCTCGAGGTTTTCGAGCATCAGCGTGAACCACTTTCGCAGCACCGCCCCGCGTTCCTTCGCGGTTCGTGTACGCCATTCCTTTTGCGCGCGCTCTGCCGCTTCAATGGCGCGACGTGTTTCAGCGGTGCCGCATTTGGCAATCTCTGCGATCGTATCGCCGGTCGCGGGATTGATTACCGCAAGCGTATCTCCGCTATCGGCGTTGATCCATTTGCCGTCAACGTAGGCTTGAGTCTTCAAAAGACCCTGGTCTGAGATCTGCATGCCCCGAGGCTCCTCTCACTATTGCTGCGGCAGGGGGGGACGTTAGCTTAGAGCGAGCCAGCAATCGAATCAATGCGGTGAAACGGCATGCGCGAGGTCAGACCAGGGAAAACTTCGTTACGCGGCGCGACGCTGTTTGAAGCGAACGTCTTGCGCCAGCCAGTTTTCGAGATCCTCGGCGCCGCCGATTTTCTCACCATCGAAGAACACCTGCGGATAGCTTATCGCGTTGGCAACCGCTCGCAGAGTCCTGTCCGTGTAGTCCGCGTTCAGGACCAGCTCCTCGAACTCGATTCCGGCATCTCGCAGCAGGCCTTTGGCCTTGGCGCAAGACGGACATCCGGGGCGGGTGAATACGGTGGCGTCCAAGGGCTTCTGAGCGGATGGATCGAGATACTCGAGCATTGTATCGGCATCCGAGACGACGAACGGATCGCCGGGCTCCTCCGGCTCGATGAACATCTTTTCGATGATTCCGTCGCGCACGAGCATTGAGTAACGCCAGGATCGCTTGCCGAAGCCGAGATCTTCCTTGCCGACCAGCAGTCCCATGCCGTCGGTAAAGTCACCATTGCCGTCCGGCAGGAATACCACGCGATCGGCTTTTTGACTCAGTTGCCACTCGGCCATGACAAACGCATCGTTCACAGCCACACAGATCACCTGATCGATTCCGTTGTCCCTGAACAAAGGCTCAAGCTGGTTGTAACGCGGAACGTGTGACGAGGAACATGTCGGCGTGAAGGCGCCCGGGAGGGAGAACAGGATGACCGACTTGCCGGCGAATATTTCGTCGCTCGACATATCGACCCATTCATGGTCACGACGCGTCTTGAACGTGACCTCGGGTACTCGTTGTCCTTCAATGTTGTTGAACATGGTTTTCTCCAATCAGTTGATGTCTGTACTCAGGCCAGCATGCTGCGCAGCATCCAGGCATTCTTTTCGTGAATCTGCATGCGCTGCGTCAGCAGGTCAGCGGTCGGCTCATCGCCGGCCGCGGCGGCCGGCCGCAGTGCGGCTCGTGCGGTGCGCACGACCGCTTCCTGACCGAGAACGAGTTGCCGGATCATTTCTTCGGCAGACTCCTCGCCGGTGGCCTCATCGATGCTTGCGAGCTTCGCATACGCGGAGTAGGAGCCCGGCGCTTTGATGCCCAGCGCACGAATGCGCTCCGCGATCTCATCGACTGCCAACGCGAGCTCGGTGTAGTACTGCTCGAACATCAGGTGCAGCGTGTTGAATTGCGGTCCTTCCACGTTCCAGTGGAAGTTGTGGGTCTTCAGGTACAGCGTGTAGCTGTCGGCGAGCAGCTTCGACAGGCCGGATGCGATCTCCTGCCGGTCCTCGTTGCTGATTCCAATATTCAGTACCATGACGGTGGTCCCCGGATCGATTCAATGGGATGAGTCTAAGGCTCGCCATACCATAAAGAAAATGGTTTAATTCGATTACTATGATCGATTTTATAGATCAATGAATTTACCGACGGTAAAGCAGCTTCGTTACTTCGCGGCACTCGTGGAGACACATCATTTCGGGCGCGCGGCCGAGGTCTGCTTTGTCTCGCAATCGGCATTCAGCAATGCGATACGCGAGCTGGAGTCGTTGCTGGAAGTGCAACTCGTCGATCGAACGAACCGCAGCGTGACAATTACGGCGATCGGCCAACAGATCGCGGTACAGGCCCGGCTGTGCCTGCGGGATGTCGAGAGCCTGGTTGAACTGGCTCAGGGCCAGCGGCAGCCGTTGAGTGGCGACCTGCGTTTGGGCGTCATTCCGACGATCGCACCCTTCTTGCTGCCGCGGGTCTTGCCGCGACTGCGACGCGAATTTCCCGACTTACAGTTGTACCTGCATGAAGATCAAACACAGCGAATATACGAACGCCTCATGGACGGTGACCTCGATGCCATATTGCTGGCACTGCCCTGGAAAATGCGTGGCGTCGAGACGACGTCCCTGTTTCGCGATCGCTTCTGCCTCGCCTACCGTGACGGCACGGACAGAGTCGATCCTGAGAATTACCGGTTCAATCAGCTCGATGCCGACAGCATCCTGCTGCTCGAAGACGGCCATTGCCTTCGCGACCACGCGCTCGCGGCCTGCAAGATTCGCAATACACAAAAAGTTCAGCTGTTCGCGGCGAGCAGCGTTTTGACGTTGATCGAAATGATCGACGCCGATCTCGGCATCACGTTTCTTCCGCAAATGGCCAGCGGCTCAGCATTGCTGAAAAACACACGTGTGAAACTTAAGCCGCTGAGCGAGAGCAGTTATCGAACGATTGGTTTGGCCTGGCGCAAGGGCAGCGGTCGTGGGGAGGAATTCAGGATGCTGGGTGAGGTTCTTAAGAACAATCGGTAGTGGACTGGTTTTTTGCGACACCAGGAGGAGAACCCGGGGCCTATTGATTTCAAAGTAGGCGCCTAAATTGATATTTCAGAAATCGAAATCTGTGCGGCCGCTTCTCAAGTGAAGCGGTCATCGAGTCTACTAATTTGACGTTGCTATGACTGGCGGCTAACGGCCAATAGCGGTTATTGCCACCACCGCCGAATCTCTCATCTTTTGCTCTGATCCACCGTTGCTCCGGCTAGTTTGGCAACGGCAGACAAGGTGGTCTGCGCAGCATTAAGTCCCAACCGAAAGTCCTCATCAGTGAATGTCGTCCATACATCCAGAGGCGTGTGCCAAGTGGGATTCCATCCAGCGCCGGTATGGGCGCCCCTTTCATTCTCTCGCAAACTAATTGAGGGAACGATGTTCATGAATGACGTGGAATCTGTATTGGTCATATGGGGACCGACAGTCGCAGGGTAATCAGAATTGTAAGTATCGGCCGCCGCTTTGAAGACAAAAGCCAAGCGCATCGATTCGTCAGCCAGATCGGAGCTTGATTGAAATTCGATGTTAACGTCTGCCTCAGAACGTTGATTGCGGCTAACGGTACCATCGGCTCGGGGAGCGCCGTGGTCCCACAGCATCATGTCGTGTTGAATCATGCCCAGCCATTTTGGTTCAGGATAGTTGCCGGAGCCGGCTGGGCTCTCGATGCCTTGCAAACGTTGCCGTTGTTCGACGTAGGCTCTGGAACCGTTCAGCCCTGTTTCCTCATTGTTCCAAAGTGCAAAGCGAATTGAGCGTTCAGTCTGTACGTCTGAGGCGTTGAAAACGCGCGCTAGTTCGATCACGAGCGCGGTTCCAGAGCCATTGTCGTTTACTGCCTCGTTGACACCGTGACCATCCATATGGGCCCCGATAATGTACATCTCATCAGGTCGGGTACTGCCAATCTTGGTGCAATACACTTCCTGGCGTTCACCGTTAACCGGTTCCTCTGTATTGAATAAACGAATGCGCTCATCAGGCTGCGCATTGAGATCACGGTTCACGCCGGTGGGAGCGCGATAACCGAAAATCGAAGACCCGCCAGGCCCGCTGCCGTTGCGGCCAACGGTGCCGCCAGTACTTGTTTTAAGACCTTGTGTCGAAGTCGTGCGCGGAGTCGCTGCTCTAGGAGGCCTGGGTTCAGGGTCGTAGATGTAGGTAATACGTTCGACGTTGTTACAGCCTGCGGCGATCAATTGCTGTTCGATCCAATCCAAAGAATCACGATTGCGGGTAGTACCCTGGCGCCGATCACCGAATTGCGTAAGTCCTTTGAGCGTGGATTTATAACTTTCCAAATCCAGGCGATCCACCAGTACCCGGACTGGATTGGTTTCCACCTGCTGTGCAAAGGAAGTGCTTGCTGGCGTAATAGCAATCGACAAGAAACCGCAAACCATTACTGTCCGAGGGTTAGAAAACATAGTGGCTCCATTTATCGACAACTGAGATGTTCAATGACCGCTTTGGGTCGGTAGCGGCCCTTTAACATCGTATCAGCTCAACGGCCGCTATTGAGCGTATACCGGACGCTCGATTACGATTTTTCAAAATTCAAAATCTGAACGGCAGCTTTTCTCAAGAGTGGACGTTCAAATCATCAAAATATCATCGAAATGAAGGGCAGCTAACGGCCAGACGCGGTCGTTTAGCGTATTATGGAGTAAGCACCGCTGGAAAATGTTCATCATTCCCGGGAACTAGATTTTATTGTATATACTCAAGGCTGGATACCCGACGCGGAGAAAATCATGGCTACCAAGAAGAAGTCTCGCAAAAAAGCTTCAAAGCGCAAGGTCGCCAAGAAACGGAAAGTAACGGCAAGGAGAAAACCGGCGAAGAAGCGCCGTGTTGCGAAAAAGAAAACCGCTCGAAGGAAAAAAAGGAAGGTAAAGAAGAAGGCTAAACGCAAGACTAAACGCAAGGCCAAGAAGAAGGTTGCGAGGGGCGGGTCGACCGCCGACCGGCTGAAAAAGCTGGAGGCTCAGGTTCGTCAGCTGACACGGCGGCTCTCGGAGGTTTCGGCGACTGCTGGACCGCCAGGACCTGCAGGGCCCGCGGGTCCTCCAGGGCCCATAGGGCCTCGCGGAATGGACGGATCGCTAGGGCCCCGCGGACCAGCAGGCGAGAGCGGCTCTCCGGATTCGCCGGGTGGCTCCGACTTAGACCGCTACTAGCCAGCCGGAAATCCCGGCGCGCTGGGTCCTGTGTTCATCCGGGCCCGGCGTGCTGTCACGACTGCATACTCAGCCCTCGACCTGAAACTCGGTAAGATATCCGTCGCTATCCAAAGGTGATCGAGGACTGACTATGGTGGGCAGGCGACTGCTTTTCCCGAAAGCGGTCGTTCAAAACGCTAGAAATACCAGATTCTGACTTCCGCTAACGGCCAATAGCGGACGTTTGCTGACAAAGGAAAACCCCGCCACGAGGGCGGGGCTTGTCCGAACGTCTGCTTTCGACCCGAAGCAGCTGTTCAGCGCCCAAGCTCACCGGCGCGCCGTTTTTGCGCGTCCGGTGGAGCGAATGGTTAGACCGAGTGAGATCGTGTTTAAGCATGCAGCGATAGCGATCCACGATGAGTAATAGGCCGTACTTATAGAGAAAGCCACCGGATGGGAAAGTTTCAGAGTGGTCACATACCAGATCAGAGTAAGAGCCGCTGCCAAATTAGCCCATAGAGCTATGTGGGTATGCCACAGTGGGCCGGTTAAGTTCTTGCTCTCCGCCTTGTACACGCGCAGGGTGAGCAAAGGAACCACGACCAACCCTGCTAAGACGAGCACGTTGAGCAGAATCCCGGATTCACCAATCATGTTTGGCAGCAACGATACGAGTATAAAGGATGCAAAGATCAACCAGCTTGCATTTAGTACGCGCGCGAGATTTTTCGTGGTCGTAAGATTGGTCAGCAACATTTGCTGACAGAAAAGATTGGCGAAACCCACACCTACTGCGTTACTCAACATAGTATCCAGTAACGTAAAGGCAAACCTTCTTGCCTCAGGCAGATAATAAGGGTCGAATACCCAATAAAGTGCACCCTTAGAAAGAATCAGCGCTCCGAGGTAAATAGCCGCGCCCGTAGTACCCCACCGAAGAGGTGGACGGCCAGCTGCGTTGGCTGCACTAGAAAACCAGCGAAAGATGAATACTAAGATAACAATTTCCAACAGCACTCTCCTTGAAAACGGCTTAACAGAAAAATAGACCGCGTCGTTACTATTGAGTGATAGGCCGCGTCGGCCAATTGTGCGAATGACCGATTCTGCATCGCTTTAAACGCAAAATATCCACGTCCGATCTAGGGTCATCTTGGACTATAGTGGGGGTCTATTGGTTGAAATCGAATGTCTACTTACGCCGCTTTCCAGACATTTAATCTAAGACGCTGAACTTCCGATTTGGGTCGTTAGCGGTCGTTCAAGACTCTACCACTCGAACGGCCGCTTTCGAGGGGTGATCTCAACCGGTCGACGCAACATTCTATTCTCTAACGATAGAGAGGGGGATGTTGAAAATGAAGCGAAGACCGAGGATCTA
>JADFSP010000004.1:120539-122361 GCA_022560695.1 Pseudomonadota bacterium
TCTGAACAAAGTGGCACGTCAACTCAACGAACGACCACGCAAAACATTGGATTTTTACTCGCCGGCAGAAAAATTTAGTGAATGTGTTGCATCGACCGGTTGAAATCGCAAGGGTATAGCGGTCACTCGACGACCCGATTTTGCAAGACTCCGACTGAATGGCCGCTTTTCTCCAAAGCGGTCGTTCAGACCTCATTGAAATCGTGAAAATGACAGTCCGCTAACGGCCAGAAGCGGCCATTCCGTGGCATTGTCGAATTGAGATCCAAAATTCCTGCACATCGTTTGGGGCCAGACGTGCGACCGCCAACCATCTGGGATTTTATTGCTCCGAGCCTACCTGTGGAGCCGCTATTTCCGGTACTGGTTGAGAAGCTGCTGGAAACGCGCGTCGTCAGCCAGAGAAGCGAAGTCGGGGCTGGTCTCGATTGTGATGAAGTCCGAATAACCATCGGCAAGAGCCTCTTCGAGTCTTTCGAGACCTTTCTGTATGTCGCCCAGCGCTAAGTGGGTTCTACTTATCTCAACAAGCACAACCGGGGTTTGCTCCGCCTTGTTGAACGCGGCTAGTGCTTGGTGGTAGTTGCCCTGCTTGAAATATATTCGGCCGATCTTAACATGGGCACTCTTGTGATCGGGATTCAGAATCAGGGCATACTCATACGCAGAAATGGCATCCGCAGAGTGCTCTTGCATGCGAAGTGCATCACCGAGGAGAACGTATGCCCAGTAGTAAGCGGGAGTAAGTCGAATGGCCTCGCGTGATGCCTTTTCAGCCTCCGTCGGACTTGGTGGTTGCATTTCATTATATGCCCAGGCTAGATCACACCAGGTATAGCCGTTCTGAGGTTCCAAGCTTAGAGCTTCGCGAAATTCACCGACGGCACGCACATAATCACTACCTGCTCCGTGTGCAAAGCCCAAGGCCACATGAGGTTCAGGGAGGCTCGTATCCAGCGCAAGCGCTTCAGTGGCGAAAGCATGTGCAAGCAGCAATTGTTCTGCAGCGGATTTGCTTCCAAAAAATATATAATAGCTCTCGACCATCGATAGACCAGCTACGGCTAACGAATAATATGGATCGAATTCGAGCGCCTGCTGGAAATGTTTGCGCGCCGCATTCAGCCTAGATTCGAAATTGTCTGACCGGTAATGGAAGGATTCGATTATCGTCCAACCCCGCAAAAAAGCATCGTAAGCCTCAAGGTTTTCGGTATGGCGCCGAGCGATGGCCTCTGCCTCTTCGGGGCTTAAGTGAATATCAAGGGCATCGGCGATTTTTAGGGCAGTCTGTTCCTGTAAGTCAAACACGTCCTGCAATTCGCCATCAAAGTTCTCCGACCAAAGGTTGAAACCGGTTGATGTATCAATCAACAAAGCGCTGATTCGTACTCGACTACCAGATCTGCGTACAGTGCCTTCAAGCAAATAACGCACCTTTAGATCCTGGCCAATCTTGTTTATATCTTCCTTTGTCTGAAAGTACGAAACTACCTGAAGATTCTGTATTCGCGACAATCTGCTGATCAGTTCTGTTGTCATCCCCTTGCTGAAATATTCGTTGTCCGGGTCAGCACTCAAATTCTCGAATGGAAACACGGCAATAGAGTTTTCGGGAACATTCGTTGCCTGAATAGCCGTCGGAGTAACTTCCCGCGTGCCGAGAATTTCCTGTGCCAGACCGAAAGTGATAATTCCGACGACGATCGAAAGCCCTGCGAGAATAATGTAATCAACTCTTTTGAGAGACAAATCGCTCGGCAGCTCAGAAGCGACGACAGGGGTTCGTACGATTCCATTGGCTGTGATGTCGTACTTCCAG
>JADFSP010000050.1 GCA_022560695.1 Pseudomonadota bacterium
CCGTCTTTGCGAGGAAGCGCAGCTGACGAAGCAATCTCGTAAAAACAGTGATTTGGAGATTGCTTCGCTGCGCTCGCAAAGACGTATGGGGCGTTTTTACGCGCCCTCGACCCCTAAAGTATGCTTGGCGGAGTGGACGGGATTCATTCGCCGCCGATGGCGGCGCACCCTGCGGGCGCCCTTCGGGCGTGCAAATCGGCCTGTGCCCGATTTGTCGAACCCGATCGCTTAATGTCGCGGGTTCAAATCCCGGTAACACAACCAGGAAAGAAATGGGGCCCCGATTGGGGCCCCATTTCATTTTATTGGCGGAGTGGACGGGATTCGAACCCGCGACCACCGGCGTGACAGGCCGGTATTCTAACCAGCTGAACTACCACTCCGAATCCTGGTGGGTGCTGAGGGGATCGAACCCCCGACCCTCGCCTTGTAAGGGCGATGCTCTCCCAGCTGAGCTAAGCACCCGCAAAACGTGTAGGAAGGCCATTACCCATTCGGGCCGCAAGGCCCTCCTTCAGTCCCGATCGAATCAATCGGAGGCGACGAAAACCGCGCGAAAACACGCGGCTTTCGCTACCCCCGAATCGAAGGGCGCGCTAGTTTACGGCAATCTTCAGGGCCTTACCAGCCTTGAATTTGGGAACATTGCTCGCCGGAATATGGATCGTTTCACCGGTTCGCGGGTTGCGTCCCGCACGTGCCGCGCGTGCGTTCACTGAAAATGTGCCAAAGCCGACGAGCGATACAGAACCACCGCCCCCCAGAGTTCTGGAAATGGCGTCCAGCACCCCATCCACTGCTTTCGTTGAATCGGCCTTTGACAGCCCGGCCGAATTTGCAACTGCGTCGATCAGTTCTCCCTTGTTCATGCCTTCACCCTTTGCAGATTGATATCGGAAATCGATATGCGGTCGTCCGCATACCCCCAACGCCCGCGCCAACCGACCCGGTACGTTTCATCAATCCAGCGAGTTCCTCAAATAGTCGCAATCCGCTGAATCGCCACTCGCGGCTCCGTGCGTCCGCCAATGGCTGCGATGCTTATACCAAGTGGCCAAAACATCGTCAAATATCCATTAACCACGCGGGTTTCAGGAAGTTAGTGCGGGCGGGTGACGTCGTCTGTTTTTTGCTTGTCCGGGGCCGCTTTGCGCGCCCCTTTCGCGTGCTTCGATTTGGGGTTGGGCACAGGCATATGCTGCAGCGCATGTTGCAGCACCTCGTCGATCCATTTCACTGGAACAATCGTCAGTTTGTCCTTGATGTTCTTCGGTATTTCGACAAGGTCCTTCTCATTGTCATGGGGTATCAAAACCGTGCTCAGACCACCCCGGTGGGCCGCCAGAAGCTTCTCTTTGAGGCCCCCGATCGGCAGTACTTCGCCGCGCAATGTGATCTCCCCTGTCATTGCCACTTCGCTCCTTACGGGGATGTCGGTCAATGCCGACACGAGCGACGTACACATGCCAACTCCCGCACTCGGACCGTCCTTTGGAGTGGCCCCTTCGGGCACATGAATGTGCACATCCACGCTCCTGTGGAAGTCCTCGTCGATGCCCAGCATGGCCGCGCGGCTGCGGACAACCGTCATTGCCGCCTGGATCGATTCGGTCATGACATCGCCGAGTTGTCCCGTGTGCATCAACTTTCCCTTGCCCGGAACGACGGCTGCCTCGATCGTCAGCAGCTCGCCACCGACCTCGGTCCAGGCGAGTCCCGTGACCTGCCCGACCTGATCTTTGTCCTCGGCCTTGCCGTAACGGAAACGCCGGACGCCCAGGTACTTTTGAATGTTTTTCGGTGTGACCGTGACGCGGTTGTTGCGCGGTTTCAGCAGCAGCCACTTCACGACCTTGCGGCAAATCTTGGAAATCTCACGCTCGAGATTGCGCACGCCGGCTTCACGCGTGTAATGCTGAATGATGTCGAGCACGGTGCCGGCGGTGATTTTCAGTTCGGAATCCTTGAGCCCGTTTTCCTTCAACTGCTTCTTGATCAGGTAGCGCGTTGCAATATTGAGTTTCTCGTCCTCGGTGTAGCCCGCGATGCGAATCACCTCCATGCGATCGAGCAGCGGCGCCGGGATGTTCAGGGTGTTCGCCGTGCAGACGAACATGACGTCGGAGAGGTCGAAGTCGACCTCGAGATAATGGTCCTGGAATGTCGAGTTTTGCTCGGGGTCGAGCACCTCGAGCAACGCCGACGACGGATCGCCACGAAAATCCATGGCCATTTTGTCGACTTCATCGAGCAGGAACAGAGGATTGCGTACGCCGATCTTGCTGAGGCTTTGAATGATCTTGCCGGGCATCGAGCCGATGTAGGTGCGCCGATGGCCGCGAATCTCAGCCTCGTCGCGCACGCCGCCCAGCGACATGCGCACGAACTTGCGATTGGTCGCGCGCGCAATGCTCTGGCCGAGCGAGGTCTTGCCGACGCCCGGCGGTCCGACCAGGCACAAAATCGGGCCCTTGAGGCGCTTCACGCGCTGCTGCACGGCGAGGTACTCGAGAATGCGTTCCTTGACCTTGTCGAGTCCGTAATGATCTTCCTCGAGTACTTGCCCGGCGCGATTGAGATCGCGCAGGATCCTGCTGCGTTTCTTCCAGGGGGCCTTCAGCAGCCAGTCGATGTAGTTGCGTACCACCGTTGCCTCGGCCGACATCGGTGACATGAGTTTGAGCTTGTTGAGTTCCGAGGTGGCCTTTTCCTTGCCCTCCTTCGACATGCCGGCATCTTCGATCTTCGCTTCGAGATCGGCAATCTCGTTGGGTGCGTCTTCCATCTCCCCGAGTTCCTTCTGAATGGCTTTCATCTGTTCATTCAGGTAGTACTCGCGCTGGCTCTTTTCCATCTGCTGCTTGACGCGGCCGCGGATGCGTTTTTCGATGTGCAGGACGTCGATCTCGTCTTCGATGATGGCGATGATTTGCTCGAGGCGGGCCTTTACGTCCTGAATCTCGAGAACACGCTGTTTCTCGGCCAGCTTCAACGCCATGTGCGCAGCCACGGTGTCCGCAAGACGGCCGGGCTCGTCGATGCCCGACAGCGACGTCAGAATTTCCGGCGGGATCTTCTTGTTGAGCTTCACGTATTGCTCGAACTGCGTGATGATCGATCGCACCATGATGTCGATCTCGCGTTCGTCGTGACGGTCGTCCTCGGCCAGCACCGTTACCTCGGCCGAAAAATGATCGGTGACCACGAGCTGATCGATGCGCGCGCGTTCAGCACCCTCGACCAGCACCTTGACCGTATTGTCGGGCAGCTTCAGCAACTGCAGGATCGTCGCGAGCGTTCCCACGTCGTAGAGGTCTCCGGGCTGCGGGTCGTCGAGATCGGGGCGCTGCTGCGCGACGAGCAATATGCGCTTACCCGTCGCCATGGCGCGGTCGAGCGCGACGATCGACTTGTCGCGGCCGACAAACAACGGAATGACCATGTGCGGATACACGACGACGTCGCGCAGCGGCAGGACCGGAATGCTTGCAGCGCCGGCGTAGTCGTCGGTCGGTTCGATCATATCTTCTTCAGACACGAAAAATACCTCGTTCTGGACTGCGGTCGAGATGCGGTCATGCGCCGGGAATTCAAGTCGGCAATCGGACCCGCAGGAGAGCCTTCAGGCCCGATTCGCATTGATCGGGCCTGCAGGCCCTCCTGCGGTACTGCAAACAATTCGGGCCTGGTCGCTCTCGCACATCCCTGTGCTCCGCGACATTAGGTCGTCCTGACCGTCGTGGCCCTCCTGCAAATGCCCTGTTTCCCAAGCAACAGGCACCTGACGTCAAAATATCAAACCCGGCCGGAACCCGTGGGCCGCGGCCGTCGCTGCTTTTCAAGGTCGACGGCCGGCGCCTCGTCCGACTCGTAGATCACATACGGTTTGGTCTCACCCGTGACGACGGCCTCGTCAACGACAACCTTCTTCGCGTTCGTCGTTGACGGCAATTCAAACATCGTATCGAGCAGGACGTTCTCGAGAACGGTTCGCAGCCCGCGCGCGCCCGTCTTGCGGGCCATCGCCTTTTTCGCAATGGCGCGCAGCGCGTCATCACGAAACACGAGGTCGACGCCTTCCATGTCGAACAGTTTGCGGTACTGCTTGGTGAGCGCGTTCTTCGGCTCCAGCAGGATCGTGACGAGGGCATCCTCGTCGAGTTCCTCGAGCGTCGCGACCACGGGCAGGCGGCCCACGAATTCGGGAATCAGCCCGTAACGGATCAGATCCTCGGGCTCGACCTCGAGCAGCAACTCACCGACACTTTGCTCGTCCTCGTCGGTCTTGACGTCGGCCACGAAACCGATGCCGCCGTTCGAGGAGCGGCTCAGGATGATCTTGTCGAGACCGGCAAAAGCGCCGCCGCAGATGAACAGGATATTACCGGTATCGACCTGCAGGAACTCCTGCTGCGGGTGCTTGCGCCCACCCTGCGGCGGGACCGAGGCGATCGTACCTTCGATCAGTTTCAGGAGTGCCTGTTGAACGCCCTCGCCGGATACGTCCCGTGTGATGGACGGATTGTCAGATTTGCGCGAAATCTTGTCGATTTCGTCGATGTAGACGATGCCGGTCTGCGCTTTTTCGACGTCGTAATCGCACTTCTGCAACAGCTTCTGAATGATGTTTTCGACGTCTTCGCCGACGTAACCCGCTTCGGTCAGCGTCGTCGCGTCGGCGATCGTGAATGGAACGTTCAGTAGTCGCGCCAGCGTTTCTGCGAGCAAGGTCTTGCCGCAACCGGTCGGTCCGATCAGCAGGATATTGCTCTTCGCGAGCTCGACATCGTCCTTGTTGCGGTCGTTCAGGCGGGCATTGAGGCGCTTGTAGTGGTTGTACACGGCAACGGCCAGGACCTTCTTGGCCCGTTGCTGGCCAATGACGTATTCGTCAAGTATGTCCTTGATCTCTTGCGGCCTGGGCAGCTTGTCGCGGCTCGCGTCACCGGTGTCCTCGAGTTCTTCACGGATGATGTCGTTGCACAGCTCGACGCATTCGTCACAGATAAAGACGGACGGACCCGCAATCAGCTTGCGAACTTCGTGCTGGCTCTTGCCGCAAAAAGAACAATAGAGGAGCTTGCCGTCCTCGTTCTTACCGCGGGATTCGTCGCTCATACGGTATTGGCCTCAGTAGCGAAAATCGGTCTGTTACGACTGTATGTGTATATAACATGCACCATTTCGGGGTGCAAAGCGACAGGTCTCATTCGCGGCAATCTGAATCATAACTAATTGATATATAAAGAATCAGTCGCTCTTGACGCCGCCAATCTGCTTGCGTTCCACGAGCACCGTGTCGATGATGCCGAACGTGACGGCAGCCTCGGAACTCATGAAGTTGTCGCGCTCGAGAGCCGTCTCGATTTGCTCGGCCGGTTGCCCGGTGTGCCTGGACATGATGTCGTTGAGCCGCTTCTTGAGCTCCAGCACCTCCTTCGCGTGGATGTCAATGTCAGTGGCCTTGCCCTCGAAGCCGGCGCTGGGCTGATGCACCATGATGCGCGAGTGCGGCAGCGCGAAACGCTTGCCATCGGCGCCGCCCGTGAGCAGTAACGCACCCATGCTGGCAGCCTGACCGATGCAGATCGTGCTGACGTCGCAGTTGATGAACTGCATCGTGTCGTAGATCGACAGACCCGACGTCACGGCACCGCCCGGGGAATTGATGTACAGGTGGATGTCCTTGTTGGCGTTTTCGGACTCGAGATACAGCAGCTGAGCCACCACGACATTGGCCACCTGGTCATCGATCCCGCCGACAATGAACACGAGGCGGTCCTTCAGCAATCTGGAATAGATATCGTAAGCCCGTTCGCCGCGCGCCGTCTGCTCGACGACCATCGGGACGAGATTCAATGCGGTTGTGCTCATAGGGAATTCCAGTCCGTGTTAATCAGGATCAGGGGCGTATTTTGTCACGATTCGGGGTCGATCAGGAATCCATATATTCCGTGAACGTGATCTTCTTCAATTTGACCGTGCCGTTGTCCATGAGCCAGTCGATGGCCATCTGTTCGAGAACCATCGGCTCGACCTGCTGTCGCACCTGCGGATCGTTCACATACAGTTCGACCATCTCGGCGGCTTTCTCATAGCCCGCGCACATTTCCTCGACGTGGTCCCGCACCAGCGCTTCGTCGAGCGTCAGCTTCTGATCCGTGATCAACTGGCGCACGAGCAAGCCCAGGCGCACGCGCTTTTCCGCTGCTTTGGCAAAATTCTCGATGGGCGGAGCCTTGTCGTGATCGTCGACGCCCAGGTGACGCATCGCCTGGTGCTGTAACTCATGCATTTCCTGATTTTTCAGGGTCTTTGGAATCTCGATCGGGTTCGCCTCGAGCAACCTGTCAAGGACCTGCTCGCGCAACTCGGCCTTGATCTTCTGGTCGGCCTCGCGCTGCATGTTCTCGCGAACGTCTTGCCGGAGCTGACTGAGCCCGCCTTCTTTGACGTTGAACAACCCGGCCAGCGTGTCGTCCAGCGGCGGCAAGACGATTTCCTCGACGCGATGGGCCGTGACCGAGAAATCAACTTTCTTGCCGGCGAGCTCCTCGGCATTGTAGTCCTTCGGGAACTTCACCCCGAAACTCTTTTCGTCGCCGGCCTTGATACCGTACAGCGCCTTCTCGAAGTCCGGCAACATCTGCCCCCCGCCGAGGATGACGGGTACCTGCTTGCCCTGGCCGCCATCGATGGGCTTGCCCTTGAACCGGCCAGTGAAATCAATGGTGACGCGGTCGCCCTCGGCACTGCCGCGCCCGACCTCGGTCCACGTGGCTTTTTGCCGGCGCAGCTTGTCGATCATGCCATCGAGGTCCTTGTCGCGAATTTTGACATCGGGCTTGTCGACCTTGATCTTTTCGAGGCCCTTGAGCTCGACCTCCGGCATGACTTCAAAGGTCGCAACGTACGCGAAGATGTCGCCGCCAGCCGAGTTATCGGGCTCGATCTGCGGCCCACCGGCCGGGTTCAGGTTTTCCTGCACAACGGCATCCGTGTAGCTCTTTTGCATCAGGTCACTCAACACCTCGCGGCGAATCTGCTTGCC
Source organism: Pseudomonadota bacterium (assembly GCA_022560695.1). Taxonomy (GTDB): domain Bacteria; phylum Pseudomonadota; class Gammaproteobacteria; order Steroidobacterales; family Woeseiaceae; genus UBA1847. The sequence continues at coordinate 7,052 of JADFSP010000050.1, forward strand.
ATAGCGGTGCCGTACGACCTTCGGGGGTATCTTGCCGGGCCGGAAGCCCTTGATTTTCGCGGTTCGCCCAACCGATTTCAGGCGCGAGTCCACTTCCTTTTCAATGCTGGCAGCCGGCAGCTCGACACGCATGCGCCGCTCAAGCGTACCCGTCGACTCGACAGTGACCTGCATGTTCTCAGTCCCTCCAAGATGCCAGGCGAACATTGCAGGAGGGCCTCCAGGCCCTCCTGCAATGTCGCCGGCGACACAGTAATTCAATCAATATGATTTGGACAGCAAGCGCCGTGGTGCGAAAGGAGAGACTCGAACTCTCACGGGTTGCCCCACAGGATCCTAAATCCTGCGCGTCTACCAATTCCGCCACTTTCGCTTGACCGCCCGGAGCCCGGTCCGACGTCGGCACCCGGTAAGGCTCAATCCGCCATCTGACCAGCCGGCAATTATAGCGAAACAGATTGCGTTTGTGGGAGCAAGTCCTGAGCGGCGCTGCGGCCGCGCCTGATCAGGCCAGGAAGCGGAAGCGGTTGACCAGCCGCTGGTCAACACTCATCACGCGGCCAGCGTGCAGGCCGGCCAGCACGATGAAGATCATGAGCCATATGACGTCGTGATTCTGACCGCCCAGCAAGCCCAGGCCCTTGGCAAACCAGAAGTTCGCCACCAGGAATGCGCCGATAATCGCGGCGTAGCGTGTTGCCAGGCCGAGTATCAGCGAGATGCCGACGGCAAACTCGCCCCACGCGACCAGGAAGGCGAACAGGCTGCTGTTCGGCAGCACGACTGCTTCGATGAAGGGCCGGTAGAAACCGAAACTCGATTCGAGCTGGGAGTTCAGGAAATTGGCCAGCCCGTCGGCGAAATCGTCGCGCCGCAGCTTGCCGAAGCCGTGGATCAGAAAGAACACGCCGGTGTAGACCCTGAGCAATACGAGCGGCCAGTGGCGGATGGCTTTCGAGGATCTGAATGCATCGAAACTCGACATCGTTATTCTCCCGGCTCCGGGCGCCGATTGGCCCGAATTGGCGCGATATCGAGCCTTGGTAGCGGCTGGACTCGCCCGGCCATGGTACTACGATAGCCGTTCGTATGACGGCAGCAGCGCCGCAATCGGCGGCGACTCGAGGCAGCCGCCGATGCACATGAACGGACGGGGATTGGTGGGGGACCGGGGACTCGAACCCCGGACCTATCGGTTAAGAGCCGACTGCTCTGCCAACTGAGCTAGCCCCCCACACGAAACTGATGGCGACCGGCAAGATGGGGTGGACGATGGGAGTCTCCTTTTTGAAGCTCCGAACACGTACACACCTTGACTTCTCTATACTCTCACCCTTTCAATGCTACATCAAAGTGCTACACAAACCGGGTGCGCAGATTGGATGTATTCAAACGAAAGGACAGTTCCAAATGGCAGGTACGATACATCGTGCCTACTAGATACCGCGATTTTATCGGCGGCTCCCCTCAGAGGTGGAAATCCACTCGTACTGAAGACAAAGCGGTGGCAATTAGTCGCGGGCGAAGGATTCTGTCAAAACTAGAAGACCGTGTCGAGGCTGAATACAACGAAGCTACACAAGCACTGACAGACATCGATGCCCCAGCCAATTTGTCAGAGCTTACTCAAGAGTCGGTCGCACGAGCCAGCGACCCTGAAGACGACTTCAATGCTTCTGACGCGGTCGGCGTAATTGAAAGTGCGATGCGAGTGCACTTGAAGTCCATCAACGCACGCACTCGGCGTGACAGGCAAAGACACTCCAAGTCATTCGACACGGCACGCGAGATAGTGGGATCAGGTGGTGACTTTATGCCACTCGACGAAGCCATCGAACGACACCTGAAAGAACGTGAACCACACATCAACGCATCAACGCTCGACCGTAAAGGGAACGTACTCGGTGCCTTCAAAACATGGCATGGCGACAGTCCGGTCAGCGAGGTTACGCATCTGAAAGCTGGTAAGTACCTCGATGACCAACTCAAGGGCGCTCCCGGTGCGAAGTGGAACTTGCAGGCGCTGTCCGCTGCTTGGAGATTCTTCAAGCGGAGAAGATGGGTAGAGTCAAACATCTGGGAGGACTTCGGAGTTGAGTTGAAAGGATCGACCCGAGGTAAAGCTGACAACGGCAGGCGGCGACCGTGGACAGATGAGGAAATCACAAAGCTGGTGGAAGCAATTCGCGACAATAGGCCGCGACTCGACAAGCTTGACCTTCGCGCCTTGCTGCTGATCGGCCTTTACACGGGCGCTCGTCGAGAAGAGGTTGCGGGCGCACATATTGACAACGTCGATACGAAGCATTGGGCTATC
>JADFSP010000051.1 GCA_022560695.1 Pseudomonadota bacterium
CACTTTCGGCGCCATCGCGTGCAATAAGCGACGCACACGACCTTGTCGTGCGCACTGCTATTTGATTAGCTAAAGCATGATGAGTATGCCGAAACGGAGGCCTCATGAGAGCCTTCAGATTGACCGTTGCTTGCATCGTTTTCAGTATTTCATCGGTGTCGCTTGGTGCCCACTCCGATGGCATTTTTCTGTCCCACTACGAGCCGCTGCAGCGGCTGACCATCCAGACTGGCATCGGCGAGTTTGACCAGAAGCTACAGGCCGCCGGCCCTGTCAATCTCAGTTTCGATGCGCTCGGCCGGTCTTTCGACATTCAGCTCGAACCGAACACCCGTTTACTGCCTGCCGAATCCCGTGCAGTGCTTGCAGGCGGCGTAACGCCGTATCGTGGCCAACTCACCGGCAAGCCGGGTTCTTGGGCACGAATCGTCATCGCCGGCGGCATGCCGAGGGGCCTGATCTGGGACGGCGAGCAGCTGTTCGCCATCGAGGCGCCGGGTGACAGCCTTGTCAGTTCTCCGTCGCCGATCATTTACCGCCTCGCGGATGCGGTTATCGCGCCGGGCACCATGAGCTGTGGCACCTCTGTTGCATTTGGCAGCAACGGCGCCGCGATGTACCAGTCGCTGGTTGCCGAGCTGAACATAGCGATGGCGCAGGGTGCCGGCGCCGTGTCGGAAATCAATTTTGGTGCGATCGGCGACTTCGAGTTCACGAGTGCGCAAGGGGGTGACGCCAATGCCAACACGGCAATTCTCACCCGGCTCAACAACGTTGACGGCATCTACAGCCAGCAACTCGGCGTGCAGATCAACGTGCCGGTGGTCGAGACGTTCGCTACGGCGGCCGATCCGTTCTCGGACGTCACCGACCCAAGCGATTTTCTTATTGAAGTCGCAGCTTATCGTCGCGGCACAGCGGCGCAGAATAGCCAGGGCCTGACTCATATGTTCACGGGGCGAAACCTCGACGGTTCGACCGTCGGTATCGCCTATTCCAGCGCGCTCTGCAGCAGAAACTTCGGCGCGGGGCTGACGCAGGGCACCGGAGGCGCGGCGTTCGACAGCCTTGTAGCCGCACATGAGATCGGCCACAACTTCGGTGCTCCGCACGACGGAGAGGCTGGCTCCGCGTGTGAGGCTGAGCCATCGACTTTTTTGATGGCGACAACGCTCAACGGCAACGACCAGTTTTCCGCATGCAGCATTGTCGAGATGCAGGACGATATTGCGGCAGCGTCGTGCATCACGCAGTTGCCCGGCGTCGACATCAGAATTGCGCTGAGTGGTCAGCCACCGACAGTGTTGCTCGGCAATTCCGCGACCGTCACTTTCGACGTGACGAATAATGGTACCGAACCGTCGGTCAATACCATTACGACTGTCACGCTGCCGGGTAATGTCTCATTCGTGTCGTCGGGCGCGTCAATGGGTCTCTGCACCGACGGTGCCGGGACCGTGACGTGTGTTCTCGGTGATGTTGCCGGAGGCAGTGGCGCCACGGTCACGGTAAGCACGATAACAACCGCTGTCGGCACCGGAACGTTCAACGCTGCGGTGGTCGCCGATGTAGACGATGACATCACCAACAACCAGGATAGCGTACTGCTGACGGTTGACCCCGCCGTAAACCTGACCGTAACGCCGCAGGCCTCCACACAGATCAACGTGGACCAGAGCACGACAGTCGCAGTAGCGCTAGCCAACCTGTCGATACTGGATGCGACGGGAGTGACGATCAGCGTGATTCTCGGCGTCGGACTGCAGCCCGACACCGCAAGCTGGTCCATAGGTACGTGCAGTATTGCCGGCCAGCAAATCGACTGCCAGGCGAGCCTGTTCGCCGCTCAATCCAGCTCGACGTTGAGCATCGGTGTAACCGGGCTGACGTCGGGCGCGAAGAATTACACGACCACACTGTCGTCAAACGAGGTCGACGCCGACCCGTCGAACAACACTGCTACCGGCACTGTGAACGTCAATACACCTTCCAGCGGCGGCGGCGCAATGAACATGATCTTCCTGTGGTTGCTCGGTTTGCTTGCGATCTCACGGAAAAACCGGGGTCGAGCTGCCGCGATCAGACGCGTGCTTCCAGCACCATATTCGTCGGTGTCTCCGCAGCCCGTCGAACCTGGCTAAAGCCTCCTTCATTGAGTACTTCGGTAAGCCTCTTCTGGCCCGCCTGGGCGCCCAGTCCGAGACCGACTTCCTGAGATCGGGACGCAGGCACACAAATCATGGTCGAGAAGGAATAGTAGATCTGTCCCAAGGGGTGGATGTTCTCTTCCAGGCTGTCACCTGCAAACGGCTCCACCAACATGAATGTGCCACCGTCTGCCAGGCTGTTCGCGATATGTTTGGAGGCACCTACCGGATCGCCCATATCATGTAACGCATCAAAGATAGCCACAAGATCATAGTCTTTGCCGGGATACTCTTTCGCCGTAAAAACCTTGAAGTCTGTGTTACTTTCGACACCGGCAGCACGTGCCTGTTCCCGTGCATGCTCGATTGACGGCTCGTGAAAATCGAAGCCATGGAAAGTCGAGTTTGGAAATGCCTGGGCCATAATAATGGTCGATGATCCGTATCCACACCCGATGTCAGCGACTTTCGCACCAGACTCCAGTTTTTCGCATACGCCATCCAGCGCCGGTATCCATGAGTCAACCAGGTTCTCCGCGTACATCGGGCGGAAGAAGCGTTCCGTTCCACAGAATAGACACTCGCTATGATCGCCCCAGGGCAAGCCCTCGCCCGTACGGAATATGTCAGCCACTTTCGGCTCATCGGCATAGACCGACACGACTGCCTGAAAGAACCCCTGCATACAGGCCGGGTTGCCTTCCGCCGCAAAAGTTACCGCCTGTTCCGGGGTCATGGAGAAATTGTTCGAGGCAGTGTCATAATTAACGTATCCCCCAGCAGCATTTGCTGAAAGCCACTCTCGAACATAACGCTCATTCATCCCGGTACTGTCTGCGAGTTCCTGGCTTGTCGCGGGGCTTATTTCAGCAAGGGCGCTATAGAGGCCCAGCTTGTCCCCGAAATAAGCCAGCAGCAGACCCACTGACCCGGCTACATCGCCAATGACTTTTCCTTGAAGCTCCTCAAGTTTGCTCTCATCTACATCCTCAATTCTTACCGCCATCATTTTTCTCCCTTTCTTTTTTCGGTTCTCCGTAACGAACGAGAGAAATCAGATGCCGCATGATTACCCCGATACGGAGTTCCTCAAGAAGTACAGTTTAGACCGAAATACATCGAACACCTGGATTGGGTCGAGGCTGTGTCATAGTGGGTTTGCCCCCGTTTGTCTCTCACTCGCCGAAGCGGCGTGCGTCGGGACCGGGAATGGAGGCCGCAGGCCGGCGCCAGAAACGCGAGCAGCATCAGGCCCGTGGACAGCACGGCGGCCGGCAGGTCTCCATTGCGGGATTGTACAAATTTCTGCTATAGACGAAGATGGCATTCGAATTCCTGCGCTGACCCGTGATGTGACAGGGCATCGCTGAACCGCTCGAGGTGCAGATGAAATACAGACTGATGACACTTGTTCTCACAACCACATTACTCGGCGCCTGTGCTGACGAAAAATCGGCACCGCCAACCGTGGAGAAAAAACCGGTCAACCTCGAAATTCATGGTGATGTCAGGATCGATGACTACTTCTGGCTGAATCAGCGCGAGGACCCGGCCGTCATCGAATACCTTGAAGCCGAAAATGCCTACACCGAATCGGTGCTGACCGGGACCTCCGGGCTGCAGGAGCGACTCGTCGAAGAGATGAGGTCGCGCATCCGGCAAGACGATGTGTCGGCGCCCTACAGGCACGGTGAGTACTACTATTATTACCGCCTCGAGGAAGGTCAGGAGTATCCGGTCTACTGCCGCCGCAAAGGGTCGATGGACGCCGCTGAAGAGATCTTGCTGGACGTCAACAAGGAAGCCGAGGGGGAAGCGTATTTCTCGGTGCGCGGCTTCAAGGTCAGTCCCGACCATAAGCGCGCGGGTTACGCGGTTGACACGACCGGACGGCGATTCTATGACCTGCGCTTCATCGACCTGGAAACAGGCCAGAGGCTGCCGGACCGGATCGACGATGTAACGGGAAATTACGAATGGGCCGCCGACGGCAATACCTTGTTTTACGTCAGGCAGGACGCCGAGACGCTGCGCTGGGACCGCATCTATCGCCACGAGTTAGGATCCGATGACGACGAGCTGGTCTTCGAAGAGCGAGACGAGACGTTCAGCACCTACGTGTACAAGTCCGTGTCCGGGAAATTTATCTACATTGCCAGCGACAGCACGCTGTCGACCGAGGTTCGGTATATACAAGCGATGGCGCCAATGGATGAGCCGCAAGTGTTTCTGCCGCGAGAGCCAGAGCACGAGTACTCCGTTACCGACGGTGGCGATCGTTTCTTCGTGATCAGTAACGACAACGCACAGAACTTTCACGTGCTGGAGACGCCGCTCGACAACACGGCCAAAGACGCATGGACGGTCGTCGTTCCGCATCGCGAAGACGTTCTGATCGAGGATGTCGATGTTTTCTCGAATCACATCGTCATCACGGGAAGGACGCAGGGGCTCACGCAAATGGAGGTCATCGACCGTGACAGTCGTGACGTGCACCTGATCGATTTCGGTGAAACGGTATTCGAGGCGAGTTCCGGAGACAACTACGAATTCGAGACAGGTGTATTCCGCTATAATTATGAGTCGCTGACGACACCGGAATCTGTCTACGACTACGATCTTGACGGCAAACGACGGCGGTTGATCAAGCAGGACGAAGTCCTGGGCGGCTTCGATCGCAACAACTATGAGTCCGAGCGCCTGTTCGTCACGGCACGCGACGGGGCAAAAGTTCCGGTCTCGCTGGTCTATCGCAAGGGGCTGGAGTTGAACGGCCGCAATCCGCTACTGCAATACGGCTACGGATCTTACGGTTTAAGCATCGATCCCACCTTCAGCTCCTATCGCCTGAGTCTGCTCGACCGTGGGTTCGTTTACGCCATTGCGCACGTTCGCGGCGGCTCGGAAATGGGTCGCCATTGGTACTTCGACGGGCGACAGCTCAACAAGAAGAATACGTTCACCGACTTCATCGACGTTTCCAGGTTCCTGATCGACCAGGGATATACATCACCCGAACATCTCTATGCCTACGGCGGCAGCGCCGGCGGCCTGCTCATGGGCGCAGTCGCCAACATGGCGCCGGATCTGTACAACGGCATCTCGACGCGCGTGCCTTTCGTCGACATCGTTACGACGATGCTCGACGACAGTATTCCGCTGACAACCGGTGAGTGGGATGAATGGGGTGATCCGAACGAGAAGGAATTCTACGACTACATGCTGTCGTATTCGCCGTACGATCAAATCGAGCGCCAGGCATACCCGAACATCCTCGTGACCACCAGTCTTCACGATTCACAGGTGCAATACTGGGAGCCGGCGAAGTGGGTTGCCAAGTTGCGCGACTACAAAATCGACGACAAGCTGCTATTGCTCAAGACGGACATGCACGCGGGGCACAGCGGTAAGACCGGCCGGTTCCGGAGCCTTGAGGATACGGCGATCTATTACGCGTTCTTCCTGAGCCTGGAGGGCATCGCGGAGTAGGGGGACGTCGTTTCAAGATTACGGATTGCGTGACACAACGAACACTTCGTCGTTGAACCACAGGCCACCGAACTTCTTCAGCGTCTTCGCCGTCTGCTCGAGGTATTCGCCGCTGGCGAGCGCCACCTCCAGGCGGTCGTCTTCGATCTGTGCGACGTACACGGCCGCATTCCACGCGGCGAACAACGTCGACGTTCCGATGTTGGTTTGAATTTCATCGGGCAGCGTGTGCATCTCGTAACGCAATATCGACTCGGCGTCCGACATGGAATGAAATTTGTAGTTCTTTAAATTGTCGCCGAGCCGGTCCCGCAACGTTTCTATCAATTCATGCCGGTTGACCTTGAACGGATCGGCATCGGGCCAGATTCCCCGGATGAGCTCCAGCCCCGGGTCGTTGCCGCTAGCCTGCGCTACCAGGGCACGGCCGCCCGGAGCAAGGCTGCGGACCATCGGTTCGAGAACCTTGTCCACCTTGAACGCCGCCGTCATGCGTGCGCGCCACGGTTGCGACACGAGCACGAGATCGAATTCTGCGCGAGGTTCTGTTTGTCCTGGCTTGACACCGTCCAGCGCAAAAGAGTGATCCTCGCGGTACAAGACCAGCACCGACGGCTTGACGTACAGCGGGTTACCGGTCCTTTCGCTGGCCCGGACCTGCCAGCCATCGACCAGCCGCGGATCCAGATTGCGCAACTGTTCGCCGAACTCCGCGGCCGTGTCGCCCTGCAAGGGCACATCCATCCAGTTCACGGTGCCGGCAAGCTCCGGTTTGCTGACGGTCAGCCACGGTGCCTCGGCGTAGTACAGGTTTGTAAATACGACGACACTCGAGGGGTGCTCAACGAAGCGGTCCGGGAGTTTTTCCAGGCTCAGGCGAATGTCCTCGAGGCTGATTTCCTTGCCGACAACATACAGCGGCACGGTCGGAAAACGCTTGTGCGTGGCGCGCATAACATGGCTGAGCAGCGTGCCGTCACCCATGCCGGCATCGAAGATGCGCAACGCCGGCGGTGTGGGTGTTATGTGCTGTAACTCTGCATTGGCGCGCTCGGCGACCTTCCACTTCTCGTTGCAGGTGGTCACAAACGACAGGTACTTCTGCCGGTTGTCGTAAAAGCGAAATGGTTTGCCGTCACTTGCCATCGTCCGGGCTCCCCCTTGGATTCATTGTCCGGGCCGCCGGCTATTGTATCGGCATCCTGCGGGTTTCGTCACGCCTTGCGCGTCGAGCATTTTGGACGCCGATGTATTAAAATCGACGGGTCGTGTCGTGAAGTCGAGAGGGGTCAGTCGTGATCGAATTCGAGTTGAATGGGGAAACCGTAACGTCCGGGAGCGCGCCCGATACACCTTTATTATGGGTGATTCGTGATGAACTGAAATTGAAGGGCACGAAATACGGATGCGGTATTGCGATGTGTGGCGCCTGTACCGTGCACGTGGATGGCAGGGCAACCCGGTCCTGTGTTACGCCAATATCGGCAGTGGCCAACCGCACGATCACGACGATCGAAGGCCTGGAATCGGCGGCCGGTCAGGCCCTGCAGGAGGCCTGGGTATCGGAGCAGGTGCCGCAATGCGGCTATTGCCAGTCCGGACAGATCATGCAGGCAGCGAGCTTTCTCGCCGCTGTGCCCGACCCGACCGATCATGAGATTTCGACCGCGATGAACGGCAATCTTTGCCGCTGCATGGCCTACAAGCGTATTCACAAGGCGATAAAAGTCGCCGCCAACGGCGGGGGGGCGTAACCATGGCCATGCGAGCAGAGAAAATGTTGGGGGCCTTCAGCCGGCGGACTTTCCTGGCCGGCAGCGCGGGTACCACCCTGATCATGGGTCTCGGCGCGGTGTTGCCGGGGTGCAGCAGCGAAGAAGCGGTCGACGAGATAAGCGCTGCGGCGGCAAGCCGCAAATTCGCGCCGACCGTGTGGTTTGAGATCAGCGGTAAGGGCGACGTCCTCATCAACATCGCGAAGGCCGAAATGGGGCAACACGTGGGCACGGCGCTCGCGAGAATTATTGCAGATGAGCTCGGCGCAAGCTGGAGCGATATTCGCATCGAGCACGTCGATAGCGATCCGAAGTGGGGTTACATGGTCACGGGCGGCTCGTGGTCGGTGCACACGACGTTCGCGATGTTGTCGAAGGCGGGAGCGGCCGGCCGCACAGTGATGCGCGAAGCCGGGGCAGCGCTGATGGGCGTGGACATTTCCACGTGCAGCGTCGAGCGCAGCCACGTCAGCGCCAATGGCCAGCAAGTATCGTTCGCCGAGATCGTGCAAAAGGGCGACATAAGCCGCACATTCAACGCCGAGGAACTCGAAGCAATGCGCATCAAGCCCGCGGCCGAGCGGCTCTATATCGGAAGTGACACCAAGGCGCTGGACGTGCCGGCCAAGACGACAGGCCGGGCGGTCTATGGAATAGACGTCGAGTTGCCGGGCATGGTCTATGCACATCCGCTGCTGCCGCCGACACGATACGGGAGCTCGATAACAGACGTCGATGACAGCGCCGCGCAGGATATTCCGGGTTACCGCGAGACCATGGTCCTGACCGATCCCAGCGACACGCTGCAAGGCTGGGCCGTCGTCATAGCTGATACTTTCGTGAGCGCAATGCAGGCAGCGAAGGCTGTAGCGGTTACCTGGGAGCCGGGTCCGACGGCGGGCGTCAGCGAGGCCGACCTCATCAGCGAGGGTGAGCGGCTTGTGGCCGACAAGAGCAGCGGCGTACTGGTTGTCGATGACGGCGATGTCGCGAGCGCGCACGCTGCAGCGTCGCAAACCTATAGCGCGACGTATCGCACCAGTTCAGTGCTGCATTTCACGCTCGAGCCGGCCAATGCAGTCGTGGAATTTCTGGACGGTATCTGCCATATCCATTCCGGCAATCAGTGGCAATCGCTGATCCTGCCGGTGCTGGCGAAAGCGCTGGACATGCCCGAGACCGATATCATCATTCATCAGTACTACCTCGGCGGCGGATTTGGGCGACGTCTGTGGGGTGACCAGATGATCCCGGCAGCGTTGGCTGCACGTGAGTTGCACAGGCCGGTCAAGATCGTATTCCAGCGCGCTGACGACACCCGCTTCGACTGCGTACGGTCTGCTTCGGTGCAGCAATTTGATGCGTCATTCGGTGCTGATGGCGCGCTGACCGGCATCGATCACGCCGCGGCCGCCGGCTGGCCGACCCTGTCCATGGCGCCGGGTTTCCTGGCCGACGCTGTCGACGGCAACGGCAAATATGACACGTTCTCAATCAGCGGCGCCGATCACTGGTACACGCTGCCAAATCATCGTGTGCGCGCGATCAATAATGAACTCGCGCAGAAAACATTTCTGCCGGGCTGGCTGCGTTCGGTCGGTCCCGGCTGGGTTGGCTGGGGCGTCGAAAGCTTCATGGACGAATTGGCTATCGCTGCGGGTGAGGATC
>JADFSP010000052.1:0-3053 GCA_022560695.1 Pseudomonadota bacterium
GGTCCGGAAGTTTGTGACAAGCGGTGCAGCGCTTCTCAAACAGATTCTGCCCATCGCCGGCGTCGGCGCGAGCCAGCGACATGGACACCGCGACGCTCTGCAAGACAACGAACCAGAGCAAGATTTTGATGAATCGTGACATGATTTTCGATTCGCTACTCGATCCTTGACGATACGAGGCGGCGCCAGGGCACTGGCGCCGCCCGTTATTATTGATCAACTTTTCCGTTAGAAAGCAGCAACGATTTGCAGCGTCAATCGGCTGTCTTCCTGCGCGGCCGTTGGCGCGTCAAATCGATCCCAGTACTCCAGGTACCCTTTGATGTTCTGACTGAAATAATAACCAATGTTGAATGTCAGTTCACTAAAGGAATCTGCGCCATCATTCGTCTCGTAAGTATCGTAACGCAACAACGGTACCCAGATCGGTCTGAGCGTGTCGTCCCGAAATGTGTAAAAAGCCTGCACCGAGAATGCGTTATTGTCGTCCTCGCCCGGGCCGCGAGGATCGGCGGCATCACGATCATCGGTGGCCGCAATGAAAAGACCCTGAATCCTGAGGTCGGTCAGGTCGACCTGGAATTGCACACCGGTGCGGCTGAAATCGCGATTGGTATCCCTGTCGTCACCGTTCATCGTGAATACGCCGACCATGATGTCATCGGTGATGTCGGCATTGAACAGCCCGCTGACCACAGACGCGTTCTCACCTTCGGCGTCCGCGGCTTTGCCGCTGAAATTGACGTTGTAGAAAAAGCGATCGGCGACGCGCCCGAAAATGCCGACGTTTTGCCGGACAGCGCGGAATCGGCCACCGGCATCGGCGCTTCCAAATTTTTGATCAATGGCGCCGACGTGTCCGCGGGTCAGCCGGAAGTGGTCGCCGAGAATGCCGTAAGGATCCGCCCAAAACGTCGGCCCGTAAACGAACTGGACGTTCAATGCCCTGCTGTGGTTGTACGTCAATACAGCCGGGGCCAGCTCCGGTTCGAACCCGGTTTCGTCCTCGGCTTCGATTTCGAAGTAGCCGGACCAGTTCCGGGAAATGTTTCCGGCGACAATCAATTCGACTTCGTGCAACGCCCGTACTTTCCTGACACCGGAGTCTTTCTTATCGTATGGCCGGGCTACGAGGATCGCGGACATTGGTACGTGTTTCTCCAGCTGAAGAAAGTCCGAAACCTCCAACACATCCTCGGCTTCCTCGGCCGTTAGAAACCGATATCCGCTTTCCTTGAAATTACGACCCGTTGCATTCAATTGTGGATACGCGGTGTGGCAGGCTGAACAGTTGAGTTCGTGCTTGCGCGCAAACGATGGTGTGGCCTGCGCCGTGGCACCCCAAACGAACGCAAAAATCGTGACTGCCGGGATGAGAATCTTACGGACTGGAACGGTCATGGCCAACTCTCCTGTGTGTCGGTGTGCCGCGAATCGGATGGGGCTTCAATCACTCCTCATACGATCATGAATTCCCAATTGACGGCAAAAAAGTACCATCGGCACACGCACGGTGTTATCCGTAATTCATGCGATTATTATCGCTCATGCACGTACCCGCATAGGTAAATGCCGTAGGGCGCCGCCATGGTCTGTACCCGGAGCGGCTTTTACCGTTAGAATTGTTGTTCGCAATTCCGTGTTGTAGGTAGATTTCGCAATAGCTGCGGAACAAACCGCTGGGTACCGTGTCGATAGGGCATGGTGAGAGCTGAGGCTGGAAATTGAGTGGCATAGCCGCAATTCGACGAAGGAAATCCGCGTGGGGCCGTCGCGTCCTCGGCACGTTCGTTGTTGCGTGGCTGGGCATCGGTCTTCGGCCATGCGTCATGGCGGCGGAAATCGAGCCCGGCTGTCCAAATTGTCCAAGCGCGGAATCGGCCGAAATGCTGCCCTGCGATTTGGCCACGAAGGCAAACTGTGCGCCCGGGGACCAGCCGAGCGCCGAGCCTGGAGGCCTGCAAATCAAGGCCAAGAACTCACCGGGCGACTTGCTCCTGCCCATCGCGCCAGGCATCCATGAGTCGGCGAGACCCGTTTTCCTGGCCCCATCGTTACCCGACCGTTCGGTCTTTCTCGACCGCGGTGGCCCAAGCCGCAATGTTCTTTTTTGTGTCTATCTGAAATAGCGACCCTGTTTACACTGACTGATCTACTTTGGTTTTTGTACGCGGAGGTCGATTGTGTCCCTTCAAGGCGGGCGCTGGCGCCCAACCACATTCGCTAATTTCTTGCGCGACGATTGTGCTCGCGGCTCCCGCCGCGTTGGCGACCGTATTCGCTTTCCTTCGCTTTGCGTTCGGCGCCGATTGCAGATCAAGCGGCGAGCGTTCGAAGACGGGCGGGCCGACAGGTCGCCTCTTCAAAACTGACGACAGAGATTGAATCATGAGCAAAAAGAGAAAATCGAAAGAATCGACAAACGGGAAAAGAAAAGTACCGTGGTTGTTGCTGACAACCTGTGTTGCGGCGGCGGCTCTGATCGCGCTCATCACTTTGCCGGACGCGCCGACGACATACGCCAGGAATGCCGACATCGTCGTCTACAAAACGCCGACCTGTAGCTGTTGTAGAAAATGGGTAGCGTACCTGCGGGACGCCGCTCTGAACGTAGGCGTGGTAAACGTCAGCAACACGCAAGCCGTGCGGACCCGCGTGGGGGTACCGCGCAATCTGGCGTCCTGCCACACGGCGGTGGTGGGAGATTATTGGGTCGAGGGGCATGTGCCGGTCGACCTCATTCAACGGCTAATAGCGGACAAGCCCGACGAGATTCGCGGCATAGCCGTGCCCGGAATGCCGATTGGCCCGCCCGGCATGGAAGGTCCGAACCCTGTTCTCTACGACGTCCTGACTTATCGCAACGATGGAAACATAACCGTCTATGCCACGCGCCAGGGGCTGGCTCACTAAAGATCAAGGAGACTGTCCATGTCTATCGACTGGAATCTTGCGACCCGATTGAAAAAGTCAGCCGCCGGGAAATGTGCATTGATTGTTCCACGCAACACCGTGCGATTATGGCATCTGATGCTACTGGCAGTGATGTTGCC
>JADFSP010000052.1:3153-8481 GCA_022560695.1 Pseudomonadota bacterium
TGTCCATGTCTATCGACTGGAATCTTGCGACCCGATTGAAAAAGTCAGCCGCCGGGAAATGTGCATTGATTGTTCCACGCAACACCGTGCGATTATGGCATCTGATGCTACTGGCAGTGATGTTGCCGGCGGCGGCCTGGGCGGAAGAAACCCGGCAACCGTCTTCCGCGGAATTCCTGTTCATCGAAGAAGCGATCGCCACGGCAGTCGAAGGCAATCCCAGTCTGGCAGAAATGCAGGCACGCTATGAGGCGCTGGCGGAGATTCCGCCGCAGCTGGGTACTTTGCCCGACCCGATACTGAGCCTCAATGCCATGAACCTGCCGACAGACACCTTCAACGTCGGCCAGGAAGCCATGACGCAGATGCAGGTCGGCATCAGCCAGACTATTCCGTTTCCCGGCAAGCTGGCCCTGAGGGAGGGGGCCAGTGAATACGAGGCACGGGCCGCGGGCTTCTCAGTTGATGAAGTACGGCTGCTATTGATACGCAATGTCAGAAGCAGTTGGTGGCAACTTTATTTCCTGGACCGCTCGCTGGAAATAGTTGACAGCAACCAGGGTCTGCTGCGGCAATTCATCGAGGTGGCCAGAACGAAATATGAGGTCGGCGACGGTTTGCAGCAGGACGTGCTGTTGGCTCAATTGGAACTGTCCAAGCTGATCGATCAGAAAATCAAACTGAAGGCAGCCAGGAGAAATCAGGCGATACAACTGAATGCGTTGATGGATTCTCCTCCGAACGATGTATTGGTCCTCCCCCCCAAAGTATCGATGCACATGCCCGAAATCGCCAACGAGAAAACACTTTATGAGCGAGCGCAGACAGTCAGGCCACTGCTGAAACAGAAAGAGCATGACATCCATGCGGCGCAGTCGCGGCTGGAGCTTGCGAGAAAGGAATACTACCCGGATTTCAAACTTGGCGTGACCTACGGTAACCGGAGTGGCAGCAACCCGCTGCCGAGAGGTGGGGATCGCTCCGACTTCCTGTCAGTGATGCTCAGCGTCAATCTGCCGATATTTTCGAAACGGCGACTGGACAGCGCTGTGAGTCAGCGCAGCCTGGAACTCCACAAGAGTCGCTACTCCCTGAGGGATGAATGGGGAGTGGTCCGCTCGGAAATTTCATTGGCGGCCACCGACTATTTACGGGCCAGGGAGCTGTTCTTGCTGTTTCAAAGCGGCATTGTTCCTCAGGCCAGGCAGACAGTCTCATCGATGCTGGCAGGCTACCAGGTCAGTGAAGTCGATTTTCTCAACCTCGTCGGCAGCCAGGTGACGTTGCTGAATTACGAGGTCCAATACTGGAAAGCACTAACGGAGGCCAACCAGGCGCTGGCTCGTCTTGACGCCGCAGTAGGAGAGAGTGTTAGTAATGAATAAGTCAATCATTTTCACAGCGATCGTCATGGTGGCGATAGGCTTCGTATTCGGATACTGGTTTGCGGAACAATCAGGCGATGCGACGCCGGCAGCTTCGAGCGATACGCGCCAGCCACTGTTCTACCGCAATCCGATGAACCCGTCAGTCACGTCTCCGGTGCCCGCGAAAGACGCCATGGGCATGGATTACGTCGCGGTCTATGCCGACGACGACAGCGATGAAAAGGATTCCGCCGGTACCGTCAAAGTGGATCCGGTTGTTGCCCAGAATATTGGTGTGCGCACGGCCGTGGCCAGGAGCACTTCCATCACCCGTACGATTCGCGCCGTGGCGCGTGTTGCTTTTAAC
Source organism: Pseudomonadota bacterium (assembly GCA_022560695.1). Taxonomy (GTDB): domain Bacteria; phylum Pseudomonadota; class Gammaproteobacteria; order Steroidobacterales; family Woeseiaceae; genus UBA1847. Next base: position 4,888 of record JADFSP010000052.1, read on the forward strand.
GAGGCGGGCATGTTCCGGCTGCATTCCAAGGTCGAGGGCTGGATAGAAGAGCTGCGCGTCGACAAGACGGGCGAGTATGTTGATAAAGACGAAATCCTGCTGAGCATTTATTCACCGAAGCTGGTATCGACGCAACAGGAATATTTGCTGGCGCTGAACAATCTTCAGGCGCTCAAGAACAGTCCGTTTGAAGATATCAGGCGCGGGGCAGAAGATCTCGCGAAGAGCTCGCGCGAACGACTGTTGTTGTTTGATGTGCCCGAGCACCAGATCCGCGAACTGGAGCGAACCCGCGAAATCCAGAAGAATCTGCACATTCACACGCCCGTCGCCGGTACCGTTATCGGCATCGGCGCCAGGGCGGGTCAGTACGTCACACCGCAAACCGAACTCTACATGGTTGTGGATTTGTCGACGGTGTGGGTGTACGCCGACATATACGAGTACGAATTGCCCTGGGTGCGCGTGGGCGATGAGGTCGAAATGTCGCTCGCGGGCATCCCGGGCAAGACCTTCACCGGCGAGCTCGACTACATATACCCCTATGCCGAATCCAGGACCCGCAGCATCAAGGTTCGGCTTACGTTCGACAATCCCGAACTGCTGCTCAAACCCGAAATGTTTGCTGAAGTGGTCATTAAATCGGACAAACACGTTGACACCATCGTGATCCCATCCGAGGCGGTGATTCGTTCCGGGCAAAATGAACGTGTGTTCGTTGTCCGTGCGCCCGGAAAATTCGAGCCCGTCATCGTTAAGCTCGGTATTCAGTCCGCAGGCCGGGTAGCGGTGCTGGAGGGAATCGAAGATGGCGATGAAGTGGTCGTCTCTGCGCAGTTCCTGGTGGATTCGGAATCCAGTCTGCGGGAAGCAACCGCGAAGATGATGGAGGTAGAAGATTCCGTGTCTGCCGGCAGTGTGGAAATGGACAGTTCGGACATGGACAATATGGATGGAGAGCGCAAGGATGATTAAAGCCATTATCAGCGCATCTCTGCGGGACCGGTTCATGGTCCTGATGGCCGCTGTCATCATCGCCTTGTTCGGTCTGTTTTCCTACCTCAATGCGCCGCTGGATGCGATACCGGATTTGTCCGATGTGCAGGTGATCATCTTTACCGAATATCCCGGCCAGTCTCCACAGGTGGTCGAGGATCAGGTGACTTACCCGTTGACGACGTCGATGCTGGCGGTTCCGAAGACCAAAGTCGTGCGCGGGTACTCATTCTTCGGCCTCTCTTTTGTCTATATCATTTTCGAGGATGACACCGACATGTACTGGGCGCGGTCCCGGGTGCTGGAGTCGATTAACTATATCAGCGGCCGCTTGCCGCAGGGGATTACACCGACGCTGGGTCCCGACGCGACCGGCGTCGGCTGGATATACGAGTACGCACTGGTCGATCGAACCGGTAAGCATGATCTGGCGCAGCTACGGTCCCTGCAGGACTGGTATCTGCGCTACCCGTTGCAAACGGTCCACGGTGTAGCGGAAGTAGCGGCAATCGGCGGGTATGTTAAGCAATATCAGGTAGAGGTCGATCCGAATGCCTTGCTGCGATACAACATCCCGCTGAATAAGGTCCGGCAGGCTATCCAGAGATCCAACAACGATGTCGGCGGCCGGCTGATCGAAATGGCCGAAACCGAATATATGGTACGCGGTCTGGGCTATATCCAGTCGCTGGACGACCTCAACAGCATCCCGGTAGCGGTCGACGATAATGGCACACCGATTCGTTTGCAGGATATCGCAAACGTGCATCTGGGACCGGAACTGCGCCGTGGCCTGGCCGACCTCAACGGCGAGGGGGAAGTGGCCGGCGGCGTGGTGATCATGCGTTTCGGCGAGAACGCTCTGGCGACCATCAAAGGTGTGCGAGAAAAGCTGCAAGAACTCGAGGCCGGGCTGCCGGAAGGCGTCGAGATCGTGACGGTTTACGATCGTGGCGATCTGATCGAACGTGCCGTCAACAGCCTCAACACGTCACTGCTGCAGGAACTGGCGATCGTCAGCCTGGTTGTCATCCTGTTCTTGCTGCACGCGAGATCGGCATTCGTGGCGATTATTACGTTGCCGCTCGGCATCCTGATGGCCTTTATCGTCATGCGTTACCAGGGGCTGAATGCCAACATCATGTCCCTCGGTGGCATCGCCATTACCATCGGTGCGATGGTGGATGGTGCGATCGTGATGGTTGAAAACGCACATACACGCCTGGCCCTGGCAAGAGAGGAGCTGAGCCGCGAACTGACCAACGATGAACGATGGCAAACCATCGGGGAATCCTGTCGCGAGGTCGGCCCGGCATTATTCTTTTCCTTGCTGGTAATCACTGTCTCTTTCATACCGATTTTTACGATGCAGGCCCAGGAAGGCCGCCTGTTCAGCCCGCTGGCGTTTACCGCGACATATGCCATGGCGTCAGCGGCCATACTGGCCATCACGCTTGTGCCGGTCATGATGGGCTATCTTCTGCGCGGGAAGATCATTGCCGAGCACAAAAATCCGGTAAATCGCCTGCTGCATGCGATGCATACGCCGGCGTTGACTGCGGCGATGCGCTGGCGTGGCGCGACGGTTTTGCTCGCCCTTATTCTGCTGGCCGTCACTTATTTCCCGTTCTCCAAATTAGGCAGTGAGTTCATGCCGCCGCTGGATGAAGGCGACATTCTGTACATGCCGACGACCTTTCCGGGCATCTCCATCACCAAGGCAAAAGAGTTATTGCAGCAAACGGACAGGATCCTGGCGACTTTTCCGGAAGTACACCACGTGTTCGGCAAGATTGGCCGCGCGGAAACGGCTACCGATTCTGCGCCTCTGTCGATGATAGAGACGACCATTCGGCTAAAGCCCAAGGAACAGTGGCCTGACCCCGGCAAGACAACCGAGGAGCTGATGGGCGAAATGGACAAGGCCATCCAGTTTCCCGGCGTAGCGAATGCCTGGACCATGCCGATCAAGACCCGCATTGACATGTTGTCCACGGGTATCAAGACTCCTGTGGGTATCAAGGTCTCCGGGCCGGATCTCAACGTGCTGCAAAGAATCTCGCTGCAAATCGAGGAGGCCATGAAGACGATGCCGGAAACACTCTCTGCCTTTGGTGACCGGACTGTGGGGGGCTACTACCTGGATTTCGTCATCGATCGTGTGCGTGCGGCCCGCTATGGGCTAACCGTAGGTGACATACAGGACGTCATCCAAAGTGCGATTGGCGGCATGAACATTACCTGGACCGTGGAAGGGCTGGAGCGTTATCCGGTCAACCTGCGGTATCCGCGTGAGTTGCGTGATGACCTCGAGACTCTGAAGCGTGTACTGATCCCGACACCGACCGGTGCCCAGATACCGCTGGGGATGGTCGCAGATCTCGAATATAATCGCGGACCGCCGGTCATCAAGAGTGAGAATGCACGGCCGAACGCCTGGATTTATGTCGATCTTAAAACTTCGGACATCGGCGGATTCGTCGCCCAGGCGAAGAAAGTTCTCGAGGCGATGGTTGACATCCCGGCAGGTTACACAATTGTCTGGTCAGGCCAGTTCGAATACATGGAGCGCGCCGCAAAGCGCTTGAGTATTGTTGC
>JADFSP010000053.1 GCA_022560695.1 Pseudomonadota bacterium
AGGCAGGGCGTGGACGGATGCCGAACGCGAGGCGTTCGGGAAAAGCGTTATCGATCAGATCGCGAATTACAGCCCGGATTTCAGGGACCTGATACTGCACGCGGAAATTCGCACGCCGCAGGATATCGAGAGCGAGATCGGCATCACGGAAGGCAATATATTTCACGGCGAGCTGACGATGGATCAGTTGCTGTTCAACCGTCCGATACCCGGCTATGCGCGGTATCGTGCACCGGTTGCGGGCCTGTACATGTGTGGTTCCAGCACACATCCGGGCGGCGGCGTCATGGCGGCGCCCGGCGCAAATGCGGCCCGGGAAATCCTCCTGGATCTGAAGCGCAGCAACACCGTCCCGGAAAATTTTGGCGATGACTGACTCATACGACATCATCGTGGTGGGCGCCGGACACAATGGCCTGGTCTGCTCGGCGCTGCTGGCGAAAGCCGGCAAAAAAGTGCTGGTCCTCGAAGCGAACGACCAGGTCGGCGGCGCGGCCGTCACGCGCGAATTCGCCGACGGCTACTCGGTATCGGCATGCGCGCACCTGTTGTACCAGTTACAGCCCAGCGTGTGCAAAGACCTCGGCCTGAAGCCGAAGCTCGCAACCAGCAACATGCAGACGATCGCGCTGTCGGAGGACGGCAGGCACGTGCGATATTCCGGGGCCAGCGTTGCAGGCGTCAGCGACAGCGATACGCGAAGTTATCAGGCCTTTCACAAGCGCATGGCACGCTATGCGGATCTCCTCAACACTTACCTGAACAAGGCGCCGCCGCGTCTCGGCACGACCGATTTCAGGGACCTCTCGACGCTGGCCCGGCTGGGCTTCGACATTCGTCGGCTCGGCAAGGAAGAAATGCGTGAGTTCCTGAGACTCATCGGCATGAATATCCACGATGAACTCGACGAGCGATTCGAAAGCCCGCTGCTCAAAGGCGCACTGAGTCTCGACGCTGTACTCGGCACGCATCTCGGCCCGCGGTCGCCGAACACGATCATGACCTACCTGTACCGCCTGGCCGGCGATCACGGACGGCTCGCCGTGCCGAAGGGAGGCATGGGCAGCGTCAGTGACGGCCTGGCGAGCGTGGCACGGGCGGCGGGCGTCACGATTCGCACCGGCATGCCCGTTGCCCGCATCATCGTCGAGAATGGCCGGGTCGGCGGCGTCGAGACGACGGCCGGAGAGCGTTTCGAGAGCCTGACCGTCGTATCCAACGCGGATCCGAAGCGAACGATTCTGGACCTCGTCGGCGCCCGTCATGTCGAAACGGGATTCACGCGTCGGATCGATCACATCCGCATGCGCGGCAACGCGGCCAAGTTGCACCTGGCGCTGACCGGTCTGCCGCGGATCGACGGACTGAGCAAGAAGGATTTCGCAGAGCGTCTGGTCATCGCACCCGATGAGCATTACGTCGAACGTGCGTTCAACCCGGCCAAGTACGGTGAGTGCTCGCCGGAACCCGTCGTCGAGCTGACATTTCCGAGCTTCCGCGACGAGTCGCTGGCGCCCACCGGTCAACATGTAATGTCCGCGGTTTTGCAATATGCGCCTTATCAGCTCGCCGGCGGCTGGAACGATGACGCAAGAAACGCATTCCTGGACTCAGCGATTGCTGTCATCGCGCGCTACATGCCGGATATCGAGTCACGAATTGTCGCGAGTGAGTTACTGACACCGGCCGACATCGAGCGCGAGTTTCACATCACGGGCGGCCATTGGCACCACGGTGAATTGTCGCTGGATCAGTTTCTGTTCGTCCGCCCCGTTTGCGGCTCTGCGCAGTACCGCATGCCACTGGATGGCCTTTACCTGTGCGGCGCCGGCACCCATCCGGGCGGCGGAGTCAGCGGCGCGGCAGGGCGCAATGCGGCGCGGACCATACTCCGCAGGGAGAGAGCGGCATGACGATCCAGGAAGTGCATCAGGGCAGGCTGCGTACGCCGTTTTACTCGCGCCTTGCCGCGCTCGACACGGTTAACACCTGGCACGAGTGGAAGGGCTATACGTCCACCGATGAATTGTATTGCGCCGAGACGGAGTACTTTGCGATTCGCAACGCGACGGCGGTATTCGACCTGACGCCGATGACCAAGTACCGCATCGCCGGGCCTGATGCATTGCCCTACATCGATCGCCTGGTTACGCGCGATATGACGAAGGTCAGGCCCGGGCGCGTTGCGTATGCCGTCTGGTGCGACGACCAGGGCCAGGTCATCGACGACGGAACGATCTTCCATCTTAGAGATGGCGAGTACCGGCTGTGCTCGCAAGAGCGTCACTTCGCGTGGCTCAATGCGGCCGCAATCGGCTTCGACGTGACGATCACTGAGGAGACCGCCGAAGTCGCTGCGCTTGCCGTGCAGGGACCGACGTCATTCAGCATACTGAGTCGCATGGGGCTGGCCGGTCTTGCCGAACTCAAACCGTTCGATCTCATGCACGTCGACTTCGAAGGCGTGGAGCTCATGGTGTCCCGGACCGGGTTTACGGGCGATCTCGGCTACGAGCTCTGGATCGCGCCGGAGAAAGCCGAAACGCTGTGGGACAAGTTGTTTGCGGCCGGCGAAGTCACCGGCATTCGCGCGATTGGCACACATGCACTCGAAGTTGCGCGTATCGAGGCGGGATACATCGCGGTATACGAAGAGTTTCTTCCCGCCGACGAAACCGTTCGAACCGGCCGCACCCGGTCACCACTGGAGCTTGGACTGAACTGGCTTGTCGATTTCAAGAAAGCCAACTTCAACGGCCGCCGCGCGCTGGCTGAGGAAATGCGGCGCGGTTCGACATGGCGACTCGTCAGGCTCGATATCGCTGGCAACAAGGCTGCTCATCACTCCTATGTCTACGCGAACGAAAAAGGCAACAAAACCGAAATCGGGTTCATTACCTCGGCTGTCTGGTCACCTGTGTGCAAGCAGAACATCGCGCTGGGCACGGTCAAGATGCCGCATGGCAAGGTTGGCGACAACGTCTGGGTCGAGATCTATTATCAGCGCGAGATGCACTGGTCGCGTGTCATGGCCAAAGCGACGGTCGTCGGCGAGCCATTCTGGTTTCCGTCGCGTCGCGGCGCGACACCGCCGGGCCCGTACTGACGCAGACACTCCTTATATATTCAGTCGCCGATGGCCTTCTCGGTCGGCAGCTTGAAAATCAAGCCGCCCTTGATGACGATGTCGATGTTTTGCAAAACTGTGATGTCAGCCAGCGGCTCGCCGCGAACTGCGATCAGATCGCCAAAGCGTCCAGCCTCGATGGCGCCAACGTTGTGCTCCCACCCGATGTGATATGCGGCGACGGACGTGGCAGCCTTGATCGCTTCCATCGCGTACTACGAGGAGTTGATCATGCATCGGCTCGTCGGCAAGGCCGTCAATCAGGACTCCGCAGCGTATGGCGATCGATCCGCTGGCAGCTTGTAGCGGCGGCATGGCGACAGTCAGTGGCTGCGTTTCCCGGCAGGCCGTCGCAGTAAGCAAAAAAGTCAAAAAAAGCAGGAGCTTTGGCATATCAGGAGAGTTGCAGGATCATGTGCGCCGAATTATGGCCCGGCGCAGCGGTAACGCCGGCGCCACGGAAATTATTTCATATTGTGGTTACAAATCTGGTTCCCGAAGGTCGCGATCCGCTAAAATTCCTGCTTGATCAGGGGTTCCCTGATATTCGGTGGTCAGCCGTTATCCATCTCCAGCCGGCAGTTTTAGATTCACGGTGGAATTGCATATGTCCGAGGAAGTTGGTGAAGACGAAGATTTGATCCTTTCGGAGCCCTCCGACAGCGAGCTTGCAGAACAAATGCACGACGATCTTTACGATGGGCTTGGCGAGGAGATCGCCGAGGGCACGCAGATATTGCTCGATCGAGACTGGCAGGCGAAGCGAGTGCTGCTTGCCGCAAACGCCATGAAAGCCGGCATGGCATACTGAAATCGGTTCTCGCAGAGACAGGTGCGGAGCCGGTCGCAAGCACCGGGCTTCCTGGGTATCGACTGGCTGAACATTGATGCCGCTGGATTGCGTTTTTCTTTAGCGGTGAGCAGAAACGACGTCATCGCTGATCGGTCATGTCATTGACGATAAAAATTGAATCAGAAACAGAACGTAAGGCTCTCGCGCACCACGTAAGAGAAGCCTACATGGAGATATTTCCAACAGCGACTATCGAATCGAAGATGAACGTCCTGGAACCGCGGTCCTACGTTGCGATTACCTGTTCACCTTCAAAGGGTGTCGATGTCACACTCGATGCCGCTGAGCGGCTCGCGCACCGGGGGTTCAAGGTCGTGCCGCACGTCGCCGCGAAAATGGTCAGGGACGTAGCCCATCTGCGCGAGATCATGAGACGCCTGGACGACCTGCCCATTACCAGTATTTTTGTACCGGGAGGGGATGCCCCGAAGCCGATCGGTGAGTTCGCGTGCGCACTCGATCTGTTGCGGGCCATGGCCGAATTCGATCACAAGTTTACGGAAATCGGTGTCGCCGCATACCCGGAAGGCCATCCGTCGATCCCTCCGGATGTGCTCATGGAACAACTATTCAAAAAGCAGGAGCTGGCGAACTACCTGGTTACACAGATGTGTTTTGATGCGAATGTGCTCGCTGCCTGGCTTCGCGATATTCGCGAATCGGGTGTTACGCTGCCGGCATGGATCGGGCTGCCGGGTGTCTTGGATCGCAGCACTCTCATAACGACTTCGCTGCGCATCGGAGTTGGCGACTCACTGCGTTATCTGAGGAGTCGCGGCAGGATTGCACTCCGCCTTCTCAAGTCGAGCACTTATCGACCTGATGAGCTATTGGCAGAAATGGCGCCGTACCTGGTGGAACCGATCTATAACATTGCGGGGTACCATATCTATTGTTTCAACCAGGTCGAACGTACTCAAAAATGGCGGCACGAGTTCGTAGATGCATTGCTTTAGCGCTTCAGGACAAGAATCATGCGACCAACCTTGAATGTCCTGACGGACGAACTCATCACCCAGGTCCTCGATGAGGCCAAGCGCATCATGGCCGAGACCGGCATGGAGATTAGTGGTGACAGCCTGCGTCAGCGCCCGCTCGATCGCGGGCTCAAGACTGACAATACCGGCAAGCGGATTCTTTTTTCTGGCGATGTGGTTGATGCGGCGATCGCCAGCACTCCGCACACGTTTACGCTGTTCAATCGCGACGGGGAAGCGCATGCGGAAATCGGCGGAAACAACGTACATTATGTGCCGGGATCGAGTGGTCTGAAAATACTCGATCACCGCACGGGTGAGACGCGGCTGGCGAATTCGACAGACTTCGTCGAGTACGCGCGGCTTTGCGACGTGCTGGAGCACATCGCCCATCTCGCCACGGCGTTTTCAACCAACGATGATATCGAGCCGCAGGTATCCGATGCCTGGCGGCTCTATATGACCTTGACCGCATCGAAGAAACCCGTTGATTCCGGCGCGTTTAGTGAGCATGGTGTGCCGCGCATGGCCGAGATGCTGCAAATGTTCCGCCATGGCCGAACCGGCCGGCGCCGTAACTAGGAAACCGGAAACCAGGGTCGAACCGCAATGACCAATGACAGTCAGCAACAGCGCGTAGCCCAAACCTGGGAACGTCCATTCGAGCCGCCGGAGGACGTTCCGGAGTCGGCGGATATCGTCATCATCGGTGGCGGCATTATCGGTGTGTCGACGGCGTGGTTCCTGGCGCGGCAGGACATCGACGTCGTGCTGTGCGAAAAGGGCCACATTGCCGGCGAGCAATCCGGCCGCAACTGGGGCTGGGTCCGGGTGCAAGGCCGCGATACGCGAGAGATGCCGATGATAATGGACAGCCTGCGCATCTGGCGCGGTCTGGCCGGCGAGATCGACGAAGACGTCGGGTACACGCAGACCGGCTGTATTTTCACGGCCAAAAACGACAAGCATCTCAACGAGCTGGCGAAGTGGACCGAGACAGCCAGGGAATTCGATCTCGACACACGAATCATCAATCGCGACGAACTGCGTGAGCATATTCGAGGATCGGCAATCAGCTGGCCTGGTGCGTTGTACACAGCCAGCGACGGCCGCGCGGAACCGCACAAGGCAACGCCCGCGATTGCGCGGGCAGCGGTTCGCCGGGGTGCGACAGTCCTGACATCGTGTGCCGTGCGCGGCCTCGATATCGCGGCCGGGCGAGTGGCCGGCGTCGTTACCGAGCACGGCACGATCAAGGCGTCTGTGGTGCTATGTGCTGCCGGCGCGTGGACGTCGGTGTTTTGCCGCTCGCTGGGCATCACCGTGCCGCAACTCAAAGTACGTGGCACGGTCGTGCGCACGGCGCCCGGTGACGACGTCTTGCAGGGGAATGTTTTTGATGACCGAATCGGCATCCGCCGGCGGCAGGATGGTGGTTATACGGTTGCGCATGGCTCCATTCTCGATCACCCGATTACGCCATCAACGTTTCGATTTGCACTCAAGTTCTTGCCGGCGCTCATGCAGGAAATCAAAATTCTGCATTTGTCCGTCGGCAGGGATTTCATCGACGAGTGGTCGACGCCGAAAAAATGGGATCTGAATTCGGAGTCTTTGTTCGAGAAGACGCGCGTCCTCGATCCGGAACCGAATCCGCGCGTCGTGCGGGGCATACGACGCAATCTCGACCGGGTGTTCCCGCAGCTTGCCGATACCAGGATCGTTGAATCCTGGGCGGGCATGATCGAAACGTCGCCCGACGTCGTCCCGATCATCGACGAGCATGAGGAGATACCCGGCTTCCACATCGCGACGGGCTTCAGCGGACACGGTTTTGGCATCGGTCCGGGCGCGGGCAAGGCGATAGCGGGCATGCTTACCGGCCGCGACAACGGCGTCGACCTGTCGCCGTTTCGTTTGAGCCGTTTCTTTGACGGCACGCCGATTCTCCCCCAGTCATCGGTCTGATTCCGGATCGCCGCATGACGCCCAAGATTTGCGAACATTATCCTGGCAGCTACTACGTTGCGACCGCCGACAGGATGCATGACTATCCGGCCCTCATGGGTGCGCGGCGGGCCGACGTGTGCGTCATCGGCGGCGGATTCACGGGCCTGTCGGCAGCGCTGAACCTGGCGGAGCATGGCATGGATGTCGTGCTGCTTGAAGCCGAACGCGTTGGCTACGGCGCGTCGGGACGCTGCGGTGGCTTGATCGGCAGTGGGCAACGCAAGGATGTGCTGGAAACGGAGCAACTCTTCGGCTACGAGCGGTCGCGGCAGCTGTGGGATTTTGCCGAGGCGGCAAAAACCGAGATTCGCAGCCGCATTGCAAAGCACGACATTCGCTGCGACCTGCAAAAAGGTCAGCTTGTCGGCATTCACAAGAAGCGCCATGTCGGTTGGGCCAGGCGCCTTACCGACGCGTTGGCCGACCGTTACGACTATCCACACACGCGCGCAGTCGGACGAGATGAAGTCAGGGAGTTCGTCGCAACCGATGATTTCTTCGCGGGCCTTTACGACAGCGAAGCGGCGACCCTGCATCCATTGAACTACACGCTTGGCCTCGCACGCGCCGCGGGCGCCGCGGGCGTCACGATCTGCGAGCGATCGCGTGTGTTGAGCTACACAAAGAGCGACCCGGCAATCGTGACGACGGCAGACGGATCGGTCGACGCAAATTTTGTGGTGCTGGCATGCAATGGCTATCTCGGCAGGTTGGAGCCGCGCGTCGCCGGGAAGATCATGCCGATCAATAATTTCATGATTGCGACGGAACCACTGGGCGAAGAACGCGCGCGGCAATTGATCAATGGTCGTTTTGGCGTTCACGACACGCGTTTCGTCGTCGATTATTTTCGTCTGTCCAACGATCATCGCCTGTTGTTCGGCGGCGGCGAGAATTATCGGCGCGGCTTTCCGCGCGACATCGGCGCGTTCGTTCGTCCTTATATGCTGAGACTGTTTCCGCAGCTCGCCGACGTTCGTACCGAATACGCCTGGGGCGGTACATTGTCCGTAACGGTAAATCGCCTCCCGCACATCGGTCGTCTGCCCCCGAACCTGTTCTTCGCCCAGGGTTACTCCGGACATGGCATATCGATCGCGAATTTCGCGGGCAAGGTGATTGCCGAGGCGATCACGGGAACGGCCGGCCGGTTCGATGTGTTCGCGGAACTGCCGGTGCGCACGTTCCCGGGCGGCACGCTGTTGCGCTATCCGGGCATGGTGCTCGGCATGCTGTACTATTCACTCAAGGATCGTCTGTGAGGGATGGGTTCGTCAGCGCAATGAATTGGGGAGGCATTCCGGATCATCGGCGGCAAGTCATGGAGTCACGTAACTTCATCTGAATCAGGCCGCACGTGATATGGCAATAAGACC
>JADFSP010000005.1 GCA_022560695.1 Pseudomonadota bacterium
ACATCCCCTTCCTCGAGGTCGACACCTATGCCCAGCGCTTCCAGAACACCTCTGCCTATGAGGTACTTGATGGGATCATAGCCGAAGAGGGCCAGGTGACCGGGCCCGCTGCCAGGGGTTACACCCGGCAACACCGGTATCGTCAGGCCACAGGCACTCTCGTAGGCCAGACGGTCCAGGTTGGGGAGGTTGGCTGTCTCCAGCTCTGATCGCCTGGTGTCAGGATGTGGCAGGCCGCCCAACCCATCTACCACCAGCATCACTATTTTGGAGGGTGTGGCGACAAAGGAGCTGCGTAGAGCCTCGTTGTCTATGGAGCTCGTCACGATCTCTCACCTCTGCTGGTCGGGCAGCGCGGCGATACCGGGAAGCTCCTTGCCCTCCAGGTACTCCAGGGCCGCGCCTCCGCCCGTGGAAACATGGCTCATTTTATCCCCCAGCCCCAGGGCCTCCACCGCCTCGGCGGTCGAGCCTCCGCCTACCACCGAAACGGCATCGCTCTCCGCGATGGCCCGGGCCACTTGCTCGGTGCCTGAACGAAATGCAGGTCGCTCGAACACCCCCATAGGCCCATTCCATATGATAGTCTTACAGCCTTTCAGCGCCGTGCCGAAGCTGGCGGCGGTAGCAGGGCCAATATCCGCCACTCGCCACCCCTGGGGTACGGCTCGAACCTCTACCGTACGCCACGAACTGTCTTCTGGGCCCAGGCTCTTGGCTACCGTCACATCTTGCGGCAGGAGCACCTGCATGCCCCGCGCGCTTGCCTGCCTCAAGAAAGCGGCAGCGAATTCTAGCCGGTCCTCTTCAACCGCCGAGGCGCCCATGTCGTAGCCCTGTGCTTTGAGAAAGGTGGAGGCCATGGCACCACCGATGCAAATGCGGTCCACCTTTCCCACCAGGTTGTCCAGGCCTGGTAGTCGCGCTCCCGGGCTGCCACAAGCTTGCCGTCAGGAGCGGCGAAAAACACCGCCTCCAGTTCGGAGACCGACTCCAGGTCTCCGAATAGATCGGCGAAGGCGTCCATGAGACCACGCAAAGCCTCCGGCGGAAGCTCTTCGGTGCCGATTTCGACGAGCAGGTCGGCCGGCTTCATTCAGCGTGCCCAGCATCGCCGACAGAGGCCGCCATCGGGAATCCCAGTGCTTCGCGGCTCTGGAAATATGCCGCGGCGACGGCACGGGCCATCGATCGAACGCGCAGGATGAAGCGTTGTCTTTCGCTGACCGAAATGGCCTGGCGCGCGTCGAGCAAGTTAAACGCGTGTGACGCGGCGAGCATCTGCTCGTAGGCGGGCAGCGCGAGATTCAAGTCAATGAGCCGCTCGCACTCATGCTCGGCGTGATCAAACGCGGAAAACAGATAATCGACATCGGCCACCTCGAAGTTGTACCTGGATTGCTCAACTTCATTTTGTCGATAGACATCGCCGTAGCTTATTCGTCCGAGCGGCCCATCGGTCCAGACAATATCGAAAATGCTTTCGACGTTTTGCAAATACATGGCGAGACGTTCGAGGCCATAGGTAATTTCGCCAGTGACCGGGCGGCACTCCAGGCCACCGACTTGCTGGAAATAGGTGAATTGGGTGACTTCCATGCCATTGAGCCACACTTCCCAGCCGAGCCCCCACGCGCCCAGCGTGGGCGATTCCCAGTTATCTTCGACGAAACGGATGTCGTGCACCTTCGGGTCGATTCCGATGGCGCGCAGCGAGTCGAGATAGAGGTCCTGGATGTCGTCCGGCGAGGGCTTGATAACGACCTGGTATTGATAGTAGTGCTGCAGCCGGAACGGGTTATCGCCGTAACGGCCATCTGTCGGGCGGCGGCTGGGCTGGACGTAAGCTGCGCTCCATGGTTCCGGACCGATGGCCCGCAAAAATGTCGCCGGGTGGAACGTGCCGGCACCCATTTCCTTGTCGTAGGGCTGCATGATGACGCAGCCGCGCTCCGCCCAGTATTGCTGCAGCTTGAAAATCAGATCCTGAAAGTTAAGGCTTGCAGGTGCTTTGTCGGCACGCATCTGGGGCGTCACGGTGTGTCAAAGGCGCGAAGTATAACGATTTTCCCGCCGGAAGAATCCAGGTACGGGCGCTATTGTCCGTCTTTATTCCGGGCCAGGAAAGTCTTTCGCCGGCAATCAACCCCGGGGCCGGGGCCGGGCACCGCATGAGCCGGGTTGGCAGGACCGCGGCAAAGCGCACCCATGTGGTGCAACGTCAAGCGGTTTTGCTCTAGAATGGTGCAGAGCGAAGCAGGCCGCAACAGAACAACGCTTGCAAAACAGTGGCTTGGTCGCGGTGCCGCATTGGCATGCTTCATGCAGTAACAGGTCAATCAAGCCAGCAAGCGCTGGCTGTTTTTGTGTACATCGATTTTGGAGGATATTTCATGAAGCCTGCAGAGGTACTCGCCCTGATCAAAGACAAGGGGGTCAAATTCGTCGACTTTCGGTTTACCGACACGATCGGCAAAGAACAACACATCACGGTACCTGCCCATACGGTCGATGAGGACCTGTTCGAGGACGGCAAGATGTTCGACGGCTCATCGATTGCCGGATGGAAGGGCATCGACGAGTCCGACATGATTCTGCTGCCCGATGCGGCATCCGCGGTTCTGGATGTGTTCACCGACGAGGAAACACTCAATCTGCGCTGCGACGTTATCGAGCCAACGACCATGCAGGGTTACGATCGCTGCCCGCGCTTGCTGGCCGGACGTGCGGAGGCGTATCTGAAATCGACGGGTGTCGCGGATACGGCCTATTTCGGGCCGGAGAACGAATTCTTCGTATTCGACCATGTGTCCTGGGACGACTCGATACAGGGCGCGTCCTACAGGGTCGATTCCGAAGAGGGCGCCTGGAATTCGGGCCGCAGCTACGAGGACGGCAACACCGGCCACCGCCCGACGATAAAAGGCGGCTACTTCCCGGTGCCGCCCGTCGACTCACTGCATGATATTCGGTCGGCCATGTGCCTGGCGATGGAGGACATGGGCCTGACGACAGAGGTTCACCATCACGAGGTCGCGACGGCGGGCCAATGCGAGATCGGCGTCAAGTTCGGCACGCTGGTACGCAAGGCGGACGAAGTGCAGATCCTGAAGTATGTCGTGCATAACGTCGCGCACGCATACGGCAAAACGGCGACGTTCATGCCCAAGCCGCTGGTCAGTGACAATGGCAACGGCATGCACGTGCACCAGTCGCTGACCAAAAAGGGCAAGAACCTGTTTGCCGGCGATGGCTATGGCGGCCTGTCAGATATGGCGCTTCACTACATTGGCGGCATCATCAGACACGTCAAGGCCATCAACGCCTTCGCGAATCCGGCCACCAACAGTTACAAGCGCCTGGTGCCGGGATTCGAGGCGCCGACGATACTCGCATACTCCGCAAGTAACCGATCGGCATCGATTCGTATCCCGTACGATTCGAACCCGAATGGGCGACGTATCGAAATTCGCTTTCCGGACGCTATGGCGAATCCGTACCTCGCATTCTCCGCGATGTTGCTGGCGGGCCTCGACGGCGTATTGAACAAGATTCATCCCGGTGACGCGATTGACAAAGATCTCTACGATTTGCCGCCGGAAGAGGAAAAAGATCTCGATGTCGTGGCACTTTCGCTCGAGGAGGCGCTGGCCGCGCTCGACGAAGATCGCGCCTTCCTGAGGGCCGGAGACGTGTTCGGTGACGGCCTTATCGACGCGTATATCGACCTCAAGATGGAAAACGTCACACGACTCCGGATGACAACGCATCCGGTGGAATTTGATATGTACTACAGCCTGTAAAGGCGCCAAAAGTGTGACGTCGGCGACATTATGTCGTCCCGTCACTGGCTCGAATCCGGTCTACGCTGTTATGCTAATTACATGGAATCACGCCCGATTTTCGTTCTTCTCAGCCTTCTGGCGGCGTCCGCGGTCTTGGCGCAAGCCTATCGCTGGGTGGATGACGACGGCATTACGCATTATTCGGACCGTCCGCACGAAGGGGCCGAGAAGTTCGAGCTGCTGAAATACGATCGGCCACCGCCGGCGCCGCGCAAAAGGACAACCCAGCCGGCTCCGTTCCAGACACTCGAACAGCTGCAGCAGGAACAGGCCCGGTTTCGCTACGAAGTGCTGCGCATCTCAGCGCCCGGCGCGGAAGAGACGCTATGGAATATCGGCGGCACCCTGAACGTCTCGCTGGCCGTGACCCCGGCGTTGCAACCCGGCCACCGGGTGCGAGTCTATTTCGACGGGAAGGCGCAGTTCGTGAACGGAGCAACATTCCAGCTGCAGGAAGTCTGGCGTGGTGTCCACAATCTGCAGGTTGAGATACTCGACGAAACCGGCAAGCTGATGATTCGCAGTCAGCCGAATCGTTTCTATGTGCAGCAGAACACCGTGACACAGCGGACGCCGTAAGCGCCGAATTACGTACAAGGGGCTCCGGCGGCGGTGGGATCATCCGCCGGGAATCACGCAATATCCTCGATAGTCTGAGTTCGGGAGTCATTCTGCTCGATCAGAATTTGCTGATCGTCGGCCTGAACCCGGCAGCAGAGAACATACTCGGCATCAGCGCACGTCGTGCGTACGGTGAATCGCTGCAGCGGCTGGTCGACGACGAACCTGAGCTGCGAGACATCCTGAGTCGCGCCCTCGCGACGGGCGATCAATATGCGATGGAGCTGCGCCTGGGACCCACCGAAGTTCATGCCGACGAGCGCATTGTCGACTGCCACGTATCGCTAATTGTGAGCCAGGAGGCGAGCCTGCTCATCGAAATGACGGACGTGACGCGGCGCGCCCGGATCAGCCGCGAAAACACCCTGCTCATTCAGTACGGCGCTGGACGACAGATGATTCGACGGCTGGCGCACGAAATAAAAAATCCGTCGGGGGCATTCGGGGGGCCGCGCAGTTACTCGAGCGGCAGCTTGTCGATGACGAACTCAAGGAATACACGCAAGTCGTCATCAGCGAGACCGATCGTCTTGCCGGGCTTGTCGATACGTTGTTGGGCCCGGGCGGACCACCGAACAAACAGCCTGTGAACGCGCATGAACTGATCGAGTACGTCGTCAAAATCGTTGCCGCCGAGGTCGGCAAGGGCGTGAAAATCGGGCGCGACTATGATCCCGGCCTGCCACAGATAAGCCTCGATCGAGATCAGCTTGTGCAGGCACTTGTCAATCTGTTGCAAAATGCAGCCACGGCGCTTGATGGCCAGGGCCCGATAACGGTGCGTAGCCGCGCGGTCACAAATTTCACGATCGGCAATACGCACCACCGCGTCATCGCCAGCATCGAAATCGAGGACGACGGTCCGGGCATACCGATGGAGTTGCAAGGCTCGGTGTTTTACCCGCTCGTAACGGGCAACCCGCAAGGCACGGGCCTTGGATTGCAAACGGCCCAGGAACTCGTCAGCCGTCATGGCGGGTTGATTGAGTTCGACAGCAGGCCGGGCCGCACCGTGTTTTATGTGCGCATACCGCTCGAGCAGAAGGACCCTGACTGAGATGGCGCGCTACGCAAGAGTGGACGCGCAGCCTGGCGGCCTGGGCCGAGCGGTAAATGAATTCAGGGACGACCCCACTTTTGAATCTGGCGCTGCCCGAGTTCGATAAGACCTTGATTCGAATCGCACTGAGCCAGACAAAAGGCCACCGTCAGGACGCGGCCAAACTGCTTGGCTGGGGCCGCAGTACCCTGGCGCGCAAAATGAAAGTGCTGCATCTGGATTAGCGGGGTTTGGTAGCAGGTGGGGGAGTTATTCTGCGGAAGTAAAGCGCAGCGCAGCGAGCCATGACGCAGAATAACTCCCCCACCTGCTACCCAAGTCGAAGGCAGTGCGATTGGCGAGGCAACGATTATTCGCGGAGTGTCCCTGCGCTAGAGAGCCAGCGTTCCGACTAACCCGGCAACCGATGACATTTCATGTCGCTTTAAATAGTCGCTAATGCCGGCATTGATCTTCACGCAAACCAGAGGATCGTAAAACAGCGCGGTGCCGACGCCGACGGTCGTTGCGCCGGCGATAAGGAACTCGAGCGCGTCCTCCGCTGTCACGATGCCACCCTGGCCGATGATCGGCACATTGTGTGGTCCGGCCACTTCATACACTTCTTGTACCTTGAGCAGCGCGATCGGTTTGATGGCTGGTCCTGACAGGCCGCCGTGCACGTTGCCGATGACGGGCTTGCGGCGTTCGACGTCGATCGCCATGCCCGTCACGGTATTGATGACAGCTAGTCCGTCGGACCCGGCTTCGATGCAAAGACGCGCATTCTCGCGTATGTCGGTCTGATTCGGCGACAGTTTGGTGATGATCGGTTTGCTCGTCTGTGCGCGACACGCCTCGACCACGCGGGCCGACATCTCCGGAACATTACCGAATTGCACGCCGCCTTCCTTGATGTTCGGACATGAAATGTTGATTTCGATTGCGTCAATTGCCGAGTCGTCGAAACGTCGTGTTACCGCGGCATAGTCTTCGATCGTCGATCCACAGACGTTGGCCATGAAGCGGGTCTCGCTGAAGTCCAGGCCCGGCAGGATTTCGTCAACGACCGTGTCGACGCCCGGATTTTGCAGGCCGATCGCATTGAGCATGCCCATCGGAGTTTCAGAGATACGGTGTGGCGAATTGCCGAGCCGGGGCTCGAGCGTCGTCCCCTTGAGAACGACGGCGCCCACGTCGCGATTGGAAAAGCCCTTGACGCGCGTGTACTCCTCGCCGAAGCCGACACAGCCCGACAGCAACACGATCGGCGAGTCCATCGACAGGCCGCAATAGTCAATTCGCAAGCAGTCGTTGTTGAAGTCTGTGGCCTGGGCCATCGTCAAGGGCTGTCCCGATAATTAACGATAATCATGCGATGCGGCATTCTACAGGCTCAAATCAGGCACTACATCCCGTGGAATTCCGCGTGTACGGCAACGGGTACCCACGCGCTACTGGTAGCCCCTCGCCTGCAGCGTGAACAGGTGTGCGTACACTCCGCCGAGCTCGAGCAGGCTGGTGTGGTCGCCACGTTCCACAATTGCGCCACTCCGCATGACAACGATCTGGTTGGCAGCGCGCACGGTAGAGAAACGATGGGAGATGAGAATGGTCATCTTGGTCGCACTTGCGTTTCGAAAATGATCGAATATGGCGGCCTCCGAGGCTGCGTCCATTGCCGCGGTCGGCTCGTCGAGAACCAGTATGTCGGCGTCGCTACGCATGAAGGCCCGGGACAATGCGATTTTCTGCCACTCCCCGCCCGACAATTCGCGCCCGCCCTTGAACCAGCGTCCCAGCTGGGTCTCGTAGCCGTCGGGCATCTCTTCGATAAAGGGCGCCGCCATCCCGGTTTTGGCCGCTACCGCCCAGCGCTCGGCGTCGTCGATATAACGGACATCACCCGCACCGATGTTTTCTCCGACAGAGAATTGATAGCGGCCAAAGTCCTGAAAAATAACGCCGATTCGCTGGCGCAGCGCATCGATATCCCAGTCGTTCAGGTCGAGGCCGTCCAGCAGGATGTTGCCGCCGGTCGGCTCATAAAGCCGGGCGATCAGCTTGATCAGCGTCGTCTTGCCTGAACCGTTTTCGCCGACCAGGGCCAGGCTGTCGCCCGGTCGGATGTTGAGGTCTATGTTGCTGATTGCCGGCCGCGACGCGCCCGGGTATGTGAACGACACGTTCCTGAGTTCGAGGCCAAGCTTCGGCTCCGGCCCGCGGACAAGCCGCCCGCTGCGTTGCTGCACCTCCTGGCCAAGGTACTCATACAGGTTGGACAGGTACAGATTGTCTTCATACATGCCGCTGATCGAGGACAATATGGCGGCGACCGCCGTCTGACCCTGTCTGAACAGCAGCAGGTACATGGTCATTGCACCCAGCGTAATTTCAGCGTTGATCGTGGCGGTTACGATCCAGATGTAAGCACCGTAGAACGCTCCGGTCGAAATCAGGCCGAGTGCGAAGCCCCAGCCGTCTCGACGCAGTGTCAGGCGTCGATCCTCGGCAAACAACTTGTGGAAGATGTCCTGATATCGTTGCAGCAGCCGCGGCCCAAGCTGAAACAGTTTGACTTCCTTGACCCCGTCCTCCCTGGCGATCACGGTTTCGAGGTACATCTGCATGCGGGTGTCCGGGGAGCGCCAGCGAAACAGCTTGAAGGCATCCCCGGAAAACTTTGCCTCGGCAATGAACGCCGGCAAACCGGCGCCCATCAGGATAACGACTGCCCACGGGGAGAAGGTGAACAGCAACACGGCATAACTCGTTAGTGAAATGCTGTTTTGAACCAGGCCAAAAGTGCGATTGACCAGGCTGAGCGGCCGAGTCGATGCCTCACGCCGCGCTTGTGTCAGCTTGTCGTAGAACTCCGAGTCCTCGAAATGCGCGAGCTGCAACGTCAGCGCCTTTTCAAGAATCATGACATTGACGCGCTGCCCGAGGAGTGCGCGCAGCAAGGACTGGCTTGCCGACAGGCCACGCTGACTGGCCGCGACCGCCGTGACGACGAGGGCTTCGAGCACAACCAGCCACAAGATCCGGCGGGTGTCCGGCGAGTCGGATGACATCGCGGCCACAACCCCGTCGACGATGAGCTGCCCGATATAAGCGATCGCGGCAGGCAGTACGCCAGCGATCACGGTCAGGATAGCCAGCGTGAAGGTCAGGAACCGGCTCGTCGTCCAGACGAGCGTCATGGCGCGACGGCTGTACCCGAACACGCCCAGCGCACGCTGCAAAAACTTCACCGGACGTTCGTCCGTGATTGGTACGGCGTGAATCATTGCAACTTCGGCGGGAGGTCAGCGATCGTCATGTGCTTGTTTCTACTTGCTACCGGGCCAAGGTGCAACTTGCGTGGGCGCCCGACGGGCGAAAATCGAAAGTCAGTCCCGCAGACATTGTTTCGGTTGCTCAGGACAGTCCGGCCGCCTCGGCACTTGCGACATGGACGATGTGCCGGAACGCTGCGCGGATACACTACACTCGGATAATGTTCAGCCTGATTCTGTACGAACCCGAGATCCCGCCCAACACGGGCAATATCATTCGTCTGTGCGCAAACACGGGCGTCAGACTGCATCTTGTCGAGCCGCTGGGTTTTGAACTCGACGAGCCGCGCCTCAAGCGTGCCGGCCTGGATTACCGTGAGTTTGCACAGGTGACGACGCACTCGTCGCTCGACAAATGTCTGGATGCTTTGGAAAGTCCGAGGGTGTTCGCGCTGAGCACTCGCGGCCAGACGTGTCATGACACTCCGGTCTATGCAGCGCACGACGCATTCCTGCTGGGCCCGGAAACGCGCGGCCTTCCCGCCGAGGTGCTTGAATCGTTACCACCCGAACAACGGCTCAGACTGCCGTTGCGCAAGGGCAGCCGCAGTCTGAACCTGTCGAACGTTGCCGCTGTCATTATCTACGAGGCGTGGCGGCAGCTCGACTTCGAGGGTGCCGTGCGATCGGGCGGCTAGCGAACCAGAATGGTCTGCGGGTGAAACGTAAACCAGGCAAACCAGAACAAACGAATTGGCGCGTAGCGTTCGCCGGAGCTACCGTCCTCGAGGCTCACCGAGCCGTCGTCTTTTAACGTAACTGTCAGCGTGCGACCGCTTTGCTCATAGGCGTAGCTGCCGTGTTTCTGCAACAGCGACTCAGTGAACGCGACCGGCTGCCCAGAGAGCTCAAATCCGTAAACAACAGTCTTGGGCGGTATGCGGTCGTCTTCGCGCATGACCGGAAACATGGTTGCCGTGGACCGGCGGTAACTGGCGTATGGATCGCTGGCGTAGTCCTTGTCAAAGCCCGTGTCCGTGGACAACACGAGCGTGTCGGGATGCGCCGTGCGCCAGCGCGACCAGCGCGTTGTCGTTACCGGGATAAGCTTGAGCTTCGTGCCCGTCATCGGACCGACGATGCCGGTAGCCTCGATCTGGTCCCAGAGCGTTTCCGTCGCCCGGTCGTAGAGTACGAGATCGCTGTTGTAGAGCACGCCGGACACGCCAAATTCGGTAACCCGGCTGCCGATATCGCGATGAATGGCGACGCCGGAGCCACACAGGGGACACCACGTAATCGCTATCGGCGTTCCCGCGATCGTGTCGTTAACGATCTCGTGGTGATCGAGGATGCGCGACGGATAAGCGCGATGCTCGCCTTTCCAGGAGATGGCGATAACGACATCGTCGTCCACAATGTGGCTCGCGCTGTCCGCGTCAACAAACTTCGGATTGTCGATCGACGGTATGCAATCGCGAGCCGGGCAGCCCTGATGCAGGTCGGCGAGGGCAACGCTCTTCGCCGTCGTCTCATCGAAGCCGAAGGTCTCGCCAAGGATATCGACTTCAAAGGTGCGCTGCGCCAGGGACGCACCCGCCACAACGACAGCGGCGGCGCCGGCAATTACGCCGGCAAAGGTGCGGTGGTTCATCGATTACTCTCCATCGTGTTCCGATTTGAGCTCGCGGCGCATCAGCGCACCGACAGCGTCTCGCGGAGATACGCCTTGATAGAGTATGCGATAGACCTGGCGACATATCGGCATTTCGATCTGCATCTCGTCGGCGACCTCCTTGACCGCTTCGGCCGCCATGACGCCCTCGACAACCTGCCGGATTTCGCGTTGAGCTTCGTCCACCGTTTGGCCGCCCGCGAGCGCGAGCCCCATGCGGCGATTACGGGACAAGTTGTCGGTACAGGTCAGCACGAGGTCGCCCATGCCCGCAAGACCCATGAACGTTTCCTTCCTGGCGCCGACGGCTACTCCGAGGCGGGTCATTTCCACGAGCCCGCGCGTGATCAGCGCGATTCGTGTATTGGCGCCGAAGCCGAGCCCATCCGACATGCCGGCGCCGATTGCCAGCACATTTTTCACGGCGCCACCGACCTCGACGCCGATCATGTCATCCGATGTATAGGCGCGGAAGTTGTCGCCCGACAACGCGACCGCGAGGTCTTGCGCCAGTTCGGGGTCATTTGCGGCGATGGTCAACGCGGTCGGCAGCCCCGCACCGACTTCCTCGGCGAACGTCGGGCCCGACAATACGGCCATTGGCCGTTCTCCACCGAGCACATCGGCCGCGACCTGGTGTGGCAGCATTCCGGTGTGCAGCTCGAAGCCCTTGGTCGCCCAGCTGACACGCGAAGCAGCGGACAGCCACGGGCTGACAGCCGTCAGTGTCTCGCGCAAGCCATGGCTCGGCACGGCGATCAACATGTCGCGCACACCGTTCAGACATTGTTCGAGATCGGTGGCGACAACGAGGTGGGACGGAAAATCCACGCCGGGCAGGTATCGGGAATTGACGCCGTCGCGCGTCATGGCTTCGAGCTGTGCCCGGTCTCGCCCCCAAAGTCTCACTTCGCGACCGCTGCGCGCGAACTGCAGTGCCAGCGCAGTTCCCCAGGAGCCCGCGCCGATCACAGCGATTGCCGGTGAAGAATCGATCTTTATCAGTGCGTCTCCGGCTTGGTGCCATCGCCCTTTTGCTGCTGTTGCTGCAGGGACTGCATGTACAAGGCGTCGAAGTTGATCGGCTGCAGCACAAACTCGGGAAAACCGCCCTTCTGGATAATGCCGGCAATCGATTCGCGCGCATACGGAAACAGGATGTTGGGGCAAAAACTTCCTATCAAAGCGCCGAACTCTTCCCGGCTGAAGCCGCCTATCTCAAACAGGCCGGCCTGATGCAGCTCGACCAGAAACAGCGTCTTCTTTTTCTCGCTGTCCTTGGCCTCGACTGAAATTGTCAACACGACTTCGTGATGCTTGTCGTCAACCGCGGTATGGGCGCTACGCATGTTCAAGCTCGTTTGCGGAGCCCAGTCGCTCTCCTTGAACACCTGGGGAGCCAAGGGCGATTCGAAGGAAAAGTCCTTGAGGTAAATTTTCATGATCGCGAGGCGCTTCTCGGAGTCACCCTGGTCTTTTTCTGCCATTTCAATTTCCTGTTTTCAAAAGGAGCCCGCTCAATCAGTCCTCGGCGAGCAATTTGTCCAATTCTCCGCTCACGTCGAGCGCAGAGAGATCATCGAAGCCGCCAACGTGAGTATCGCCGATGAATATTTGCGGCACCGACCGGCGGCCGCTTAGTCGCTGCATTTCGGCGCGTCGCTGCGGATCGGCAGAGACCGAGATGTCTTCAAATTCTATGCCTCTTCGCGTCAACAACATGCGCGCTGCCATGCAATAGGCGCAGCCGTCATTGCCGTAAATTTTCACTGTCGCGCTGCTCACCGGTACTCCGTGGTGCTTACTTCTTGCTCTTGGTCTTTTTTCCGGTGACGACCGGAAGACCGGCCTGACTCCAGGCCGTCATGCCACCCTTGAGGCCATAGACGCTCTTGAAGCCGGAGTTGCGCAGTGAATTGGCCGCCTTCGTCGAGGTCACGCCCGTCTCGCAGACGGTCACTATCGGCTTTTTGGCGAGCTTGCTGACCTGGTCCATGCGCGCGTCGAGCTCGTCGTAAGGGATGTGCCTGGCGCTCACGATGTGGCCACGTGCAAATGCTTCGGCGCTGCGCAAGTCGATGACCGTGGCATCCTTGTTGATCAACGCGACCGCAGCGGTCGGCTCAACGGCCACGACGCTGCGCGCTTTGCGCCGTAACTCAGTGATGATCAGCACAAAAAAGCTGACCAGCAGGGCAAACACCAGCAACGTGTGATTGCCCGCGAACTCGAGATATTTATCCATGAATCAACATAAGTGGCGCCGAGGAGGGGCGCCGTGGTGGCGGCAAAGGCGGCAGTATAGCAGCGTGTCCGGCCGGAACTACCCCGATGCGAGCGGCCGCGACGGAAGTTGCCGCAACAATTCTCCACCGGGTGCAAACCCACTACACTGTGCGGCCATGAGAAGGCCTGCATTCTGTTTGCTCGTGCTGGTTGCGGTGCAGTCGCCGACGCCTTTGGCATCCGGGGCGGAGGCCGACGGCGAGCTCGCCAAAGTCAGGGAGCTTGAACTCGCGGAGGTCCGTGAGCGCATTAGCGAGCTCAAGAAAAGCATGGATGCGAGGGCCGCGGATCGTGATCGACTGACGGCCGAGCTTCAGAACGCTGAGATCGAGATTTCCGGAAAGCGCATCCGGCTCAGGGAAATCGAGCGCGAGCGCCAGTACACCGCAAGGCGCAAGGTTGACCTTGATGCAGAGATGACCGAGAGAGCGGCCGCGCTTGATGAAGAGTCAACCGAGCTGGCGGCGCAGGTCCGCGCGGCGTACATGAGCGGTAGCCATGAAAAAATAAGGATGCTGCTGAATCAGGACGACCCCGCAACTCTGGGTCGCCTGATCAGCTATTACGCGTACCTCAACCAGTATCGCGCCAGAAACATCGAGACAGTGTCGGCTCGTATCCGCGAGCTGGTGCAACTGCAGGGCCGCGTGGTGGCCGAGGAGGCCCGACTTTCCGACATTCGTTCGCGGCGGCAGGTGGAGCTGACAAGAGTCAGCACGGCGCAGGAGCGGCGGCAGCAATTGCTGGCCAGGCTGAACAGCAAGATTGCCGACGAGGGCACCGAAATCGATCGTCTGGCGGCACAGGAAAAGGACCTTGCGCGCCTGATTTCCGAGCTGACGAGCATCCTGTCGGATTACCCGATCAGCTCCGAAAACCCTTTCAGCGAACATCGCGGCCAACTTACATGGCCCGTCGCCGGTACCTTACTGCACGATTTCGGTCAGCCGCGTGTCGGTGGAAAGTTGAAATGGAATGGTGTTGTGCTGGCGGCGCCGCGGGGCCGCGAGGTGCGCTCCGTATACCACGGACGCGTGGTATTTGCAGACTGGCTTGCCGGCATGGGTCTGTTGGTTATCGTCGAACACGGCGAGGGCTATATGACGCTTTATGGCTATAACGAGACGATACTCAAGAATACCGGCGATTGGGTCGCGCCCGGCGACGTTATTGCGACGGTCGGCGACAGCGGCGGACAGACACAAGCCGGTCTCTATTTCGAGGTGCGTCATGGCACGGCCCCCGTGGATCCGAATCGTTGGGTCACGCGCCGCCCCGGCGGCTAAGGAAAAAGTGGGGTCGAACCGAAGTTTTTGGCAAGAACTGGTGATTAAAAAACTCCATCGAACAAAAACTTCGGTTCGACCCCACTTTTTCAACCGTGACGGCCGTGCATAGGCGCATAATCGCCGCTGTGCTATCGTCGAGTGACACGTCCGGGCGGCCGTCGGGGCGGGGTACTGGAGATGTGTATGTCATTGAAGACCAGAGCAATTCTGGTTGTTGTTATCGGCATGGTCATGGGACTCAGCCTTTCGATTGGCGGGGGACTTCTGTCACGGGCGGACAGGCCCGATGCCGATGAACTGGCCTGGGAGCAGGCACGGCTGTTCGCCGAGGTCATGGCGCGGGTCAAGCAGGAGTACATCGAGCCGATCGATGATAACGAGCTTCTCGAAAGCGCCATTCGCGGCATGATTAACAATCTCGACGCGCACTCCCAATATCTCGACGCGGACGAATATCGCGACATCCGCATCAGCACAACAGGCAATTATTCGGGCGTCGGAATCGAAGTCGGTCAGGTTGACGGCGCCATCAGGGTCATTACACCGATTGCCGGTTCGCCCGCCGCGCGTTCCGGCATGCGCAGCGGCGACCAGATCATCGCGGTCGATGGCGTATCGGTCGAAGAAAGCAATATTCACGACATCGTCGACCGCATGCGCGGCCGGCCAGGGTCGAAAATCAGCATCACAGTCCTGCGTGACGGCGACGCGATCATCCATGACATGCGTCGAGAGATCATACGCGTCGCGAGCGTGCACTACGAAATTTTGAGCCCGTCGTTCGGCTATGTCCGCCTGAGCCAGTTCAGCGAGGCGACGGCCCGTGAATTGAGCCGGGCGATCGACGCCATGCAGGACACGAACGACGGCATGCTCGATGGCCTCATCCTGGACTTGCGTAACAATCCGGGCGGCGTGCTCGATGCAGCCGTCGATGTATCGGATCTGTTTCTGGACAGCGGCATCATTGTCACGGCGGATGGGCGCACAAGCGATGCGAGATTTACGCGGTCAGCGCATCGAGGTGACGTCCTGGATGGCGCTGAGCTCGTCATCCTTGTTAACAAGGGTTCGGCATCGGCCTCTGAAATTGTTGCCGGCGCGCTGCAGGATCATGGCCGCGCTGTCGTTATCGGTACCACGACATTCGGCAAGGGCCTCGTGCAAACCGTAATGCCGTTATCGCAGGGGCGTGCGATCAAGTTGACGACGTCCCGATACTACACTCCGTCGGGCGACTCCATTCACGAGACGGGAATAACACCTGACGTCTATGTCGAAGGCACGCCGGGCCATCCGGACCTGAGCTTGGGTGCTCAAATCGATCGGGAAAATGATGCGCAGCTAATCGAGGCGCTGGCCCGCCTGCAGCGGCGGCGCGTAATGCACAGTAACGCGCAATGATGCCGGGCGTATTCCACCTCGCAGTGGTCCTGCTGTTGTTCGTGTCGCAATGCCTGGCGGAGTCGCCGCCGCGCATCGCAATTATCATCGATGATCTCGGTTACCAGCTCGATGCGGGTCGACGTGTCATCGATCTGCCGGGACCCGTTGTCTGTGCCATCCTGCCCGGGACACCGCGCGCCAGGCAACTGGCAAAACGTGCACACGACAATGGCAAGGAAGTGTTGTTGCATCTGCCCTTGCAGGCGATCGAGCACAGTGGGCCGCCGGAGCCTGGCGGCATTACCCTCGATATGAGCCGGGAACGTTTTGCGGCGGTGTTTGCCGAAGCGATCGAGTCCGTCCCGTATGCGGCGGGCGTCAACAGCCACCGCGGCAGCCTGTTGACGCGCCATCCCGGGCACATGCTCTGGCTCATGGAGGATATCCGCGCGCATGAGGGGCTGTTCTTTGTCGACAGCTACACGACGCACGCAAGCGTTGCCTTGAGAATCGCGGCGGAAACCGGCGTCGGGGCATTGAAACGGGATGTTTTTCTGGACGCGGACCCCGCGCCGGAGGCGATTCGGCGAGAACTGGAGCGCCTTAAGGCCATAGCCACCCAGCGCGGTCACGCCATTGCGATTGCGCATCCCTACACGGCGACGCTGGAGATTCTGGAGTATGAACTGCCGCGGCTGCGAGCCGCGGGATTCGAGCTCGTGCCGGTCAGTGAACTGATCGATGCACCAGCTTCGTCAGCCGACATGGCTTCCGCAGGAAAATCGGTGAACCGTAGCGGACCGGGCGACTCAAAGACAAAAAGCAGCGTGAGAGGGACATGATCAGTAGATTGTCAGTGACAATAAAGGCCGCCTGTATCCTGATGCCAATCGTATTTGGGTCGGCAGTGAGCCTCGCCGGGGACGATGGTGTCAAAACGTTGTTTACAAACGACCGCGGAACGAGCGTTGCGCAGGAGGACGGGATTGCCTGCACGATGCAATACAGTCCCGTTTGCGGCGTCGATGGCCAGACATACAGTAACGAGTGTGTCGCAGGCGCCGCCGGGGTGGAGGTGGCCAGGCAGGGAATTTGCGCGAACACCAGCAATGGTTGCCCGGAGGACCTGGATCCGGTTTGCGGCGTCGACGGCAATACCTACATCAACGAATGTTTTGCAGGCAAGTCGGGCATCGAGATCGCAGGCCTCGGCGCCTGCACGCCACGTGGTTGCCCGAGCGTCCGTGATCCGGTTTGCGGCATGAACGGCCGCACTTACATCAATCGTTGCGAGGCAAACGCCGAACGCATCCCGGTACAGCGCCACAGCAATTGCGATATTGGGAATTGCCCGAAAGTGTTCGCCCCGGTGTGCGGCGATGACGGCGAGAGTTATGACAACGCCTGCTACGCCGACAAGGCCAGTGTTGCGACGTTCACCGAGGGCATGTGCAATCAGCGCCGATGCCCTGCTCTGTTTGTTCCGGTCTGCGGATCCGACAGCGTAACCTACGGCAATGCCTGCTACGCCGAACGGCGCGGTATCCGCATAGACTATGCGGGTGTCTGTGAAGATCAGGGACGCAACTGTCCGCGAGCCTATCTGCCCGTTTGCGGCATGGACGGCGTTACCTATGACAACGACTGTCAGCTGGGCAACGCCGGCGTCACGAAAGCCTATGCCGGCAGTTGCCTGGGCGACTAGCGAAAAGAAAAACTGCGGTTCGACCCCTTTTCCGACTACCAGCCGCAGCTGCGGCCTTTGTTCTGCTCCCGCAGCCAGGCCATCAGGGGCGCGAAGTAATCGATGATGGCACTGGCGTCCATCTCGCGCGTACCGGTCAGTTTCTCGAGAGTGTCTTGCCAGGGCTTGCTTTGGCCGACCTCGAGCATCGCCTGCAGGCGCGCGCCGGCTTCCTTGCTGCCATACAAAGAGCAGGCGTGTAGTTCGCCTTCATGACCGGCTACTGCGCACAGCGCGCGCTGGAACTGGAACTGCAGGATCCGCGCGAGAAAGTAACGCGTGTAGGAAACATTCGACGGAATGTGATATTTGGCGCCCGGGTCGAAGTCGGCCTCGGTGCGTGTGACGGGCGGGGCGATGCCCTGGTAGCGCGTGCGTAACTCCCACCACGTCTTGTTGTAGTCTGCGGGCCGAATCTCGCCCGAGAATACGTCCCAGCGCCACTCGTCGATGAGCTTGCCGAACGGCAGGAAGGCGATTTTGTCCAGGGCCCGCATCATTTGCCGATTGATGACGGCCTCGCGACTTTGCGCTGCCGATGCGACGAGACCCACTTCGAAAAGATACCCGGGCGTCATCGACAAGGTCACGGTGTCGCCGATTGCTTCGTGGAAACCGGAGTGCGCGCCGCCCTGGAACAACGGTGGCTGATCCTTGTAAGCACCCTGGTAATAATTGTGGCCAAGCTCGTGGTAGATAACACGCAGCTCATCATAGGTTTGCTTGATGCACATCTTGATGCGCAGATCGTTGCCGCCATCGAGACCCCAGGCACTCGCGTGACAAGCGACTTCGCGGTCGGGCGGCTTCGAAAACATCGAGCGCTCCCAAAACGTGTCAGGCAGTCGCGGCAGGCCCAGTGACACGTAAAAGCTTTCGGCCGAGCGCACCATCTCCTGTGGCGAGTACGCTTTCGTCTTCAGTGTCCTGTCGACGTCGAGATCCGACTCGCCGGGGTACGGCTCCATGATGTCGTAGATGAAGCCCCACTCCTGCGACCACATATTGCCCAGAAGATGCGCGGGTATCGGCTGGTCCTGCGGTACCTTGTCTTCGCCATAGAAGTCGCCCAGTTTGGCGCGTACGTGACAGTGCAGCTCTTCGTAAAGCGGCTTTACCTGCTCCCAGAGTCGCGATGCTTCTTGCTGAAAATCCGCGTCACTCATGTCGTAACCGGAGCGCCACATCGCGCCGAGGTCGCTGTAACCCAGTTCGCGCGCGCCTTCGTTCGTCAGCTCGACGAAATGCTGGTACTTGTCGCGCATGGGCGGGGACACCGTGCGCCAGCCCTGCCATGCCTCGAGCAACTCATCGTAATCACGACTTTGCGCCATGATGTCCTCGAGTTCCGGCCGCGACAGGCAGTCGCCGTCGTTGCGGCAATACTTGCCCTCGCCGTACATGCTGGCGAGGTCTGTCAGGATCCGGGAAAGTTGCTTGCGCTTCGCCGCGTCATTGGGCGCAGGTTTTGTCGTGCCGAGCTTCAGAAGATCGAGTGCGCGACGTGTTTGAGGCGCAAGTTCCTGGCCATCGTATTGCAATGACTGGGCAACCATGCTGCTGTGCCACTCCGCATAATGCTCGTTGGCCCGCGCGCTGGCGGCAGCGGTATCCTCGGTAATGTTGGTTCTCCACTCCCAGTCGGCCGCGCCGACCTCTTTGCGCAATTCCTTGAGCTCACTGTTGGCACGTGCAACGAAATCATCCGCCGTCTCATCGGTGGCTGGCGGCGAACAAGCCGTGAGGAATGCGACGAGCGATGCGCTCGTAACAATGAGTGCGAGATTTTTCATGAAAAATTCCTGAGTTAGTGCACGCCGTGCATGCCGCGTTTTAGCAACGGCGAAATCACGAGCATAAACACGCCGAAAGCGACGCCGAAGTACATGAGGAACTCGAACAGCTCCGTGTACCTGGCGAGTGCCGTGGCTATGTCGGCCGTTTCGCCACCGTCGACGCTGATAGCGGCCATCTTGCCCATGCGTGTCGCGACCGTTTCCGATAGTGCGGTGGCCAGAAACCAGGTTCCCATGCTGACGCCGACCACTTTACCGATCGACAGCTTCGTCACCGCGGAAAGGCCGACCGGCGAGAGACACAGCTCGCCGGTCGTATGCAGCAGGTAAGCGAGCGCCAGCCAGATCGCCGCGACCTGACCGGATTGGTCCGGGAAGTGCGAGCCAATGACCAGCGCACCAAAACCGATGCCAACCTGAATGATGCCGAGGGCGAACTTCATGGGCGTCGACGGCTCCAGATTGTGTTTTGCCAGCCAGATCCACAGCGTTGCGAACGGAATGGCGAGCAAAAAGATGAATATTGCGTTTAGCGACCCGAATTGTGCGGCCGTAAAGGTAATGCCCCCGACCTCACGATCGACCACGCGGTCCGCGTACAGCGTCATTGATCCGGCCGATTGCTCGAACAATGCCCAGAAAACCACGGTTGAAAGTATCAGGATCATGAGCACGACCGTGCGGCCAAATTCCGCGGAGTTATGCGTCCTGAATCCGTAGATGACGAAGCCGGTGATCACGAGCATTGCAGCGTACACGGCGTACTCGGCGAGATTTTCGTTACCGGGCAGGAAACCCAGACTCGCACCGGCTGCGTAAATGCCGATCACGATTGCGCTGGCGGCAAATGTGTACGCCGTTGTATTGCTGCTCCCGGTCTTGCGGTAGACCATCGAGTAGAGAACGATAGCGACGATCGATACGATCAGGAACACGTTCTGCGTCAACAAGACGACCGGTTCGTGCTGCACGAGCAGCCAAATAACGCTGAGCACGGGCAGGCTCAACAAGTAGATAGACCACTCGCGGTTGACCGGGCCGAACACTTTTTCTCTGAGGCTTTCGGCGTCTGCCGGTTCCGCATGACCCTTCAGGTATTTCTGGCCGTACATGAACGTGCACAAACCGAAGATCATGCCGATGCCTGCCGCGCCAAAGCCGTACTTCCAGCCGAAAGTCTCGCCGAGGTAGCCGCATAACAACGTGGCCGTGAAGGAGCCGATATTGATGCCCATGTAGAAAATCGTGAAACCCGAATCACGGCGCGGATCATCTTTCGCGTAAAGCTTGCCGACGATTGTGGATATGTTCGGCTTCAGGTAGCCAACGCCCATGACGATCAGCGCCAGCGCAAAATAAAATACGTTCAGCGCGGCCGTGTCACGGAAGGTAATGCTTTCCGTCAGCACGGTGCCCGCGGTCAGGATCTCACCCGACGCAAGCGCCAGGCTTTCCGTCAGCTTCGTTCCCGCGGCGTAGAAAATCGCCTTGTGGCCCTCGACGGCCATCAGAAGGTGACCGATGGCCAGCAGGGTGCCGCCAAACAGTACTGACTTGCGCATGCCGAGGTAGCGATCGGCGATCAGGCCACCGATGACGGGCAGCGCATACACGAGGCCCGCATAGGAGCCGAGCACGTCGAGGCCCGCTTCGTCGCTGAACAAGTGGTATTTGGTCAGGTACAGAAGCAACAGGTACTTCATTCCGTAGAATGAGAAGCGCTCCCAGAGTTCGGTCGTGAAACAGACGTAAAGGCCTTTCGGATGGCCCCAGAGTTCCGCGTCGTGCGCGTAGTTGTCCGCCGTGACGGCATCGGAGTCACTCATTACTTTACTCCCCCGGTTCTTTCGCTGTTGGTTGCTCGCGCCGAATGCCCGGCATTAAACACTATTTCTCTGGCAACTTGCTACCTTCGCGATCTGGTACGAAAAAGCGCGACATGAGGATGCCGAGTTCGTAGAGTAGGTACACGGGCACCGCAAGCAGCGTCTGGCTGATGATATCCGGTGGCGTCAGAAACATGCCCATGACAAACGCCAGCAGGAATACATACGGCCGTGCCTTGGCGAGCTTCGCGGGTGTGGTCAGTCCGGTCCAGACGACCAAGACGGTCGCCACTGGCACCTCGAAGGCGATGCCGAACGCAAGCACGATCATGGAGATGAAGTCGAGGTAGGAGGCAATGTCGGTCATGACCTCGACGCCGTCGGGCGCGACGGCCGTGAAAAAGCCGAACATGAGGGGAAACACGACGAAGTAGGCGAACGCGATACCCGCGTAAAAAAGCAGGATGCTCGATGCGAGCAGCGGCACTGCGAAGCGCTTTTCCTTTTTGTACAAGCCAGGAGCGACGAAGGCCCAGGTCTGATAGAGCACGACCGGCATCGCGATGAACAGCGCGACGAAGAACGTCAGTTTGAACGGCGTCAGCAATGGCGACGCCACAGCCGTTGCAATCATCTGGTTGCCGGGCAATACCTCCCGCAACGGCTGAGATACGAGTGCGAATATTTGTCGCGCAAATGGCAGCAACACGATGAATACGGCGACGATCGCGGCAGCGACTTTGAGCAGCCGGCTGCGGAGTTCAACCAGATGCGAAAGCAAGGTGCCCTCGGCAAGCGACTCTTCTGTCTTATTCGTCTCGCTCGCCACCGGTTATCTCGTCGTTCTTCCTGGTGCGGTTCCCGGCGCTGGGCTCGGCGGTGGTTCGCTCATCGGCGAGCTTTTCAATACTGGCATCCGTCGCAGGCGTGGCTGTGTCAACGTGCGGCGCCTGCAGCGCCGGCGGCTGTATGCGCAACTCTTTTTCGAGGTCGAGTTCATCTTCGAGCTGTTGCTTCATCATGCGAGTCATGCGCCGCGCCTGGCCGATCCAGCTGCCAATCTGGTTCGCGACACGCGGGAGTCGCTCGGGCCCCAGGACGATGAGCCCGATGAAAAACAGGATGATGAGTTCGAAAAAGCCGATGCCGGACATCGTGGACGTCGATCAGGATTCGTTTTCTTTGCGGTTCTCTTCAACCGGCGTGTTGTCGAAGTTTGCCTCCTGCTGCGATGTTTCTTCGATCTGCTCGGCTTCGTCGGATTTTTCGGCCTCGCTCATCGCAGAACGAAAGCCTTTGACGGCACTACCGAGGTCGGAGCCCAGCGTGCGCAGGCGTTTCGTGCCGAATATGGCGAGCACGATGACAAGCACGATCAGCAACTGTACCGGGCCGATGTTGGAAAACATCTCTAGTCTCCTGGGGCGTGACCCCGTAACGTGTTTTCAGAAAAGCACCGGGCCAGGCCAGGCGCTATGCGGCCATAATACCTCCGGCGACGCAACAAGTCCGCGCCAGCATCGCGCGCCCTGGGCGCGTCCTCAGCTTTCGAGCCAGAACGTAACAGGGCCATCATTGATGAGACTCACCTGCATATGGGCGCCGAATTGCCCTGTCTCGACGCGCTCGAGCCGTGCCCGGCACAGCTTGATCAGCTGCAGGAAGAATCGCTCGCCGGTGTCCGGCGCGGCAGCGCGTGTAAAACTCGCCCTGGTGCCTTTTTTGGTGTCGGCGGCCAGCGTGAATTGCGGTACGAGCAGGATGGCCGCGGTCTCGTCGAGCACGCTGCGGTTCATGCGGCCAACGGAGTCGGGAAAAACACGATAGGTCAGAATGCGCTCCGCGAGCCGGCCAACATCCTTTTCGGTGTCGTCGCGATGCACGCCGACAAGGACGAGCAGGCCGCGGCCGATCTCACCCGTCGTTTCGCCATCGACGCTAACGCTGGCACGCGTCACGCGTTGCAGCAGGCCGATCATTTTTCGCTTATTTCTCCAGATTCCGGTGCAAGCAGGTCTTTATTAATGCATCAACGAGTTACGAATAGCCATAGCGGCGCGGCATCAATGCGAAGCTGATCGGACCGGCCGGGAGGTGGGGCTGGCTCGGGCATGCCGGCGTGAGCCCCACCAGGGGCCAGGCCATGGAAGGTAGGCCCGGGCGCCAGCCTGCCGGCCGGACCAGGGACGGACGGGCCCCGGTCATCCGACCGGGGCCCACATCGGCATTGTGATCCAATGGCAGGCGAGCAGAAAGCTGCCTGTCGGCCGCGATGTCTGCCGCCTGTCAGATTACCGATATCGGCGTCGTTTGAATGGCCGCTTCGGGCAAGATCGCAGGTTTACGTCCGAACCCGGGCCGTGTATTCGTGTCTGATAATACGAGCTAACAACACGATCTGATGATAAGGAGGAGCGCGAATTGCGGCTGTCAGCTTCAACAGCAGCGATGGCATTATTGATGGCCGCATGCGGTGGCGGTGGTTCCACCGCGATTCCCCCCGTGCCGCCCGACGCGGCGAAAATTCTTGACATCAACGGTCTGGAATCCGGAAATGGCTTCTTGCGCGTTTCGGGATCGGCATCGACCGGACAATTCGGCGTCCCGGTAGCCGGTGGCTGGGATTGCGACGGCGACGGAAATGTTGACTTTGCGATGTCGGGCATGCAGGCATCTCCATTCGGCAGGGATCGTGCCGGTCAGGTCGATCTGATATTCGGCAACGGCCAGATTCAGCAAAGTCTCGACACAGCACAAGCAAACACGGACGTTCTGCGGATAGCCGGTGCCGGGCCGCAAGAGGCTGCCGGCGGAGAAATCTGGATGGACGATGTCACCGGCGACGGGCTGGGCGATCTCATTATCGGCAGGCCGAATTATCGCGCGTCTGCGCCGGACCGTATCGGTGCGGGCGCGCTGACGATCGTTGTGGGCGGACAGGGTTTGCGGGACCTCGCAGGCGCTGGCATGATGCTCGACCTGGCGGCGCCGCCGTCCAGCGTAACCGTGTTCACGATTGCCGGGGCAGCCGAACTGGACCGGCTTGGTTTCTGGATGCGAACCGGAGATGTCAGCGGCGATGGTGTTGCCGACATACTGGTCGGTGCGGACCAGGAGGACATCGCCGGTGAGACCGATCGCGGCGCGGCGTATCTCGTTCGAGGCGGCTCGCACCTCAACGCGAACGCTGTCATAGACCTGCTGGACTTCGGATCGACAATGATCGCCGGGCACGTTCTCAAAATTACGCCGCCCCCCGGTTCTGCCGGATATCATTTTGGCGCGACCGTGGATATTGCGGATCTCGATGACAATGGTCGTGGCGACATCCTGATTGCGGCGTCACTGAAACGCGTGGGTGGCGAACTTCTTGCTCAGGACGCCCCTGCGGGCTCCGCTGTCGCCATCGGCGCAAATCCTGGCGGCAGCCTTTTCATCGTGTGGGACGACAACATCAGCGCCGCTGGTGTCTGGGCCCCCGGTCTGAGTTTTTCGACCGACACCGCGCCGGCTTCGACAACGCGCATCGACGGCGGCGGTGTCGCCGGCGTATTTACTAGCCACAGTTTTGCCGAGGAAATACTGGGCGGGCTCGATTACAACGACGATGGCGAAGCGGATCTGTTTCTCGGCGATATTTGGGGAATCGCCAGGTCGGATCGGGACAGAGGCGGCGTCGGACACCTGTTCTTTTCCGCGGCAAGCCTGAAGAACCGAAGCTTCTCGGTGAGCAATGTACCGGGCGACCTCGTGGTTACGACCATTCTCGGTCCGGAAGCCGGGACGATTACTAATGATACGTCCTTGCACGGAGATTTTGACGGCGATGGCATCGCCGATCTCGCAATCGCATCTCCGCTTGCATCGCCGTTGGCACGCATTCACGCCGGAACGATTCACGTGCTATGGGGCAGGAGCGGGACATGGCCATCCATTATCGATCTGGCGGACGGCATGCGACCCGACCCTGCTTCGTTTCCAATTACCGATATCTATGGCGCGAATGGCGAGCAGTCCGTGAATGATACCGGGGATACTCTGATGTACAGTGCCGCCGCCGCTGATCTCGATGGTGACGGCCGAACGGATCTCATCGTCAATGAAATGCGCGGCAATGGCATCTCTGCTGCTGCGCTGGACGTGGGCAATCTCCTGATCATCGGCGGCGCACGAGTACCGAAGTAAGCATCGCCGATTCCTGTTGTCATGCGGAGAAAGCCGCCTGTGGAACTCGATCACATCGAACACTGCCTGTACGATTAAGTCCCGGCTGTTACATCAGCCCGGCACTCTTGAATCCCATCAGGATCGACTATGAAAAGACGACAATTTGTTGGCGGCCTTGCCGCGGCAACGGGGCTTGCGGCATGTGCACCGACTGAAAGTGATTGCGCAGCCGGTACCGAGCGCCTGGCAGAGTCCTTCGAATGGTCGATAGTGACCTCGTGGCCGCCGAAATATCCCGGGTTGGGCAGCGGCGTAGACAATCTTGCAGATTACATCGCGGCCGCATCGGGCGGACGATTGAAGATCAAGGTCTATGCGGCCGGCGAGCTGGTACCGGCATTCGAGGTATTCGATGCCGTGAGTCGCGGCGCCGTCGAGATGGGCCACGACGCCTCTTATTATCACAGGGGCAAAGTGGACGCCGCCCAGTTCTTTACGGCGATCCCGTTCGGCATGAATTACCTCGAAATTAATGGCTGGCTCTACTACGGTGGCGGTCTCGAGTTGTGGCGCGAGCTTTACGAGCCGTTCAACCTGGTGCCGTTCCCGTGCGGTAACACGGGTGTTCAAATGGGCGGTTGGTTCAACAAGGAGATCAACTCGGTCGCAGACCTGAAGGGCCTGAAGATGCGCATTCCAGGCCTCGGCGGCGAGGTGCTTCGCCGCGCCGGCGGCACACCGGTGATGCTGCCGGGCGCCGAGATTTTCACGTCACTGCAGACCGGGGCGATCGATGCGACCGAGTGGGTTGGTGCTTACAACGACATGTCTTTCGGACTGCACAAAGCAGCAAAGTATTATTACTACCCGGGATGGCAGGAACCCGGGCCGGCGCTGGAGTGCATCGTGAACCGGACCGCGTGGGAATCATTGCCGCCGGACCTGCAGTCTATTATCGGCATCGCCTGCCAGGCGATCACGACAGACATGACGGCCGAGTACACGCATGGCAATGCGCTTTCGCTGCATCTGCTAATGGAAGATCCGAACGTCGAAATCCGCCGTTTTCCGAAGGATGTGATGCAGCATCTGAAGTCGATCACCGATGAGGTGATTGCCGACCTGGTAGCGTCAGATCCTGCCGCGGCAAAAATCCATGCATCGTATTCGGAGTTCTTGAGGAAGTCAGTCGATAATCAGCGCATTACCGAGCAGGCGTTTCTCGAAACCCGGCAGTAGGAGGTCCTCCTACGGCCCATAAATCTTGCCCGGCAACCAGGTAACGAGCCCGGGAAAAATGGCCAACAGCAGCAACGCGAAGAGCTGAATCGCGACGAATGGAATCACGCCGCGATAGATTTGCGCTGTCGTCACACTCGGCGGCGCAACACCACGCAGATAGAAAAGCGCGAAGCCGAACGGCGGCGTCAGGAACGACGTCTGCAAGTTGATCGCGATCATGATGCCGAGCCAGACCGGGTCGAGACCCATCGACAGCAGCACCGGGCCGACGATCGGCACGACGACGAACGTGATCTCGATGAAGTCGAGCACGAAGCCGAGCAGGAACATGACGAGCATGACGACGATGACGGCACCGACGACACCGCCGGGCAGAACTTCCAGTATGGCCCTGACACCGTCATCCCCGCCGTAGCCGCGAAACACGAGCGAGAAGATCGACGCGCCGATCAGAATCAGAAATACCATGCTACTGATGCGCAGCGTACTGAGCATGATTGACTGCAAGCGGGCGAGCCCCAACTGGCGGCGCATCAGGGCCAGCAGCAGCGCACCCATGCCGCCGACGCCGGCCGCCTCTGTCGGGGTTGCGACACCCGCAAGAATCGAGCCCAAAACGGCAAAGATCAAACACAGCGGCGGCAAGAGCGCACGCAATATCTGGCCGAGGGATACCCGGTCACCCGGTTCGCGCTCATGCGGCGGCATCACCGACGGCCGGATCAATGCCGTAATCAGGATGTACGCGATGTAGAAAACGACGAGCAGCAAGCCGGGTATCAAAGCGCCGGCGAACAGATCACCGACCGACACGGTCCTGGGCGAGAAGTTGCCCATCTCGAGCTGCGCCTGCTGATAGGCGGACGCCATGACGTCGCCAAGCATCACCAGGATGATTGACGGCGGAATGATCTGGCCCAGCGTGCCGGACGCGCAGATGATTCCAGTCGAAATTTCGGCTGAATAGCCCCGCCGCAGCATGGTCGGCAGGGACAGCAGGCCCATCGTCACGACCGTCGCACCGACAATACCCGTGCTCGCCGCAAGCAGCATCCCGACCACGGTCACGGATACGCCAAGCCCGCCGCGCAACGAGCCGAACAAGCTGCTCAGCGTTTCGAGCAATTCCTCGGCGATGCGCGCTCGCTCGAGTGTGACGCCCATGAAAACGAACAACGGCACGGCGACAAGCGTTTCATTGGTCATGATGCCGAAGATGCGATTCGGCAAACTGGACAGCAACGCGTCGTTGAAGACTCCCGCCGCGATGCCGACGCCCGCGAACACCAGCGCGGTGCCGCCCATCGTGAACGCAACCGGAAAGCCCGCCAGAAGGACCATGATGACCGCGGCGAACAGCAGTAGTGCAACCCACTCCATCGTCAGCCCTTCCTGATGATGGCCAGCGAGCGCAGCAACAGCGCCACACCCTGAAGCGCAACGGCGATTGGCATCAGGAGCACCATCGACTTGAGCATCGGTATCAGGGGATAAGGCAGGCCGCCGGATTCACGCGACGCCTCGTGCAGCGACCACGATACGGCGACGAAGTCATATGCCTGATAAGCCAGGAATGCGCACAGCGGCAGCAGGAACAATACGGACCCGGCAATGTCGATCCACGCACGACGCGTGACGCTCAGCTCGCGATAGAAGATGTCGACGCGCACGTGATCTTCTCGTTGCAAGGTGTACGCGGCGCCCATCATGAAGACCGCCGCGTGCATCCAGATCACCGACTCCTGCAGCCAGATGAGGCCGGCATCGAATACATAACGCATGACGACAATGACGAATGTCGTGATGACCATGATCAGCGTCAGCCAGGAGATCACCCGGCCCGTAGCAATGCTGATACGGTCGAGCAGCTGCGCCGCCGCCTCGTTAGCCGATGGAGCGCTCAAGCGGCTGCCCTCAGTGGCGCCAGAATGTTGGCGTGATCAGGACAAGTAAGGTGAAGATCTCCAGGCGGCCGAGCAACATTCCGGTAATTGCAATCCACTTCGCCGCGTCACTCAGCGACATGAAGCCCGATGCAACATCGCCCAGCCCCGGGCCGAGATTATTGAGCGTCGCCGCGACGGCCGAAAACGCCGTCACCTGATCGAGGCCCGTCGCCATCATCGCGAGTAACATGACGCCGAACACGATGATGTAGACGGAGAAAAACCCCCAGACCGAGTCGACGACACGATGGGGAACGATGCTGTTGCCGAGCTTGACCGGGATTTCCGCGCTCGGGTGCACGAGCCGGACAATTTCGCGCATGCCCTGTTTGTAAACCAGCAACCAGCGAATCACCTTAATGCCGCCCGCCGTCGATCCCGCGGAGCCACCGATGAAACTGGAAAAAATCAGCAACACCGGTATCACGGCGGGCCATGCTGCGAAATTCGCTGTTGTAAAACCCGTTGTTGTTGCGATAGACACCGCCTGGAACAAACCCTTTATAAAAGTGTGGCCCGGGTCGTCGAAGGTCTGAAACTGAAAAAGTGCGGCGATGACGATGACGGACAAGCCGATCAACATCACGACATACGCCCGGAACTCGGGATCACGGCCGTAATGTCTCAGCGATATGTTACGCCAGGCGAAAAAATGCAGGGAGAAGTTGATGCCGGCGGCAAACATGAAAACGACCGCTACAAGTTCAACTGCCGGATTTTCGAAGTAGCCCATGTTCAGGTCGTGCGTGGAAAAGCCGCCGATAGCCACCGTGGAAAATGCATGGCAAAGCGCATCGAACCAGCCCATGCCGGCCGCCTTGTAGCTGACCGCGCAGGCTACCGTAAACGCCACATACACATACCAGAGGGCCTTGGCGGTCTGGGTAATGCGCGGCGTCAGCCTCGTGTCTTTGACCGGGCCGGGTGTTTCGGCACGATACAACTGCATGCCGCCGATGCCCAGCATTGGCAAGACGGCGACGGCCAGGACAATGATGCCCATGCCGCCAAGCCACTGCAGCTGATGCCGGTAATAGAGTATCGATTTCGGTAATTCGTCGAGCCCGGTCAGTATTGTGGCGCCCGTTGTGGTCAGGCCGGACATCGACTCGAAGACGGCGTTCGTGAAGGAGATGGACGGCATGTCCGCAAAGTACAACGGCGCCGCGCCGAAGGTACCAAGAACGGCCCAGAATGAAGCGACGACAAGAAAACCGTCGCGCAGCCGCAGGTCTTTGCGCGAGCCGTGAACCGGCAGCCAGCAAACGACGCCTGCGGCAAGCGTCAGCCCGAAGCCCTCTACGAACGGCAGCCACGAGTGGTCGTCATAAAGCAGAGAGATGATTACGGGGGGCAGCATCGTAAAGCTGAACATCATGAGCAGCAACCCGAGGATTCGTTGTACGGCGGTCCAGTTCATCGCTGGATAATAGTCTCAGACGAAGGAAACACTGACCTGGAACAACTGCTCGAGACGCTCGATCTTGCGCCGGTCGGTCATGAACAAAATAACGTG
This sequence comes from Pseudomonadota bacterium, assembly GCA_022560695.1. Classification (GTDB taxonomy): domain Bacteria; phylum Pseudomonadota; class Gammaproteobacteria; order Steroidobacterales; family Woeseiaceae; genus UBA1847. The sequence goes on from JADFSP010000005.1 coordinate 29,657, forward strand.
ATCGTCAGTCTTGATGACTGTGTCATGGTGCGCGATGATCACCTGATCACGGCGCACCAGAGCAACAATCGCAGTTCCCTTTGGCAGCTCGATGTCCTCGATTTTTCGACCAACGACCTGTGACTGCTCCGGATCACCGTGCGCGATCGCCTCGATCGCCTCCGCCGCGCCGCGCCGCAACGAATGAACTTTCGCTACGTCGCCGCGACGCACATGCGCCAGCAACGAACCGATCGTCACCTGTTGCGGCGAGATCGCGATATCGATGCTGCCTGACTCAACGAGCTCGACGTAGGAAGCGCGATTGATGAGCGCCATGACTTTGTGCGCGCCGAGCCGTCGGGCGAGCATCGAACTCAGAATGTTGGCCTCCTCGGAATTCGTCAGCGCACAAAATACATCGACGGTGTCGATGTTTTCTTCCAGCAGCAGCTCTTCGTCCGCTGCGTCCCCGACCAGGACAATGGCCTTGTTAAGCTTTTCGGAAATCACTCGTGCGCGCTTCGGGTCTCGCTCGATGATCTTGACCTGATTGGTTTGTTCGAGCGCGAGCGCGAGCCGTACGCCGATGTTTCCGCCGCCAGCAATGACTACGCGCCGAACCGGGTCCTCAAGACGCCGCATCTCGATCATGAAGACACGAATGTCCTTGCGGTCGGCGATGAAAAAGACCTCATCGCCTTCCTGTACGACCGTGTCGCCGTCGAGCAGCATGGCCTTTCCCTTTCGATAAATCGCTGCGATGCGGACTTCGGTATTCGGCACGTGTTCCCTGAGTGTGGCAATACGTTGCCCGACAAGCAGGCCGTCGCGATCCGCGAATACACCGACGAGGCGCACACGACCGCCGGCAAAGTCCAGTACCTGGGTTGCGCCCGGATAGAGAATCAATTGCTCGATGTACTCACAAACGAGTTGCTCGGGGCTGATACGAACATCGATCGGAATTGCGTCCTGTGTAAACAGGATCTCCGAACGCATGTACTCGGCTGCGCGAATTCGGGCGATCTTGGTTGGCGTGTGAAACTTCGTATAGGCGACCTGGCAGGCGACCATATTGGTTTCGTCGGAATCCGTCAGTGCGACCACGATGTCCGCGTCGTTGGCGCCGGCGCGTTCGAGTACTTCCGGGTAGGCGGCGTGACCGACGACGGTGCGTATGTCGAGCCGGTCCTGCAATTCCCTTAGCACGTCTGCTCGCAGGTCAACGACGGTGACTTCATTCGCTTCCTCGCGCGACAGATGATAGGCCGCCGAAGAACCAACCTGACCGGCGCCGAGTATGATTATTTTCATTTTTGTTGACAGGCCTCAGTGCGGCGCATCGAGTGCCGCCACCGGGATGATACTCTACATCAGATCCAGATTTGCATAGCTCAGAACAAGCCATTTCGTGCCGGCGGTCTCGAAATTTACCTCGACCCTGGTGTGTGCGCCCTGCCCCTCGCAATTAAGTATGACGCCGTCGCCGAACTTGCGATGCCGCACGCGCTGGCCGAGCCGGATGCCCGGATGTTCCTGCAGTGCGCTCGACTTCGAGCGGCGCGCCGAGCGCACCGGTCTCGATACCTGCACCCTGGGTCGAATTTCCTCGATGAATTCGTCCGGCACCTCGGCGATGAACCGCGAAGGATGTGATAATTTGTCCATGCCGTGCAGGCGGCGCTGTTCCGCGTAGGTCATGTACAGGATCTGCTTGGCGCGTGTTATGCCGACATAGCAAAGCCGCCGCTCCTCCTCGAGCCCGCCCGGGTCGGCGATGGAGCGTTGATGCGGAAATAATCCATCCTCCATGCCACACAGAAACACGAGCGGAAATTCGAGGCCCTTGGCCGAGTGCATCGTCATGAGTTGCACGCAGTCGTCCCAGGCGTCCGCCTGGCCTTCGCCTGCCTCGAGTGCGGCGTGCGAAAGAAACTCATCGAGTGGCGACATTTCCTCGGCCAGGTCGGGCGTGAAACTCTTTGCCGCGCTGACCAGTTCCATCAGGTTCTCGACGCGCGTCTCGCCACGTTCACCCCTGTCCTTCCTGAAAAAATCGATCAGACCACTCGCATGAATGGCGTGATCGACCTTGTCCTGCAGATCGAGACCGGAGGTCTCGCGGGCCATGCTCTCGATGAGATTCAGGAAGGCGAGTACGGCGTTGGCCGCCCGGCTGTTGAGCTCGTCGCTGGCGATTGCCCCGGCGGCGCGCCACATCGAGCAACTGTTTGCGCGTGTGTGTGCACGCATTGCCTCGACAGTGCGCGCGCCTATGCCACGCGTCGGCCGATTGACGACGCGCTCGAATGCGCTGTCATCATCGCGGTTGGAGATCAGCCGGAGGTAAGCGAGGGCGTCCTTGATCTCGGCGCGCTCGAAGAAGCGCAGCCCGCCGTAGACCCGATACGGTATTCCTGCGTTGATAAGCCCCTCTTCGAGCACGCGCGACTGCGCGTTGGAGCGATACAGGACCGCCGCGTCGGCGCGGACGTTACCCTGATCAATCCAGTCGCGCAGGCGGGCGATCACAAAATCCGCTTCGTCGCGTTCGTTGTAAGCGGCGTACAGCTTGATCGTCTCGCCGTCGGCGCCGTCGGTCCACAGGTTCTTGCCCATGCGAGAATTGTTGTTCGCGATCAGGGCATTCGCGGCACCGAGTATCGTGGCCGTGGAGCGATAGTTCTGCTCGAGCTTGACGATCTTCGCGGCAGGGAAATCTTTCTGAAACCTGAGAATGTGCTCGACTCTTGCGCCACGCCAGCGATATATGGACTGGTCGTCGTCGCCGACGACAAACGGCACGCCGGTATCTCCGGCGAGCAGCCGCAGCCAGGCGTACTGAATCGCGTTGGTGTCCTGAAACTCGTCGACGAGCAGATGGCTGAAGCGACGCCGATAGTGCGCGAGCAGTTCCGGATTGTCGCGCCACAGCTCATGCGCCCGCAACAGCAGCTCCGCGAAATCGACAAGGCCACCGCGCTCGCACAATTCCGCGTAGGCGGCGTACAGTGAAATCATCTGCCGCCGATCGAGGTCTCCGTCGTCGTCGAGATGCTGATGCCGCAAGCCCTCGTCTTTCTGAGCATTGATGAAATACTGGATTTCGCGCGGCACCCAGCGACTGTCATCGATCTCGAGACTCTTCAGGAGGCGTTTGATGAGCCGCAACTGATCGTCGGAATCGATGATCTGAAAATTCTGCGGCAACCGGGCCTCGCGCCAGTGCCGCCGAAGCAGGCGATGGGCCAGGCCGTGAAACGTGCCGATCCAGAGGTGATTGACGGGCATACCGAGCAGAGCCTCGATGCGCCCGCGCATCTCGGCAGCGGCCTTGTTCGTGAACGTAACGGCCAGCAAGCTTTGCGGTGCAATTCCCACGACATCGATGAGCCACGCGGCTCGATGCACGAGCACGCGCGTCTTGCCGCTGCCGGCGCCCGCAATGACAAGCATCGGCTCGGCGGGCGACGTCACGGCCTGACGTTGCGCGTCGTTCAGGGACTCGAGGATCGGTGAAACGTCCATCGGCGGCGAGAATAGCGGCGTTGGTGAAGCGCGGCAGTTTAGCAAACATAAGCAAACAGATGGCCCTCCTACTGTTCCCAGACCACACCGATGACGAACTGGTTACGACTGTAGTCGTTGCGTGTGTCGTTCGATACCGAGTCACGAAGTTCGAACTCGGCAAGCAGGCTCAGGCGATCCGTCATCCTGTAAGTCGCAGCAACTTCCGCGCGCGTGGCTTCCAGCGTCTTGTTGCCGATGGCCGGGTCGTTGAAAGCGAACGCATTTGCAAAGTCGTAACTTCGATGGGAGGCCGATACGTCAAGCTTGAAGCGTGCGCCCGCCGACCAGTGAAATTCGACTTCAAAGGCGTTGCGGATGTAATCATTGTATCCGGCATGTTTGTCCTGTCGGTCGGTACGTTCGTAACCGAAGCCGAACCACATGTTTGGTGTAATCCGTTGCCGCGCCAGCAGGCCCAGCCCGATATAGTCGTAACGCAGCGTCGCGTTGCCCAGCCGCTGTTGTCCGTCGAGATCGAAGGAGGGGCGATCACCATAGCGGCGACTCTGTTTTTCGACCGTGAGGCGCAGCAGCGATGACGGCGCGAAACGGTACTGCACGTCGACGCCGAGCAGAAAATACTCGTGGTCATACCCGGGGGCCGCAACAACATCCTCGTAATTCCACAATTGGCCTTTTAACCGTGCGCCGACTGAAATCTTCTCATGCGACTGGCGGAACTTGATCTCGGGACCGTAGCGCAGGTAATTCAAGCGATCCCCCACACTGACGCCGCCGACGTTGCGGATGGCGCCGTCATCCGGGTCGTAGTAGGTCTCGTCATGCTGCGCAACCTTGAAGGCGCTGTACACCTCGCGAGTCCGTGTGCCTTGCTGGCGCCGAAAATGACTGCCGAAACTCGCCTCGTGCACGAACTCGTTGGCGTTCGTCAGCGCCTTGTCCTGGTAGTAACGGCCCCTGAGACGGTAGGCACCGAAAAACGACTCATGCGGAAGGCTGTTGATCGTGTACTTTGCACGCAGATCGATCGGCAGGTACGCGCCGGACTGAATGACGGGAGTGACAAGTGGCAGATTCGGGTCCGCAAAATCGACATACGATATGTCCGGTGCCCGGAATACGTTGCTGTCATTGCCAAAACTGACGCTGGCACGAAAGTCGAACTCGCCGAGCTTCTTGTGCTTGCGCTGCTGCCCGGGACGCGCCGCGGCAGCATCCGCCTGTCTGCGCCGCGAGCTTAGCCGGGCGATGGCGCGCCGCGCCAGCTGCGCAATTTTCGTGTTCTGCTGTTGATCGCGCGCCAGCCGGAACCAGCGCAGCGCCTCATCGGTATCACCGCCAGCGTACGCATTCAGACCGAGATTGTAGTGCGCCAGGACCCGAAGTCTCGGCGACTCCGCGGCCTTCCGCAGTGACTGCTGCGCACGTACGTGTTGTTGCGCGCGGTAATGGGCGACGCCGCGGTTGTAGTGCAACAGCGGCGTGTCCATGCCCTGTTCGGCAGCCTCTTCGTAGCGCAGAAGCGCGGCCCAATACAGGTCGTCGCGAACCAGCCGGTTGCCCTCGGCAAACAGCTCGCGGGCGGTCTGGGCTAGCGCCGGGCTGACGGCGAGCGAGCATGCCAGGATCGCCGCCAGCGCCGCTACGCTACCGGGATACCGGCGCTTCGATGGATTGGTCGTCAACAAGAAAAGCTGCGCTCCCGCCGCCTGCGTTATGTCAGCTGCAAGAATCACCGAAAATGCGCGCAAAAACCATGACGTAGCGCAAGAAAATCCCCCCCGCCTGTAAATCAGGCGGGGGGGCAGTTGTTCGGAGTCGTGTGTTGATCGGCCAGCCGATCAATGATTGCCCTGGCGGCTCAGTCGATGCCGTCACCACTCTCGTCACCCGATTCTTCGCCGCTCATGCCGTCCTCGACGACATCGTCTTCGACATGCTCGTCATCCTCGAAATCACCGTCTTCCTCGAGGTCATCTTCTTCCTCGAATTCACTCTCGCCATCGAAGCCATCGTCGCCGTCGCCGTCATCGTCCAGCTCATTCGCGAGGTCGTCATCGACATCGCCGTCATCAGCCTCGTCGCTTTCGTCGTCGCCGTCGGTGCCGCCATTCGACTCGTTGCTCTCGGGACCACGCATTTCGGCCATCATGCCGTCGAGATCGGCATCGTCATCGAGAACCTCCATCGTGACGTCGAAACCCTCGAGGTCGTCATCGTCGGCACGCACAGTGGCCGGAAACATAGCCAGGCACGTCAGTGCCAGTGTCCAGACAAACACGTGTAAATGTTTCATGGCATTACTCCATTAACAATTTGCGGACATCCGGTCCGCCTTGAATTCAGGATACGTCCACGCGCAGGCGGAACGTCCGGTTGCGCTCATTGTGTTGCAAGTGCGCGATCAGCTCGCCGCCTGTCGGGGTCAGCGCCACGAGCGTCAGTGGCAACAGGTTTCGGCCCGCCTTGAGGCTTGTTGTCCACGTAATCTCGCGCTGCCCCGGGAAACCGGCAAGTTCGATGCCGTCGGGCAACGACAAGGTCAGCGTCGCACCGTCCAGCGCTGTTGCCGATGCGAACACGAGGTTGATCGTGCGCTCCTCTTCGAGCGCAATGGTCACGCCCGGTATCGACGCGAGCGCGTCGGGCGTCTGCGGCACATCCGGCAACAGGCCGAAGATCACCCAGGCAGCGAGCCCCGCCGCGACGGCCGAGCCAAAGCCACTCAATAGCCAGCGATTGCGCTGCCGGCGGCCGCCTTTGTGCGTTGCGCGCACAAGGGCTCGATCGTAGAAACCTGCCTGAGCCTGTGGCACGGGATAATCTCCTAGCAATCCACGCAGTTCGCGCGCGCGCTCGATGACGGCGCGGCAGGTCTCACAGGTTCCGGCATGGCTTGCAATCGCCTCTGCTGTCGCCTGATCCAGACCACCATCCATGTAGTCATCGAGCTTCTCGGTTAAGTCTTTGCAGTGCATAGTGTTTTCCTGCTTATTCCCTTACACGCAGCAGCTCAGGAAAAGGTTCCATCGGGGCTCAATATATCCCGCAGACGCGCCCTGGCGCGGTGCAGGCGTGACTTGATGGTGCCGACCGGAACACCGGTAATATCCTGAATTTCCTTGAGTTTATAGCCTTCGGTATCGTGCAGTAGCACGATCAGGCGATGCTCCTCGCTGAGCTGACCCAACGCCGCGTCGAGCCGCATGAGGTTCTCCAGGCGCTCGATGTCGGTCACAGGATCCAGGTCGCCGGCGAGGTCCGCCAGCCCCGCTCCCGGCAAATGCCCCTCATCAACGAGGTGCATGCGCTGGCGCGTGTAGCGCCGGTGCTGATCCACGAACAGGTTGTACATAACACGGCTGAGCCAGGAGCCGGGCTCCTCGATCGCAACGAGATCGTCAAGCAAGCCGTAGGCCTTGACGAGCAACTCCTGGAAAAGATCCTCGGCTTCGGCCTTGTTGCCGGTCAGCCGCCACGCGAGGCGATACAGGCGGTCGAAATGCGGCCGCACGATGCGCTCGAAGTTGAGATTCTGCTCCGCATTGCTCATTGTGCGATCGAGTGTATCGTCAGGCAGGCTTGCCGCAAGGATGCGTTCGGCACTTCGTAGCGATCGCTGCAGCCGCCAGGCTGTACGATCTGCGAGGTGCGCGGACCATGAGCGCAGGGCGGGATGAGGGATTTTCATGATCGATCAATGCAGACTGTGTGGGGGCGGCAATCTGCGCCAATGGATGCTGGACGGCCGCAATCGTGACCTCGTCTACTACAAATGCGCCGACTGTTCGCTGTGGAACTACGATCTCGACTGCGGCGTCGATCAAACCCAGTACACGGAAACCTACGTCAGCCCGGAGGACACGGGCCACAAGTTCAATGTCGGCATTCGGCAGAGCTGGGAGTTTCTGCGCAAGTATGCACCGGTACCAGGTTCGATCATGGATATCGGTTGCGGCAGCGCCTGCCTGCTTTATCTTGCGCGAAAAGAGGGATGGCGCGTGCGCGGCATGGAACTGACGCAACAGGCGGCGGACGATATCCGCGAGGACCAGGGCATTGACGTCATCGTCGCGAACTTCCTCGAATACGACAATCCCGACGCGGAGTTATACGACGTTGTCGTGTTACGCCACGTACTCGAGCATCTCCCCGATTCGATCCTGGCCATGCAAAACATTGGCCGCCTGTTGAAGGACGACGGCCTGGCGCTGCTGGAGTTTCCGAATACACGTTCGTACAGCTATGCAGTCAAACGAATTCTGAAGAATCGCGGCCTCAGAAACAAAAAATTCTCGGCGGACTGGCGGCCCGGCCACTGCAACGAGTTTTGCCGCGAGTCGTTTGAATATCTGCTCGCCAGGACCGGCTTCGAGCTGGTGATCTGGCGAACTTACTCGAGCAAGCCGTTCGCGAACGTGTTCTACCGGTACGTCCCGATAGCCAGCAAGGCGCGCGCTCTGGTACGCAAGAAAGCGACAGCAGCTTAAGAGAGTGCGATCTGCGAACACCATAATTCTGACCGCGGCGGCAATGCTGGCGTTCGCTGCCAACTCGGTATTGTGTCGGCTGGCGCTGGGACAGGGGCTCATCGACGCGGCGAGCTTCACGGCAGTACGGGTGGTTTCCGGAGCGGCCGTCCTTGGCCTGATCCTGCTATTGAGGAAGGATCGTGCGCAGGCTGCGCCCGACTGGCGGTCGGTCATCACGTTGTTCATCTACATGGCGTTTTTCTCGTTTGCGTACCTGTCGCTTGCTGTGGGTACCGGCGCATTAGTGCTGTTCGGCTGTGTGCAATTGACGATGTTCATCGTCGCGCTGAAGTCGGGCGAGAACTTCTCAGCCATCTCATGGGCCGGGCTGGCGCTGGCCATGGCCGGGCTGATCTATCTTGTCTCGCCGGGGTTGACGGCGCCCAATCCACTCGGTGCCGGACTCATGGCGATTGCCGGGATCGCGTGGGGGCTCTATTCCCTGATCGGCAGGTCAGCGACAGACCCGGTGCGGGCGACTGCATACAACTTTATTTATTCGGTACCGCTGGTCATCGTGACAAGCCTGATATTCATCGCCGACCTCCAGGTCTCGATGAGAGGCGCCAGCCTCGCGGCAGCGTCAGGCGCCATCGCCTCGGGCATCGGCTACGTTATCTGGTATGCGGCGCTGCGTGGCCTGCGTGCAACCAGTGCCGCAACCGTGCAGCTTTCCGCGCCGGTCATCGCCGCCATCGGCGGCGTCATCTTGCTGTCCGAAGAAGTGACGCCGCGGTTGCTGTTCGCATCCGCGGCTACGCTGGGAGGCATCGCGCTCGTGCTTGGCCAGCGGGCAGACAAGGGATCGAACTAGAAAGTGGGGTCGAACCGCAGTTTTTCTTGGAATTCGGCGAAATCACCTTTCCGCGTACGAACGCAAAAGTGCGGTTCGACCCCACTTTCCAAAAGTGCGGTTCGACCCCACTTTCCGTTTATATGTTTATCTGATAAAGCAGGTAATGGTCTATCAGCAATGCAGTGAACAACAGCGTGAGGTACGTGATCGAAAACCTGAACGTGCGCATCGGTAATTCGAGGTCCTGCTCGTCCCGTCTCATCCGTATCGCGTAATACAGGAATACGGCGCCGAGAGGCAGCGCGGCAAAGAGGTAAATCAAGCCGCTCATGCCGGTGAGATACGGCATGATCGTAATGACGACGAGCAGGATCGTGTACAGCAGTATGTTGAGCCGTGTGTAGGCCTCGCCGTGCGTGACCGGCAACATCGGGATACCGACTTTTGCATACTCTTCTTTTCTTGCGATCGCGAGCGCCCAGAAGTGGGGCGGTGTCCACAGGAAAATGATCAGGAACAGCAGTAATGCGTTGCTGTGTATCTCACCCGTAACGGCAGTCCAGCCCAGGATGGGCGGAGCAGCACCTGCGGCGCCCCCTATGACAATGTTTTGCGGCGTTGCACGTTTCAGGAACACGGTGTAGATGACCGCGTACCCGATCAGTGATGTAAACGTCAATACCGCGGTCAGCGGGTTGACCAGAAACCACAGGATGATCATCGAAATCACGCCGATCACCCAAGCGAAGCCCAGTGCAGAGCGTTCGCTGACACGACCCTGCGGCAGAGGCCGCCCGCGTGTACGCAACATGTGAATGTCGATGCGAGCATCGAACACGTGATTGAAAACCGCAGCTGATGAGGCGGCGAGGCCGATGCCCAGCGTGCCGAAAACGAGTGCCGGCAGACCGGGCCAGGCCGGCACGGCTAAAAACATGCCGACGATAGCGGTAAATACGATCAGCACGACGACACGAGGCTTCGTCAGCTCGTAGTAGTCGCGCCAGTCCGTAAAGGTTTCTACACTCGTATTCAATTCAGTCAGTTCCGGTCAGCCGATTCGCGACAATCTAAGCAGGTGCCCGATGTCATCGACCATGTCGCGCGGATCGATATCGGGGCCGAAGTACATCACCAGGTTGCCAAACGGATCGATCAGGTAATAACCGCCTGCCGGGAGCCCTGCGGGCTTTTTGTTGGTGAGTACGCCATGCAGCTCAGCGTCCTCAATCATGACCAGGCCCTTGTGCTCGTCGGCGAGACACAGGGTATCGGGAGTGATGTCGCCATGCAAGAAGACGCGTTTGATGCGATCCATGTCTTTGCCCAGCAAGAGCCGTGACTGTCGAATCGTAAATAAGGCATCATGGCAGGCGTCGCCGCACTGATCGCGCGACGCGTACAAAAGCAACCAGCCGCCTTCGCCGAGGTCGTGTACCTTCGAATCGGGCAATTCGTCATTGAGATTGAGGATAGGCTCCAGTAATGCACCGTGGTTGCTGCGGGCGCTCGGTTGGATCAGGCCACCCGCGAAGTAGAGCCAGACAGCGAAAATCAACGGGCCGAAGAACACGGCCGCCATCAGGGATAACTGCAGGCGTCCGGATGCCTGCCTCGTGTCAGTCATCGGCGCAGGCCCCTGCGGCGAAAATTCCAGACCAGCATCGCGGCCAGGACAGCGCCCATGGCGAACCACTGAAATGCATAGCCGAAATGCCTGCCAGGACCCATGACTTCGGGCACCCAGTGCCGCAGGAGACCATGATCATCGTCCGGATCCATGAGCAGCACGAACGGTTGCACCTCCTGGCCCAGCGAGGCGGCGATTTCATCCAGCGTGGGGAACGCCGCGTGTTGCGGCCAGGTCGCAGCAGGAAGAATGGCCTCACCCATGCGATAACCTGCCCGCGGAAGTGAGCCGACCCGACCGCGTACGGTAACGCGCGACTCGGGCAAAGCGATCGACTGTGTATCGAAATCCCGGCCGGCTCGTTCGATCCAGCCGCGATTCACGATCAACAGCGGTTCGCCGTCGCCAACGCTCAGAGGCGTCAGCACATAATGGCCGTAGCGACTGTTGAGCATGATGTTGTCGAGCAGGAACTGCCGCGCGGCATCAAACCGACCCGTCGCGCGAAGACGTTGATACGGGCGCACCTCCATGCCCGAGGTAAAACCGGCGGCGCTGTGTTGATCCCTGAAAGCGTCCCGGTCCGCTTGCTTCTCCAGGCCGCGACTGATTTGCCACACACCGAGGCCGGCAAACTGGATAACCAGTAATGCGCCGACGGCGAACGGCACCCAATCGGGCATCGATTTTCCCGGATTTTTGATCATGTCAAGCAAAGCTTGCGGAAATTGAGGAGGCTTCGATCATGCGTATAGAGTTGTTCTTTCTCACCTAGCCATGCGGCCTGCTGTCGCTCAGAAGCGCGCCGCGCCCATCAAGATAAAGCTTGTGTAAGACACGAGGGCAATGGCGGCGAAAAACCGTGCCGTGCGGACGATCCGTTTGCGCCTGGCGGCGTTATTGGCGTTCATGCGAAGGCGTCCTTGCGGCCAAAAAAGCTTGCGCAGTGTACTGAAACCGGGGCTTGCAGGCAATCCTCGCGGGTCGCATGGCACAAACAGAACTTTCTTGTTTTACAAGGAGTTGTGGAACCCCCGGTTCATTATTTCGCGGCCGCACCCGGGCGCCCGAAACGATTGTGCCTCGTTTGGCATCACGTCCCGCGGAGCGGGATGTCGCCGGCATCGATGTGAATATCTCCGGCCGGTGCTGCCGCACCACGACCCCAGCAATGGCCGTAGACCAGCTCCAGATCGAGAGCAATCAGGTTGCCGTCGCCCGGCGCGCACAATGCATCTGTCATGACGCCAAAATGCCGCCTGCCCACCAGGCCGGGATTGCGCAACGCAAGACAATTTCGTGCACCCATGGCGGTCAAATCGCGAAACAGCGAGTCCGCGCTTGCATAGCTGACCGCGAGCCGATCGACGTCGAGAACAGGCTCCCTGAGGCCAGCGCGAACGAGCGCGTCGCCGACGTCGTGCATGTCGAAAAACCGGTTTACGTGCACGCTGGCGTCAGCTGCCGCCCACGCGCGGCGCAATTCGAGCAAACTGTCCGGGCCCAAAGTCGCAAACGCAAACAGCCCGTCTTCGCGCAAGACACGCGATACCTCATTGAACACGGCCGCAGGCGTATCGATCCAGGGCAACAGTAAACTGGACGCCACGACATCGACACTCTGGTCTGCAAACGGCAACGCACAGGCGTTCGCCTGCACGACGGATACCCGCGAAAACCAGGACTTTGCCGTACGGCATTTGCAGAGCATGTTGCGGGAAATGTCGACGGCGATGACTCGCGCGCGTCGAAAATGCCGCGCAAGCATGTGGCTACCGGTCCCCGTCGCTGAGCCAAGGTCGATGACGGTGCGGGCGTCGATGGTCATGGGCGCGAGTCTGGCCAACAGGCCGTTACGCGCGACCCGATGTACGAAGTCGACGTCATCGAAGGTATCGGCGGCGAGGTCAAAGCGGCGCCGAACGTCGCGGACATTCAGCCTTGCGATATCGTCTTCGGAATACATGGCAGGAAATCGAGCGAGTGCGTATTTCAAATTACCACGCTTTCTGGATAAAGGGCGTCATTTCGTGGCTTCCGTGACTGCCTTGAGATAGCGACAATGACAGCATGCTCCGGGTTCAGGCAGTCAATGTTCGGCAACTTCTCGAACAAGCCGGGCGCGCGATCGAGTCCAGCCTCATGCCCAGGCGCTGCGTGTTTTGTGGCGTCGATTGCGAAGACGACGAGAGATTCGTCTGTACCGGTTGTGCTGATGATCTTCCGCGCATCGAAAATGCGTGCCCGCGATGTGCACAACCGGCGAGCGCGCCCCTTCGTTCCGGAGTTGAGTGTGCCGATTGCCAGATTCGGCCGCCGCCCTTTGTCGCGGCACGGGCCCCGTTTGCGTACGAGTTTCCGGTCGATGCAGCTATCAAGGCGTTCAAGTTTCGTCACAAGCTATTCTATGTGCCGGCCCTTGGCGCGCTTCTCGAAAACGCATTCGCAGAGCTGCCGCACGATATCGACGCGCTGCTGCCGGTGCCGCTGCACTGGCGGCGGCACGCCGTTCGTGGATTCAATCAGGCGCGGGAGCTGTGCAAGCCGCTGCGAAAATCGACGGGCTTGCCGATACTCGAAGCTGTCGTGCGGTCACGCCCGACACCCTACCAATCCGGACTGAACGCGAAACAGCGTCGACGCAATCTGCGACGGGCCTTCGAAGTGCGCTCCGCCATCGATGCGGCCCACGTGCTGATCGTCGATGACGTCATCACGACCGGAGAAACCTGTCGCGAGCTGGCGAATGTATTGCTGCATGCCGGCGTCGATAAGGTCAGCGTCCTTGCCGTCGCGAGAGCGACCCGGATTCTGTAGGAGCGGCTTCGCCACTACAGGGTGCCGTACCGGGTCGGGCCTGAAGGCCTTCCTACCGTGCTGGTCGAGGATCGTAGGAGCGGCTTCAGCCGCGACCCGTTATTTGGGTCTGAAGAGCTTCCTACGCTGGCGGCGGTGTAAAACTGTAATCAAGCGCGATGCCGATGAACACGACCATGCCGATGTGATGGTTGTGCCGGAACGCGGCGAAGCAACCAGCCGGCTGCCGTTCGCGGGCCAGCCATTGGTGGTAACCCATCAGTGCGGCAACGATGGCGACCGATGCGTAGTACGTGAATCCGAGCTCGGCGCTGGTACCGATGAGGACAAGAGCCAGCACCATCAGCAACTGCAGGCCGGCGATCACGAACAGGTCGGTGTCGCCGAAAAGCAAAGCGGTGGACTTGACGCCGATCTTGCGATCGTCGTCGCGATCGACCATCGCATAAAATGTGTCGTAGATGACGGCCCAGATCAGCGCCGTGCCAAATACCAGCCAGGCGAGCTGCGATGTCTTGCCGGTCTGTGCCGCGAAGACCATCGGCACGGCCCAGCCGAATGCCGCGCCGAGCACGAGCTGCGGAATCGAAATGTAACGCTTGATGAACGGATAGGCGAGCGTAAGCGCCGCCGCGACGATCGCGAGCAGTTGCGCCGGCCGATTCAGCATCGTGGCAAGGCCAACCGCCACCAGTGCGAGGATGACGAACAGCGTCAGCGCTTCCGCCGGCGAAACTGCGCCGGATGCAATCGGGCGCGATCGCGTGCGTTCGACGTATGGATCAATATTGCGGTCTGCGAAATCGTTGAGCACGCAACCGGCAGAGCGCATGAAGAACACGCCGAGGACGAATACGACGAACAGACCCCCATCCGGGTGTCCTGCGCCGGCAAGCCACAATGCCCACAGAGTCGGCCACAACAGCAACCAGATTCCGATCGGTTTGTCGATGCGCATCAGCTTGCCGTAATTGCGCAGCTGTGCGGCGATGACTGGCGGCAGGGAGCGGGAGAACATCTTCTTCATCACAATAAAAGGGGTCGGATCCAATTCTTCAAAGCGTGGCCTTGTTCGTCAGGGGCGGCGCCAAGGAAAATTGGATCAAGGAAAATTGGATCCGACCCCTTTATTAAACTAACACACTGATCTGATGTCGCGCCTTTCAGACCTTGCCGTAGCGGCCGGCGTCGCCGAGCCAGCGGCGGATGATGGCCGCTGCGTCGGCAGCCGGCGACTGACGAAGGGCTTCGGCCGCAAGCTGCACCTTGGGCATCAGCGATGCATCGCGCACGAGATTCGCGATGCGGTAGTCCGGCAGACCGGTCTGGCGCGTACCGAGCAACTCGCCGGGGCCGCGCAATTCCAGGTCACGCTGGGCGACAACGAAGCCATCGTTGGTGTCGCGCAGCACCGCGAGGCGGGTGCGCGAATTGCTGCCCAGCGGAGGCTTGTAGACGAGCACGCAATGGCTTTGCATTGGGCCCCGCCCAACCCGGCCGCGCAACTGGTGTAGTTGCGACAGACCCATGCGCTCGGCGTTCTCGATAATCATCAGGCGCGCGTTAGGCACGTCGACGCCGACCTCAATGACGGTCGTTGCAACGAGCAACTGAATCACGCCGTCTTTGAACGCCTGCATGCCGCGCTCTTTCTCGGCGGCTCGCATGCGGCCATGGACAAGGCCAACACGCAATTCCGGCAGTGCTTCGGTCAGCATCGCGTAGCTTGCCTCGGCTGCCTGGAAATCGAGCACGTCCGACTCCTCGATCAACGGGCAGACCCAGAATGCCTGTTGCCCGGCCGCACACGCCGACCGCACACGCGCAATGATTTCGTCGCGCCGCGTAGCAGGTATCGCAACCGTCTTGACGGGCTGGCGGCCGGGTGGCAGTTCATCGATGATCGATGTATCCAGATCGGCATACGCGGCCATCGCAAGCGTGCGTGGAATCGGAGTCGCGGTCATGACCAGCTGATGCGGATGCCCGAGCTCACTGGCGCCCTTGTCGCGCAACGCCATGCGCTGGTGAACACCGAAACGGTGTTGTTCGTCGATGACGACAAGGCCGAGATTGTGAAAATCGACACCTTCCTGGAATAGTGCGTGCGTGCCGACGACAAGCTGTGCACTGCCATCGGCGATCGACGCCAGGGTCTTGCGCCGCGCGGCTGCGCGCTGGCTGCCCGCGAGCCAGGCCGGTTCGATTTCAAGCGGCCGCAACCACTCGGAAAAACTGCGCCAGTGTTGCTCGGCCAGCAGCTCGGTTGGCGCCATGATCGCAGCCTGCACGCCGCAAACAATTGCCTTGAGACAGGCTATTGCCGCGACCACGGTCTTGCCGGAGCCGACGTCGCCCTGGATCAGTCGCATCATGGGATGCGGTCGCGCGAGATCGACGAGTATTTCATCAACGACACGCTGCTGTGCGGAGGTAAGGTCGAATGGCAAGCCGTCAATGAACCGGGCAACCTCCACTTCGCCGTTGCGCAACGCCGGAGCGGCTTTGGTATCCGCCAGCGTCCGCAGGTTTCTGAGGCTCAGGTAGTGCGCCAGCAATTCCTCGAATGCTAGGCGTTGCTGGCAGGGATGGAGGCCCTGTTGCAGGAGCTCAACGTCGGCCTCGGGCGGTGGCCGATGCAGATAGTCGATTGCGTCGGCAAGCGACGGCATGGAGAGCTCGTCGCGGATGTCGCGCGGCAACAGCTCTGGCGGTGGCGACTGATGCAACACGCGTAAAGCCTGGTCGGTCAGGTTTCGCAGCCGGCCTTGCTGCACGCCCTCGGTCGCCGGATAAATTGGCGTCAGTGACTCGTTGATCGCCGCGTCCTGACCTTCGCGCAACAATCGATATTCGGGATGAATCATCTCGAACCCGGCGGCGCCTTGACGAGCGTCGCCGAAGCATGTGACGCGAACCCCGGGCTGGAATTGTGCCTGCTGAGATCTGGAGAAGTGAAAAAATCGCAGCGTGAGCTGACCGCTGCCGTCGGCGATGCGGACCAACAGGTTGCGGCGCCCCCGATAGACGGTCTCGGCGAGCAGAACCTCGCCGCTTACGAGGCAGCGCGTACCTGCAACCAGCGCACCGAGCCTGACGAGTTGCGTTCGGTCCTCGTAGCGCAGCGGCAGCAGAAAGAACAGGTCCTCGACCCGGAAAAGGCCGAGCCGCTCGAGCTTGATTGCGAGCGCGGGTCCGACGCCCTTGAGAACCGTCAGCGGCGACGCCGCGTCAATCTGTTCCTCCGACACTGCTGGCTAGCCCACAACAAGGATCGCGTCCGCTTCTATGTCGGCGCCTTTGGGCAACGATGCGACACCCAGTGCCGCACGTGCCGGATACGGCACGGCGAAGTAGTCCTCCATGACTCGATTTACCGCTGCGAAGTTATCGAGATCGGTCAGATAAACGGTCAGCTTGACGATCTGATCTAGGCTGCCGCCTGCCGCCGCCGCAACCGCGGTCAGGTTATCGAATACGCGTCTTGCGCGGGCCTCGAAATCTCCGCCGACGAGTTCCATCGTTGCAGGGTCCAGTGGAATCTGACCTGACAGAAACACGAACTCGCCAGCCCTGATGGCTTGTGAATAGGTGCCGATGGCGGCCGGCGCATTGTCGCTGTGAATGGCTTCTTTGTTCATTGACGCTCCGTACGGCGTGTCACGCGCAGTCGCGACTTACGCGAATCACATTCTTCATGTTGCGGACATTGCGCATTATTTGTGCGAGGTGAGTGCGGTCTCTGACCTGCAACAGAAACGACAACACCGAGCAATCCTCGTGGCGCCCGAGCACCTCGACCTGCTCGATATTCGAGCCGCAATCGGCGATCGTTGCCGCGACCTCGGCGAGCACGCCCGGCCTGTTCTGCGTATCGGTCTGAATCTGGCTGGCGAACTCGATGTCGATGTCCTTCTCCCAGCTGATGGCGATCCACTTTTCCGGCTGTTTGCGAAAGTTAATCAGGTTGCCGCAGCAGTTGCGGTGAATGACGACGCCGCGCCCGGAGCTGAGGTATCCCATGACGTCATCACCCGGAATCGGGTAACAGCATTTCGCATAACTGACGACCATGCCCTCGGTGCCGGCGATCACCAGGCTCGCCTTGCTGGTCTCGGCCACGCCCTCGGCGTTGATGCCGAGCAGAAAACGCGCTGTCAGAGGCGCAAGACGTTCGCCAAGCCCGTGCTGCTCGAACAAGTCCGAGGTCTCTTTGAGACCGAGCTCTTCGAGCGCTGCCTTCATGCGCACCTTGCCGACCTTGCGCAGAGATGACCCGAGGTCCTTGAGTGTGCGATCGAGCAAACGTTTACCGAGATCAATCGACTCGCTGGAACGCATTTGTTTCATGTACTGGCGTATCGCGGTTCTTGCCTTGGCCGTGCGCACAAATGTAAGCCAGTTGGGATTCGGCTTGGCGCCGCGACCTGTGATGATTTCGACGGACTGGCCATTCTCGAGCGGGGTTCGCAATGGCACCAGGCCGCGATCAATCTTTGCGGCGACACAACGATTGCCGATATCGGTGTGCACGGCATAAGCAAAGTCCACGGTCGTGGCGCCTTTCGGCAGCGGCATGATGTCGCCCTTTGGCGTGAACACGTAAATCCTGTCAGGGAACAGGTCGACCTTGACGCTTTCCAGAAACTCTTCGGACGTGCCGGAGCGCTGCAGTTCGTCGAGGTTTGCCAGCCATTCCCGGGCGCGGCGCTGTGGTGTCGCATCGGCCGGATCGTCTGCCTTGTATTGCCAGTGAGAGGCGACGCCGGACTCGGCAACGCGATCCATTTCGCGAGTGCGAATCTGTATTTCGAGGGGCAGCCCCTTCGGGCCAAACAACGTGGTGTGCAAAGACTGGTAACCGTTAACGCGCGGAATGGCGATGTAGTCCTTGAAACGGCCGGGCACCGGCTTATACAGCCCGTGAACCAGACCGAGGACCTTGTAGCAATTGCCGACGTCATCAACGATGATGCGAAAGCCGTAGACGTCGACAATATCGCGCAGGGTGCGTCTTTTCTCGGCCATCTTCTTGTAGATGCTGTAGAGATGTTTTTCGCGGCCGACGATGTCGCCCTCAATGCCTTCATCTGACAGCGTCTTGCTGAACTCTTCGGAAATGCGCTTGACGATCTGGCGCTGGCTGCCCTTGCTCTTGCGCAACGCCCTGTCCAGCACGCGATAACGCATCGGGTAGAGGTAGCGAAAGCCCAGGTCCTGGAGCTCCACTTTCATGCGGTTTATGCCCAGTCGGTTGGCGATTGGCGCGTAGATGTCGAGCGTCTCCCGCGCAATGCGCGTGCGCTTCTCTGCGGGCATCGCGTCAAGCGTCTTCATGTTGTGCAGTCGATCCGCTAACTTGACGAGGATGACACGAATATCCCCGATCATCGCAAGCATCATTTTGCGAAAGCTTTCAGCCTGTGCCTCGGCCCGGCTCCTGAACTGAATTTGATCGAGTTTGCTGACGCCATCGACGAGCTGTGCAATCTCTGCGCCGAATTTCTCCTCGACGTCGTCAAGGGAAGCGTCGGTGTCCTCGACGACGTCGTGCAGAATAGCCGCGGCGATCGCCTGCGCGTCGAGGTGCATCTCGGCGAGGTTCTGGGCGACCGCCACCGGGTGGGAAATGTATGCTTCGCCGGTCTTGCGCCGCTGGCCGGCATGTGCGGCCGCGCCGAACTCGTAGGCCTGCATGATCATGCTGATCTGCCCGGGCGGCAGGTAGGATTCCAGCGAGGCGATCAGGTTCCGCAGACCGTGGTCGCGCCGGGACGCGCCCGGCAATCTGGAAAGCAATGTCGCGGCGTAATCCATGACCCGATAATAACCGCGAATAGGCCGTGCGGCGGGGAATCTGTCGCAGTGCCGGAGCGCTGTGCTGGAGCGCGTCAGGTCAGGCTCTCGTCCCCACGAGCGCGGCCCCGGGGACGAGGCGGCGGTCGGTCGTCAGTCAGCCGCCAATGGAAATTCCGCGCATGGGCAGGGCCTCGTCAGCAAGGTCCGTTTGTAACAAGTCTTCCATCACCGGCTGGTCGATCTCATCGAGAATCGCCGGCGTCACGTGGCCTGCGGCGATTTCCCTGAGGGCGATGACCGTCGGCTTGTCGTTCTCCAGCTCGACCATCGGCTCAGCGCCATGGGCAAGGCGGCGCGCGCGCTTTGAAGCAACGAGCACCATCTCGAATATGTTGCCGATGTTGTCCAGGCAGTCTTCGACCGTGATTCTGGCCATGCGGTTTCTTCCTCCGGTATGGGCTATCGGGCGCCTGGCCCGTCTTCAGTACACAAGACCCACCAGTTTAGCGCAGGTTGACCCGTCAGTGCCAGACATTGCGGGCAAATGATGCTCAGGGAAGGATTCGCATTACCGCGTCGCGCACTGCCGCGTCTGACGTAGCGCAGGATTCGCCCGCGCCGGCGACGATCGCCTCGAGGTCGTCGACTGCCCGCTCGAGGTCGTCGTTGATGATCGCGAAATCGAATTCCGACCAATGCGACATGTCGCTCAATGCGTCCCGCAGCCGCCGCCGAATGACGTCATCGCTGTCGGTGTGCCGGCTGCGCAGTCGATGCTCGAGCTCATCCGTCGACGGCGGCAGAATGAATATCGTAGTGCACGCGGGTTTCGCCTCGCGGACCTGGGCGGCGCCCTGCCAGTCGATCTCGAGAATGACGTGATGACCGTCCTGCAGATGCTGCTCGACCTGTTTGCGGCCCGTTCCATAGTGGTTGTCGAACACCTCGGCGGACTCGAGCAGGTCGCCTCGGGCGCGCAGGCGTGCAAATTCGTCGACACTGACGAACAGGTAGTCGACGCTCTCGACCTCGTTGCTGCGCTTCTTGCGCGTCGTGTAGGAAATGGAGAAGCGCAACCCTGGACGGCGCACCACCAGCGCCTTGACGAGCGTTGTCTTGCCGGCGCCGGACGGTGCGGCGACGACGAATAACCTGGCTGAAGAATCATTCATCGCGGGGCTTACTCGACGTTTTGAATCTGTTCGCGCATCTGTTCGATCAGGACCTTGAGCTCGACGGCCGCCTTCGTCGTCTCCGGGTCGGCGGATTTGGAGCCCAACGTGTTGGCTTCGCGATTGAGTTCCTGCATCAGGAAGTCCAGCCTGCGGCCGACGGCGCCGCCGTTGCCGACAATGCCGCGTATCTCGGTCACGTGACTGTCGAGCCGGTCGAGCTCTTCGTCAACGTCGAGTTTCTGGGCGATCAATGCCAGTTCGACTTCGAGGCGGGCGGGGTCGGCCACGACATCGAGCCGCTCAATGCGTTCGCGCTGCCTGCCGTTTACGGCCTCGAGCACCTGCGGCATGCGCTCGCGAACAGAGTGCGCAAGCGCATCGATATCGTCACAGCGTGAATGGAGCATCTCCGCGATCCGTTCGCCCTCGCTGGCGCGCATCGCGGCCATCGAATCGAGCGTCTGGCCGAGCAGCGCGCCGGCCGCGCTGAGCAGTGGCTCGACGTCGACGTCGGATTGCTGCACGATGCCGGGCCAGCGCAGCAGGTCGAGCGGGTTCAACGGTGCGAGGTCGCTTATTGTCGCCGCCATTTCACTGACTCGCCTGCCGACAAGCGCAACGAGTTCGTCATTCAATTGCAGTTCGGTTTGCTGATCGAACGCGCGACGGAAGTGGAGCACGCAGTCGACCTTGCCACGGTGCAGGACCGCAGTGACCTGCTGGCGAAACACCTGCTCGCTGGGCCGCAATTCGTCGGGCATGCGAAATTGCACGTCGAGATAGCGGTGATTGACGGCGCGCAGCTCCCACGTCAGCGTGCCGATCTTCGACTCGGCGGACTGTCGCGCAAAGCCTGTCATACTGTGTAACATCAGCATCGGTCTCCGGTTATGCCGCTTCGGTCACGGTATTCAGCGGTGCAGGGCGGCATACTTCGCGCGGCGTGACCGCAGAAACGGGTGAATATTTCGAGGATCGAACATTCTAAGCTCTGCTCGCCATCGGTCGCCAGCCGTTTGATGGCGGCTTGTCGTTGACATCAGCGAGCCCGGCATCGGACGCTGTCAGGAATAACGCGAAACCGAATCAACATGCAGGTCGAATACGCCAAAGTCTCCGCGCTCGGTGACCGCCAGGACAACCAGGACCGGGCTGCGGTCGTCGTTGCCGACGAGGCGGTAATCATGATGGTGTTCGACGGTATGGGCGGCCATACGGACGGCGCACGTGCTGCCGAAACAGGTTTGCAAGTCGTACAGGACAGCTTCATGTCGGCGACGCTGCCGTTGTTCGATCCGCAGGGTTTCCTGTACTCGGTGCTCACGCGCGCGCACGATGACGTCGTTGGGCTGGGTCGCGATCTCGCCGTCGACTTCCGGCCGAGGGCGACGTGCGCCATTTGCCTGATCCAGGAGGGTGGCACATTCTGGGCGCACATAGGGGACAGTCGAATTTATCTGGTGCGCGACGGCCGCGTTCTGACACGATCCCGGGATCACAGCCATGTGGAGGTCCTGATTCAGGAAGGTGCCATTACCGAGAAGGAAGCGCTGGACCACCCGATGCGCAACTTCGTCGAGTGCTGTATCGGTGGCGACGCGCCGGTTCCGGACATGAGTATCACGGGCAAGAAGACATTGCAGCCCGGCGATGTGCTGCTCGCCTGTTCCGACGGCCTGTGGTCCGGCCTCAGCGACGCTGACATGGCGGACATAGCGCGGCCCGGTGAGGACATTCTCGCCGAAAATCTCAAGGCGCTGAGTGTGAAAGCATTGAACGTGAACTCCCCGTACAGCGACAATACGACCGGGACCGCTGTAAGGTGGTTGAGTTCTTGACGGAGTACCAGCGCAGGAGCATGGCAATGCGACCAAGCGGCCGCGCAGCGGACGAAATTCGAGCGCTGCGATTCACCACCGATTTCACGTGTCACGCCGAGGGCAGCGTCCTTGCCGAGTTCGGTGACACGCAGGTTTTATGCACGGCGAGTGTCGAGAACCGGGTTGCGCCATGGTTGCGCGGCAGCGGCGGCGGATGGGTCACCGGCGAATACGGGATGTTGCCGCGCGCGACGCATACACGCAGCGTGCGCGAGGCGGCGCGCGGCAGGCAAAGCGGCAGGACTGTGGAAATCTCGCGCCTTATCGGCCGTTCTTTGCGTGCGGTAGTGAAGCTCGACGCGTTTGGTGAGCGCACGATCACGCTGGACTGCGATGTCCTGCAGGCCGACGGCGGTACGCGCACGGCGGCGATCAGCGGTGCCTATGTCGCGCTGGCCCTCGCAATGGCGCGCTTGACGCGGGCGAAAACGATCAAGAAGAATCCACTGTGTGGTCAGGTCGCCGCTGTTTCGGTCGGCATCCATGACGGCCAGCCGGTGCTCGACCTCGACTATGCGGAAGACTCCGCCGCAGAAACCGACATGAATATCGTCATGAATGACGCCGGACGTTTCATCGAGGTGCAGGGTACGGCGGAGGGCCACGCATTCAGCAGCGAGGAGTTCGCGGCAATGCTCGACCTCGCACGCGGCGGTATCGAATCGATTATTGCAGCGCAGAACGAAGCGCTTGCGTCCGCACGCTGACGACGCATTGCGATTTCCGCGAAAAATCATTCTTGCCAGCGGCAACGTGGGCAAGTTGCGCGAGATCATGCGCCTGTTGAGCGAACTCGACGCGCAGATCGTGCCGCAATCGGAATTCGGTGTCCGCGCCGCCGAGGAAACCGGCACGAGCTTCGCGGAGAATGCCCTGATCAAGGCACGCCACGCGGCCGCAGTGGCGGGCCTTCCGGCGATCGCCGATGATTCCGGGCTGGTCGTTGCAGCGCTGAACGGCCGGCCCGGTGTTTACTCGGCCCGGTACTCCGGCCCGGACGCTACAGACGACTCCAACATTGACAAGCTGCTGGCCGAAATGCGCGACCTCCCGGAGGCCAGCCGTGGGGCAGCGTTTCAGTGCGTTGCGTGTTTCGTCATGCCCGACGACCCTGAACCGCTGATCGCCGAGGGGCAATGGCGCGGGCGCATACTGGAAGAGCGTCGGGGCGATCGCGGTTTCGGCTACGATCCGGTGTTCTTCGACCCCGAATCCGGTAAGAGCGCGGCCGAATTATCGGCCGCCGGAAAGAACGCGCGCAGCCATCGCGGCAAGGCCTTTGCAGCGCTTGGGTCCTTACTGCGGGCGCGCTTTGACGGGGATTGACGCAACGTAACTCGCGCACGCGGACGAAGTGCTGCAATAATCGCCCTATGCGCCGCGAGGTTCCGCCACTGTCGTTGTACGTTCACCTGCCCTGGTGCGTGAAGAAGTGCCCGTATTGCGATTTCAATTCGCACGCGGCGGGCAGCAACGCGCCTCGCGGCCGCTATCTCGATGCCGTGCTTATCGACCTGAAAAACGAAGCTGCAACCGCGACCGGACGGCCACTGATCAGTATTTTTATCGGCGGGGGCACGCCGAGCCTGTTCTCGCCGGACGAGATCGCACGACTTCTCGATGCCATCGAACGATGCTTCGCATTGGTGGACGACGTCGAGGTGACCATGGAGGCGAATCCCGGCACGGTCGAGTGCGGCAAGTGTTCGGGATATTTCCGTGCCGGCGTCAATCGGCTGTCGATCGGAGCGCAGTCGTTTGATGATGCGTCACTCGCGACGCTCGGACGAATCCATACATCCGGTGACATCGCGCGAGTTGTTGCTGAGGCGCAGAATGCTGGCTTCGGGAACATCAATCTCGACCTGATGTATGCGCTGCCGGGGCAGGACGTCGGCGCTGCGCTCGATGACATCGAAGCGGCCGTGCGCCTCGATCCGGCGCACATCTCCTGGTATCAGCTGACGCTCGAGCCAAACACCGTCTTCCATGCGCGGCCACCGAACGGGTTGCCGGACGATGAGCTGTGCTACGACATTGAAAATCGCGGGCAGGCGCTGCTACGCGAGTGTGGCTTCGAACAGTACGAAGTCTCGGCCTATGCGAGAGACGGCCACGTGTGCGTGCACAACCTGAATTACTGGTCGTTCGGTGACTACGTTGCCGTTGGTGCGGGTGCTCACGGCAAGATATCGAACCAGGACGGGGTGCGCCGCTACACGAAGGCGGCGCATCCGCAGCAATACATGGCGTCGATGGAGCGTGGCATTCCTGACGGCACGCCGCGGGCGCTCGGGGACCGCGATTTGCTGTTCGAGTTCATGATCAATGCGTTGCGGCTGAACGCGGGTTTTGATGAGCAACTTTTCGAGGCGCGCACCGGTTTGTCGCGCGACGCGTTGCGACAGCGATTGCAAGCGCCGTTGCAAAAAGGGCTGATCGCGTCGGCAGCAGACGATGTCTGGCGGCCGACCGCGATGGGCCGCCGCTTCCTGAACGATCTGCAGGCGGATTTTCTGCCTGAGTGAGGCCGCAAAATGGTGGCGGATCAGCCGCAAAATTCGCATCTTTGGGCGCCATTTCCGGAATTATGGCCACTGTGCGGGCATGAATTGGCGCGCTGCCTTATGCACAATGCCTCGTGGAGGCCTGTTTTTTCAGCGCGAGACGCCATCACATTCACGCTCAGCGTCGAGAAAAGCTCGTAACTCTTTGATTATAGTTATATTAAGAAAATGGCCACAAAATAGTCATATTGACAACGGTGCTTGAAAATCCGCATCTTAGGACACTCACTCAATTTTCTTCCACAACCTTATCCACAGCTTCTGTGGATAACAATTCCTGGCTTGCGGCAATGGGCGCTTCGCTATATGCTACGCGGCCTTTTCGCACCGCAACGCCCGCTCCGGAGAGCCTGAAATGAAAGCCGACATCCATCCCGACTACGCCGATATCAAGGTAACCTGTAGTTGCGGCAACGAGTTCACGACACGATCGACGCTCGGCGAAGACCTCTCCATAGAGGTGTGCTCCTCCTGCCATCCTTTTTATACGGGCAAGCAGAAAATCGTCGATAGTGGCGGCCGCGTCGACAAATTCCGTCGCAAGTACGGCATAGGCTAACCGCCGGGCATCTGGCGGAGCCGTATCCCGGCAAAACCAGGAGTCTTTTAACGATTTCCGGGGCTACGGGCCGCGGGGCTTTGATATGCTGCGGGAGTTCAGTTTTCGACGACGACCCGTGCGGCCTGTACCGGCATTGCACGGAACGCCGAATGAGCGCCTGTTGCGTCGGCCCGGCGACAACGAAGTACGGCCAGATGTGGCCAAGGAATGAGGATGACGAAGAGCCAGGATGCCTACCGCCTGATCAGCCCCAGCGGCATTGAAACGGAATTGCCGGTGCTGCGCGGGTCCACGGGACCCGACGTCATCGACATCGGGCGCCTGTACCAGGAACAGGGCGTCTTCACCTACGATCCGGGTTTCGTTGCGACAGGCAGTTGCACTTCGGACATCACGTTCATCGATGGCGAGAAGGGAGTCCTGATGTATCGGGGTTACCCGGTCGAGCAACTCGCCGCGCACTCGAGCTTCATCGAAGTTGCGTACCTGTTGCTTCACGGTAATCTGCCGAAGGCGTCCGAGCTGGAGACTTTCACCGAGACGATTCGCACACATACGATGCTCAACGAAGGCATGATGCGATTCTTCGGCGGCTTTCGTTATGACGCGCACCCGATGGCGATGTTGTCGGCCGTCGTCGGATCGATGTCGGCGTACTACCACGACACGATGGACGTCAATGATCCCATGCACCGCGACATCTTCGCGCATCGAATTCTTGCCAAATTGCCGACGATCGCGGCGGCCGCGTACAAGCTGAACATCGGGCAGCCTTTCATCTATCCGCGTAACGATCTGACCTATTGCGAGAACTTGTTGCACATGTTTTTTGCGGTACCGGCGGAACCCTATGAAATCGATCCGATTGCGGCCGATGCGCTGGATCTGCTGTTCATATTGCACGCAGATCACGAGCAGAACTGTTCGACGTCAACGGTGCGCATGGCTGGCAGCTCCGGCGCGAACCCGTATTCAGCGATCGCCGCCGGCATAGCGGCGCTTTGGGGGCCGGCTCATGGCGGCGCAAATGAAGCGGTACTGAACATGCTCGGAGAGATTGGTAACGCGGCCAACATTCAGAAGTACATCGACAAGGCCAAGGACAAGAACGACCCGTTTCGCCTGATGGGCTTCGGCCACCGCGTGTACAAGAGTTTCGATCCGCGCGCGAAGATCATCCGAAAAATGACGCACAAGGTTCTGGCGAGACTCGGACGCAAGGACACGCCGTTGTTCGATTTGGCGCTTGCGCTCGAAGAAATCGCCCTTAAGGACGAGTACTTCATCGAGAAGAACCTGTACCCGAATGTGGATTTCTACTCGGGCATCATTTACAAGGCACTTGGAATCCCGACCTCGATGTTGACGGTCATGTTTGCCATCGGCCGATCCGTTGGCTGGACTGCGCACTGGCGCGAAATGATCTCGGATCCCGACGGCCGCATCAGCCGTCCGCGACAGTTGTACTCGGGACCGACGGAACGCGGATTCGTCGCGATCGGCGAACGCTAAAGTAGGGTCGAACCGAAGTTTTCTCAGCAAGGCCCCGGGAATGACGCGCAGCTTTAAGAAAACTTCGGTTCGACCCTACTTTTCAGAAGATCGCGCACACTCTTTTCATCCGCCCGCCGCATAGGCTTGCCATCGACGGGGCTGATTGGCGCCTGTCGAATGCCATCGACCGGAAATACGGTCGCCTCGACCGAGGCGCTCTCGTGGTGAAATTGAAATCCCGCGTAACGGTCGGCGCAATCGCGACGTCTTTTCAGTCGACGTTCGTACGGCCGGTAACTGACGCCGAGCTCGGACAGCCAGAGGGCGACAGCCTCGGCACTGTCGGTGAAGACGTGTAAGTCAACAGGAGCGTTTGCGTCTGCAGTGCCATGCAACACCGGGCCGACCAGCCGCGGCGTAAACGGCGATAGCAGGCTCATGGCGGACAATGCCGTGACGCGCATCATGCGCAGAACGTCCGCGTGCGAATCACCACTGAACAGTTGCAGACGTTCGCCGACCGCACGTTCAATCTCGACGTTCCCCGGCAAGGAGCCGCGTGCATTTAGTCCCAGACGCTCAGCGGCCTTGATCTTCGCGACATGATAATCGCGAAGGCCGTGATCGACGATGATGCGCGCGGCTTCCTGGGCAACCATCTGTCGTGCCCGATCCGTGCCAATGGCGTTTTTCTTGCTCATGGTTTCAGAACAGCGAGTCAGACTCGTCCCGGTCGTCGTCCTGATTCTCGCCCGCGGCATCGTCGGGCGCAATATTTGGGACATCGCCCGGCACGGCGCTCGGCGCGTCGCCGGCGCTGTCATCGATCCCGGTCGCGTCATTGAAGACGTCAGGTGGCGCCTCGGCGCTCTCGCATTCGGGGATGTGGTCCACGCGGAACACCTCGAAGGTCACGTTGCTCTGACCGTGGATGGCGGGACACCCGGTATCCCTCCCGATGCGGACGGTGGTCAGGCCATCCGGCATCGGCATCTGGTTCTCGGCTACGCCGGCCAGCGCGACACGCAAGAATTCGATCCAGATCGGCAAAGCGGTACGCGAGCCCTCTTCGCCGGGCCCCAGCGGCAAGTCGTCGTCATAGCCGACCCAGACGATGCTGGCGAGGTCGCTGTTGAAGCCGCCAAACCAGGCGTCGCGCCTGTCATTCGAAGTTCCGGTCTTGCCGGACAGATCGCGGCGCCCGAGTACCAGGGCACGGCGGCCGGTGCCGCGACGAATGACGTCACGCATCATGTCCTGGATCAGGTAAACGTTCTGCACCGGTATGGCGCGCGGCGCGAGATTGATGTCCGCAAACAAGTCAGGCGCTGCGCGCGCATCCGGCTGATAGCTCAGCGCAACGTTGGCCATCTCTTCCAGCGACATGTCGTCGAAGGTATCGCCGGCATACTTATCTGCGGGTTCGGCCACGCAGCGCTCGCAAACGACCGCCGGCTCGGCACGATACAGAGTTTGGCCATCCGCTCCATAAATCGCATCGATCACATAGGAGCTGATGGCGTGCCCGCCATTGGCAATCGTCGCATAACCCTGCGCCATGTCGAGCGGCGAAACCGAGCCGCCGCCCAGGGCCAGCGAGCCATTGCGCGGCAGCGCTGCGTCGCCAAAGCCGAATTTGGCGATGTGTCGCACCGCATTACCGATTCCGGTCTCGAACAACAGCAGGCGGACAGACACGAGGTTCATGGAGCGCACGAGGGCCTCGCGAAGTCGCGTCGGACCATAAAAACGGCCGCTGTAGTTGATCGGGCGCCACACGGCTTCGAGTTCTGAAGAATTGATGACGACCGGAGCATCGAGAACGATGGTTGCAGCGGTATTGCCATGTGCGAGCGCGGCCGAGTAAATGAATGGCTTGAAGGACGAGCCCGGCTGCCGCTGGGCTTGTGTTACACGGTTGAACTTCGTCATCGCGAAGTCGAAGCCACCGACAAGGCTGGTAATTGCGCCGTCGGCCGGGTCCATGGAAACGATAGCGCCCTGGGCCTCGGGCGCATCGGCCAGGGCCCAAATACCGATCGTCGTCGGCATGATATGAATTACGTCGCCGATCTTGAGTACGTCG
Source organism: Pseudomonadota bacterium (assembly GCA_022560695.1). Taxonomy (GTDB): domain Bacteria; phylum Pseudomonadota; class Gammaproteobacteria; order Steroidobacterales; family Woeseiaceae; genus UBA1847. The sequence goes on from JADFSP010000005.1 coordinate 58,508, forward strand.
GCTACAGTCTCCGGTTCAGCCCCGGCGGTCTCACGATCAATGAACGGCCTGGCCCAGCTGATACCGGCCCACGGAATGATCGCTTGTTCACCGTCGGCCAATACGATGCTGGCGCTGTTGTCGTCGTTGACGGCGGTCACCAGCGCGACCGACAGGCCGCCGGGCGCATACTGACCGAGAGTCTGGCGGATCTCGACCGGCCACTCCGAAAAAGGTGTTTCCAGTAACTCGGGCGTCAGCTCGATTTCATCGATGGCGCCGCGATATCCGCGGCGGCGCGTGAATTCGAGCAAGCCGTTACGCAGCGCATAATTTGCGGATCGCTGCAGTCGCGAATCAAGAGACGTCACAACCTGGTAACCGGCCGTATAAGTCTCTTCTCCGTAACGCGTCAGCATTTCACGCCGCACCATTTCGGCAACATACGGCGCGTTGAGTTCAACCGCAGCGCCATGCAGTTGCGACTCCATCGGCTCGGCGACGCCTTGTTCATACGCTGCTTCGTCGATGTAGTCGAGATCGAGCATGCGGCCGAGAACGTAAGCGCGGCGGGCTTCTGCGGCAATGGGGTTGCGTACAGGGTTATAGTCCGACGGTGCCGGGAGCACGCCCGCCAGCGTCGCGGCCTCGCCAACGCTGAGTTCATCCAGTGATTTGTTGAAGTAGACCTGTGCGGCGGCGGCTACGCCGTAAGCGCGCTGACCGAAGAACATCTTGTTCAGGAACAACGCCATGATTTGTTCCTTCGAGAATGCCTGCTCGATCTTGTAGGCGAGAAAAGCCTCCTTGAGCTTGCGCGCAAAAGTCTGCTCGCGAGTCAGAAAGTAGTCGCGGGCCAGCTGTTGCGTCAGCGTGCTGCCGCCGCCGCTGATCTTGCCGTAGCGCGCAAGCCGGAGCAGCGCACGCAGGGTGCCCTGATAGTCCACGCCCGGGTGCGCGAAGAAGCGGCGATCCTCGGCGGCGATAAACGCTTGCACGACGTGTATCGGCAAGTCATCGAATTCAATGAGTACCCGGCGGCGCTGCCCGATCTCCGAAATCAGGTGACCGTCGCGACTGAAAATCCGCAAAGGGATCTGCAGAGGGATGTCGCGAATCGTCTCGGCCGCCGGAAGCCCGGGAGAGACGAAATAGTAGGCGCCGATAACCGCGGCCACGCCGCTGATCGTTGCGATCAGCGCAAGTCCTGTTAGGACGATCAGCCAACGTGCAAGGCGGCGCCTCGATTTCTGCTCGAATTTCCTGTGCCGCTTCACTTTGTCTTGCATGTTGGTTGCCGTTTTCAGTCAAACGCCGCGAATACGCATGACGTTGACACACTATATTAGAGGGTAGTCTGGTGTCCGAATTGTGCGGAAATAGTGGCTTTCCCACGGCAATTACCACTGCCCAGGGGTGCTGCCGCGGCTGATGATAGCCACGCAGCGGCGCACGCTGCAATGCCCCTGCGAAAAAATACGTGACGGTCCCGAAGGCGTGAGCCTGGCAGCGGCCCCGCCTGGTGCCACGGCCGAAGGAGCCGAAGCGGCGTGGCCGCCGGTCTCAATGCGAGCCGCCGACTAGTTCACGGACTGCCATAGCAATCCAGCAGTACCATAGGATCGCTGGATCGTGAACAAAGTCACGTTTTATTTGACATTTTATTGATATATAGTTAAATCGATTTGCTCAGGTCAAGACTACATTTGACCTGCAACCTACCGACATAGAAGGGAAAAAGAGTGTTTTTTGGCAAGAAAACTCAACCACTGTTGGGCCTCGATATCACGACATCGTCGGTCAAGCTCATTGAGCTTTCGCAAAGCGGCAAGCGCTTTCGCGTCGAGTCTTATGCGGCGGAACCCACACCACCCAGCTCGGTTAGCGAAAAGGCGATCGTCGATGCCAAGGCAGTCGGCGAAGCGATCCGCCGCGCCGTCAAACGGGCAGGCGCCAAGGCGACCGACGTTGCGGTGGCAATCAGCGGCGATGCGGCGATCACCAAGGTCATTCAAATGCCCTCGAGCCTGTCTGAAAGAGACCTCGAAGGGCAGGTCGAAATTCAGGCGGACCAGTACATTCCTTTTCCGATGGAGGAGGTCAGCTTCGACTTCGAAGTTATCGGACCGAATGAAAAAGATCCCGAACTCATGGACGTGTTGCTGGTTGCCACACGTACTGAAAATGTGGAGCAGCGCGAGGCCGCCGTACACGCTGCCGGCCTGAATACGATGGTTGTCGACGTCGAGGCCTTCGCGCTCGAGAATGCATGCATTCTGCTGAGTCATCAGATTCCGGACGGCGGCATGGGGCAGTGCGTCGCCGTTGTCGACATCGGCGCCAGCAGTACAACATTCAGCGTATTGCAGGATCTCAAGGTCATTTACACACGCGATTTCAACTTCGGCGGCCAGCAGCTGACCGAGGAAATCATGCGTACTTACGGGCTGTCGATGGAAGACGCGGGCCGCGCCAAGAAACAGGGTGGCTTGCCGAGCAACTATCAGCCCGAAGTTCTTGAACCGTTCATCGATGACATGACGCAGCAGGTCAGCCGATCACTGCAGTTTTACCTGGCATCGGGCGGCGGACGCGAGCAACCGGACATGGTTCTGGTATGCGGCGGTTGCGCGAACATTCCGGGAATCTCCGACGTAATATCGAGCCGCGTCGGCGTCCCGACCGAGATCGGCGACCCGCTAGGCCAGATGAAGATCTCGTCGAAAGCCAAGTCGCAGGGAGTGCACAAGGATGCGACGGCTCTTTTGACCGCATGCGGTCTTGCATTGAGGAGCTTCGACTAAGATGCCGCGCATTAATTTACTCCCCTGGCGCGAGGCAGACCGCAAGAAGCGCCAACGAGACTTCGGTGTTGCGATGGGCGGCGGCGTGGTTACTGCCGTTACAGTAGTACTGGCTACAATATTTGCGTTCTCGCAGATGATTTCGAACCAGGAAGACCGCAACCGGAGGTTGACGGATGAAATCGCCGAACTCGAGAAGAGCATCAAGGAAATCGACGGCCTCGAGGCGCAGAAGGAAAGATTGCTCGCTCGCATGGAAATTATTTCCGAGCTGCAGAAAAGCCGTCCGGAGATCGTGCATCTGTTCGACGAACTGGTGCGTCAGCTTCCCGAGGGCGTGTACCTGACCGGCATGAAGCAGACGGGTGCGAGCGTCGAAATTCGAGGTGTCGCTCAATCGAGCACGCGTGTGTCTGCTTTGATGCGGCGGATCGACGCGTCCGAGTGGCTTGCCGATCCCGAGGTCGACCGGGTGGAGACCACAACCGCCGGTGCGTCCCGCCAGGCTGAATTCATCGTCAATCTGAAGCAGGTTCGCAAGGACGATGAGATGGAGGGCGCGCAATGAATCTCGTTGACGAGCTCAGAAACCTGGATGTCAACGACGTCGGTCGCTGGCCATTGCTGTTTCGCGCGGGCGTTATCCTGCTCGTGTTCCTGATGGTCGCCGGTCTGGGAATCTACTGGTTTATCATCGAGGATGCCGCGCCGCAACTCACGCGCGCGCGGAACGATGAACTGACGCTGCGCGTGACGTTCGAGAACAAACAACGCAAGGCGGCGAACTACGATGCCTACAAGGCACAGCTTTCACAGATAGAGCAATCGTTCGGCACGATGTTGCGGCAGTTGCCCGGTGAGACGGAGATACCGAGCCTCATCGTCGACATTTCGCAGACCGGCCTTGCGGCGGGACTGCAGGAGAAACTGTTCCAGCCGCAGCCCGAGATACCGAGGGATTTTTACGCCGAGAAACCCATCAGGATTCGGCTGTCCGGCGGCTATCATGAGATCGCGAATTTCGTCAGCGGCATCGCTTCGCTACCGCGCATAGTGACATTGCACAACATCAACATTACGCCCGAGGAAAGCGGCACCTATGACTTGTTGAGCCTGGAGGTTACGGCTCAGACCTATCGATACATCGAAGAGGAGACAGAATAACAATGTACGCTTCTCTGAAATTTCGAACCTTCGCGCTGTTGACGCTGGTTGCGATCGGACTGACAGCCTGTGGCGGCGGCAATGATGATTTGGACCAATACATCAATAAGGTCAAAGCGCGCCCGGGTGGCCGCATTGATCCATTGCCGGAAATTGCGCCCTACGAGATTTTTACGTACATAGCGGACGCCGAGGGCCTGCGTTCGCCGTTCATTCCCGATACGCCACAGGCTATTGTTGGTTCGGCCGCGGCCGGAATGCGCCCGGATCTGGATCGCAGCCGCGAATTTCTCGAGGGCTATCCACTCGACACTTTACGCATGGTCGGCACGCTCGATATCGCTGAAACGGTTTACGGTCTCATACAGACCTCTGACGGCCTTATCCATCGTGTCGTACCGGGCAATTACATGGGCCAGAACGATGGTCGTATTACGAATATCTCGGAATCGGAAGTCGGACTGGTTGAAATTATTTCCGACGGAATTGGCGGCTATGTTGAGAGAGATGCCGCTATCGGTCTTTCGGACTGATACCTGAATGGAACTGGGAGTGGTAGGAATGATCGTCAAAACGAAACCGACGCAGGAGTACCGGCGTACGGTGTTAATAATGGTTGCAATATTGCAGGCGGCATTCCTGATGTTTGCAGGCGTAACCGCAAATGCGCAGGAAGGCAACCGGCTGCAGGACATTCAGGTTCGAAGTCTGCCCGGAGCGCGGGTCGAGCTGCGATTGATCATGTCCGGTACCGCGCCAGAGCCGCTGGCGTTCACGATCGAAAACCCGGCGCGAATCTCCATCGATCTACCGGATACGGTACTCGGGCTGAGTTCACGTCGTCGAGACGTCAATTTGGGTCCGCTGGACACGATTTTGACCGCTGAGGCAAATGGGCGCACTCGTGTCGTATTAAACCTCGACTCGATGGTTGCCTACGAGACGCGGCGCAGCGGCAATGTCTTGATCATCACACTGGGGGACGGCGATGATTACAGCGCCGATGCCACTCAATTTGCCGGTACAGCGCCTGCGGCACAGACGTCTTCCTATGCTGCACCGGGTGATCGTGCGATTACGGGCATCGACTTCCGCCGGACACGCGATGGCGGCGGCCGCATTGTTATCAATCTGAGCGATCCTTCGACGCCGGTCGACATTCAGCAGGAAGGTGGGCGCGTCGTCGCCGTATTCAAGGAAACGTCATTGCCTGCCGAGCTGATGCGCCGCCTCGACGTCATGGATTTCGCGACGCCGGTATCGACCGTCGATGCGATGCGTACCAATCGCGATGCGCGCATCGTGATTTCCGCCATTGGCAGTTATGAACAGTTGGCGTATCAGTCCGATAACGAATTTACGATCGAGATCAATCCGGTTGCTGCCAAGGATGAGGTGTCATCGAGCCTTTTCTCGGAGACGAAGGAATACGAAGGTCAACGCCTGACGCTGAACTTTCAGGACATCGAAACGCGTGCAGTACTGCAGCTTCTGGCAGAGACGTCAGGAAAAAATATCATCGTCTCCGACACCGTGACGGGCAACGTAACGCTGCGCTTGCGCAATGTTCCATGGGACCAGGCACTCGATATCGTCATGACGACCAAGGGTCTCGACATGCGCCAGAATGGCAATGTCATCATGGTGGCCCCGGCCGAGGAAATCGCGGCACGCGAGACAGCCGACTTGACGGCGAAGCAGGCTATCAATGAACTCGAGCCGTTGTATTCCGAGTTTCTGCAGGTCAACTATGCCAAAGCAAGCGACCTGGCGACGTTGCTCAGCGGCGACGGCAATACGATGATGTCTGAACGTGGCAATATCGCGGTCGATGACCGCACGAATACGCTGCTCATCCGCGACACAGCAGAGCGACTGCAAAACATTCGCCGCCTGGTTCGCACGCTCGACGTCCCGATCAAGCAAGTGCTGATCGAATCGCGGATTGTCGTTGTCAATGATAACTTTAGCCGTGACCTGGGGGTGCGCCTCGGACTGACCGCTTACGACCCAAACAGCACCGACGGAGTGACCGTGATTTCCGGTAGCGGCATCGGCACGGATACGATGATCAATTCCGCGATCAACAATCTCGCGACTACGGGTTCGATATTGCCCATTCAACTGCCACTGTTGAATAATCGCTACAACGTCAATGTGCCCATACAGCCTGCGGCAGGCCGCTTCTCACTGGCCGTGCTGGAAACCGACTATCTCGTCGATCTGGAGCTGAGCGCGCTCGAGGCAGAGGGCAGGGGGGAGATCGTATCGACGCCACGCATCATTACGGCGAATCAGAAGGAAGCGACGATTGAGCAGGGCGTTGAAATCCCGTTCCAGCAGTCCGCGTCGAGCGGCGCCACGACCATTCAGTTCAAGAAGGCCGTATTGAGCCTCACGGTGACACCGCAGATTACGCCGGACAACAACATCATCATGGACCTCAAGGTTCACAAGGACAGCGTTGGCGAAATCATCTCGACGGGCGGCCTCGGCGGCACCGTGCCGAGCATCGACACGCGAAGCCTCGAGACGCAAGTCCTCGTTGCCAATGGCCAGACCGTTGTACTTGGCGGCATCTACGAAACCGAACGCCGCGAGACGATCACGAAGGTTCCGTTCCTCGGCGATTTGCCGTTTGCGGGCTTTTTGTTCCGCAGCACGAAGCGCGTCGATAACAAGACGGAGCTCCTGATATTTGTAACGCCGAGAATTCTCGAGGGAGGCACTACTATTGACTGAGTGCCTGCCTGAGGAATGAAGTGCAAAGCCAACCTCCGGGTTGGCTTTCTCTTTGACCAGAACTCAATTTACCAATGAAGCATCCGAAAAATCTTTTTCTCGTCGGGCCAATGGGCGCCGGCAAATCAGCCGTCGGCAGGCAGCTTGCGCGCATGTTGCATCTCGAATTCGTCGACAGCGATGAGGAGATTGAGTCTCGTACCGGCGTGGATATCCCATTCGTCTTCGAAAAAGAAGGTGAAGCAGGATTTCGCAAGCGCGAGGCCAAGGTTATCGACGATCTTTCGAAGCTCGACGGTGTGGTTCTGGCCACGGGCGGCGGCGCCGTGCTCGATCCGCAAAACCGCAATCATCTCGGCGCCCGCGGGTTCGTCGTCTACCTGCACACGAGCGTGAAGCAACAACTCGCCCGAACCCGAAAAGGCCGCGAGCGACCGTTGCTCGACAGCGGCGATCCCGCCGAGGTTCTCGAGTCACTGATGGCGGAACGCGAGCCTCTGTATCGCGAAATTGCGGATCTGACCGTCGAAACCGACGGCCGCAAAGTGCACGCCGTCGCCAAGGATGTTCTCGACCGCCTCGAGTAAGTAGGAAAAAGTGGGGTCGAACCGCACTTTCTAGGGCAGGGGTGTCTTGCAGGGTCTGCCCATCTTTGCCGGTCGTACGCGCCGATTCAGCATGGCTTCAATCTGATCGGTGAATCCCGCGTTGCCGAGTACGCGGCAGGCATTAGTGGTGTTACGAATGTTGTCGAGTAGCTTGCGGTCCAGCTCAGACGCGAACAGGCGGCGGTAAGCTTTTCGAATTTCTGTCGTGCTGTCACCGAGCGCTGAATATATTTCGTGTGGACTGACGATCGGGTCGTCTTCGCCAAGTGCATTGTGGCGGTAACTGCTGTACGGGTACCTGGCAGGATCGGGTATCATGCCCGCGCGTACCGGATTCAGTTCAATGTATCGCTGGCATGCCAGCAGATAGATATCGTCCTGTACGAGACAAGCTTTGTATCGGCCCTGCCACAGTGTGCCGGTTCTTTGATACTGTCGATTGATGCGCTGCACGTAATCGCGGCCCAGCCCCTGAATCATTTGCGGAATCGATCGTTCGGTGCCGGGCGTCAGCAGCAGGTGGACGTGGTTGGTCATCAAAACGTAGGCGTGTACAGCGCATTCGTATTTCCCGGCGTTTTCGTCCAGCGCCGTCAAATACAGGGTGTAGTCGTCAGGCTGGAAAAACGTTGCCTGTCGATCGATGCCCCGCATGATGATGTGCTGCGGAATGTGGGGCAGAAAATAACGGGGTTGGCGAGGCATCGTGATGGCACGCTAGGTCGGCATATTGATGCTAACCACGCATTATTCGATTAGCATCCGGAGAAAGTGCGGTCTGACCCCACTTTTTCTTTCACCCAGAGCGAAGCGTACGTGGCAAGCTACTGCAGTATCACCGTCGATCTCGGCGAACGCAGCTACCCGATCATCATCGGCAGTGGCCTGCTGGCTGGTGGATACGATCTTGCCGCGTCGGTAGACGGCCCCGATTGCCTGGTCGTCAGCAACGAGACGGTCGCGCCACTGTATCTCGATACGCTCAAGTCCAGCCTTCATGGCCGTGAGGTCGCCGAATTCAACCTTCAGGACGGCGAAGCCTGGAAGACCCTGGACGCGAGCGCCGCCATTGTCGACAAACTCGTCGACATGGGCGCCAACCGCGATACGACGGTCATCGCGCTGGGCGGCGGCGTCGTCGGTGACATCGCGGGCTTTGCGGCGGCGTGTTACATGCGTGGTGTCGCGCTCATCCAGGTACCGACGACACTGCTGGCACAGGTCGATTCGTCCGTCGGCGGCAAGACCGGCGTCAATCACGCCAGGGGCAAGAACCTGATCGGCGCGTTTCATCAGCCACGGCTCGTGCTGATCGACACCGATACACTGGCGACGCTGCCCGATCGCGAACTCAAGGCCGGCCTTGCCGAAGTCATCAAGTACGGCGCGATCGCCGATGCCGAGTTTCTCGCCTGGCTGGAACAGAACATCGATACGTTAATTGCACGCGACGCAGATACGCTTGCACACGCGATACAGCGATCCTGCGAAATCAAGGCTGAGATCGTGGCCGATGACGAGCGCGAAACAGGGCGGCGCGCTGTTCTGAATTTCGGTCATACGTTCGGCCACGCCATCGAGCACTGTGTCGGCTACGGCGAATGGCTGCACGGCGAGGCAGTCGCCGCCGGCATGATCATGGCGGCGAAACTCAGCAGCATCGATGACGGGAGCGTCGAACGCCTGCGCGAACTGATCGCCCGCGCCGGCCTTCCCGTAGCGCCGCCGATGGTCGGGGCGAAGCAATTGCGTGCCGCCATGGGAATGGACAAGAAAGTGCAGCGCAAGCAACTGCGCTTTGTGTTGCTGAACAAACTCGGCGATGCCCATGTCACGGCGGAATTCGATCCGGCAGCGCTCGAAGACGTACTCGGAGCCGCCGGTTGAAGCCCGAGGATTATCTCGCTCCGTACGCGGCCAGTGAAGCGCGCTCCAGGGGCCGTCGTTTCGACGAGCCCCGCGCGAAGTATCGCGGCGAGTTCCATCGCGATCGCGACCGCATCATTCACTCGACGGCATTTCGCCGCCTCGTCTACAAGACACAGGTATTCGTCAACCACGAAGGCGACCTGTACCGGACACGGCTGACACATTCGCTCGAGGTGGCGCAGGTTGCCCGCACGGTCGCGGTGGCGTTGCGGCTCAACGAAACCCTGACCGAGGCAATCTGTCTCGCCCACGATCTCGGCCACACGCCGTTCGGTCACGCGGGGCAGGATACGCTGAACGCCTGCATGCGCGACTACGGCGGATTCGAGCACAACCTACAGTCCCTGCGCGTCGTCGACGAGCTCGAGGCAAAATATGCCGACTTTCCGGGGCTGAACCTGACGTTCGAAACACGCGAAGGCATTCTCAAGCATTGCTCCGCGCGCAATGCGCGCGCGCTCGGCGAGATCGGCGAGCGGTTTCTGAAACGCCAGCAGCCGGGACTCGAAGCACAACTTGCGAACGTCGCCGATGCGATCGCGTACAACAACCATGACGTCGACGACGGCTTCCGGGCGGGACTGCTGAGCTTGAAGCAGCTCCGCAGGCAGCCGCTGTTCGAGACGCAGTACGCCGAAGTGCACAGGCGTTATCCCGATCTCGAGGACCGGCGTCTAATCTATGAAATCATTCGCCGCATGATCGACACGGTTGTCTCCGATCTGATCGACGAAACGCAACGCAACCTCGATGAAGCTGCACCGCGATCGATTGACGAGGTTCGCAGCGCGAGCCAACCGCTCGTTCGATTCTCCGCGCCGGTATTCGAGCAGCATGTGGCGTTGAAGCAGTTTCTGAATCGCCACCTCTACCGCCATGAAAAAAAGCTCGCGATGACCAAAAAAGTGCAGGCGATGTTGAAGAAGCTGTTCGAAACCTACATAACTGATGTCGAGCAAATGCCGCTGGAGTTCTCCAGCGCGGCCGGGCGGGCCGACGAAACGGGCCGTGCGCGAGTCGTTGCAGACTACATCGCCGGCATGACCGACCGTTACGCGATCGCCGAGCACACGCGCATCACCGGCAAAGCCTGAGCTGTTAGAATGCGCCCCGCCGGCGTGGGCCGGCATGCCGGGAGAGGCCAGCCAGTGACTGAAAAATCCATTCCGACCAGGGATCGCCTCATCTTCGCGATGGACGTGCCCGACTGCGATCGCGCGCGGGCGCTGGCGGACGAGCTTGGCGAGGCGGTCTCGTTTTACAAGATCGGCTTGGAGCTCATGATGAGTGGTGGGTACTTCGAACTGCTGGCCTGGCTGCTCGCCCGCGATAAAAAAGTCTTCTGCGACCTGAAGTTCTTCGACATACCCGCAACCGTCGGCTCCGCCGTTCGCCAGCTCAAGGATCGAGGCGCGACTTTCGTGACCGTGCACGGCAACCAGTCGATCATGGAGGCAGCCGCCGAAAACAAGGGCGACTCCCTGAAAGTTCTCGGCGTGACGGTACTCACGAGCCTCGATCGCGGCGACCTCGACGACCTCGGATTCGACTGCGACGTCGGCGCGCTCGTGTTATCGCGCGCGAGACGGGCGCTGGCCGCCGGCTGCGACGGCGTCATCTCGTCCGGGCTCGAAGTGCCCAGGTTGCGCGAGTTCATCGATTCGAAGTTGCTCGTTGTTACCCCGGGAATTCGCCCAGTCGAAAACAAGCCGGACGGCGGTCAAAAACGGGTGGTCACCGTTGAAAAGGCCTTTTCGAATGGCGCCGACTACATCGTCGTCGGCCGCCCGATTCGCGACGCGAAAAGCCCGCGCGCTGCGGCCGAAGCCATACAGGCGACGATAGCTGCACAAGTCGAGGCCGCATGAGCGGCCTGAAGAATGACCTGTTGTTGCGCGCGTTGCTGCGCGAGCCCGTGCCACGTACACCCGTGTGGATCATGCGCCAGGCGGGCCGTTACCTGCCCGAGTACCGGGCGGTGCGCGAAAAGGCCGGTGACTTCATGAGCCTGTGCCGAAGTCCCGAGCTCGCCTGCGAAGTCACGTTGCAACCGCTGCGGCGCTATCGCCTGGACGCCGCAATATTGTTCTCCGACATCTTGACCGTCCCCGATGCGATGGGCCTCGGGCTTTACTTCGAGACGGGCGAAGGCCCGCGCTTCGAGAGACCGCTCAAAACGGGGAGCGACATTCGCAAGCTGGCGGTCCCCGATGTTGCGGCGAAGCTCGGCTACGTGTTCGATGCGGTCAGGACTGTCCGGCGCGAACTCGACGGCAGTGTGCCGTTGATCGGCTTTGCCGGCAGCCCATGGACCGTTGCAACGTACATGGTGGAGGGTGGGTCAAGCCGCGAGTTCAAGACGATCAAAGGGCTTGCGGATAACGACCCAGCCGCGCTGAGCACCTTGCTCGATCTGATCGCAGCGACAACGATCGAGTATCTCAACGCACAAATTGATGCCGGCGCGCAGGCGATCATGATTTTCGACACCTGGGGTGCGGCCCTGGAGGCTGAGAACTATCGTCGTTTCTCGCTTGCCAGCATGCAGATAATCGTTGACGGGCTCACGCGCGAGCGGGACGGCAGGCGTGTGCCGGTAATCCTGTTCACGAAGGGCGCCGGAGCGCTGCTCACCGACATGGCAGGTACCGGTTGTGATGCGCTCGGCGTCGACTGGACGACGGACTTGAGCACCGCCAGAAAATACGTCGATGACCGGGTTGCGTTACAGGGCAATCTCGATCCCGCGACCCTGCTGGAATCGCCGGACAAGATTCGGCAGGGCGTTGCCGAGGTGCTGGAGAGTTATGGCAGCGGCCCGGGGCATGTCTTCAATCTCGGACACGGCATCACGCCCGACATCGACCCTGATAACGTGACGATCCTCGTCGACGCCGTGCACGAGCTGAGTCCGGCCTACAAATAAGTGGGGTCGAATCGAACCGCACTTTTCTTTGTTGACAGAAAAGTGCGGTTCGACCCCACTTAATTACTCGGTTCGACCCCACTTAATTACTCTTCGCGCAATGCACGGCGCAATATCTTGCCGACGTTTGTCTTCGGCAGGTCATCGCGAAACTCGACCGCTCTGGGCCGCTTGTAATTGGTCAGGTATTTGCGGCAATGGTCGAGCACGTCCTGCTCGGTCACGCTGTCATCGGTGCGCACGGCGAAGATCTTGACGGCCTCCCCCGAGTGCTCATCGGACACTCCGATGGCCGCGGCCTCGAGTATGCCGTCCATTTCGACAACGACATTCTCCACTTCGTTCGGGTAGACGTTGAAGCCTGACACGAGAATCATGTCCTTCTTGCGGTCCTCGATGTAAAAGTAGCCGTCTTCGTCCATGCGGCCGATATCGCCGGTTCGCAACCAGCCGCCGGGCAGCATGACCTCGGCCGTATCCGCGGGTCGCTGCCAGTAACCCTCCATGACCTGCGGGCCCTTGATGCAGATTTCGCCGACCTCGCCAGCGGGCAATTCATTGCCGTCGTCGCTTGCGATGATGACGCTCGTGGACGGAATCGGCAGGCCGATGGAGCCCGTAAATTCTGCTCCCACGGCATTGCAAATTGCGGCGGGTGAGGTCTCGGTGAGCCCATAGCCTTGCAGGATCGTGTTACCGGTTGCGGCTTGCCAATCACGCGCGACAGACGGCTGTACGGCCGTGCCACCACCGACACACACACGCAAGCCGCTGAAGTCGACATTGCCGAAACCGGGCGTATTCAGTAGCGCCGCGAACAGCGTGTTGACGCCCGTGAACAGATTGAATCGATACCTGGCGATCTCCTTGACGAAGCTCTTGAAGTCACGCGGGTTCGTGATCAGAACATTCAACCCGCCCTGCTCCATGACGCAGAGGCAGTTACCTTGCAAGGAAAAGATGTGATACAGCGGCAAGGCCGTAATCGCGATGATGGGCCTGACGCCCTCGTACGCGTCACCCTGCCAGACGACCGACTGCTGCACGTTGTACACCATGTTGCGATGGCTCAGCATCGCGCCTTTGGATACGCCGGTCGTGCCGCCCGTGTACTGCAGAAACGCAATGTCCGCATAGCCGATTTCCACAAGCGCCAGCTCCTCGCGCGAGCCAGCCTCCAGAGCTTGCTTCAGGCTGGTGCTGTTGTCGAAACGGTACCGGGGCACGGCCCTCTTTACATACCGCAAGACCATGTTCACCAGCGGCCCTTTGGGCCAGCTCAGAAGGTCCCCGATGCCTGTCGTTATTACATGCTCAACCGCCGTCTTGTCGATGACGGCTTCGAGAACGTGCGCAAAGTTTTCGAGAACGATGATGCACTTTGCGCTGGAGTCCTTGAGCTGATGTTCGAGCTCGCGCGGCGTGTACAGTGGGTTGACATTGACGGCCACGAGTCCTGCGCGAAAAATCCCGCACAAAGCGACCGGGTATTGCAGTATGTTCGGTAACATGATGGCGACGCGTTCGCCACGAGTCAGCCCCAGCGTCTTCTGCAAATAACAGGCGAACTGCAGTGACAGCTCGTCGAGTTCGCGATAGCTGATCGTCGTACCCATGTTCGTATAAGAAGGGCGATCGGGATGGTTCCTGAAGCTGTTCTCGATCAACTCCCGCAGCGACCTGAACGGCGGCTCCGGGACTTCCTCGGGCATGCCGGGCGGGTACGACTCGAGCCAGATTTTCTCCACAGGCAAGTTCCCTTTGTTGGCTGCGTGTTGTTATCTCACGAAAGTCCGACGGGGAGAATAGCGTAATGCCAGCAACACCAGCAACGATAGCGTCACCAATCGTCAATCGGCCGCCGGGCCGAGGGCGTCCCGGATTATCGGCCAGGCGTTGTCGAGCAACAGGGGTTGTGCCGCGGCATTGGGGTGGATGCCGTCTTTCTGCATGAGTTCTTCGTTGCGGGCCACGCCTTCCATGAAGAATTCGATCCACGAAATCGAATGTGTCTCGGCAATTTCGCGGTAGACATCCTCGAACAACTGCGTGTAACGCGCCCCGTAATTCGACGGAATGCGTATGCCGAGCAGCACCACTGCGGCGCCCGAGTCTTTGCTTGCCGTGACGATCTTTTCGAGATTGCCGCGCATGCGTGCCGGCGGAAAGCCGCGTAAACCGTCATTGCCGCCAAGCTCCAGGATTATCACGGACGGCCTGAACCTGGCGATGGCTTGGTCGATGCGCGCCGCGCCGCCCTCGGTCGTGTCGCCACTGATACTGGCGTTGACCACGCGATGTTCGTAACCTTGGTCGGTAAGCCGCGATTGCAACAAAGCGGCCCAGGATCGGTCAACGTCAATACCATAGCCCGAGCTCAGACTGTCGCCGAAGATCAGGACAGTTGGAGCATCTGCACCGTAGCCGTTGACGGTTATCGCCGACAAGATCGGCAACAAAAAAAGAGTCGAAAATATTCGCATGTCGAATCAGTCACGAGGTGACGCCGTTGTTCTGGCTGCACATCAACTAAGCAAACAGGTTAGCAGTCCCGAGGGCAGTCTGACCATATTGTCGAACGTCAGTTTTCGCATACTGGCGGGCGAGTCGGTCGCGGTCGTTGGTCCATCGGGCGCCGGCAAGTCGACACTGCTGGCGTTGCTGGCGGGCCTGGATCTGCCGAGCGATGGCCACGTCGAACTGAATGGCGCGAATCTGAGTGATCTCGACGAAGATGGCCGCGCCCGTGTACGCGCCGAAAGTGTCGGATTCGTGTTCCAGTCATTTCATCTCGTGCCGTCGCTGAACGCGCTGGAAAACGTCATGTTGCCGCTCGAGCTGGCGGGCAGGAGCAACGCCCGCAGCGCCGCCCGCGGCATCATTGCCAAAGTCGGTCTCAAGGACCGCTGGAGCCACTATCCGGCGCAACTCTCGGGCGGTGAGAAGCAGCGCGTTGCGATCGCCCGTGCGTTCGCGACGGAACCGGCCGTGCTGTTTGCCGATGAGCCGACCGGTAATCTCGACAGTCGCACAGGCACGACGATCATGGACATCATGTTCGAGCTCAATCGTTCCTCGTCGACGACATTGATACTCGTCACGCATGACAAAGGCCTGGCCGGGCGTTGCGAGCGCATGCTAAGTCTCGACGCAGGCCTGCTGATCAGCGACTCGAAGGTGGCGTCGTGAGGGCGTTGTCCTTCGCCATGCGCAGCTTCGGGCGCGAACTGCGCTCGGGAGAGGTCATGGTGCTGCTCGCCGCCGTGATCCTGGCCGTTTCGGCATTGACGGCCGTTGGCTTCCTGACGGATCGCATTGGCAAGGCCGTCGCGCGTCAGGCCAACGAAGTACTCGCGGCCGATCTGCGGCTGAGATCGCAGGATCCGATCCCGGAGCTGTGGCGGGACATGGCGACCGACTACGATTTGCGCACGGCGGACATCGTCCTGTTTCCGACCGTCGTATTCGCCGGCGATGACAGTGCGCTATCGACGGTCCTGGCCGTCAGCAACGGCTATCCACTTCGCGGTTCTGTGCGTATCGCCGATCATCTCTTCAGCGAACAGCGCGAGGCAAGCGGCATTCCAGGTCCCGGCGAGGTGTGGGCGGACAGTGCGCTATTGGGCCGCGTCGGGGCGGACGTGGGCGATTCGCTGGCCGTCGGGGAACTGCATTTGCGCATTGCGGCCGTCGTGACATACCGCCCGGATCAGTCGATCGGCTTCGCGTCGCTGGCGCCGTCGCTGCTCATGAACATCGACGACATTTCCGCGAGCGGCCTGGTCGGCGAGGGCAGCCGTGTTCGATACTCATTGCTCGTCGCGGGGGATGAGGCTGACGTCAGCGCATTCAATGACGCGATTCAGGATGAGCTGCCCGGCTCGGTGCGTGTGCGCAACCAGGAAGAGTCCGGTGAGCGTGCCGCCAATGCGGCCAATCGCGCACAACGCTTCCTGTCGCTGACGACCATCATCAGCCTGCTGCTGAGTGCCGTTGCCGTCGCGATGTCGGCACGGCGCTTCGCACACCGGCGCATGGACACGGTTGCGCTGATGAAGAGCCTCGGCGCGACGCAGCGCTTTGTTATCTCGGTCGCACTCGTGCAACTCGTGATGCTGGGTGTTATCGGCGTTATCGCGGGCAGCGCCGTCGGCTTCGTGGCCGAAGAATTATTGTCCTGGATTCTGACCGACATCATCGGGGGCGACCTGCCGGCCCCGGGCATCATGCCAGTGGTACTCGCGAGCGGCAGCGCGATGGTGCTGCTGGTCGGCTTCGCGCTGCCGTCGCTGATCCAGCTCAGAAACACGCCCCCGCTGCGCGTATTGCGGCACGACGCGATGCCGCCGTCGCCGTCCCGCATCCTCGTCGCGGGCCTGTCGCTGGCTGCGGTGGCGGCACTGCTGTATCGCTCGGTTGGCGACGCGGCCATGCTCGTCATCCTGCTCGGCGGCATCGTCGTGATTACCACGGCCCTGTACGTCGTCGGCCGCGGCCTCGTTGCATTGATGGGATATTTTCGCTCCGGCGTCGGCGTCGCGTGGCGTTACGGGCTCGCCAACGTGGCGCGGCGTGGCCGCGCCAGTGCCGTGCAGGTCGTGGCGTTCGGCCTCGGGTTGACGGTGCTGTTGCTACTGACGCTGGTGCGGACGGACCTTCTCGAGAGCTGGCGGGCCACGCTTGACGAGGACGCGCCAAATCACTTCCTGATCAACATTCAGCGCAGCGAGCGCGACTCTGTTGCCAACATCATGAAATCGCAGGGCGTCGGTGTGCCCGATTTCGCGCCACTGGTTCGCGCCAGGATGACAATGATCAATGGCGTATCGGTGAAGAAGCGCGCCTACCCCGAAGCGGATGCGCGGCGGTTCGTCAGCCGCGAGCAAAACCTGTCGTGGGCGTCGACGCTCAGTTCGAGCAACGAGATCATCGCAGGCGAGTGGTGGCCAGCCGGCTACAAGGGTGTGCCGCTCGTATCGATCGAGGAAGAGGTTGCGGCGGAGACCGGGCTCACGCTTGGCGATCGCCTGCAATTCGAGATCGCCGGCCAGGAACTCGAGGCGAAAATTACCAGCATTCGCAAGATCAACTGGGACTCGTTTCAACCGAATTTCTTCCTCGTGCTGTCGCCGGGCGCGCTGGATGACTATCCGGCGACCTTCATCGCGAGCATGCGTGTCGAGCCGGACGAGCGAGCCGTGCTGCTCGATCTTGTTCGAGCGCACCCGACGATCTCGGTCATCGATCTCGATTCGATATTGCAGCAGGTGCGCGGCATCATCGACAAGGCCAGCCTCGCAGTGGAGGCGGTTTTCATTTTTACGCTCGCGGCTGGCGTCGCGGTGCTGTTCGCGGCGGTGCAATCGACAATCGACGAGCGCAGATTCGAAAGTGCGATGCTGCGCGCCCTCGGCGCGACCAGGCGAACCGTGTTCTCGGGCGTCATGGCCGAGTTCGCGGCGCTCGGTATCGCGGCGGGCATACTCGCGTCGGCCGGAGCGTCGATTCTTGCAGCCGTCATTGCCGTGGAGCTGTTCGAGCTGCCGTACACATTCAGTCCGCTGCTGTGGATCGTGGGCGTCACGGCCGGCCTCGTCGTCGTCTGCGCGAGCGGGTATTTCGCGGCGCGCAGTGCCGTCGATTCTTCGCCCATTGACGTGCTGCGAGGTACGCCGGCATGAATGGCGAGAAGCGTTCCCGCGACACCGCCTCTGATCACACGACCCGGTTGCGCTCCTGACCGTCAACGAAGGCCCTGGTGTTCGCCGCCAGCTCATCGATCGCGTTCTGTCGTGCCGCGTCAGTCGCCCAGGCGATGTGCGGCGTGACGATAAGATTACTTCCCTCATATTCGAGCAGCGGATCGCCGCTGACGGGAGGCTCTTCGGGCAGCACATCAATCGCGGCCGCGCCGATATCGCCGTTCGCCAATGCGTGCACAAGTGCCGCGGAATCGACAAGTCCGCCACGCGCGGTATTGATCAGCACGGCATCCTGCTTCATGCGCCGGAACGCGTGGGCGTCGAACAGATTGCGTGTCGCGTCGTTGAGCGGACAGTGCAGCGAGATCACATCCGACTCGGCAAGCAACTGCTCGAACGATACGCGCCCTTCGCCGATGGCATTCGACCCCGCACGCGCGGACACGAGCACGCGCATTCCGAATTCATGCGCAATCCGGGCGACGCCGCGGCCGAGATCGCCGTAGCCAACGATGCTGAGCGTCATTGCGGACAATTCACGAACAGGGTGCAGCAGCGGGCAGAAGTCGTCGGAGCGCTGCCAGTCACCTGCACGCACCGATTCATGATAACGAGACAGGCTGTGCGAGAGCGTCAACAGCACGCCGAATACATGTTCAACGACCGACTGCGTGCAATACGCGCGTATGTTACTGACAGCGATGCCGTGTCGTTTTGCGCTATCGAGGTCTATGTTGTCCGTGCCGGTCGCCGTCAGGCCGATGAAACGCAATTTGCCGGCCCACTGCAGCAGATCCCGGGTCAGGCGAATCTTGTTCGTATAAACAATATCGGCGTCCGCGATTCGATCAGCGACCTGGGTAGCGTCAGTGACGTCGAAAATAACGAGTTCGCCAACGATGCTGCGCAGCGCATCGAGATCGAGGTCGGGGCCCATCGTGGCAAAGTCGAGAAACACGGCTTTCATTGCGTTTTGGGTTACCCTGCAGCAAAGCCGTAGACGATGAACGATCAATTCTGGAAACGCAAATCACTGTCCGAGATGACGACCGAAGAATGGGAGTCTCTCTGCGATGGCTGTGCGCTGTGTTGCATGCACAAGATCGAAGACGAAGAGACAGGCGAAGTCTTTTACACGGATCTCGCCTGCCGCTTGCTCGATCTGCAAACCTGCCGGTGCACGGATTACGCGAACCGAGCGAAGAAAGTAGCCGACTGCCTCGTGCTTACAGCCGACGATCCGGAACCGTTCCACTGGCTGCCGGCGAGCTGTGCCTACCGGCGGCTGGCAAACGGTCAGGACCTGCCCGAGTGGCACCCGCTGCTAACCGGACGAGCGGAGTCCGTGCACGAAGCGGGCATATCGGTGCGCGGCAACGCGGTGTCCGGACGCGACGCCGATGACTGGACAGTTGCGCAGAAGCTTGCTGATTCGAATTGACATACCGGCAGGATGCGCGGCCTCAAAGGAGGTGCTGTGAGCAGTTACCCAACGATTCCACTACCCGATTATCGCGAGTACCCGGTCGCTGAGATGCGGCGGAGAATTAATGCGTTCTATGCCGAGGTCAACCGCCGCCGCACGGTTCGGGAGTTTTCCAACCGGCCGGTGCCGCGCGAGATCATAGAGACGGCATTCAAGGCGGCGAGCACGGCGCCGAGCGGCGCGAACCTGCAACCGTGGCACTTCGTTGCGGTCAGCGCTGCTGCCACGAAGAAAAAGATTCGTGTGGCGGCTGAAATCGAGGAGCGTGAATTCTATGCTCATCGCGCCTCACCCGAGTGGCTGGAAGCCCTGACACCACTCGGCACCGACTCGAACAAGCCATTTCTCGAGACGGCACCGTACCTGATCGCCGTGTTCCTGCAGAAATACGGCCGGCTCGAAGATGGCCGCAAGGTCAAGCATTACTACCCGACCGAGTCGACCGGAATTGCCGCCGGGATCCTGATAACGGCATTGCACCACGCGGGACTCGTCTGCCTGACGCACACACCAAGCCCGATGAAATTTCTGAATGAGATACTGGGAAGACCGAAAAGTGAACGACCGTTTCTGTTGCTCGTAACGGGCTACCCTGCCGATGACGCACGGGTTCCGGATATCAAGAGGAAGCCACTGCATGAATTTGCGAGCTTTGTCGACGACCAGTCACAGGCACCCTGAAGCGGACATCGCTTCTGAGGCTTGTTAGTCTCCCCGGTTCCTTTTGGGGAGAATCAAATGATTACTGCCGCATGCCGCCGCCGGGCGAAGGACTTCTTACTCGTAGTCGGATGCATAATTCCGCTTATCGCAGCCGGTCAGGACGAGCCGCGCGCCAGGGATCTGGGGATTCCGTTCGCGGGCACGACCGGCCCGCTCAATGCTATCACCGACGTTGCCGGCGTTACGGTCGGGCACACCACACTGATTTCAGGAGACGGGAAGCTGGACGTCGGATCTGGCCCGGTCAGGACCGGCGTCACGGTCGTACATCCTCGTGGCAAGAAATACGATCCTGTCTTTTCCGGCTGGTATGCACTGAACGGCAATGGAGAAATGACCGGGACAACATGGGTCGAAGAGTCGGGGTTTCTCGAAGGACCGGTCGTGATTACAAACACCCATAGCGTCGGAGTTGCTCGCGACGCGACTATCGAATGGCAATATGCGAACAACTTATTCGATCCCCTGCCTGATGACCCCGACGTTTTCTGGTCGCTTCCGGTCGTTGCTGAAACTTACGATGGGGATCTTAATGACATTAACGGTTTTCATGTCACCAAAGAGCACGTCATTGACGCATTGGAGTCGGCAAAATCGGGCCCTGTTGCCGAAGGCAACGTAGGTGGTGGTACCGGGATGATCTGCCATCAGTTCAAAGGTGGCATCGGTACCGCGTCGCGACAATTGAAAATTCTGGATCGAGATTACACCGTGGGCATTCTGGTTCAGGCGAACTACGGATCCAGGGAAACACTTACGATCGCCGGCGTGCCGCTGGGCGACAAGCTGTCTGATCTCATGCCTGCATTCAGACCAAAAGACCGAAGCACCGGTTCAATCATCGTCGTCGTTGCCACGGATGCGCCGTTGATGCCGCACCAGCTGGAGAGACTGGCGAGACGCGTACCGATCGGCATTTCCAAGGTAGGCGGATATGCATCGAACGGCTCCGGAGATATTTTTATCGCGTTCTCCACCGCCAATCCTGGCGCCGCCGCAAGAGACGGGCTCCTGAAAATCGAGATTCTGCCGAACGACGCAATGAGCCCGTTATTCCTGGCGACGGCACAAGCGACGGAAGAGGCCATTGTCAATGCGCTGATAGCGGCAAAGACGATGGTGGGAATCAACGGCAATACCGTGTACGCGCTGCCGCATGATCGATTGATCGATATATTGAGGGAGTACAAGCGAATTCCGTAGCCGTTAGCTGTCTGTCGGACTCCGGGATCGTCTGGATTTTCCCGCCTCGGAATCTCGCGCTTGACGGCGACTTGCGCTGGCGCGAAAATCTGCCGACTTGATGGAGGCGATCATGAAATCAATTACTCTTTTCTTTCTCGTTGCAATTTTCCTTAGCTTCGGCTGCGCGCCGCCGGCGTCAGAGTCCACGGCCGTCGATCTCGAGAGCGAACGTGACGCGCTCATGGCGGTTGACAAAGCCTGGTCGGAATCGATAGACGACACCGATGCATTCCTGTCATTCATTGCGGAGGATGCCTACTTCATGCCATTCGGCGCTCCGCTCGCTCGAGGAGACGCGATTCGCACCACGTGGGAAGGTCTCGCCTCCATGCCCGGATTCGATCTCCACTGGCAAGCGACGACCGCCGAGGTAGCAGCCTCCGGCGACATCGGTTACACCATCGGAACGTTCGAGCTCACCGCCGAGCATGACGGCACTGCGATGCTCACCGAGGGGAAGTACGTGACGGTCTGGCACAAGCAAGCCGATGGATCGTGGAAAATGCAGGTCGACTGCTTCAACGCCAACGGGCCGCCGACAGCCGCCGACGGTTGATATCTGGCGATTTCGGGGACAAAGGACTGCCGGCTCCGCGCGTCCCAGCCAATCGACTTCGGGAAGGCCACCGGGATATTGATAATGGCATTGCACTGCGCGGGACTCGGTTGCCTGACGCACAGATCCCGGATATCAAGAGGAAGCCGCGAATGGGCCGGCAAAAACTAACCGGTATTTTGCAAGCCCTGTGCAATGCCATTCACGCTTGCCAGCAACGCGGTGCGCAATTTTTCGTTCTCGCGGCCCGTTTCCCGCCATCGGGCCAGAAGATCCACCTGCATCAGACTCATCGGGTCGACGTACGGATTACGCAACATGATGGCCCGCTGTAGCGTAACGTCACCCTCGAGCAATGCTTCATGCTCCGAGTATTCGAGGATGAGGTCCTGGGTCAGTTGATGCTCTTTTTTGATGATCGGATAAAACTCATCGTGCAATTCTCCCGCGAGTGCCGAGTACAGCTCTGCGATGCCGAGATCGGATTTCGCAAGCACCATTTCGACGTCGGCGGTCAGGCCGCGCATGAAGTACCACTGGATGAACATTTCGCGGAACTCGCGATCATCGAACTGCTCGGCCGCCCTGGCAAGTCCGGTGCCAAAGCCGTACCAACCCGGCAGAACAAACCTGGCTTGCGCCCATGCGAATACCCACGGGATTGCGCGGAGATCCTGAATGCCGCTTTGTGAGCGACGCGAAGAGGGCCGTGAGCCGATACGCATCTGCTCGATCAAATCAATTGGCGTCGCCTTGCGAAAGTACTCGTAAAAACCCTTCGTCTCGTAGACGAGCAAACGGTACGCGCGGCGGCTTTCATCTGCGATCACATCCATCATCGAATGCCATTCAGGCTTGTCGTTGCCGTGATGTCGCGGCAACGCCGTCGCAAGGGCGACCGAACCCGTCGCCTGTTCGAGCGTGCGCAGCGCAATGCCCCGCAAACCGTATTTCTCGTTGATGATTTCGCCTTGCTCCGTCACTCGCAGCCGGCCATTGACAGTGCCGGGCGGAGCGCTGAGCACGGCCACATGCGTCTTGCTGCCACCCCGGCTGATAGTGCCGCCGCGCCCATGAAACAACGTCAGTTCGATGCCCAGCGCCTGAACCGTTTCGACCAACGCGATCTGTGCGTTTTGCAAGGCCCATCGTGCAGACGCCAGGCCACTGTCTTTGTTGCTGTCCGAATAGCCGATCATGACCGTCTGCCGATCGTCCCGCGATTTCAGATGTTCGCGATAAAGGTCGATGGCCAGCAGTGTGTCCAGTATTCGCGGTCCATTCGTCAGGTCGTCGACAGTCTCGAGCAACGGGGCGATGTCCAGCGGAACCTCACCGCGGCGACCGTGAAGTTCGCCCCACTGCGCAAGCAGCAACACGGACAAAACGTCATCCGGTCCCTGCGTCATGCTGACAATGAAAGGGCCGATGGCACTCGGGCCGTTCTTGCGGCGGCAGGAGGCGATTGCCTGAAACACGGCGATCGTCTTGCGCGCCAGCGTACTCTGGGTGAGCGGCGCACTCTCCCGCCCTCGAATCGCCTCGACGATTCTCGCGGTACGGTCCGCTGCCGACCATTCGAGCCAGTCATCCTCGCCGAGGCACTCGCCGACGACTTGACGATGAACTTCAGCGTCCTGGCGCACGTCCAGTGTGACGAGGTGAAAGCCGAAGGTCTCGATTCGGCGCACGAGCCGCCGCACGGCAAACAGGCCTGCATGCTCACCGTGGTTTGCGCTCAGGCTGTCGATCAGCAGTTGAATGTCTGATCGAAATTCCTCGACCGTTTCATACGGGAAGGCTTCGTCGTCGAAAGTCGATTGCAGGCGCTGCTGTACGAGGCGCAGAAAAACCCGGTACGGCATATCGCGGTGGCGCGCCGGCACGTCGTGGTAGGCGTTCGGAAACACACCAAGGTATTCCTTCGTCTTCGCGAGTATCTCGTCGCTGACCTTTACACGACTCGAGGACTGGCTGAGCTTGGTCGAGAGCGCGCCGCACTCGTTGTAGTAAAGATCGAGAATCAGTGAACGTTGTCGTGCCACGGTTTCCCGAATCGTCTTCGCGTTGACGTTTGGGTTGCCGTCCATGTCGCCGCCGACCCAGGACGCGAAATGCAGCAGGCTTGGCACCTTGAGTCTCTTGCCGTCGTCTCCGAAAATTCGCACCGCAGCGTTTTCGATGTCTTCGTAGAACGGTGGCATCGCGCGATACAGGACATCGGTGACGAAAAATAGTACATGTTCGAGTTCGTCGGCGACCGTCATCTGCTCGGATGGATGCTCATCGGTCTGCCAGCCCGTCGTCACCAGCAAACGAATATTTTCGAAGGCGGCGGTCGTTTCCTGCGGCGTCATCGTGGGGTTCAGCATGTCGATGAGGTGCCGGACGATATTCTGTTCCTTGCGCAGAATCGTGCGCCGCGTCGGCTCGGTCGGGTGCGCCGTGAACACCGGCTCGATGCGCAGGGAATCGATTAGTTTCTGCAGGCCGTCAATGTCCATGCCGGACGCTTTGAGCTTGACGAGCGTGTCCTCGAGGCCGCCAGGTTGATACATGCCGACGTCTCTCAGGTATTCGCGACGGCGCCGAATTCGATGCACCTTTTCGGCCGTGTTCACCATTTGAAAGTAGGTGGAAAAACTGCGAATGACTTGCAGTGCAAGTTCGGGATCGAGATTCCCGACGAGCTGTGCCAGCTCCTCGCCGGGCTTTTCATTATCCTCGCGACGTCGGATCGAGCGCAGCCTGGCGTTTTCCACGAACTCGAACAGCTCGTCACCACCCTGCTCACGAATCAACTCGCCGACAAGCGCCCCGAGCATGCGCACGTCATCGCGCAGCGACTGATCCTTTTCCTCGAACGTAATGTCCTGGCGGCGCAAGATCTTGTGCTTCTTGTTGCCCATGGCAGCGGATTGCCTCGACGCAGTGCTAGTCGCGAAAGTTCTCGTACTGCAGCGGCAGGTTGACGTCGGCCTCCTTGAGCAGGGCAATGACGTCCTGCAGAACATCGCGCTTCTTACCGCTGACCCTGAGCTTGTCGCCCTGAATCGCCGTCTGAACCTTCAGTTTGCTGCCCTTGATCATCTTGACGAGCTTTCTGGCGAGGTCGGCCTCGATGCCGCGGCGCAGGATCACCTTCTGCCGTGCTTCGCTGCCGCTGAGTTCCGCCTCCTGCTCTTCCATGCAGCCGATGTCGACGCTGCGTTTCGCGAGCTTCTGTCGCAGGATGTCCAGCATCTGCTTCAGCTGAAAGTCGCTTTGAGTCGTCAGGGTTATGACCTGGGCGTCGAGCTCGAACTTCGACCCCGTGCCCTTGAAGTCGAATCGGGTATGCACTTCACGATTGGCCTGATCCACGGCATTGCTGGCTTCGTGAGCATCGAAGTCGCTGACTACGTCAAATGAAGGCATTGCTTGATCCTCTTTTCAGGGCCAGCGAATGTGGCGACGGACGGGAAGATTACCCGAGCGACGTCCGGGCGTCGGGACAATAGCAAAAACTCGGCAGGCTGCCCAGATAGTTCGGCGGTAGTCAGGCTTCAGACGATCGAAAATACGGGCATCGCGAAGCTCACTAAACGTCCAGGGAAGGCACGTAATGTCAGGAGATCTTGCGGCAGCCGCAGCGCCGTTTACAGCCGGAGAAGCAGAGGTCACTGACGCGCCGTCACGCCGGGCGGACGCACAACGCCTGTGCCGGCAATTGCAGCTCGCGGGCGTCGAGTTGATCACGCCACGTGATTCTGGCACAGCGGTCGGCGGTGGCGTGCCGCTCGATGTCGCCTCCGGTTCCCAAGCATTGTTGCCGGATACGATGCCGCGCGTTCGGGAAGCGAGTCTCAGCGATGGACACAGCTATGTGCTTGCGGCCGCCGACCGTTTTCGTTCGCATGAAAACACCGCGTCGAGCGGGGATCACGATCGATTTTGGGCCGGGCTCTGGCAGCGGCAGGCAGCGTCGCGAACGCACCTTATGCTGGCGCCCGACGTCATGCCTCAGTGTCCGCTGCTGTCGGTCGAAACCGCGACGGCCATACTACCGGCGCTGGGCATTCAGGTGCCGCCAGAGACATCCTGGCTCGTGATGCGGCTGGATGTGACGCGTTTCGCTGATGCGAAGGGAGTACTGCAGGAAACCGTGCTCGAGCAGGCATTGCACAGCTGCGTCGACGCAGGCGATGCGCTGCATGACGCTGCGAGCTGGCCAACATCGGCGATGCGGCAGGATGCCAGCCTGAACCGCCGCCTCGCGATACAAATCACGGGTCTCGGAGACCTCGTCGAGCTGCGCAGAATCGATCCATGCCACGTGGAGGCACTGAAAAACCTCGATGAGTTGCTGCGCTGGGCGCGCTCGACGTTACAGGCAAGGTCGCATCTCATCGCGAAATCGGCGGGGCGCCTGCCGGCGATCGAACAAAGCGATCCGAGCCGGCTGTTGCCATGCGCTGTTGCCCGTGAGGACTGGCGGCAGCGCTGGCGGCATACCGCCGCTGAGACGGCCGTCAGACACCGCAATCTTCTGGTCTTGTCACCGTGGTCGATCTTCCCGACGCGCCACCTTGCCGACTATCGATACGCGGATTTGCTGCCGATATTGCTGCACGCAGACGCTTGCGCCGTACAGCGATCGGTGTCGCTCGCACAGTGGAACATCAATGAATTCAAACGTTTCAATCGACGCGCGTGGGCCGTGTTGCAGCAGCGATGCGCCGCAACACTGATTGCGAAAGGGGTATGAACTAAGATACGGTCTCCAAGCGAGACGTTTTCAAAAGGCTGCTGGTCGGGGGGGCTTGCCGCCGAGCGATCGTAAAGTCGTTCTCTGGCGCAATCGAAATCGAGGGGGCGTATTGCATCCGATAACACTTGACGCTCACGGCATCGCGGTTTTGATCCTGACCGTCGTCGCGTTATTTCTGTTTACACGCGATCGTATTCCGCTGGAGTCATCATCGCTTGCGATCCTGATCGTTCTGATCGCGGGATTTCAGCTATTTCCGTACTTGCGCGATGGCGAACGAGTCCTCGCGCCCGTGGATTTTTTTGCGGGCTTCGGCAATGAAGCGCTGATCACGATATGCGCATTGATGATGGTGGGCAAGGCGCTGGAAACGACGGGCGCGCTGCAGCCACTCGCAAATGTGGTTGCTCGTGCGTGGTCGATAAGGCCCGTTCTCGCACTCATTACCACGCTGGTCGCCGCCGCGGTCTTGAGCGCGTTCATGAACAACACGCCGATCGTTGTGTTGTTGATGCCGATCCTCGTCGGCGTATCGTTGCGTGCAAAGTTTCCGGTGTCGGGGGTCATGCTGCCGATGGGTCTTGCAACAATTATCGGCGGCATGTCGACGACGATCGGCACCTCGACAAATCTGCTCGTTGTCGGCATATCACGGGATCTCGGCATGCACCAGTTCAGCATGTTCGAGTGGGTAATGCCGGTTGCCATCGTCGGCGGTGCAGGCGTGCTGTTCCTCTGGCTGGTTGCGCCGCGGCTGCTGCCGGATCGTACTCCGCCGATGGCGGATACGTCACCGCGGATCTTCAGCGCCCAATTGCATGTCAGGGAGGGTGGCTTTGCCGACGGCAAGACGCTCTCGGAGGTGTTGGCCAAGGCAGACGGTCAGATGCGCATCGACAAGATCCAGCGCAGCGAATCACTGTTTCTTGCGAAGCTTCCGTCGGTCACGTTCCAGCCCGGTGATCGACTGTTCGTCAAGGATTCGCCCGAGAATCTGAAGCACTATGAGCAACTTCTCGGAGCTACTCTCTTCAATATCTCGGACATCGAACATCCGGTCGATGAAGAGACGCCGCTGCGGGCAGAGGGGCAACAGCTGGCAGAGGTGGTCGTGACGCGTGGTTCGCCGTTGCATCTTCGTACCCTGACGGCGGCGCGCTTCAGCGTCAGCTATGGCCTGTTGCCGCTGGCGCTGCACCGGGCGCGGGCACCCAGTTCGCAGGTGACCAGCGACCTGAATTCGATCCGCCTGCGCGCAGGGGATGTACTGCTGGTACAGGGATCGGACGAGGCGATCAGCAACCTCAAAGACAGCGGCTCCATGCTCGTCCTCGACGGGACGACGAAGCTGCCGCATACACATCGGGCCAAGCGGGCGTTGGCGGTCATGGCATTGGTCGTGTTGGCTGCCGCCCTCGGCATCGTGCCGATATCCGTCAGCGCGCTGATCGGACTCGGGCTCATGATCGCGACCGGCTGCCTGAACTGGCGCGATGCCGCAAACGCACTATCAACTCCCGTTGTCCTGATCATCGTTACGAGCCTGGCGCTAGGTAAGGCGCTCATGGGAACGGGCATGACGGAATATCTCGCGCACAGTTTTGTCATCCTGACCTCGGCGTTGCCGACACCGATGATACTCAGTGCATTTCTGTTGCTCATGACGTTGATGACGAACGTGGTCACCAATAATGCCGCGGCGGTCATTGGCACGCCGATTGCGATTGGCATCGCACAGCAACTCAACGTTAGTCCGGAGCCGTTCATCCTCGCCGTTCTGTTCGGCGCGAACATGAGCTTCGCGACACCGTACGGCTACCAGACCAACCTCCTTATTCTGAGCGCCGGCGGATACAAATTTTCAGACTTCCTGCGTGTAGGCATTCCACTGACAATCATCATGTGGATCGGCTTTTCGATCATTCTTCCCATGCTCTACGAGTTATAAGCGGCGCTGTTCGCCGGCGCAGCGTTGATGCAACTTGACGATTGCGACCGGGGGCGGTATTACTCATATCCATGATGACTCGGCAGATCAATGACCGCTGGTGGCTGCTCGCACAGGAGGGGGCGGCTGGCTGACTGGTAGCTGAGGAAAAGAACACCAACGGCCCATCTCCGCCAGCGTGGAGATGGGTTTTTTCGTGTAGGAGGGCCTTTCCGGTCAGGACGACCTTATGTCGCGGAGCACAGGGATGTGCGAGAGCGACC
Organism: Pseudomonadota bacterium; assembly: GCA_022560695.1. Lineage (GTDB taxonomy): Bacteria > Pseudomonadota > Gammaproteobacteria > Steroidobacterales > Woeseiaceae > UBA1847. Next base: position 87,333 of record JADFSP010000005.1, read on the forward strand.
AGGCCCGATCGGCCGGCACGGTGCAATGTAAGAACTGCAGGAGCGGCTTTAGCCGCGATTTTAATCAGCAAAGACGAACCGCATGCAAGCACCATTCGACATTGCTGCAGATCTCGATACGCCGGTCTCGGCGTATCTGAAGCTGCGCCCGCTTGGCCCGCGCTTTCTGCTCGAAAGCGTAGAGGGCGGCGAGCGGCTTGCCCGCTACTCGTTTCTCGGTTTCGGCGACGCGCTCGAAGTGCGCATGGACAGCGAAGCGTTGTACATGAACGGCAAAGCCGGCGCTCGGCCCGACAGCCAACAGGCTTATCTGGACGCTCTGCGCGCAGCGCTTGCCGCCGCGCCACGCCTGCAGCCCGAGGTTGACGGTCTGCCGTTCGCGGGCGGGCTCGTCGGCGTCTCCGGCTATGACGTCGTCAGGTTGTTCGAACGGCTGCCACGGAACACGGCGCCACAGACGAGCGTGCCCGATGCAGCATTCGTCGCGCCGGCGTCAATCCTGGTCTTCGATCATCTGACACGTCGAATCGCGTTATTGCACGATGGATCCGAGACCGAGAGACGTCAGCTTCGCGAAGAGGTCATCGTCCGGCTCCGCGGCTCCATACCGGAGAACAACGAAGAAGTGAAGATTGCGGCGGCGGCCGCGAGTCTGACCAGGGACGAATATTCGGATCGCGTCAAGGCCTGCAAGGAGTACATTGCGGCCGGCGACATTTACCAGGTCGTCTTATCCGTGTTGTTTCGCGGCAAGACGAACGTGTCGCCGTTCGAGGTCTACCGCGCAACGCGTCTCCTTAACCCATCGCCGTACATGTTCTTTCTCGACTTCGGTGACGTGCAGGTCGTCGGCTCGTCGCCGGAGGCGCTCGTGCGCCTGCAGGGCAACACGGCCTCTCTGCGCCCAATTGCGGGCACGCAGCCGCGAGGCAACACGCGCGAGGAAGATGCCGCGAACGAAAAAGCCCTGCTCGCCGACCCCAAGGAGGCGGCCGAGCATGTCATGTTGGTGGATCTTGCGCGCAATGATCTTGGCCGCGTTGCCCGTCCGGGGTCTGTTCGCGTCGATCCGTATCGAGCGATCGAGCGGTACAGTCATGTCATGCACATCGTCAGCGGCGTACAGGGCGAGCTCGGGGAAGCTTACGACCAGTTCGATTTGTTCGCCGCAAGTTTTCCGGCGGGTACGCTTGTCGGGGCGCCGAAAGTGCGCGCGATGGAGGTCATCGAGGAGATGGAACAGGTGGGGCGCGGACTCTACGCCGGCACGGCAGGCTATTTCGGTGTTACAGGGGATATGGATCAGGCGATCACGATTCGCACACTGGTATTTTCCGGTGACGAATACAGTTTTCAGGCAGGCGCGGGAATTGTTGCCGACTCGGTGCCCGAGCGGGAGTATGAGGAAGTACTGGCCAAGAGCGCCATACTCCGGCGCGCGCTGCAAATTGCCGGGGACGGTTTGTGATGCCGGGCAAAAAAACCTTTGATGTTGTGCGCATGCTGTTGATCGATAATTACGATTCGTTCACGTATAACCTCGTGCAGGCGTTCGCCGCGGAAGGCGCTGATGTCATGGTCTACCGTAATGATGCGATTACGACGAAGGAGGCGTTGGCGCTGGCGCCGACACACCTCGTTATTTCCCCGGGCCCCGGTCGCCCGGAGGATGCCGGCGTATCGCTGGCCATGATTGCGGCGTTCGCCAATCACGTTCCCGTGCTGGGAGTCTGTCTCGGGCACCAATGCCTCGTGCAGCACTTCGGTGGTGCAATCGTTCGTGCGGAACGTCTCATGCACGGCAAGACCTCGATGGTCGATCACGACGGCAAATCGATTTATGCAGGTCTGCCGCAGCCGTTTGAAGTTGGTCGCTATCATTCGCTGTGCGTGGAGAAAAAATCGCTGCCCGAGGAGCTCGAGCTGGCGGCGCAAACGGATCGGGAAGAGATCATGGGCGTTCGCCACCGGGAGCTGCCTCTCGAGGGCGTGCAGTTTCATCCGGAAAGTGTGTTGACACCTGATGGCGAGCGCTTGATGACGAACTTCCTGCGGATGACAAAAGCATGAGCAAAGATTGGAGTGCCGTACTCGACCGGCTGCTGGATGGCGAGTCGATGAAAGAGAGCGAGGCGTATGCGCTGATGCAGAAACTCGCGACCGGAGAATTGCCGGACGCGCTGGCCGGAGCGTTGCTGGCGAGTTTGCGCGCGAAAGGTGAAACGGCCGACGAGATTCGCGGCTTCGCCACCGCGATGCGTGAACTCGCCATTCATCCGAAAATCCCGGATGGTACGCCAACCGTCGATACGGTCGGCACCGGCGGAGATGGCTCGGGGAGCCTGAATATTTCGACGGGTGCCGGGTTGCTCGCGGCCGCGTGTGGCGCCCGCGTCGTCAAGCACGGCAATCGCTTGGTATCGAGCCAGTCCGGCAGCGCGGACCTGCTCGAATGCATGGGGTTGCCGATGCCGCTGCATGAAAAGGAGGCAGTTGAGTGCCTGCAGGCAACGAATTTCACGTTCCTGTTCGCACCGGCCTATCATCCTGCGATGAAAGCCGTCGTTCCGGTTCGCGCCGCGCTGTCGGTGCGTACTGTATTCAATATACTCGGCCCGCTGACGAACCCGGCTGCGCCGCCATACCAGCTGATTGGCGCATTCAGCCAGGACGCCGCGAAACTCATGGCCGATGCGCTCGCCGGCATGCCCATGAAGCGGGCCTTTGTCGTGCACGGTGCATCGGGCTGGGACGAGGCGACACCCATCGGCGAGTTCACGCTCTATGACGTTGTCCCCGGAAAGGTGACCGAGACGACACGTACGCCCGAAGACTACGGCATGAAGCGTTGTTCGCCCGAGGATCTCGCGGGCGGCGATGCCGGAAACAATGTGCGGGCACTGATGCGCGTGTTCAGCGGTGACGACAAGGGCGCACATCGCGATGCGCTGACGATGAGCACGTCTCTCGTGCTTGAAGTTATGGGCATGGCGACAGATGCAAAGCAGGGCGTCGAGATTGCAAGCGCCGCGCTTGATGGCGGTGCGGCAGCCGCGCTCGCCAAAGGGCTGCGGCAGCACTTTGAAACCGGATGAGCGATTTTCTCAAACAAATGGCGACACTGAGTGCTGAACGCGCAGCCAACGCAAGCAGCAGGATGCGCTCGGCCGATTTCGACAAGCCCGTGGTGCCGCTTGTGCTCGGTGCGTTCGACGTCATCGCCGAGATCAAGGATCGGTCACCGGCGGAGGGTGACCTCGTGACGACCGGTATGGGCCGCGCAGAACGGGCACGATGCTACGCGAACGCCGGCGTGGCGGCGATTTCGGTATTGACCGAGCCCAGCCGTTTCGGCGGTGATCTGGAACATCTGGCGGAAGTCGTCGCGGCCGTGCCGGACAGTCCGGTCATGCGCAAGGACTTTCTGGTCGAACCCGTGCAACTGCTCGAAGCCCGCAAAGCCGGTGCCAGTGGAGCGCTGCTGATAATGGCGATGTTGTCCGGTCAGAAACTCGAAGAGATGCTTTGCTGCGCGTGGGAGCATGACCTGTTTGTTTTGCTCGAAGCATTTGACGAACATGACCTCGTCCGGACATCGAAACTTCTGCAAAACTCCGCACACCGACAGCGGGCCGAGCGCGACCAGTTGCTGTTCGGCGTCAACGCGCGAAACCTGCGTTCGCTGGCCGTGGATCGCGGGCGCCTGAAAAAACTTGCGCCGTTGTTGCCGCAGACAGGCTGCGTCGCAGAGAGTGGCATCGATGATGCCGGCGATGCCAGGCAGGCCGCCGTTCTGGGCTATCGAGCCGTGTTGGTCGGTACCGCGTTGATGCGAAGTGACGATCCGGCCGTGTTGATCGCGTCGATGCGTGACTCCGGCCGCGCGGAGATTGCGGCATGAGCATAATGGTGAAAATCTGCGGCCTGCATGACGCCGCCGCCGTGGCGGCGGCCGTCGAATCCGGCGCGCGCGCCATAGGCTTCGTGTTCACTGAATCGGTGCGTCGCGTTACGACGCGACAGGCGAACGATGCCAGCCGTGAAATTGGCGCAGATGTGCAGCGGGTTGCCGTCATGCGCCATCCCACGAATGACGAATGGCGCGCGGTCCTCGACGAGTTCGCACCGGACGTACTGCAAACGGATATCGAGGACTTCGACGCACTCGACGTACCGGACAGCGTGATCCGCTGGCCCGTGCTTCGCGAGGGCAGCGCAGCGCTCGAGAATGAACTTCCCGGCGTCTTCGTTTATGAAGGTGCGAACAGCGGCCGTGGTGAAACGGTCGATTGGCCGCGTGCGGCGGCGATCGCGAAGCGCGGGCGAATGATTCTCGCGGGTGGCTTGAGTGCCGGCAATATTGCGGCAGCCGTAAGTGCTGTCTATCCCTGGGGTGTCGACGTGTCGAGTGCCGTCGAGTGCCGTCCCGGAATAAAAGACCCGGACCTGATACGACAATTCATACAAGCGGTGCAAGCCGCGGAGACCAGTTCATGAATTCGATTCTGCAGGCCGGCGAAGCCGATGCGCTGCTCGAGGCTGCGATCAATGGGCAGTTGCCCGACGAGCGCGGCCGCTTTGGGCCATTCGGTGGGCGATATGTACCGGAGACGCTGGTACCCGCGTTCGAACGTCTGGAGGCAGGCGTCCACAAGCACCTTCACGACCCGGGCTTTCAGGACGATTACCGCCGCGAATTGCGAGAGTGGGTTGGCCGCCCGACCGCGCTGAGCTTCGCGCCGCGGCTCAGCGAGCGCTGGGGCGCTGATGTCTGGCTGAAGCGCGAAGACCTGGCACATACCGGCGCGCACAAGATCAACAATGCCATCGGCCAGGCCTTGCTGGCGCAGCGCCTGGGCGCGAAACGCGTCATCGCGGAAACGGGTGCCGGGCAGCACGGCGTCGCGTCGGCCGCAGCTTGCGCACGAGTCGGCCTGCCTTGCTGCGTCTACATGGGCGCCGTGGATATCGAGCGACAGGCACCCAACGTCGATCGCATGCGCCGGCTCGGTGCCGAGGTGGTTACCGTGGAGTCGGGTGACAAGACGTTGCGTGCTGCGATCGACGAGGCGTTGCGGGAATGGGTGACCGACCCGGCGGGTATTTATTACCTGCTGGGCTCGGCTGTCGGGGCGCATCCGTATCCGTACCTGGTTCGCGAGCTGCAGTCAGTCATCGGCCAGGAGGCACGGCAGCAAATGCTCGACCAAGCGGGCGGTTTGCCGGACGTGGCCTTCGCCTGCGTCGGTGGCGGCTCGAACGCGATCGGTCTGTTTTATCCGCTGCTGGGCGACGACATCGAACTGATCGGCGTCGAAGCCGGCGGCACTGGCGACGGCCTCGGAGAGAATGCGGCGACGCTGGCAACCGGAACGCCCGGCGTGTTGCAGGGTTCTTATACGATCATTCTGCAGGACGACGATGGCCAGGTGCAGGAAACCCACTCGATCTCGGCAGGGCTCGACTATTCGGGCGTCGGCCCCGAGCATGCGATGTTGCAAGCCACCGGCCGCGTCAATTACGTCACGGCGCGGGACGACGAGGCGCTGGAAGCGCTCGAGGAGTTGTGTGAAACGGAGGGCATCCTGACCGCGCTCGAGACAGCGCATGCCTATGTCGCCGCGCGCAAGTGGGCGCGTGAGAATGCCGGCAAGCGCATCCTGATCGGCAACTCCGGACGTGGCGACAAGGACATGCCGACACTGACGAAATACCCGCCGAGGATTCGCAGCCATGCAAGCACATGAGCGCCTGACAGCCGCAATTCACGCCGCGAACGATGCGGGACGCACCGCGATCATGCCGTTTATTACCGCCGGCTATCCGGAACCTGACGATTTCCTGAGTACGCTGCGGGCCATCGCCGCTGCAGGTGACGTCGTAGAGATCGGCATTCCGTTCTCGGATCCGATGGCCGACGGCATGACGATCCAGCGCTCGAGTTATGTGGCGCTTCAAAAGGGGGTCAGGGTCGATTGGATATTCGAGCAGCTCGACAAGGCGGGCGGGGAGTTCGAGGCGCCGCTGGTCATGATGTCCTATCTCAACCCCCTGCTCGCGTTCGGCTTCGACAAGCTTGCCGAACGCGCACTCGCGAGCGGCGTTTGCGGCTTCATCGTCCCCGATCTGCCGTACGAAGAGAGTGACGAACTTCGCGCGGCACTCGATGCGAAAGGACTGGGGCTTGTTCAGCTGGTAACGCCCGCAACGCCCGATTCAAGGTTGAAGCTGCTGTGTGACGAATCACGCGGTTTTGTCTATGCCGTTACGATAACCGGAATCACCGGCGGCAACACCGGACTTCCGGACGACCTGGCGGGCTATCTCGACAAGGTGTCGGCGACATCGAAGCTTCCCGTTTGCGCCGGATTTGGTATTCGTGAGCGTTCGGATGTTGCGGCTGTCGGCGCGCATGCTGCTGGCGCAATCGTGGGATCCGCACTCGTCGAGGTTCTGGAGCGATTCGATGACCCGGTACAATTCCTACAGACGCTCGCTGCAAAATGAAAAAGCTGACGTCGGCCGACTCGATCATTACGATCAATCATTATAAGAACGTGCTCGAAAGCGAGGGCATCGCAGCCGAAATTCGCAATGAGCACTTGAGTACGATATTCGGTGAGGTACCGTTTACCGAGATCTGGCCCGAACTCTGGATCAAGAACGATCTCGACTTCGATCGCGCACAGCAACTCATCGACCTGGCGATATCCGACGAGAGTCCAGCGGAGGCGTGGCGTTGCGGAAAATGCGGCGAGCACAACGAAGGCCAGTTCGGGGCCTGCTGGAATTGCGAGGAGCCGCAGGGATAATTTCCGTCATTGCGAGGAGTCGCAGGGGTAATATCCGTCATTGCGAGGAGCCGCAGGCGACGCGGCAATCCGCCGCGGCCGGCACAGTGCAATGCAAGCGATGTAGGAGGGCCTTTACGGTCAGGACGACCTAAATGTCGCGGAGCACAGGGATGTGCGAGAGCGACGAGGGTCAGGACGACCTAAATGTCGCGGAGCACAGGGATGTGCGAGAGCGACCAGACCCGATCATGGTTCCTACGGCATGCTACTCGCGAGCAGCTGCGTGCCGGCGATTTCACTGCGTAATATCGTGGCGACGTTCTCGGCCTGCATCGGGTGGCTGATCAAAAATCCCTGGGCAAGATCGCAATTGCAACTCTTGAGGAACTCGAGCTGCGTCAGTGTCTCGACGCCCTCGGCGGCAACTTCGATATCGAGCCCCTGCGCCATCGCAATGGCGGCCCGGACGATACGCTGGTGGCTGCGGTTATTCTCGACATCGACGATCAACGACTGATCGAGGACAAAACTGTCGATGAAACCGTCGTCCAGTGATTCGAACGACAGGTCACGTTTGCCGAAGTGGTCGAAGGACAGTCTGACGCCGAGCTTGTGCAGCGCCTGAAGCGTTTGCCGTTCGGCATCGCGCTTACGCATGATTGCGGCATCACCGATCTCGAGCTCGATGCAGCCCGGATCGAGGGCCGTATTTGCAAGGGCCTCCGCGATCGTATCAACGATACGTTGATGCATGAGTTGCTGCGGTGACAGATTTATCGCAACGGACAGGTCGGGCAATTCGAATTGCCGCTGCCATGCAGCGAGTTGCCGGCACGCGGTTGCGATTACCCACTCGCCGGCTGAATGTATCAACCCACTGCTTTCGAGAATGGGCAAAAATCGTTCGGGTGGTAACAGTCCGTATCGTGAATGCTGCCAACGCAGCAGGGCTTCGAGGCCGATCAGGCGACCGGATGCAATATCGATGCGTGGCTGGTAATGCAGCACGAATTCATCGCGCACGAGAGCGTGCCGCAGGCCAACCTCGAGTTCTTCACGCTGTGCAAGCTTGGTGTTGAGCGCGCTCGAGTAATACTGACATCGCCCACCGCCGCGTTTCTTCGACTCGTACATCGCGACGTCTGCAGCCTTGATCAGCCGCTCCGCGTCTACTCCGGACTCCGGGTAGATCGCTATGCCGATGCTGGGCGTCGCATACACTTCGCTATGGCCGATCTCGTATTTTTCCGACAACACGAGTAACAGTTTCTGCGCCGCCGCAGTGGCGTTGTCGAGTTCGCCGAAGTCTTCGAGGCAGACCACGAATTCATCGCCGCCCCAGCGGCCGCAGTAATCTCCGACACGCAGATTCTCGCGCAGCCGTTGTGCAACCTCTTGCAGCAGCGCGTCGCCGATGTCATGTCCGAGCGTATCGTTGACGGATTTGAAACGATCGAGATCGATGAAAAGCGTCGCCAGCGGGGCAGAGCGACGCTGGCAACGTCCGATGGCTCGCGACAGGTGTTCGCTGAACAAACTGCGATTGGGCAAACCCGTGAGCTCATCGTATTGTGCGCGCTTCTGCAACTCGATCGTCTTGCGAGTGATATCCGTGACGTCACGAAACGTGATCACACCGCCGATCAGTTCGCGGTTTCCATCGAACAGACCATGGCCATTGATATTCAATACCGTATCCGGCTGTTGCGGCGAACGATAGATTGCCATCTGACCCGAAAACTTTTCGCCGCTCCGTGCCCTGAAGAGTGGCAGGTCGGCTGAGTTGCGATAGTTGTTGCCATGCTCGTCAATGCAGCAAAAGGTTTGTTCCCAGGTGGGGTCAGGTTGCATGCGCGGGCCTAGTCCCAGTATCGTTCGACCCGCAGGATTGATTTCGAGGATGTGTCCCTGTTGATCGACGACAACGACGCCGTCGTTGATGCTCGTCAAAATCGACAGGACCGTAACGTCTGTTTCAGACAACCGTTGCTGCAGCCGATTCCGTTTCACGGCATGATCGAAGACCGCCTCCTGGCCTTCAACGGTGATATCGTCCACACAGATGTAGCCCTGGGCACCGGCGCGGACGGCGGCAATACCGCGATGCTCAAGCGCCTTTCGCGTCAATGCGATGACCGGATAATCGCCCAGCGCATGCATCAACGTGGTCAGTGTTCGCCCTGACAGCGCGATCGCGGGGCCCGCTTCGAGCAAAACAATATCGACGATCGACGGCGTGTCGACGGGTAACTCCAGTTCGACGGAGCGGGTCAGCAGCGTGCAGCATGGCAGGGTTTCGAGCTCGGACAGGTAGTCGGCGGCGAAATCGCCACGACCAAGATAGAGAATTGAATGCCCCGTCATCAGAGTTATGCAGCCTTGTCCGGTAACTTGCCGCCGATCTGTTCAAACAATATTGCAGGCGAGCAGGTTGGTCGAGGTGCCATGGATTATTTTCGTTGTTCGGTTATGCCGAGTGCGTGGCCTGCCTTGCAACGGGCCAGACGCATGATAGCAGAATGGCAGCCCAGGCAGTCGGCAGGCTGGAAATTCCATCCCCGGACAAGCCGGTTTTCAAACCGATACCCCGGAGCAGGCATCCAATGATCAGGAAAAACGGAGATTTACTCAATGGCTGCGCTTTTGGCAGTGGAACCCGCGGACTATAGTCCAGCGATGGCTTCGGCGAAGCAACAGGCAACGACGGACGAAGCGACCTTGATAGCCAGGGCGAAGCACTCGGATGCGCGGGCGTTCGAGTCGTTGTACCGGGCGCACGTCGACAGGGTATACGGCCTGTGTCTGCGCATGACAGGGAATGTCAGCGAGGCGGAAGATTGCACGCAGGAAGCGTTTATCCAGGTGTGGAACAAGCTCGCCAGGTTTCGCGGCGACAGTTCGTTTGCGACCTGGATACATCGTATTGCTGTCAATGCCGTACTGGGCCGCATGCGCAAATCGCGGCGTGAGCAGGATCGCATCCAGCTCGCCACGGGGGCATCGACATCTCCGGCGTCAATCGGCGACACCGCGAATCTCCGGGATTTATCCGACGCGATCGACAGGCTGCCGCGGGGCGCAAGACATGTCTTTGTGCTGTACGCGGTTTATGGCTACAGCCACGAGGAGGCGGGCAACATGCTCGGCATTGCAACGGGTACAAGCAAGGCGCAATTACATCGCGCACGCCGCTTGCTGGCGCAACAACTGAAGCAAGAAGGGTTTGACGTATGAACGAGAAACATGAGGACCGGCTGATGCGCGATGCAGGGCGACTGACGACCCGGATCAGTCCCGAGCGCGATCTGTGGCCGGACATCGCCACGGCGATCGCAGAACAAGGCGGGTCCCGACGGACACCAATGCTTGCGCAGGCTGCAGCCGTGATCCTGCTCGTGGCGGCGTCATCGGGAGTGACATACCTCGCCGTCAACGGCGATCAACCGCCAGCGGAGTTCGTGCCGTCAAATCTGATATTCAAACAGGCAAATTTCGGCGGGCAGTACCAACTGGGGCCGGACTATCAGGATGCACGCAGTCACCTGGTGTCGAGACTCGATCGGGCACTCGCGCGCCTGTCTCCCGATGCACGCGCCGGGGTTGAAAATAATCTGCAGGTGATCCGCGACGCAATCAACGACATCAATGGCGCGCTGGAACAGGAACCCGATAACGCCTTGTTGCAGGATTTATTGCTGAGTACGTATCACCAGGAATTGCGGGTGATGCGCAACGTCGGCGGACTGACACACCGTGTCATGTCGCGGAACGACATTTAACGGGCTGCGGAAACGCAGCGCATGGAACATGAAGTGAGGAATCGCATGAAGAAAGTAACGCTGTTTTTCGCTGGCTGCTTGCTGTTTTCAGTAGCCAGCGCCAGGGATGTAAACGAATCGCTGGACGCCGCCGCCAAAGGACACGTCACGATATTCAATCTCGCCGGATCCGTGAACGTGGTCGGCTGGTCGCGCAAAGTCGTGGAAGTCACGGGTTCGCTCGGGGACGATGTCGAGGAATTTGTCTTCGATCGCGATGGCAACGAAATCGAGATCAAGGTCAAGGTTCCCGAGAGGCACTGGGGGCGCTCCGACATTACGAGCGAACTCATGATTCATGTGCCGCAAGGCAGTTCGATCGAGATCGCAACGATCAGCGCCGACATCGAAGTCGAGGGCGTCCAGGGGGAACAGGAACTGCAGTCCGTGAGCGGCGAAATCGTGACACGAAGTTTTGCAGCGGAGATTGTCGCTGAGTCCGTAAGCGGCGATATCGACGTTCAGGGCGATGGTAAGGATACAGAGGCGGAGCTTGTCTCGGTGTCCGGTGACATCACGGCAAAGAACCTCGCCGGCAGTATTGCTGCCGAGTCGGTGAGCGGCGATGTCGTCGTCGCCGGAGGTTCGTTCGATCGCGCCCAGGTCGAAACCGTGAGCGGCGAAATCACCTATAAAGCGGCGCTGCGCAAAGACGGCAGACTTCATGTCGAATCAATCAACGGTCGCGTCAACATCGACTTTGTTGGTGATGTGTCCGCTCGTTTCGAAATCGATACCTTCAATGGCAACATCGATAACTGCTTCGGCCCGCAGGCCAAAAAAACAAGTCGCTATGCCCCGGGACTGGAGTTGAATTTTACCGAAGGCGCCGGCGAGGGCCGCGTCGTTATCTCGACATTTAACGGCGATCTGACAATCTGTAAGAAATAACACGCTGGCGGAGATTGCACGGACGGGCCACAGTTCACTGTGGCCGCTTTCACAGGGCGGTCCGCACTGTGCGAATGACGGTTTACGGACGTGCGAATTTGATACCCTTGACGGCCCGGACAAGGAGTCTGATCCATGGGCCGATTCCTGAAGTTTCTTGCCTACATCATTGCCGCCTTTGTGGCGTTGTTGACCATTACAGCGATCGTGCTGACGCTGGTTTTCGACCCCAACGATTTTCGCGAGGACATTGCGGCCGGTGTCGCACGCTCGACCGGTCGGGAACTCGTCATCGAGGGCGATCTCGAGCTCAGTATCTTTCCCTGGCTCGCGATCGATATTGGCAAGACCCGGCTGGGTAACGCGCCGGACTTCGGCGAAGAACCGTTCGCGAGCTTTGAGCACGCACAGTTGAGCGTGCGTGTGTTGCCGTTGCTGCTACGCCGCGAAATCGCGGTTGGGACTGCGGCGATCGATACGCTGACACTCAACCTGCAGGTGCGCGGCGACGGCCGCAGCAACTGGCAGGACCTTGTCGACGCAAGCGAGGCCGGCGAGGCCGGGCCGGGCGATGCAAAAGCGGCGGACGGCGACTTTGCGGCATTCGAAATCGCGAGCATCGAAATACGGAATGCGTCAATAAACTATACGGACGCAGCGAGCGGCGAGCGCATCCGCCTGACCGGTCTCAACCTGACGTCCGATGGCATTGCTCCTGGCAAGCCGGTCTCACTGGACGGCAGCTTCGGCTTCGAGCTGCAACCGGCCGGCCTCTCGGGCAATGTCGAGCTGCAGACCTCAGCCAATATCGATTCCGGCACCGGCGTAATCACGCTGCACGACGTCAATATTTCGGGGGTCGTGGAGGGTCTCGCAGATGCGCCGGCGGCCTGGCAGTTCACGGCGCCCTTGATCGAAATTCAATCCGGTGATGAGGTTGCCGATGTCGGCGAAATCGAAGTAACTGTGTTCGGCGTCGCGATCGCAGCCGATGTTAAACCGTTTTCGTATGCTGACAGCCTCAAACCCGTTGCGACCATAAAGGTCGACGCGTTTTCGGCACGGAGCCTGATGCATGCGTTAAATATCGAGGTGCCGGAAACGGCGGACCCGGACGCCCTCGGCAAGGTCATCATGGACGCGACGGTAAGTGTCACCGACAGCGCTATTAATCTCACGAACCTGAAGCTTGTGGTCGATGACACGAATTTCTCCGGAGAGATCAGCGTGCCGCGCGACCCGGACGGCACATACCGTGTGCAACTGGCCGCCGACTCGATCGACCTGACCCGTTACATGGAACCGGCGGCCGAGACAGCGGTAAACGGTGGCGATGCAGCGGCAGTGCCGGTTGACATACCGTCGGACCTGATTCGACTACTCAATGTGCGTGGAAGTCTCAGCGTGACCGAGGCGTTTCTCGGACACGTGCGATTTGAAAACGTCCAGCTGGGCTTGAATGCGGCCAACGGTCGAATGCGCATTCACCCAATCACGGCAGGCCTGTTCGGCGGCAGTTATTCAGGCGACATTCGCATCAACGTGTCCGGAGACACGCCGGTGATTGCCGTGAACGAGAATATTCGGGACGTTGGTCTCGGAGCACTCGCGATCGCGATGTATGAGCAGGAAAACATAACAGGAACGATCGACGGTACGTTCCGACTGAGCGGACGAGGCGACAACACGGCGGCGATCCAGCAGAGCCTGAACGGGAACATGTCTTTCGAACTGCGCGACGGCGCGTGGGAGGGCACCGACGTCTGGCACGAGCTGCGCAGCACGCGGGCGAAATTCAAGGGTGAGGCCCCACCGGAGCCCGTGCTGCCGGCGCGAACCCAATTCAACACCGTGCGCGCTACTGGAACGGTGACCGATGGCGTCATGCGCAGTGACGATCTGTTTGCGGAACTGCCGTTCATGCAGCTTACCGGCAAGGGCACAGTCAATTTTTATGAAGCGACCGTCGATTACTCGATGGTCGGACGCATCCTGAAACGACCCGAATTCATGCAGGATGCGACCGCCGCAGAAATCGACGATTTCACGCAAGCCGTCGTGCCCTTCAGAATCAGGGGGCCGCTCAGTGCGCCGAGCATTCAGCTCGATTTCGAAGCAATGCTCAGGGATCGCGTCAAGAAGGAACTCAAAGACAGGGTGCTCGACCGGCTGCTGGGAGGGCGTGATGAGAAACCCGCCGCGCAGGACGACGGCGCCGCTGAACAGCCTGCCGAAGAGCCTGCCGAGGAAAAGAGTCTCGAGGACCAGCTAAAAGATCGCCTCAGGGATTTGCTACGCGGATGAAGCTGGCATGCGCAGTCGCACTGGCCGTGCTGGGCGGGCCGATGACTGCCGACGCGGCTACGATGCGCGACATTCACGTCGATCGGGTCGATGGGGTTTACATCATGCGCTCCGAAGTCTGGTTCGACGCGAGCATCGAGCAGATCTACAAAGTGCTGGCAGACTGGGATCTGTCCACGCGGTTTTCTAGTGTGATCGTTGAGTCACGAAACCTCGCACCCGATGCCGAGGGACGGCCGCGTTACTACTGCCGAAACAAGATCTGCTTTCTGTTCTTCTGCATGAACTTCGTGCGCAGCGGTTACCTGGTACAGGAACCGCTCAAGTACATTCATGCGACGGCCGACCCGGAGATCAGTGATTTTCATGTCGCTGCGGAGAGTTGGTCATTCCGCGAGGAAGATGGCGGCACGGTCGTGGTTTATCTTGTCGAACTGAAGCCGAAGTTCTGGATACCGCCACTGATCGGTCCGTATCTGATCAAACGCAAGATGCGCAAAGATGGTGGCGATGCAATTCATCGCATTGAAGCGGTGGCAAAGGAAGTGTTCGGCGATGCGGAGTGATTTCGCAGCAAGAGTCCTGAACTGGCACGAAGATCACGGCCGCAAGGATCTGCCGTGGCAACAGGACCGCGACGCGTATGGCATCTGGGTATCGGAAATCATGCTGCAGCAAACGCAGGTGCAGACAGTCACCGCGTACTACGAGCGTTTTATGCGCAGCTTTCCGGACGTCGTCGCACTGGCTGATGCAAGCCTGGATGCCGTGCTGCATCATTGGTCGGGACTTGGCTATTATGCGCGCGCGCGCAATCTGCACCGCGCTGCAGGTATCGTGCGCGAGGAACACGAAGGTGTGTTTCCGAAAACATATGACGCAGTTATTGCGTTGCCTGGAATCGGCCGGTCGACGGCCGGCGCGATTTTGTCGCTGGCGTTCGGCCAGCGGCAGCCGATACTCGACGGCAACGTAAAGCGCGTACTTGCAAGGCACGAGGCGATTGATGGCTGGCCCGGCACAACCGCCGTTGCGAGACAACTTTGGGAAGTTGCAGACCGGCATACACCCGACGAACGAGTTGGTGCCTATACACAGGCCATCATGGATCTCGGCGCGAGTGTCTGTCTGCGCTCGAAACCAGGCTGTGATGTCTGCCCCGTTAGTGAAGATTGCAGGGCGCTCGCGCAGGATGCGGTCGAGCGATTTCCGGGGCGCAAGGCAAAACAGAAAAAACCGCTACGTCAAACGACCATGATCCTGGCGGTGTCCGACCGAGCCGTCTATCTCGAGCGCCGTCCGGCATCGGGTATCTGGGGTGGCCTCTGGAGCCTGCCGGAACTCGGCAACGAAAACGTCGCAGACTGGTGCAGGCGAAAATTGAATGCACGCGCCGGCGATAGTGAATGCTGGGAGCCGCTACGCCACAGTTTCAGTCACTATGATCTCGATATCTCACCCGTGCTCGTGCGCCTGGGCTCTGCGTCGAGTAGAGTAGCCGATAGCGACGATGCGACCTGGCACCGGCTGGATGAAACGCCGCCCGGCGGAATCGCCACACCCGTAAGAAAACTGATCAATGCTTTGAAGAATACATCTCATGACTCGAACCGTTAACTGCGTGTTGCTGGGCGAAGAAGCGGCAGGCCTGGACTATGCTCCGTACCCGGGGGAGCTCGGTCAGCGCATCTATGACGGTGTGTCCAAGCAGGCCTGGCAGCGCTGGCTTGGACACCAGACGATGCTGATCAATGAGTATCGTCTGACGCCGATGGAACTCGAAGCACGCAAGTTTCTTGAAAAAGAAATGGATAAATTCCTCTTCGGCGAAGGCTCGGCAGCGCCGAAGGAATACGTGCCGCCCAAGTAGCAACGGCTTGTGAGATTGCTTCGCTACGCTCGCAACGACTATTGACGGACGCAATACTGCACGCTGAACAAGTTGTCAGCGTCGGTCCAGACCCTGTCCACACGAAACCCCGCGCGACCGGCCATCTGCGCAAAACCGCCGAGCGTGTACTTGTGCGAGTACTCGGTCAGTATGCCCTCACCCTCTGCGATCGAAATTTCTGCGCCGCCAATCGCAATGACCTGATCACGGGAACTGATCAGTCGAATCTCAATGCGGCCTTCAGGCTCGTTGTACTCGGCGCTGTGAGAGAACGTATCGAGATCGAAATCTGCGCCGAACTCCCGGTTGAGATGGCGCAGAATGTTTACATTGAACTCGGCAGTTACTCCGGCGCTATCGTTGTAGGCGAGTTCGATGACTTCGGGGTCTTTTTGCAGGTCGACACCGATCAGCAGGGCACCGTGTTCGCCGGCTTCGTGATGCATGACCTCAAGTAAATCATGCGCTGCGTCGTGCGTGAAATTGCCGATCGTGGATCCCGGGAAGTAGACAATATTGCGCAGTGGCATGATCGACGGTGTGGGCAAACCGAAGGGTTTCGTGAAGTCGGCGACCACGGGAAGAATTTCGAGACCGGCAAACTCCGCCCGCAGTTGTCGGGCAGACTGGAGAAGGTGTTCCTCGGATATGTCGACCGGCACATAGACGGCGAGTTGATCGAGATTCTCGAGCAGCGTGCGCGTCTTGTGACTGGAGCCGCTGCCGAATTCGATCAGGCTCGCCTGCGGCCCGACAAGTTCCGTGATCTCGGCGATGTTCGCCTGCACGATGCCGAGCTCGGTCTTGGTCGGATAGTATTCAGGAAGGCGGGTAATTTCATCGAACAGTTGTGAGCCACGCTCGTCGTAAAAATACTTCGGGGAAATCATCTTTTCGGCTTGCTGCAGGCCTGCAACGATTTCGCCGGGTTCGTCGAATGTCGCGTCGCTCGATCGCAGGGGCCGAATCATTCGAATCCATCCCTGGCGAGGCGAAAGCCCAGAAATTGCCAGCGGGCGTCGGGGTAAAAAAAGCTGCGGTAACTCGCACGGATATGATCTGCGGCGGTCACACAAGAGCCGCCGCGAACGGTCATCTGGTTACACATGAATTTGCCGTTGTACTCACCGAGCGAACCGGCCAGCGGTACAAAACCGGGGTACGGCGCATAGGATGACGATGTCCACTCCCAGACGTCGCCGAAAAATTGCTGCGAGTCTGCATTCGCGACCGGATGCCAGTAACGGGACTCCATGAGATTGCCGTCAGGTGAATCTGATGCCGCCGCGAGTTCCCATTCGAACTCAGTTGGCAGACGTGCGCCGGACCAGCGGGCGAAGGCATCGGCTTCGTAGTAGCTGACGTGACACACCGGGGCGTGCCCGTCGATCTGACGTTGACCGCCCAGCGTAAATTCGGAATCGAGATCTTCACCCCAGTAGAACGGCCGGCCCCAGCTGCGTTCGTTGATCACGGCCCAGCCGTCGGACAGCCACAGGGTCGAATCGCGGTAACCGCCGTCCTTAATGAAGTCGCGATACTCGCCGTTCGTTATCAACCGGGTTCCGATGCGATGCGGGTGCAACAGGGCTTCGTGCCGCGGCGTCTCGTTGTCGAAACAAAAACCGTCACCTGGCGCACCGATCGGGTGAATTCCCGTGGCACCCTTTATAAAGGAGTAGGCAGCCGTCGCGCTCGCCGGCGGAGCGTTCAACGATGAATCGACGGCCGGCAGCAGCGGGTTGCACGAAAAGACGTGCTTGATGTCGGTCAGCAGCAGCTCCTGATGCTGCTGTTCGTGATTGAGGCCGAGCGTCACGCGGCCGTGCAGGCCCGGCGTGTCAACTCCGTCTTCAAGAAGTCGCTGCATCGCCGCGTCGACGTGTGATCGATAGGCGACGACCTCGGTCAGCGTTGGCCGCGACAACAGGCCGCGCTTGGGGCGCGGGTGCATTTTGCCTGCTGAGTAATAATAAGAGTTAAAAAGAAAGTCGAATTGATCGTTAAAGCGCCGGTAGCCGGCATCGAATGCCTCAAGGACAAAGCGCTCGAAAAACCACGTGACGTGTGCAAGATGCCATTTGCTTGGGCTCACATCAGGCATCGACTGCACGACGGTATCTTCAGGTGCCAGCGTTGCGCACAAATCGAGCGTCAACCGGCGAATCCGCCCGTATCGAGACAGTAAAGATTCGGGGGAATCGTGACCGATGGATTCCGCGCGAGAGGACATTAAGGTTCCTCGGAGCATTCGAAGCGGGGGTATGAACCACCGTACCCCAAAAGACAAGACCAGACCAGCAAGCGGATTGTTTCAGCAGACCCCCGGTCCGTTACCGCGCCGCCCGGAACCCTCAACGCAATGGCAACTCCGTCTTCCGCCGTACGGTTCGAATCGCGACACTCGAATTCACGCGCGCCACGCCAGGCAAGCGCGTCAGCGACTCTTTGTGCAGGCGCTCGAAGTCGGCCATGTCCGATACGACGACGCGCAACAGGTAGTCGAACTCGCCCGTCATCAGGTAGCACTCCATGACCTCAGGGATGTTGCGGACTGCCTCTTCAAACGCAGCAAGTTCGCTGTCCTCCTCGCGGTGCAGGCCAATGCTGACGAAGACGTTGCCGGACAGTCCGGCTTTCGGCTGGTTGAGCAGCGCGACATAGCGGTCGATGATGCCGCCGTCTTCGAGCGCGCGCACCCGGCGCAGGCAGGCCGACTCGGACAGGTTGACCAGGCCGGCGAGCTGCACGTTGCTGATGCGCCCGTCGTTCTGCAGCACCTCGAGAATGGCCTTGTCATAGCGGTCGATGTCCATGGCAGAAACCTGCGCCTCAAGTCGTGATTGCCGCAGAAAATGCCATAAATCGTGCCATTAGTCACCTGATTCGCAAGAAAATGGTGTGATCACGGGGGTATCGTGTCACTAAAGAACAAGAAAATGACCGGGGACAGGAGAGAACTCATGAAGATCGGCGTACCCAGGGAAATAAAGACACTCGAATTTCGCGTGGGCATGACGCCCGCCGGGGTTCGCGAGCTCGTCCATGACGGCCACGAGGTCGTCGTCGAGACCAATGCCGGGGCGGGCATCGGCATGACGGACAAGGACTACGGGTCGGCTGGCGCCAAAGTCCTGGGCACGCCCGAAGAGGTTTTCGCGGCTGCCGACATGATCGTCAAGGTCAAGGAGCCACAGCTCAATGAATGCGCCATGCTGCGGGACGACCAGGTGCTGTTCACCTACCTGCATCTCGCCGCCGATCCCGGGCAAACCGAGGCACTCGTCAAATCCGGCACGACCGCGATCGCGTACGAGACGGTCACGGCCGACGATGGATCGCTGCCGCTGCTGACACCGATGTCCGAGGTTGCGGGACGACTGTCGATCCAGGCCGGCGCGTTTGCGCTGCAGAAGGCCAATGGTGGCCGGGGCGTGCTGCTCGGCGGCGTTCCGGGCGTTGCACCGGGCAAAGTCGTCGTCATCGGCGGCGGCGTTGCGGGCGCCAATGCGGCCGACATGGCGGTTGGATTAGGAGCCGAGGTCACGATTCTGGATCAGTCCTTGCCGCGGCTGCGCCAGCTCGACGATATCTGGGGCGGTCGTGTGCGCACGGTGTATTCGACGAAGGACGCGATCGACAGCTTGGTCATAGAAGCCGATCTCGTCATCGGTGCCGTGCTGATCGCTGGTGCCGCCGCGCCGAAGCTGGTGTCGGCGCAAAACGTCAAGGACATGCACAGCGGTGCAGTCATGGTCGATATCTCGATCGACCAGGGTGGCTGCTTCGAAACAAGCCGCCCGACGACGCACGCGGAGCCAACGTATGTCGTCGATGACGTCGTCCATTACTGTGTCACGAACATGCCGGGCGCGGTGCCGCGAACGAGTACGTTTGCGTTGACGAATGCTACGCTGCCGTTCGTCAAGGCGCTGGCGAACCATGGCTGGCGCGAGGCGCTCACGAAAGACGCGCATCTCGCCAATGGCCTGAACGTACATGCCGGACACGTCAATCACGAGGCGGTCGCCCGCGAACTGGGCTACGACTACTTGTCGGCAGACGACGTTCTCAAGGCTGCCTGACCCAGGTCTTTTCCCCCAAGGATCAGGCATGACTCGGGCCGGGCACAGCCACGGCCCTTTAACCTTGACTGAACGGTCCCGCGTCGGTGTAATACGCCGCTCGTTCGAGTCGCAAGCGTCATTGCGAGAAGCGAAGCGACGAAGCAATCTCGTCGATGCAGCCAGGATGGCCAGGTAGCAAGCTTGAGAACGATCACTATTCCAAAATACGCGGCGACCGATGATGCAGTCGAGCAAGTGCGGGCAGAGAGTGTAGCCCGCTATGGGATACCATATGAAGAGGCCCGACAGAGTGTCCAGCAGCCTCAACAACAGTTGGCATCAAGTCCGAGCATGACTTCTTTTACCTGAGCAATTTATGTCCCCAGTTGAGGCTATTGCACAGAAAAAGCCCTCACTACTAAGGGTGTAGAATAGGGTGTTCTCACCCCTGTACACCACCACTGTACAGGGTGGCAGGTCTCAAATCTCGCTCATCGAGAGCTCGCTTTGAGTTGCGAAAGATAATGCCCTGCCTCGGGGAGGCCGTTCCCTGCGCTCATTTTCGCCTAAAAAGCAGGCTCAAATCAGCTTCAGTCAGGCCCCCCGCTCGTCAAGCCATGGCGTCCTGGCTCGATTTGTCTGCGCTTCGCTTGCCAAACTCGACCCAGACTGCCTCCGCTCCGCTGTATGCTCTTCTTCACTATCGTTCCGCTTCCCATGCAGTTCCCTCGTCAACCTGCTTCACCCTTCGGCTGATATTGGCTGACTTCGGCGGCTGGCTGCGGAGGCTGTTGCGTGACGCCGAGGGCCCCGACGGCATCCTGTCGATGGTGGTGTTCGGCGGAGCAGTCGTGTTCTCGGCTGGCGCAGTCGTTGGGGGCTCGATCCATTGGACGCTCGCGGATTTGGCGGATGACCTCAACCCGATCGCCATTCAGGCCATAAACGGAATCGACTTCGACTTCTTCCTGTTCTTCCCGGTGGGCCTGGGGACGATGATCCTGGCGACAGGGATCTCAGCTTTGCGTCACGGGGCGTTGCCGAGGTGGCTCGCCTGGGCAAGCGTGGTTGTCGGTGTGCTCGCGCTGACGCCCGTTTTCTTCATTCTGTTCTTCATCGGGCCGCTCTGGATCTTGATCGTGAGTATCTGGGGAATCAGGCGCGCCCTCGCAGACGGGACGGTTCCGGCGACCGCATAGCGCAGGCGGGGACGTGCTCGTGCGAGGATCGTCGAGCTGGCCGAGGCGGACGCCCTCTACGAGGATCCGCGCCATCCCTATACCCGCCGCCTGCTCGCCGCGGTGCCGGTCCCGCACCCGGCCGAGGAGCGCGCCCGCCTCGCCGCGCGGGACCTCGC
>JADFSP010000023.1 GCA_022560695.1 Pseudomonadota bacterium
CACCGGTATGACGCGCTTGACGCCGAGTTCAGTTGCCTTTTGTACGACGAAGTCCATACGCTCGCCGCGTGAGATTCCCTGCACCAGGTGATCACGCAGGCGCGATTCTGTCGCAACATCGCGCTTCTCGCCGATTCGCAGGACTGCGCCGTTCTTGTTCATGCTGATGATCTTGGCCGCCCACTCGCCGTCTTCGCCATTGAAGACCGCGAGGCTGTCGCCAATGCGAAGTCGTAATGCGCGACCAATGTGTCGCGACTGCACCGCGTTGATCTGCAGCTCGGCGCCCGTGCATAGATTGCTCTTGATCAACAGTCGGGTGCGTGACATGCCGGTTCTCGATAATCGCAAAACGGACGTTGACAGCCCTCGTCCGCAACGACGACTATCTTATTTCCCGCGACACGAGGCAACCCTGATCGGTATGGGGCGTGTGCCCTGAGAATGTCAATGCAGCCATCATTTGTCGTCCACGCCGCGTCGGGCCTCATCGAGCCGGCCAGCGTCCGTCTGAGCCCGAATTGCGATGCGAGGCCGGCCGGAGTCGAACCCGAGCTGATCATCATTCATGGCATCAGCCTCCCGCCGGGTGAATTCGGCGGCACGGAAATCGAAGACTTTTTCATGAACCGACTCGACCGGGACAGCCATCCGTATTTCAAGCAGATACACGGTCTCAGGGTTTCGGCACATCTGTTGATCCGGCGCGACGGCGAACTCATACAGTTCGTTCCTTTTACAAAGCGAGCCTGGCACGCAGGCGAGTCTGAATTCTGTGCCCGCAAGAACTGCAACGACTATTCGATTGGCATCGAATTAGAGGGCGAGGACAACACACCCTATGACGATCGACAGTACGATGTACTCGTTGCGGTCCTGACCGCCCTGATCGAGGCATGTCCGGCGATTTCGCCGCGCGAAATTGCCGCACATTCCGATGTCGCGGCTGGGCGAAAAACCGACCCCGGCCCTGTTTTCGATTGGCTGCGATTGTATGATGATCTGAGCGCGGGCAGGACCGGATCCAACGCCCGCTAACCGGCAAGGGACAGGCTTACGAACCATGAATCTGATTGCACTGCTCATCGGCCTGGTGATCGAGCATCTGGCTACGCAACTGTTCCATTTGCGCGAATTGCGCTGGCTCGACCGCGTCATCGACAGCGGGTTTCGTCAGGCAACGCGTCTTGTGCACTGGCCGGCGTTGATTCCCGTCATTCTGTTAGCGCTCATGCTGGTGCTGCCGGTTTTCATCTTTATCTTCAGCCTTGGCGACGCGTTGCACGGTTTCGCTTACCTGGTTCTCGCTATCGTCGTGTTGTTTTTTTCGCTGGGGCCCAAGGATATCGGTGAAAACGTCGTTGATTATTGCAAAGCGCTCGAGGAAGCGGACGAGGAGCGAATTCAACGTACAACGAAGGCGATTGTCGAAAGTGACGTGCCCGACGACCCACGCGAACGCATCCATCGTGTTGAACAGGCAGTTTGCGTACAAGCAAATAATCGGCTGTTCGCCGTTATTTTCTGGTTCGTGTTACTGGGCCCGTTAGGCGCCTGGACGTACCGGGTCACCGATTTGATTCGTCGTCGTGCCGTATTCAACGTCTCGCGGGTCGACGACACGAGCGAGACAACGGCGCAAGTGCGCGATGCATCGGTAATACTGCATGGATGGCTTGCATGGATTCCGGCACGGCTGACGGCGATCGGATACGCCATAGCCGGCCATTTCGACGGCGCGCTTGCCGCGTGGCGAAATTCCGGCGACAAGGGTGTCAGTTCGCCGTCCGAGTCCAGCGAGAATCTGCTTGCGAGAGTCGGCGTTGGCGCAATGGCGCTGGAGGATGGCGACGATGACGATCTTGCGGCGCGAGGTGTTCGCGGCGCCACGGCGGCCTATCAACTCGTGTTCAGACTGCTGCTCATCTGGGCTGTCGCCATCGCAACGATGACGCTGTATGGCTGGTCTGTGTGAGAGCGGGACTTGTCGGATTCCTGACTATCACGATTGCAGGCATTTGTTCGTGTGATGCGGCAATGGAATCGGGACCAGCGCAAGGTGAATATTCGCGAATTGTTTCGCTGTCACCCCACCTGGCCGAACTCGTGTTTGCGGCGGGAGCCGGAGAATCTCTGATTGGGGTCAGCGCATACTCGGACTATCCGCCCGAGGTGACTGAATTGCCGCTGGTTGGAGATGCCTTCGTCGTCGATCAGGAGCGACTGGCGCTGTTGCGTCCCGACCTGCTGCTGGTCTGGAAAAGTGGTACGCCGGTACATGTTGTCGATGAACTACGGCGCTCCGGCTACAGCGTCGAGACCATACGGACTCGAGGTCTCGATGACGTTGCTGCGGCGCTGATCCGGATCGGCGAGTTGACGGGTCACGTCGAGCACGCGCAGCGTGCGGCCATGAATTTTCGTGATGGCATGCACTCGCTCCGAGAGCGATTTCACGACGATGCGGCCATCCGCGTGTTCTACCAGATATCCACCCGGCCATTGTTCACGATCAACGGCGACCACTACATCAGCGAACTGATCGAAGTCTGCGGCGGTCGCAATGTCTTTGCGGATCTCAACGAACTTGCACCCGCCGTCGCGGTGGAAGCGGTTATCGGACGCGATCCCGAAGTCCTGATGGCGGGCAGCGATGCAGGCGACGATGCACTGGAGGTATGGGATCGGTGGCCACGCATCGCCGCGAATCGCTACGGCAACCATTTTCGCATGCCGGGCGCTGCAATCGGGCGCGCAACACCACGATTGCTGGACGCCGGCGAGGCCTTGTGTGCGGCGTTGCAAACGGCTCGCGAACGACGAGCCGCAACGGCGTTGCATGATGCCAGCGGATAAACAGATTCGCTCGTCGCGGCCGTCGGATCTGGACGCCGCAGTGCACCTGCTGTCGGACGCCGGGCTACCGCTGGATGACCTGACCGCGGAACATCTCGCGCTCGTCGCGGAAGAGCATGGTGAACTGCATGGCCTTATTGGTCTCGAGTTTTTTGGCGATGTCGGTTTATTGCGCTCTCTCGTGGTTGCCAGCCACAGTCGCGGTCGCGGACTCGGACAGATGCTGGTCAGCGCGCTCGAAGCGCACGCCAGAGATTGCGGCGTTGCGGAGCTTTGGCTGTTGACCATCGATGCCGACGCTTTTTTCGAGCGCCTGGGCTACGGTATTCGTCGCCGCGATGCGGCGCCCGACGCCATTCGGGGGACAGCGGAGTTTTCGACACTGTGTCCGGCGGACGCGGTGCTGATGAGCAAGCCGACAGACGCTTGAATGGCTGCTCGTGAAAACTTCGGTCTAGTAGCTAGGTGCGATCTCGCTGCCACAGGATCTCCTGGCCCGATTCCGCACGCGCCAATACGCGCGCAAATACAAACAACAGATCGGACAACCGATTCAGGTAGCGGAGCACCTCGGGACGAACCGGCTCGAGATCGGCCAGTGTCTTGTTGCGGCGCTCTGCGCGCCTGACGATGGTTCGCGCCAGGTGACAGGCTGCGGCGGCACGGCCGCCGCCGGGGAGAATAAATTCCTCCAGCGCCGGCAACTCCTCGTTGTGCCGGTCCAGCTCGGTTTCAAGGCGATCGATGAACGCGGCGGTTACGGCGCTGTGTCCGGGAATGCAGAGTTCGCCGCCGAGCTCGAACAGGTCGTGCTGCACCACGGTCAGGCAGGCACGCACGGACTGCGGAACGGATGGAAATGAGAGCACGGCGCCGATCGCACTGTTGGCTTCGTCAACGGTGCCGTAGGCTTCGACACGGGCATCGTCCTTGGCGACGCGGCGGCCGTCGCCCAGTCCTGTCGTGCCGTCGTCGCCCGTGCGCGTGTATATTTTGCTGAGCCGCTTTCCCATGCGTGATGCTACCTGTTGCCGTCTGTCGTTTAGCTCGACAAAGCCAACTCGATTTGCCGCCTTATTTCCATCTGTATCTTAGCTCGACAAAGCTGCTCCGGGGCTGCATGCGAAAGTTTTTCGCAGTCTCGTAACGGCGGTCGAACAGGTTCTCGATGCGTGCATTGAGCTGCCAGGACTTGCCGAGTCGAATCTGACCGGTGAGATCGATGAGTACGTATCCTGCCAGCCGCACGCCCCCGAAATCCTCACGATCGCCGCTCGCGAGCACCGCAATGCCGAGCCGATGCTCGCCGATATCCTGCACAAAGCTCAAGGTCATGCTCTCCTCGGCGCGGCGCAACAGGCGCGAACCTGTCGTCCGGTTATCGGCTTCCTGTCTTACGAGTTCGGCACGCAGCGAATACGTTTCGCCCCGATACTCGTAGCCCAGTTGCGCGCCACGAATTTTTGCCTGGTCGATGTTCTGCAACGTAAATGTTTGCAAGTTGAACTCGATCAGGTCATCGATCGTGCTGGCATAAACCTCGATGTCGACCCGGTGCGCGCCGCCGGGTGCGAACCGCAGTCCGAGCTGCGCCTCATTTGACACCTCCGGCTGCAGGTTCGGATCACCGCCGAAGCCGAATCGATCCGTCGCATCCGGGGCGCGAAATGCATGCCCGAAGCCCAAGTTCAGGGTCCAGGCGGCGCTGATATCGATGGCGTATTCGGCGTTCCATGCCGTCTGCCTGCCGAAAGTCTCGTGGTCGGTCAGGCGCAAGGCATGGAGCGTACGGAGCCGGCCGTGCCGCCACTGGTCCTGCAGGAAGACTGCACGAACGCCCGTGTCCTCATCGAATCCTGTACCGAAGGACAGCGTCTTCGCTTTCTCATCGCTGGCGAACAGGCCCGCCGTCAACGTGTGGTCCGTGAAAGCGTGCGTGTATTGCCAATCCATGCTGAGCCGATCCGACTCGACAAAGTCCGCTGCCTGATTTTGCCTGGAGTGATCCCGCACCTGCGAGACGATCAGCTTGCTGGTCGCTGCATCCGACACAATGGTCTCGAGCGTGATTGCAGTTGTCGAATTTTCGAAGTCCTGATCGACCGGAGTCAGAAAAAAGTCGAGGTACTCGACATTGCCCTCGGCGCGCCAATGTCTCAGGCTGATCTCGCTTCTTCCGAAGTTGCGCGCGGCATAGAGGTTTGCAGAGATGTTGTCATAGCCGCGGTCAATGTCGGCATCGCTGCGCGGCGAAAACCCGTCGGTAGATTGCCAGTCCACGGTGATGCCGTATTCGTTATCGCTGCCGCGATAACCTGCTGATACGTACGCCGATCGTGAGCCGAAGCTGCCCACGCCGGCGCCACTTTCGAAATGGGCGTCCGTGGCACGGCGCGTGATGATATTGATGACGCCGCCAATTGCATCGGTGCCAAACAGTGCGGACCGAGCGCCTTTAACGATTTCGATGCGTTCGATCACTTCCGGCGAGATATGCTGTATCGCCGCGCCACCAATCGTTCCGGGATTGATGCGCACGCCGTCGATCAGTACCAGTGTGTGGTTGCTTTCGGTGCCGCGCAAAAATACGGATGTCGCCTGCCCCGGCCCGCCATTGCGACCGATGTCCACGCCAGCCTCGAAACGCAATAATTCGGCCAGGTCGGAAGCGAGTGAGAGTTCGATATCTTCGCGGCTGATGACCGTGACAGGGACTATCGCGTCATCGAGCGGAATTGCCGTACGGGTCGCCGTAACGATGATGATATCGCGCGGCGGCAGATCGGCTGCAAGGCTGGCCGTAGCGGCCAGCAACGATAGTGCAACTGCCAACGGCAGCAAGGGTTTGGTGCTCATGGTTTCCCCAGTGCGTGCCACCCGCACGCGTGTCAATTGATGAACTGAACGGTGCTGGGTACAGTGGGACGGCGACCGGGGTTGCACGCCCAAACATGCGCCCGCCGCGCCGTTCGCGTGTGCATCAAGCCGGTCTCCGGGCTGACGAGTGGATAGACTCCGGTCTTAGCGCCTTCCCGTGAATCCGACATCCCTATCAGTTGATTCACAGTGGCTCCGCGAAGCGTGTGCAGCGCGATGCTAAGGTTTTACTCGATCACCGTTGCGGGGGCAGCGCCGGATTCCGCGTGAATTTTCACGCATCACCGGCTTCCCGTTCACCCGAACATGTCTGCTCGGGCTCACCTGACGACCGTTGTACGATAGGAATGCGGCCGTACACTGTCAAGTGAAATCCGCCGCTTGTTTCTTGAACGGCGAGCCGCCATAGTGCGCCGAATCTGCAGACCGGGCGGCGGGAGTCCCTGTGATCAAGTTTGACGAAGCCCACGCATCGGAATTCCTGCGTGCCGCGTTCGACGCTGCGCGCACAGCGGCCAATATCAGCCGCGGCTATTACAGCGGCAATTTCGAAGTAGCAACGAAGGCGGACATGACACCGGTCACGCAGGCCGACCTCGAGTGTGAGCAGGCCATTCGTCGGACCATACTCGAGCGGTTTCCGGAGCACGGTTTCTATGGCGAGGAAACGGGGCGTACACAAGAAGATGCCGAATATCAGTGGCTTGTCGATCCGATTGACGGCACCAAGGGATTTATTCGTCAGTACCCTTTTTTTTCGACGCAGATCGCGCTGATGCGCGATCGTGAAATCATCCTCGGCGTATCCTGCGGTACGATGATGGACGAGCTTGCGTGGGCGGAGAAGGGTCAAGGCGCCTGGCTCAACGGCAGGCGCCTGGCAGTCAGCACTGTCGGCGACCCCGATCGTGCCGCGGTATCGACGGGCAACCTGAAATCGCTGGCGAAAAGCGACGGCTGGAGCAGGCTCGCCGCGATCGTTGCAAGTGCCGACCGCATCCGCGGCTACGGCGATTTCTATCACTATCATTTACTCGCTGCCGGAAAGATCGAGGCGGTGATCGAGTCGGACGTCAACATTCTCGATATTGCGGCGCTATCGATCATCGTCATCGAGGCTGGTGGCGAGTTTACCGACCTCAACGGCAAGGCCGTGGACCTCGACACGAGATCCGTATTGGCTGCGAATTCGCGATTGTACGATAGTTACTTGCAGAAGCTGCGCGGCTTCGTGCACTGACGTGCAGCGTGCCGCCGAGTTAACCGGATCGGTTTGCAGCGGCTTCGCCAGCGGCCACAAACAATTGACGCGAGCGCCAGGCGACGGCCTCCATCGGTGTCGCATAGAGTTCGCTGAGCCGTGATTCGCTCAATATTTCGCCGGTTGCGCCGAGTTCCCAGCGACCGTTACCGTAAAGAAGCAAACAGCGATCCGCAAACCGTGCGGCAAGATTGACGTCGTGCAGACTCGCGAGGATCGTGGCGCCGTTGTCGGCTGCCCGGCGAAATACGTGCAAGGCATCAAGCTGGTGCTGTGGGTCCAGGTGGTTGGTCGGTTCATCGAGCAGGTACACATCGGGAGCCTGCGTCAGGATTTGCGCGATGGCCAGCCGCCGCCGCTCGCCACCCGACAGGGTCAATACGTCGCGTGACGCCAGGTCATCGATACCCATCGCTGCTAACGATGTCTCCACGATCTCGTGGTCGCTCGGAGACTCCCAATGCAGGCGGCCGATGTGGGGATGACGGCCGATCAGTGCGGTGTCGAGAACCGTCGCTGGAAAAATATCCTCGGTGACCTGCGGCAACAATGCGAGTTGCCGGGCCACGAGCAGGCGTCTCGTCGTGGCGATATTTGCTCCGTTCAGAAATACGCCGCCGCCATCGGGCGCTCTCAATCCCGCGAGCGTCAGGAGCGTCAGTGTCTTGCCCACCCCGTTCTGTCCCAACATGGCGACGAACTCGCCACGGTGGAGCGACAGCCGTAACTTCTCAACGAGGTGACGGCCGGGCACGCTGACGCCGAGGGCGTCACAGGAAAGCAGGGGATGATCGTCTTCGGTCATCGGCAGAGCGTAGCTCAGCGCAAACGCCAGCGAAACCCGGCAGCTTCGCGGCCAAGGAAATTTTCCGGATCGCTTCTAGTCGCGCAGTTGAATTTCCGTCGCGGTCAGCCGCCCTATGCGCGCATAGGTCAGGTTCCGCGGAATGACGGCATCGTCGTTAGCGATCGCGATTCGGCCGCCCATGATTTCAGCATAACGTTGCGGGTACAGCGGCGATCGATCGGGTTCGGCGAGGCCATCGGGAGTAAGCGGTTGGCCGCTGGCGGGATCGTACTTGTCCGTCGCGCCGAGCGTATGCAGGAATTCATGCGCGATGATGACGTTGTTATTGCCGCGATATTGCCGGCTGGCATAGGCATTGACGATACCGTACATGCCTTTTTGCACACCGACCGAGTTTTCCAGCGCAAACGGGCGATCAGGGCGGTGATAGCGCACGAATATGCGTACGTCCGGATCGATCCTGTCCTGATCCGAGGTGATTTTCGAGACCCACCAACGCATCTTCAGGGACCACAACATGATGTCCATCATCCCGGTCGCGCCATCGGGCGACGGTGGCTGTTCGCCGATCGCCTGGCCGAGTTCGATGCGCACGGGACGGGCTATGTTCTTGCCGTAGCGCTCGGTTTCGCGCGCAATGAATGATTCGATGCCTGCGAACGCACTGATGTCGAGATTCTTGATGTAATTGCGGCTGATGTCGCTGCCGTCGCCGTTGATCGGGTAGATTTTCACCCACAAGCTGTTATTCCAGTCGGTGCTGCGCGCCTGGGTGAGCCAGGTATTGACGATAACGAAAAACAGGATCAGCAGCAGAACCGTGATGCGAAATGCTTTGAACATGTAACGGGCCGTGGCGGTGAATTGATCGATTAGGCCATCGCTGGTGACCGGACGCTGTTGACCAGGTCGCAGAATTGAGGCATCGATTACGTCACTCGATTCAATTGTGACGCCGTCATCACAATTCCGGAGCGCGCCGAATGCCCGTAGCCTGCTCGAACGCGTATGCGATCTCGATCAGTTGCTTTTCCGAGTATGCGCGGCCGATGAACGACAGGCCCACAGGCAGTCCCGAAACAAATCCAGCCGGCACCGTGATGTTCGGATAACCCGATATTGCCGCATAAGACGAGCTGCCGACATGAAAGCTGTCGCCGTTGATGGGGTCTGTGAGCCATGCCGGACCGTTTGACGGCGCGATCAGCGCATCGAGATCATGCTCATCCATGGCGCGGTCGATTCCCGTGCTTGCGATGCGCTTACTCGTCTCAAGCGCCTCGAGGTAGTCGTCATTCGTGAGCGGCCCCTTTTCCTCGGCCAGCAGGAAAATATCCTGGGCGAAAATCGGCATGACGATTTCGGCATTGGCCTCGTTGAAGGCGATGAGGCCACCGAGGGATTTCACAGGAGCGTCCGATTGCTTCAGATACCGGTTGAGGTCGGCCTTGAATTCATACAGCAGGACCTCCCACTCCGCATCATTGGCCCCGCTCATGTCGATCTCGATCGGGTCCACGATCACTGCGCCCTGCGCTTCCAAGGCCGCAATACTGTCGTTGAGTACGGCTTCGACGCCGGGATAGCTGCCGGCGCCATGATACGTGCGGATTACGCCGATGCGTCTTTTGCGCAAGCCATCGGCCGCAAGATTTGCGGCGTAATCGGTTGCTGCAGCGGGCGCTGCGGCCGATGCAGGGTCGCCCGGATCGGTACCTGTCATCGCATTCAGCAGCATGGCCGCATCACGCACCGAGCGAGCCATCGGACCCGCAGTATCCTGACTGTGGGCCAGGGGAATAATGCCGCTGCGGCTGATCAGGCCCAGCGTCGGCTTGATGCCGACCACGCCGTTGATGCCGGACGGGCAGATGATCGAACCATCGGTTTCGGTGCCGACTGAAACCACGGTCAAATTCGCTGCCACCGCGACCGCGGATCCACTCGACGAACCACAGGGGTTGCGTGCAAGGTCGTAAGGATTCCTGGTCTGACCGCCGATGCTGCTCCAGCCGCTGGTCGATTGCGACGAACGGAAGTTTGCCCATTCGCTGAGATTCGACTTGCCGAGGATCACGGCGCCGGCGTCGCGTAGCCGCTGTACCAGGAACGCGTCTTCGGGCGCCGTATGCTCAACGAGGGCCAGCGATCCGGCACTGGTATGCATCCTGTCGGCCGTGCCGATATTCGCCTTGATCACTACCGGTATTCCATGCAACGCGCTGCGCGGGCCGGACGACCGCCATTCCCGGTCCAGAGCCCGGGCAATTTGCAGGGCCTCCGGGTTGATTTCGATGATGGAATTAAGTGCGGGCCCGTTTCGATCGAGCGCCTCGATTCTGTTCAGGTACCAGCGCACCAGTTGTTCTGAATCGATTTCACCGCGCTGCATGCGGTCGTGCAGCTCGGCGATGCCGGTTTCTTCGATGTCGTCGCGCCTGCCGTCGCAAGCCGACAGCACAGCTATCAACGCAATGATCAGCGCAATCGAAAAAAATCGTTGCATGTTCGCTCCAGGGCAATACGCCTGGCGCAGACTACGATGCGACACTGGCCATCGCAAGCGACGGCGCTCGTATCCTGTGGCCTACACGCCTATTCCGGCTTGATGAATCGCAGCACGAACCGGTCCGTCTTGCCGCGCACCTCCGGGTCAAAAACGATCTTGCTGTAGTCGTCATCCATGTTACGCAGCAAATCGCTTTTCGCGTCAAGCTGAAATCCGGCGGCCTGCATATCTGCGATGACAATTCCCGGATCGATGCGATGCACGGTATTGCCAGTCTCTCGTGGCGCTCCGGCCTCGGCGAAATGATCGACGATTCCGACAATGCCGCCGGGTTTTAGACTCTTGAACAGTTCGGCCAGCATTTTCTCGCCGTCGATCCTGGGCCATCCCTGCTGCGGCGCCACATGATAGATATCATGGAAGGCGAGGATCAGGAATATTGCATCAAACTGGTCGGCTGCAAGTTCGAGTTCATTATTTTCTGCCATCAGCACATCGACGTTTGGCAGCCTTCCATCCGCATGGTGCGCTTTGAAATCATCGCCGACGAAGCTCAAATACGCCTCGTTGGAATGGGCCACGACGGAGCCGTTCTCGCCAACCACATACGAGAGCAATTCGCTGTAGTAGCCGCCGCCCGAAAACATATCGAGAACCGTCATGCCCGGTGCAATGCGCATGAAGTCGAGTACCTGGGCCGGCTTGCGTCCTGCGTCGCGTGCCCGGTCTGAGTCACTGCGCGCGGGATTGGCAACCGCATCGGCATAGATTGCGCCGTCGATGATGGCCTGCGGCGATTCCGGATTGCAGGCGACCAGCATCAAGGCGAACATCACGCAGGAAATTCGTGTTTTCATTGCTGTTCCTGATTCGTTTACGCTAATCGAAGAGTACCGGACATCCGACCGCCCGGCTGTTCCGAAGTGCCATCGATTGTCGTGCCACTGACTCGAGATCGCAGGCCAATAAAAACCCCGCTGCGTAAGCAGCGGGGTTAATTTCTCTTTTTTTCAAAAGAGGTAACTGCGAATTCGATAGCCGGATACAGATGACTTATTGTAATTGGATCCGGATCTTGTTGTTTTTGTAGTTATTGTTCTTCTGGCGTCTAAATCCTGTTTCTGCTCCTTTCTAGTGCTACCTTGCGCAGTTACACTTCGCTTGGGCAGCATAATCAAAGCAAGACCTGTGCCAAGCGATCAAACCACTTCGCATTTTCAAGTGTTTAGCGATCGGGCCCGATGGCCAACGTCCGGCTGAACCCCATTTTTGTAAAAAACTCCGACACAAATGCTGCAGTGCACATATTCCTGCTGCAGAGCAAGTTTTTACAACTAGTTGAAATTCATGCGTTTTACTCCATCGCTCAGCGCGCGGCCGCGCGAAACGCAGCCATTGGTGGCGAATGTTCGCCCGCGGCGCCGATCAATATCATCAAAGGCGGGTCTTTTTTTGGGCAGTTTGTCAAATTATTCGACAATTTCGACGCTTTCAACGTTTTCGGCCCGCTCAATCAGCCCGGCGGTGCTGAAAAATCGACCATTGCGAACGACGGCGATGACGTTGATCGCGTCATTGATATCGCCGAGCGGGTCGCCGTCGACAAATACGAAATCGGCGACCGCGCCAACAGCGATTCGTCCGATCTGAAGGCCCAGGCCCAGGCTGGCGGCAGCGTTAACGCCGGCGGCTCGCAATACCTGTTCATGATTCAGTCCTGCGGCCGCCAACGCCCTGAATTCTGCGTGCAAAGCGACACCCGGGGGCAGGCCGTTCGGTTTGCTGCCGAGCACGATCGAACCCGCGGCTGCCGACAACGCGGGCGTATCGGCAAAACGTCGCAGTGCTGTCAGACGATTCGGGATAGTGCGTGCCTGACGCGAGTCCAGCAGCGCATCAAGATCCGGCGTCATCGAATCGGCCAGCCCGGAAATGAGCGTGATGGAGCCGGAACCGTTTGCGAGTTGCATGTCCTGGTAGCGAATGCCGCCGGGTGATGCCGGTAGCGACTCGGCCCCGAGCATCAGTGCCGCGCCCGAACCCAGCCCGACCTGCCAGGTTTCGGCAAGCACGGGTATGCCACGCGCTTGCCAGTGGGCCACGCTGGAGCGGTGTTCGATACCTGCTGCCATGTCGCCGGATATCGTGACCAGCCAGGGGGCGACGGAATCCGGCTGCAAATCGTTGATGCTGCTCGCCGCGAGCACGCGCGGTCCCGGCAGATCCGATTGCGACCAGCGCTGGTTGAGCCGGGCGCTGTCTGCGTGATCGGTGACGATGGTCGTAACGCCAAACGCCAGCAAGAGTGGACCGAGTGAGTCGTCGGCATTCGCGGGCAAGGCCGCATAGCTGTCAATGAAACCGGGAACAATGGTGAGGTCATCGAGATCGACGACAATGGCTCCCGGGCGGTCCCGACGGCCTTCGACGGCCGTGATGGTGCCGCCATCCACGACGATGTCGAGCCCCTCTCGATAACCGCCGCCGATGCCGTCAAACAAACGCGTTGTACGGTAAACGCGCTGACCGGTCGGCTCATCGATCATCGGCAGTATCCGCGGCGGCCGCGGTCCGGCCTCATGGTGTTCGGGTCGGCCGATCGTTGCGCGGAACGGCACTGTCGTCGATGTCCACGAGTTGAACATGCGCTTGCGTATGAGTCCGTTTGCCGTGTACACGAATTGCAGCCGATCCAGCCAGGCGACCGGCGCGACAAATATATCTTCACCACTGATGAGTGTGCGCACGATGCGCGGCTTCGAGAGAATGACCATGTCGATTGACAGGCCGTCATGACCGTGACGCTGGAACGTGAGCAAGCTGCCGTCAGGCCGCCACGCCGGTGCGGACAAGCGTTGCTCCGAGGTAACAATCGCCTGGTCCGGCTCGCCATGGTTACGCAGCATCAGCGACCATTTTCCGTCCAATCGATGCACGTACGCGAGGTCCCGCCCGTCCGCCGACCAGGTCGGTTCGGACTCGTCGCCCGGCAGGTCGGTAAGGCGCCAGGTGAGGCGGGTCGGAAGGTCGAGCTCCCAGATGTCAAAGCCGCTGCCGTTACGGGCCGAGGAGTACACCAGGCGCTCGCCGTCCGGATGCCAGTCGGCGTGCTGGTCAATGTACTCGCTGTCACTGATCTTCTGCGCCGCCTGTTCGTCGAAGCGAAACAGCCACAATTGCTCGCGATTCGGTGAGCGAGCCTGGTAGACGAGTGCCTCCGCGTCGGGCGACCATCGGGGGCGCCTGACCGGCATCAGCCCGTTTGTTATCGACTCCGCGGTACCGCCCGATGGCGGCAAAATCCAGATGCTCCCGAGCAGATCAATCGCGAGCCGCCCGTCGACGGCGACATCGACCGTGAAATTCGTACCTTCGGTCAGCGTCACCTGCCCGTGCGCGCCGTTGCTGCCGGCGAACAGGGCCAACACGGCGGACGCTATGAGGAAACCGCCGCTCCTCTTAGCTGGCACAATCGACCCGCAACTCATGCAGCTCACCATTGTCGGCATCGATCGTAATCAGCATCGGCTGGCAACACACCTGGCAATCCTCGATGTAGGACTGCGAGCCAGCCGATGTATCGACGAGCAAAGAAATCGATTCGGCGCAGAATGGGCATCGAAGTCGTCGTTCTGATAACAAATTGTTCATGATCACAGATTCTCAAGGCTGTAGCCGGGTGCCTGCCCACGCGCCAGCTGCAAAATCGAAATCGGTCTCACGCGTGAGCGTTCGCTTCCAGGTGGCACGATCGTGCACGCGGTCGGCGCCTTCGATCCATAGTTCGATGCGGTCTGCCCAGACGCGTACTCCACCCCAGTGCGGTGGCCGCGCAATGGGTGGTTGCTGCACGCCCTCGAGTGGCTGCAGGCCGTCGCTGATGGCGACGCCGAGTTTCCGTGCCCGGTCGCGAACCTGGGTGATCAGTGCGTGTCGCGAGCCAATCGGCATGCTCTGGTCACTGCCCCAGGCACCGAGCTGGCTCCCCGTGTCGCGAGTTGCGAAGTAGGACTCGCTTTCCTCAGCCGGAGACAGCACAGCCTGCCCTTCGATGCGGATCTGGCGCCCCAGCGCGTCCCAGTGAAAAGTGACGGCGACGTGCGAATTTTTCGTCAGCTCCTGCACCTTCTTCGACTGGTAATTTGTGTAGAAGATGAGGTAACCGGGATCCGCGATGAACGCCTTGCACAGCACGATCCGCGCCGACGGCTGCGCCTTGTCGTTGACCGTCACAAGTGTCATCGACCAGGGATTGCGTTGCACGGCTTGCGCGACTGCTTCGGCCAGCCAGGCCTGCGCCCAATGCATGGGATTATTCGGCAATTCGTCCGGCAATGTCGGCGCAAGATATGCGTCTGTCACGCTACTCTCCGATTGTCGCAAGGTTTGCACGCCTGCCTCACACCGCGGAGCCTATCAAAGCCGCCAGGCTGCTTCACCCGTTGAAATATAGACGCCACCTTCTCGCCGCGGGTCAGCAGCGGCCTCGAAGCCGCGGTGTCTGTCGAAACTCGCGGCGCCGACGCCGCCGAAATACATGTTGATCTCGGGATAAACCTGTAACGGCAGGTCGACATCCGGCAGCTCCAGCCCGGCCTCTGCAGCCAGGCGGTCGCTCTCGCCACTCGTGTCGACGTGAATGCGAGGGTGCGCGACTGCTTCCGCGAGCGGCATGTCCATCTGCAGCGCGTTGACGAGAAACTGGTGCAAGGCCGTGGTGATTCGATCAGCACCGGGCGAGCCGATCGCCAGGATGGTGTCACCGCGGCGCGCGACACTCGGAGCCATGTTCGATGGCAGGCGCGCGCCGATGGGTCCGGCATCGAGGCCGCGCCGGTTCAGTTCGAGTTCGCCGAGACAATTGTTCAGCCAGAGTCCCGTGCCGCGCGGCATTTCGCCGGAGCCGTAACCCGACGACGCGGTTATCGCACACGCGGTGCCTTCGTCATCGACGGCCGAAGTGTGCACCGTTGACGCTGACGACCATTGCGTGAGGAGGCGGCCGCTGCGTGCGGCGTCGATCATCCGGGTGGCTTCCGCGCCGACATCATCTGCCAGGTCGAGGCGGCGCTTACGATAGTTCAGGCACGCATGCTGCACAGCAATCAGGCGCGCGAGCGAATCCCGGTCCCATCGGCGCGCCGGCTGCCTGGCGAATGCCGTAAGCATTGCCGCGAGCACGGCACCGCCGACGGCGGGCGGCGGATTGCTGGCAATGGTCCATGCCGCAATTTCGGACTGCAGGGATGGCCTCTCGATGGCCTGGTAATGTTTGAGGTCATCGGCCGTCAACATCCCGCCTCGTGCGCGCACGTGCGATGTCATGGCCACGCCCAGTTCGCCCTCATAAAAGGCGCGTGCGCCGTCATCGGCTATGGCTGACAGGCTGTCGGCAAGATGCGGAATGATGATCGTGGCGCCCGGCTGACGCAGCGTGCCATCCGTGTCGTGCAGCGCGTGATATCCGTCGTCGCTGCGGCCAAATATGCACTTACCCGAGTAGCCGAGGTAGTAATGACAGGCGGCCGACAATGGAAAGCCGTCTCGCGCGGCCCTGATGGAGGGGACGAAAACATCGCGCCAGCTCGCCTTGCCGTAGCGTTGCCACGCACACTCGATGGCCGCCGGCGTGCCGGGAACGGCAACAGCGCCGGCGCCGGCGAGCGTGGAAATGCCGCCGCCGTATTCCATTGCCACGACTTCGGTACCCTGGCCACGTTGTGCGCGTGGCAGGCCTCGGCCCGGTATCGCAACGTTGCCGTCGATCGTGACCGGCTCCTCGCCGGCGCGCCACACCGTGACGTAGGCGCCGCCAGCCATTGCGCAAACGCCTGGCTCGGAATTCATGGCCAACAGTGCGGCTGCGAGCGCGCAGTCGACAGCGTTGCCACCGAGGGCGGCCACTTCAGCGGCCGCATCTGCCGCTAATTGCGAAGTGGTTGCGACGGCGATTCTGGTCACAAGTGCGATATTGGCATCGGCTGGCCACGTCCCGGAACGCGCCGATATTCTCACGATTATCCCACCGTGGACAGTTCGCGAGCTGTTGCGCTGCAGGCCGCTGTTCACTCCGGGTTCAGAAATCAGGGCGCCGTTAACAAAAAACAAATGTTCGGGTTAAGTCACGGTTCATCCGCGCAACCCTATTCTGGGCCCGTACGTGTCGCAACCGGAGGTCGTCATGAAGCAGCAAATTGCCATACTCATCTTGCTCGGCAGCCTGGCATTGGCGGCCGCGCCGCAGGTGAATGCGCATGGTTACGATCAGAATCGATACGATTCGGCTGGCCGTTATCGTGCGGAGATGCTCAGGGCCAAGCAAATGCCGCACTGGCTAAGGCACGACAAAGGGTTTCGCCACTGGTACCGGCAATCGTCGCTGCGGCGAAATTATTTCCTCGCGTGGCCGCAATTGCTGGAGATCTATCGATGGGAGCGACGGTATTCGCCGCACCGATTTCGATATGAGCACTACGGTTACCGACATCGCGACTACGGCTGGTACCGACACTACTGGCGAAAATACGATGGCAGGCATCGCCGGGATGATCACTACCAATACCATTGACGTATCGTGAAAGTGGGGTCGAACCGCAGTTTCGTATTTTTGCGCGGAAAGGCCGCGGTCCAGGACTTCAAAAAAAACTGCGGTTCGACCCCACTTTCTGTAAAACGGTGATCTTTACCGAGTGCCGCGCGAGCTACGCCAATGAGCCTTGATGACCTTCGCAAAAAACTATCCGCCATCGATCGGCAAATCGTGGAGTTGATTGCCGAGCGTCAACACATCGTCGGCGAGGTTGGTCGCCGCAAGCAGAGGGCGGGTTCGGCGACGCGCGACTACGCACGCGAGAAGGACGTCATCGACATGGGTCGATCTCAGGCAGGCGAGCTCGGAATCGATCCGGATCTCGTTGAGAATATTCTCGCGACACTGATACGGTCATCGCTTGCCAGCCAGGAAAGGGATCGCATTATTGCCGAGGGGCAAGGCGATGGGCGGCGGGTGCTCGTCATTGGCGGCAACGGCAAGATGGGTGGATGGTTTGCGGAGTTTTTCGCGACGCAGGGATTCGCCACCACGATTGCAGATCCGACGGTCGAAGACGGACCGGGCCGGTTCCGGAAGTGGACCGACGCCGGCATCGACTATGACGTAATCGTTGTCGCCGCGCCGCTTGCGGTGTCCGGGAGAATTCTCGCGCAACTGGCAGTTCTCAAACCGCCAGGACTCATTTTTGATATCGGCTCACTCAAGACGCCGCTCGTCGACGGACTGCGTGAACTGCTCGAGGCGGGATGCCGCGTAACGTCAATGCACCCCATGTTCGGCCCGGATACCCGCCTCTTGTCTGGCCGTCACCTGATTTTTTGTGACGTCGGATCGCCCGAAGCCACGAGCGCGGCGAAGGAGATGTTCGCGGCGACAATGGTCGAGCACCTGGATATGGGGCTTGACGATCATGACCGGCTGATTTCCTACGTTTTGGGCCTCGCACACGCGCTGAACATCGCATTTTTCACGGCCCTGGCGGAAAGCGGCGAGGCGGCTCCCAAACTCGCACGCATGTCGTCGACGACATTCGACTCGCAGTTGCTGGTGTCGGAGACTGTGGCACAGGACAATCCACATCTGTACTTCGAAATTCAGCATCTCAACAAATTCGGCCTCGAGCCTCTGGATGCGCTTCTGGATGCAGCGCGCCGGATTCGGGAGCTTGTAGCTAGTGGCGACGAGGATGGCTTCGTCGAGCTGATGCAAAAAGGCCGCGACTACCTGGTACTGCGCCAAAGTGAAACTGAAGGGATCTGCGACTCGTGAAGCAGTTTAGCGCTGCGGGCTCCCGGGATTGACGATCAGTCGGACGACGCGGGCCGCCGAATCTGGTAAAAGAATCGGCTTCTGACAGGAGGACTCCGGGGCATGCAATCCGTCGAGGAACTCACGGCCGATCTCGAATTAAGGCGACGTCAGCTCGATGAGCTAACCGCCGAAGTCGCGCTCAACGACGACAAGATGCGCCGATCGCAGCAGCGTGAACTGCGCCTGCTGCAAGCCACGGATCTTGGCTCGCTGCTGGAAGAAATGATCGGTGGTTTACGTGAGAGTTATCGCCTCAAGTATGTCAGTGTCGTTCTGTGCGATCCCGACCACGATATTCGTCACTTGCTATTGGCGTCCGGGACACCGGCCGAATCATTTCCCAGGCTGGTGATGGTCGAATCGTTGACGGGGCTCGCGCCGCAATACGTCGCGTTGTGCCGGCCGTGGCTCGGCGACTATGCCACTTGCGACCATCAGCTGATCTTCCCGGATACGTCGGGTATCGCGACGGTCGCCATGATTCCACTGATATTTCGCGGCAACCTCATTGGCAGCATCAATCTCGGCAGTGACGATGCGCAACGATTTACACGGGAACATGCCAGCGATTTCCTGGCACATCTGGGCATCATCGGGTCGTTCTGCATCGAAAACGGCCTGAATCGTGCGCGCCTCTTGCGCAGTGGTTTCACGGACGTGCTGACCGGCTGGCATAACCGGCGTTACCTGCAAGTTCGCCTGAAAGAGGAACTGGCGCGCGCCTGCCGGGACGGCAGCAACCTGGTCTGCCTGATGCTCGACATCGATCATTTCAAGCAAGTCAACGATACCTGGGGACATGCGGCCGGGGACGCCGTATTGCAGGAGTTGGCACAACGCGTGGAAGCCCAGGTTCGTGCGAGCGATGTTGCGGCACGATACGGCGGAGAGGAGTTCGTCGTGCTGTTGCCGAACACGGATGACGAGGCGGGAGCGAGGCTCGCCGAAAGAATACGTGCCGCCGTCTCGGCGACGCCGATCGAGCTGCCCGGCGGGGAGTCCGTGCGCATCACCGCATCGATAGGAATCGCAGGCATTGCACCGGACAAAGACGAGACGGATCTCAAGACGATCGGTGACTCATTGATCGCGCGCGCGGATGTCGCGCTATACAGCGCCAAAACGGCGGGCCGCAACAAGGTTGTTGCGGGTGCCGGGTATGCCGGCTAACGCCGAATTTGACTTCGGTTCATCAATAACAGGAACAGAGGCACGCCGATCGCTGCTGTCAGCGCGCCGACCGGCAATTGCCTGGGTGCGAGAATCGTTCGCGCCAGGGTGTCAGCGACAACGAGCAATGCGCCGCCGGCCAGTGCCGATGCCGGCACCACGACACGATGATCGCTGCCTGCCAGCAATCGGATCATGTGTGGCACAACGAGCCCGATAAAGCCGATGACGCCGACTGTCGTAACCGCAAGCCCGGTCGCGAGAGCCGTCACGATGAAAATCAGGTAACGAAAACCTTTGACCGGCAAGCCGACAATGGCTGCCTGCAGCTCGCCACGAGACAAGACGTTGAGGTGCCGCGCGGCCATCGTTGCGGCCATCGTCAATATCGCGAGCAACCACAGCGTGCGCGCTGGTTCGTAGGCAAAACTCAGGTCTCCCATGAGCCAGAACAGCATGCCACGCAGTTGCTGCTCCGGGCTCAGCGCGAGCAACAGCGTCGTCGCGGCGCTGAAGCCGGCGGCCAGGACGACACCGGTCAGCAACAGACGGGCCGGCGTCCACGTGCCGCTTCCATGGGCGATCGCGAAGACGAGCAAGGTCGCCGTCATCGCGCCGCCGAAGGCGGAGACATCGACGATCACGCTTGTCGCGCCGGCCAGCATTGCCAGCAACGCGGCAACCGCGGCGCCGCCGGAGCTGCCGAGAATATAGGGTTCGGCCAGTGGATTTCGCAACAACACCTGCATCAGCACGCCGGCAACGGCCAGCAGGCCGCCGACGGAAAAGGCTGTCAGTGCTCGTGGCAGGCGAAGCTCGATCACCAGTGAGTGAATGTGTTCGGGTGCGTTGCCCTGCAGGGCTGCGATGCTCTGCGCGATACTGATTTCGGCGCTGCCGGTCGCCAGGGCCGCGAGAAAGGCGGCCAGGACAACGACGATTAATCCGGCAAGAAGAACGCCGGCGCGCCGGCTGAACAATTCCGTCTCCCGCAGCGATGACCGGTCACAGACCGATACTCCATTGCCAATAGGCTAAACAATGGCAGTCGACACCACAAGAAGTGTTGTGTCGGTGCTCCGTCAATATCACGTTGACGGAGCGCTGGAGGCGAAAGTGGACCGACGGCGGTTCAACTAGCAGCGATTGGTGTACAGTTGATGGCAGTTGGGTTTCGATTACGGTTGCAATGAGCGGCGACTGGATAGATGACGAGGGATTCCGCGCTAACGTCGGAATTATCCTGTTGAACGCAGACGGCAAGTTGATGCTGGCGGGTCGCGTGGGCAGCAGGGGCTGGCAATTTCCTCAGGGCGGCATGCTTGTCGGCGAAGATCCGGAACAGGCGATGTTTCGTGAACTTCGCGAAGAAGTCGGCCTCGCGGCAGAAGATGTCGAGGTACTGGGCGTTACGCGGGACTGGATACGATACCGGCTGCCCAAGAAATATGTCCGCCACAAGAGCATGCCTTTGTGCATTGGCCAGAAGCAGCGGTGGTTCATGCTGCGCCTCGTGGCACCCACCGATAGCCTGCGTTTCGATCTTTGCGATCAGCCGGAATTTGATCGTGTTCGCTGGGTGGACTTCTGGCGGCCTGTCAACGAAGTCATTTACTTCAAGCGGCGCGTGTATGCCAGGGCCCTGCACGAGCTCGGATCCACTGCCTATCCGCAAGGACTGCCGCCCAGGCCGCGTTGGTGGCCGAAGCGCTGGCGTACCGTGTTCGACAAGGACATCGCCACGATGCAGCCGGGCAGTGCCTGATCAATACGGCTTAAGAACGGCCAGCAATACGATTCCGAGCAGGAGAATGCCCGGAATCTCGTTGAACCAGCGCAGCCACTTCGTATCCTGGATCGATTTCGCGTCGCGCAGAACGCTGATCCAGCAGTGGCAGCGGTAGTGAAAGACGAGTAAGCCAGCTACCAACGCCAATTTCAGATGCAGCCACGTAGCCTGCAGCAATATCTGCTGCGCAAAAAGAAGCCATGCGCCGAAAGCGATGGTGAGCAGGGCGCCGAGCGTCATGATTGCGAACAGGCGCCTTTCCATGACGGTGAATCGCTCACGGCTGACGGTATCACTCGCCTGCGCGTGATAGATGAACAGACGTGGCAGATAGAACAGGCCAGCGAACCAGGTCACCATGAAGGCGATATGCAGGGCTTTGAGCCAAGGATAGTAAGTGCCCATGTCTCTTTGCATACGAATGAAAACGGGCAACCAGTGTGCACGATGATTCCGGAGTCGGCCAGCCCGGCATGCCGGCGCCGGCCGGCTCGCAGACTGTGAACTGTGTTGTGCCCCGGTGTCTGTAAACGTGATCTGCTGCACTTCTGTTTGTGGATGGTCCCGCGTAACATAACGTCTTTGCAGGGACAGAAGAGACAGCGTGGCCAGATACTCACCATTACAGCGGCACGGCCTGGTGCGCACCTGGATGTCGCGCGCTGTAGTAGCCGCGCTGCTCATCGCGTGCAGCTACCTGGTGTACGAATTCGGCCGGATACAGGCTGGCTATAATGTTGTGAACGCGGCTTTCGAGCGCCAGGACTTCGCAGCCGAAATTGACGACCTTGAAGACGAAGTAATCGCCCTCAAAGAACAGATTACACTTCTCGAGACGCACCGGGACATCAAGAGCGAGGCGTATCGGGATATCGAGGCAAGCCTCACTGAATTACAGACCAGGATCCAGGAGCAACGCGACGACATAGCTTTTTATCGCGGCATCGTATCGCCAGCCGATGGCAAATCCGGGCTGCGTGTGCAGAACTTACGCCTGACCCGAGGTACGGCAGAGCGCGAATACAACATCCGCCTGGTGCTGGTACAGGCGAAGCAACACGACCGCAAGGTGTCCGGTGACGTCAACCTGAGCATTGCCGGTAACCAGAACGGTGTCGAGACGACGTACACGTACGCGCAGCTGTTGTCGGACAAAACGCAGAAAAAGTGGAGTTTTTCGTTTCGTTATTTTCAGGACTTTGAGCGGCTGGTCGTGCTGCCGGACGGCTTTACGCCCGAACGGGTAAATATCGAGGTGCGGTCGAGAACCCGGTCGATCGCGAGTATTAAAGAAAGTTTTTCCTGGACAATCAGCCAGGGCTGATAATTGCGCTGCGGGACGCAGCATTCTGGAGGCATAGATGTTTGGTCGAAAGCAACGCAGGCACACGGTAGTCGAGACATTGGTTGGCGCGAATACGCAGATCAAGGGAGACCTGCACTTCACGGGCGGTTGCCACGTGGATGGCTTGGTCAATGGCAACATCTCTGCCGATGCGGACAGCCACTCGGCGCTTAGCATCAGCGAAGAGGGTAACGTCGATGGGGGCGTCACAGTACCTTATATTGTGTTAAACGGAATTGTCAGGGGCGACGTCTTCGCCAATCAGCGCGTCGAGCTCGGCCCGACGGCACGCGTCATCGGTAATGTGTACTATAATCTGATCGAGATGGCGATCGGTGCGGAAATCAACGGCAAGCTCGTGCACCAGCCCCAGGGACAGGTGCCACTGCTCGAGCAAACGGCGCGCATTGACGAGTCGGCAGCCGTCGCAAGCGAAGTTTGAGTCCCTGTTATTAAGGATTTGTTCAAATGCATGCAGATACACCTGTCATCGGCAGCGGACCGCCCCCGATTATTTTTACGGACGCGGCGGCGAGCAAGGTCGGTGAACTCATCAAGGAAGAGGACAATCCCGACCTGAAGCTCCGGGTTTTCATTTCCGGCGGCGGTTGCTCCGGATTCCAATATGGCTTCACATTCGACGAGAATATCGAGGACGGTGATTGCCAGGTCGAGAATCTGGGCGTCACTCTGGTTGTGGATCCGATGAGCGTGCAATACCTGATGGGTGCCGAAATCGACTACAAGGAAGACCTGCAGGGAGCGCAGTTCATCATTCGCAATCCGAACGCGACCACGACCTGCGGCTGCGGCCAGTCGTTTTCCGTTTGACGATGTGGAGAGTCTTGTACTCTGACATTTGCGGTTGACGAGATTGCATCGTCGCTACGCTCCTCGCAAAGACGGGCTATGCCGCGAGCCTGCAGGAAAGCACCGTCATTGCGAGCCCGCAGGGCGCGGCAACCTCCCAATCCCGGCTCTTGGCGGCCCCCCG
Source organism: Pseudomonadota bacterium (assembly GCA_022560695.1). Classification (GTDB taxonomy): domain Bacteria; phylum Pseudomonadota; class Gammaproteobacteria; order Steroidobacterales; family Woeseiaceae; genus UBA1847. The sequence goes on from JADFSP010000023.1 coordinate 23,474, forward strand.
CATCAACGCTGACTGGCGGCCGCGAGCTTCTCAAGAAACCTGCTTTGCGCCGAAATCGCTTCACCCCCGCCCGGCGTGAGGCGTTCGTAACTGCCGTCACCGTGCAGGATCCAGGCCTGGCAATTATCAGACAGAAAGAGATCGAGATCGTCCCGCAGTTGGAGCTTCATTCGCTTCTGTCGAATTTCGAAACAGGACTCATTGCGACGAAAGAGGTTCCTGTCCATCCAGTCGGCGCTCGAGCAGTAGTATTCGTCATTGCCGTTGTTTAGAAAGTAGTAAATGCGCGAGTGCTCGAGGAAACGGCCAACGATCGACCGGACATGAATATTTTCGGACAGCCCGGGTACACCAGGCCGCAGCGAGCAAATACCCCGGACGATCAAGTCGATTTTTACTCCTGCCTGCGACGCCGCGTAAAGAGCATCGATTATTTGCGGGTCACTCAGCGCATTTATTTTTGCAATGATTCGTGCATCCTTGCCCGATCTCGCGTTGTCTGATTCGCGATTGATTTTCTCGAGCAACGCGTCAAAGAGGCTAAAAGGAGATATCAACATGCGCGACAGGTCTCCGACCTCGGTCAGACTTGTCAGTTGCATGAATACTTTGTGGACATCTTCGCCGAGACGCTTGCTGCTGCTGAGATAACCGTAGTCGGTGTATACGCGTGTTGTGCCATGATGATAGTTGCCGGTTCCGAGGTGAACGTAACGCACGAGTTTTTCATTTTCGCGCCGCACTACGAGTAGCATCTTGGAGTGAGTTTTGTAACCGACAAGACCGTAGACGACATGTGCCCCCGCTTCCTGCAGACGATTTGCGAGGGAGATATTGGCGGCTTCTTCAAATCGCGCCATGAGTTCGATGATGACTGTCACTTCCTTGCCGGCGCGCGCTGCCGCTACGAGGTGGTCGACCACGGGCGAATCGGGGCCGGTCCGATACAAAGTCTGTTTGATCGCAAGGACATCCGGATCGGAAGCGGCGGTTGCAATGAAGTCGATCACCGGTGCAAACGAATGGTACGGATGATGCAGCAGTACATTGCGCTTCGACAATGTTGAAAAAATATTTTCATTGCCGAGCAGTTCCGACGGCAGGCCTTGAGTGAATGGCTCATACAACAGTTCCGGCCGATGCTCGATATCACAGACGGTGGCCAGTCGATTCAGGTTCACCGGGCCATCGACGAGGTACATGTCGCATTCCTGCAGGCCGAAATGGTCGAGCAGGAATTCCTGCAAGTCGCCGGGACATTCGTGGCTGACTTCGAGGCGAACGGCAGCTCCATAGCGACTGGCCGCGAGCTGACCTTCGAGCGCGTGAACGAGGTCGCTCACCTCTTCGTCGTCTACGTAGAGATTACTGTTGCGCGTAACGCGAAACGGGTAACAACCTTCGACTTGCAGACCGGGAAACAACCGGTCGACATTGACACGAATGATCGTTGACAAGAAAACGAAGTCGTCGCAGCCCGGGCTGCTCAAATGCTCGGGCAAACGGATAATGCGTGGCAATGAACGCGGTGCCTGCACCATGCCTCGATGCCGCTGGCGGCCAAACGCATCCTTGCCGCGCAAGCGCACGATAAAATTGAGGCTCTTGTTCAATATCCGGGGAAATGGTCGCGACGGGTCGAACGTCAGCGGTGTCAGCACGGGAGCGACCTGCTCGTCAAAGTAATCGCTTAACCATCGCCGCTGATCGTCGGTCCAGTCATTACGATGCAGAAAGCTGACACCCGCCTTGGCGAGCTGCGGAAGCAATTTCGTGTTCAGGAGATCGTATTGTTGCTTGACGATGCCGAGCATCTGAAATCGCAACGCATCGAAGATCTGCGATGCAGATAGCTTGTCTGGTCCTTGAGCGAGCGCGCCGACCTCCATGTGCTGTTTTAGCGCGGCGACCCGAATTTCAAAGAACTCGTCGAAGTTGGTGCAGGTGATGCAGAGAAACCGCAGACGCTCAAGCAAGGGTATATCTGCGTCCTGCGCCTGGGCCAATACGCGCTTGCCGAATTCGAGCATGCTCAGCTCACGATTGATGTAACGATCAGCAGGCGGCAGAATCGGTGCGTCCACGATGGCCTCGATTTTACGGGCCGATCATTATATCAGCGTCGCGTGGACCGTACTCTTAGCTACTTTGCATCTGGCGGCCCTGGGTAGATCGCGCCGAGCACTGCGAAGCGGCTCGCGCCCGTAACCGCGGGATGATTTCCTGACTTGCCTTTCAATGTACGCATCGCGAGCCACGCAAATGCCGATGCCTCGACCCAATCCGGATCCAGACCGGCGTTTGCCGTGGACGATATCTCAACTTGCGGCATTTGCTCGCCAAGACGACGCTGGATTTCCGAATTGTGAATCCCGCCGCCACAGACCAGTATTTGCGGCGTCCCGGGCGCAGCAGACCTGACGGCATTCGAAATGCTGACAGCTGTCAATTCGCACAACGTGGCTTGCACGTCCACGGCTTTTAGATCGTTCGCATTGGCGCGATGTAACCAGTCGAGATTGAAGTACTCGGGGCCGGTGCTCTTCGGTTGCGCCTTTGCGAAATACGGGTCTTCGAGTAACCGCGCAAGCAAGTTGTCGTTGCAGCTGCCGGCTGCTGCCCACCGGCCACCCTCGTCAAATGCGGCACCCTGATGATGCCGGATCCACGCATCGAGCAAAGTGTTGCCCGGACCGGTATCGAAGCCCGCAATGCCTGCTTCGCCTGCCGGAAGTATCGTGATGTTGGCGATGCCTCCAATATTCAGCACGACCCGGTCTTGCTCCTTGTCGCGAAACAACCATTCGTGAAACGGTGGGACGAGCGGCGCCCCCTGGCCGCCGAGCGCCATGTCGGTCCGCCTGAAGTCCGCAACTGTCGCAATGCCGGTGGCGGTTGCGATGATTGCTGGATCGCCGATCTGCATTGTGAACGGACGCGTCGCGTCGGGCCGGTGACGAAGTGTCTGCCCGTGGCTGCCGATTGCTACGATGTTCGCGGCGTCAACTCCAGCGTCGTTGAGCAACGCGAACACGGCATCACGAAAACATTCGCCGGTCCAGCGATCGAGCGTGCCAATATCGTCAATGCCACAAGTCTTCGGTTCGCGAACGGCGGCTCCCAGCTTGTCACGGAGTTCGTCCGGATAAGGGCACGTCCGAGTTTGGATTATCGCCATCGACGATGTATGAAATTGTGCGAGCACGGCATCTATGCCGTCCATGCTCGTGCCGGAGATCAGGCCGATGTAATACTCTGGCATTGCGACATTCGACTATTTGTTGCTGTATGCGACGGAGACAACGCGGGTACGCTTGAACTTTTCCAGTTCCAGCATTATCGGTTCCGCGGTGGCGAGAAACCGCTGCAGATATTTCTGATCAATGGGATCAGCTTGCGGTAACTGGACGGTGCGCGGATTGCGGTGTACGCCGCTAATTCGATATTCGTAGTGGAGGTGGCTGGCAGTTGCGAGACCGGTCGCGCCGACGTAACCAATTGTCTGGCCTTGTTTCACGCGAACTCCGATGCGCGCCTTAGCGGCGAACTTCGACATATGCGCATAAAGCGTGGTGATGTTGCCACCATGCTGCACGATGATCGTATTGCCGTACCCCGCCTTCGTGCCACGAAAAACGACCTTGCCGTCACCTGCGGCCCTGATTGATGTTCCGTAGGGCGCGGCGTAGTCGACGCCGCGATGTGCCCGAATCCTGTTGAGAATCGGGTGACGGCGACGCGGGTTGAAATTCGAGCTTACCCGGGCAAAATCGAGTGGCGCACGGAGGAACGCCTTGCGTACGCTGTATCCGTCCGGTGTGAAGTAGTCAGAATGCCCGCTGTCGTCGATGAAGCGTACTGCCTGATAAGTGCGGCCATTGTTATTGAACTCTGCGGCGATGATTTCTCCGTCCGTCACGAATTCGCCGTCCTGCCAAATCTCTTCGTATTGCACGTAAAAATTGTCGCCGATACGAATATCGAGCACGAAATCGACATCCCAGGCGAATATGCCGGCGACATTCATTGTCACCTTATCCGATAGTCCTGCTGCGGCTGCGCTCTCGAACAACGATGTTTCGATGACACCGTAGGCCAGCCGCTTACGAATCTCGATGGGCCGTTCGACGATCTCGGCCGTAAAACCTGATTGGTCCCGCTCGATATTCAGGGCGCTGGTGAGAGTCAGAACCGAATACATGCTGATCAGGCTTCCGTTGTCATGGATGATCTGAAACTCATCGCCGGGCTGCAGCCGTCGAAATCGCCTGCCCGCCTCGTCGAGCCTGGAAATTGCAGCGAGGTTGCCAAGATCGAGATGATGCCGGCGGAACAGCGAGTCGAGCGTGTCACCGCGACCGATGATCAGCGTGAGTTCTTCGTACTCGGGTCCCGGAGCCACCTCAGGTTCGATGTCAATGTCAGCAATGAAACTGTTGATCGTGCTGACGTCAAAGACCTCGTTCGCAGGTACTTCCGCACCGCCAACGGCGTGAACCATCGGCATTGACGGGTGCGGGGCCACCGGTGTCGTTGTATTCAGGGTGGATACGAGCGTCAGGCCGATGAGAGGAATTCCGAGGCCGACGACGAACCACTGCAGCGCTTTGGTTTTTCCTGCTTTTATGTCGCTAGACGGCTTGTAATCGTGTAGCAGCGGACTGACTGGACGATGCAAGTCTAAGTACTCCGTCAAGATGATATTGATGGGTTCAGCGAGTCGTGAAGCGGTTGTATCCGGAGGGCATAGAAGCCACCAGACGCGTCTCGCCGGCAATGGCGCGCCCTTGCCAAGAGGCGCAACACCGCGGACGACCGCTTCACGGCTCGCCCGAAGGGAGCTAAGCGAATGATCCAATACGGCGTTGCAGTCCTTGAAAAGGACTTGCCATTTCCTGCAGACTGCGCCTTGTCTTGAATCATTCGCTTAGCTCTGTATCCATCAATATCATCTTGACGGAGTACTGGTCCCCCGACGCCGGAAGTCGCTACTCTACATTGACGTTTCGGAGACGTCAAAGAAAAGTGTTAGAAGTCATGGCCTTAACCAGACTTAGTGATGATCGTCCCAGGTGTGCGTACACGGGCTTTCATCATCCGCCGGGAATGCTACAGTTCCGCTGCCAGCAAACAGCACGCTGCGACGGGTAACGATGACCAAAATACAGGATCAAATTGCGGAACTGGAGCGTGGCACCGACGAGGTGCTGCCAGAGGACGGTCTCAGGGCGAAACTCGCCAAGCGTAAGACACTCATTGTCAAAGCCGGTTTTGATCCGACGGCACCCGATCTGCATATCGGTCATACCGTACTGATCAACAAGATGCGGCAGTTCCAGGAGTTCGGCCATGAAGTCGTATTCCTGATTGGTGACTTCACAGGAATGATCGGCGATCCCTCAGGCAAGAATTCGACTCGGCCGCCGCTGACCGAAGAAGAAATCAAGGTCAATGCCGCAACCTACGCGACGCAGATTTTCAAGATTCTTGATAGAGAAAAAACACGTATCGAGTTCAATTCGAACTGGATGGCGAAAATGGATGCCGCCGGACTGGTGAAGCTGGCATCGCATTATACGATTGCACGCATGCTCGAGCGCGATGACTTCAAGAAGCGCTACGACAATGGCCAGCCGATATCGGTGCACGAATTTCTGTACCCGATTGTGCAGGGCTATGACTCGGTTGCACTCAAAGCTGACGTGGAGCTCGGCGGTACTGATCAGAAGTTCAATTTGCTGGTTGGACGCAAGCTGCAACAGAATTTCGGCCAGGAGCCGCAAGTCGTGATGACGACGCCGTTGCTGGAGGGGCTCGATGGCGTGCAAAAGATGTCGAAGTCACTCGGCAACTACGTTGGCATCACAGATGCGCCGGCCGATATGTTCGGCAAGCTCATGTCGATCTCCGATGACCTGATGTGGCGCTACTTCGAGGTGTTGAGTTTTCGTACGCTCGGCGATATCGCTGGCTTGCGAAAAGAAGTCGACGACGGAATGAATCCGCGCGACGCCAAGTTCGAACTCGCAACGGAAATCGTGGCGCGTTTTCACGATGCAGCACAGGCCGCGGCCGCAAAAGTCGAATTTATCGCGCGATTTCAACAAGGTGCGATGCCTAAGGATATGCCGGAGGTGAAGCTGATCGCAGCGGACGGTCGACTCGGCATTGCACATCTTCTAAAAGGTGCGGGGCTCGTCAGCAGCACATCTGAAGCGTTTCGCATGATCAAACAAGGTGCGGTGCGCATTGACGGTGAACGCATCGAGGACCGCTCACTGCAAATCGATTCCGGGAGCACCTGTATCTACCAGGTAGGCCGACGACGGTTCGCGCGCGTCAGCATCAGCTGAACCGGGAAACTGTGCCCGTGCCACGAATCTAACGGAGGCAGGGAATAGCGATGTGCTGGAGACAGTCGTGAAAAAGACGATTTCTTATCTGACGCTGCTGATGTTTGCAGTGCTGATGTACGGCCCGATACTGCCGGCACAGGAAGTCGATCAGACAGAACAGCGGGAAGCCGAGCTCGCCATGGCGGAGTCTTTCCGTGCAGGATTTCAGGAAATAGTCGACGATCTCAATTCAGGTTCATTCGAGCGATTTACGAACGCAATCGATCAGCCCGCGATGCTGGAACGGATCTTTGCGTTGCGCCTTATCAATCAGCGCATCAAGAAGCAGTTCCGTGAAAATTTCGAATTTGCCATCGAACCAATGGTCAAGGCACTCCTGACGAGTGGCGACGATGGCGCAAAGGCAACATTGCTGAACATCGATTCACGCGGTGATTTTGGCCGAGCTACAGTTCGGTATGAACTACCAAATTTTCAGTACAACTATCACGAGTACGACCTGCGGCTGAACAGGCACGGCGGGGTCGTCATTGTCGACTGGACAGATTTTCTCCAGGGCGAAAAATTTTCCGACGGCCTGGGAGAGACACTGATCATGGCCGCCCCGAGCGATCCGGCCGTGCGCAAGCTGCTCGATTTCAAAAACGCCAGGCCGCGGCACATTTTTCAGATGGCGCAGCTTCTCAAGGCTGCGCGCGATCACGATGTCAACCGGTACTTTGAGATTCTCGAGAGCCTGGATGAACAAATGCAGCGTCAGCGCATTGCGGTCGTGACTACCGTGCACCTCACCAAACAGGTGCGCAAACGGCGCAAGCTGCGCACGGCGCTGATTGCGGTAGCGAAATATTTTCCGGAGGAGCCGCTGTATTCACTGATGTTGCTCGATTATTACTTTCCGGCGCGCCGTTACGAAGAGGCGTTGCAGGCGTTACTTCGGCTGGAGAAGCGTCTCGGTGTGGAGGATGGTGTGATGAAGGCACGGCTGTCTGCCGCAGCACTTGTTGCGGACAAGCCTGAGGATGCGGCGAGTTTTGCGGAGCGGGCCGTCACGCTCGAACCCGGGCTTGAGCTTGGTTGGTGGTCGACACTCCAGGCGAGCACCGCACAGTCACGTTTCGATACGGCGATAAAAGCGCTTGTGGTGCTTGAAAAGCAGTTTGGGCGCACGCTCGACTCCGAGGCGTTGCAGAAGGACAAGAAATTCACAGGGTTACTGGCGTCATCCCAATACAAGGAATGGCTGGTGTCGAGGAAACAGGCTGCGGCAACGCCCTGATGCAAGAAAGTATGGCTGGCGTCGAGGAAACAGGCTGCGGCAACTCTCAGACGGAGCCGCCAGCGGCATTTTGGCCCTGACGGCGGCAATTTTTGCATGGCGCATCGAGCGGCCTGAGCCTGAAAGTCGTGCGCAGATCCACGATCATCGAAGCGCAGACCATGCGATGGCTGCTTTCTGCGGCCCGCCCCGGCCATCGCCACGACACGAGATTCGGACGCTTTTCCCCGGGGAATAGTCACTGTATTGACCGGAGAAAGACGCTGTCGAGGCTGTGCGCCAGGCCGCTCGAACGAGCACGTCACAAATGTGGCCGTTTGTGGTTGACGGTGGCGGTTTCGCCGCTATAATGCCCCGCTCGCCGAGGGTACGGTGTCCCTCGGTTGACCCCTAATTCGATGCACGCAGGCAGGTTCAGGCTGTTCAACAGCCCTGTTTGGGCTGTATAATTGTGGGTCTGCCTGAAACCTCGGTTCGACCCTGGTTTCAGATCGCTCTTTAACAATTCAATCAGATAATTTGTGTGGGTGCTTGCGCTGGAGTCTGCTTAAGGCAAAATCGAGCGTAAGAAACCCAAGTTTAATTCTTAGTAATTTGGGGATCGATGCTCTAACCAAGCTCAAAATATTGAAGTGAAGAGTTTGATCCTGGCTCAGATTGAACGCTGGCGGCATGCCTAACACATGCAAGTCGAACGGTAACGCGGAGAGCTTGCTCTCTGGCGACGAGTGGCGGACGGGTGAGTAATACTTAGGAATCTGCCCAGTAGTGGGGGACAACTCGGGGAAACTCGAGCTAATACCGCATACGCCCTACGGGGGAAAGCGGGGGACTCTTCGGAACCTCGCGCTATTGGATGAGCCTAAGTCGGATTAGCTTGTTGGTGAGGTAAAGGCTCACCAAGGCGACGATCCGTAGCTGGTCTGAGAGGACGATCAGCCACACTGGGACTGAGACACGGCCCAGACTCCTACGGGAGGCAGCAGTGGGGAATATTGGACAATGGGCGCAAGCCTGATCCAGCA